>JAFECJ010000001.1 GCA_018242205.1 Pseudomonadota bacterium
GCTCGCGCTTCGCTGACGCTCAGCGCGATCCACCCTCTCCCACAAGGGGAGAGGGAAGTAAGAAGGTGAGGGAAAGAAAGATCAGCCCTCGATACGCGAGAAGTCGGCCACCGCGCGGGTGGCTTCGCGGATCTCGTTGAGCAGGATCAGGCGGTTGGCGCGCACCGCCTTGTCGTCGGCGTTCACCGTGACCTTGTCGAAGAAGGCGTCGACGGTCGGCCGCAATTTGGCCAGCGCACGCATGGCGGCGGCGAAGTCTTCCTTGCCGACGGCCGCCGACGTCTCCTGCTTGGCCGCGGCGATGGCCGAAGCCAGAGCCTTCTCTTCGGCTTCCTTGAGCAGCGACGCATTGACGGCGCCCGCATAGGCCTTGCCGTCCTTCTTCTCCTCGATGCGCAGGATGTTCGAGGCGCGCTTGACGCCGGCGAGCAGGTTCTTGCCGTCGTCGGTGTCGAGAAACTGGCCCAGCGCCTCGACGCGGCGCACGACCATCAGCAAGTCATCCTGGCCGGACAGCGCGAACACGGCATCGACAAGATCGTGCCGCGCGCCCTGCTCGCGCAACTGCACCTTGAGGCGGTCGGCGAAGAACGACAGCAGATCGCCGGTCGGCGCGACGAAGGAATGCGCCTCGACCAGCTTCGGGCTGGCGATCTTGCGTTCCTTTTCCGACACCAGCACTTCAAGCTTCATCGCCAGTTCGATGTCGCTGCCGCTGATGGCGACGATGTCGTCGTGAATTGGATGCAGCACGGCGAAGGCCTCCGCCAGCGCCTCGTCGCGCGCCACCGAACCGAAGTGCCGCCACAGCAGGCGGCGCAGCGGCAAGCGCAACTGGTTGTCGATGATGATGCGGATCAGCCCCAGCGCCGCGCGGCGCAGCGCATAAGGATCCTTCGAGCCGGTCGGCTTTTCGTCGATCGCCCAGAAGCCGACGAGCGTGTCGATCTTGTCGGCCAGCGCCACCGCGACGGCAACCGGATCGGACGGCACCAGATCGTCCGGGCCCTTCGGCCGGTAGTGATCCTCGATGGCATGCGCCACCGCTTCGTCCTCGCCTTGCGCCTCGGCGTAGTAGCGGCCCATCAGGCCCTGCAGTTCGGGGAATTCGCCGACCACTTCGGTCAGCAGGTCGGCCTTGCACAGCGAGGCGGCGCGCTCGGCCTTGTCCCGGTCGGCGCCGATGAGCGACGCGAGATCGCCGGCCAGGGCGACGATGCGGGCGATGCGTTCGGCCTGGCTGCCGAGCTTTTCGTGGAACACGATCGAAGCGAACTTGGGCAGGCGATCCTCGAGCTTGGTCTTCAAATCGGTGTCGTAGAAGAACTTGGCGTCCGACAGGCGCGCACGGATGACGCGCTCATTGCCGGCGACGATGGCTTTGCCGCCGTCAGTCGCCTCGATGTTCGATACAAGGATGAACTTGTTGACGAGCTTGCTGGTCGCCGGATCGCGCAGCACGAAACATTTCTGGTTGGCGCGGATCGTCGAGCGGATGACTTCGCCGGGAATGGCGAGGAAGTCCTTGTCGAACGAACCCATCAGCGGCACCGGCCATTCGACGAGGCCGGCGACTTCCGCGGTGAGGCCCTCGTCCTCGACGAGTTCGAAGCCCTGCGCGAAAGCAAGGTTCCTGGCGTCGGTGCGGATGATGTCCATGCGCCGCGCCGGATCGAGCACGACCTTGGCCTTGTCGAGCGCGGCGACGTAATCGTCGAAGCGGCGCACCTTGAAGGCCGCGGGCGCCATGAAGCGATGACCGCGCGTTTCGTTGCCGGCCTTGATGCCGTCGACGTCGAACGGCAGCACTACCGGCTCCTCGGTCTCCGGGCCGAAGGTGGCGATGATCGAGTGCAGCGGCCGCACCCAGTTCAGCTTGCCGGAACCCCAGCGCATCGACTTCGGCCACGGGAAGCCGCGCACGATCTCGGGGATCATTTCGGCGATCACCTCGACGGCGTCGCGGCCTTGTCGCTCGGTGATGGCGACATAGAAGTCGCCCTTCTTGTCGGCCTGTACCTTGGCCTGATCGATCGAGGTCAGGCCCGCGGCCTTCATGAAGCCGGCGATCGCCTGTTCCGGGGCGCCGACCTTGGGACCCTTGCGCTCTTCCTTGAGGTCGGGCTGGCGCGCCGGCACGCCCTGCACGGTAAGCGCCAGGCGGCGCGGCGTGGCGAAGGCCTTGGCGCCCTCATAGACCAGACCGGCCGCGACCAGCCGGTCGGTGACCAGCTTTTTCAGGTCGTCGGCGGCGCGCGCCTGCATCCGCGCCGGGATTTCCTCGGAAAACAGCTCAAGCAGAAGGTCGGGCATGACGGTCGATTCAATGGGGGAAATGCGCCGCCTGCCTAGCAAGTGCGGCCGCTGATGTCACCCGGCGGCTCACCACCCGCCGCCGCCGCCGCCACCGCCGCCGCCGCCCGAGCCGCCACCGCCGCCGGAAAAACCCGACGAGCCGGACGACACCGGCACGGCCGAGGCCAGCGCGCTCGCCGTGCTCGCGACCGTGGAGGATACGGTGCTGGCGAAGTTGGAGCCCGACCAGCCGCCGCTTGTCCAGGCCGGCTGGTAGTGCCGCATCGGATCGGCATCCTCGGGATGGGCGCGCTTGAGCGCCGCGGCGAAGGCATCCGACCACGGCTTCTCGACATTGAGCGCCACCGCATACGGCAGCAGCGCCTCGAAGCGCTCGGCGGTGATCTCCGGCGCCTGCAGATTGAGGCGGTCGGATTCGGCGGTCTCGAGATAGAGCTTGAAACCGTCGAGCTGATCCATGATCGGCCGGCCGAGCGCGGTCGGCGCCCGCATCAGCCAGACGAACAGGCCGTTGAGCGCGGCAAAGCCGATGATCAGCAGGAACGGCAACGGGTGGTCTGCGACGAAGGACATGACGGCCGGTAATACGCTCGCGGCCAAGCCCTCCGGCAGCGCGTCACCCAGGAACGAATAAGCGATACTGCCGAAGATGACGAGCACGACCAGCGTCAGCGCCGCGCGCACCGCGCCGGCGAAGTTGTGCGCGCCGAAGATGGCGAGCGCGATCGGCACCAGGAACATGCCGAGCCAGAAACTGGCGAAGCCGGTGAAGACCACGATCATGATGTCGTCCTCGCGCATGCCGCCGAACGCGATGGTGCCGATGATGATGGCGAAGGTCATCGCCACGCCGGCGACGACGTAGCCGAGATTGCGGCGGAAGAAGCGGTTCTTGTTTTCGCCCTCGATGGCGGTCGTGAACTTGCCGCCGATCTCGGCGACCTTCGCGCCATTCTTCTTGTCGATGGTGATGCTGCCGCCATGGCCATCGACCCAGCTCTCGATGGCGCGCTCGCCGTCCGGCAACGCCGTGGTGCCGCCCGGCGCGGACTTGCCGGTCGATTTCAGCGTCAGCGTCTTGCCCGAGGCGTCTTGCTCGAAGCGAATGAGGCCGCGCACCGCGAGCGACAACGCGGCGGCGGTGAAGGCGCGCCATTTCTCGCGGCCGAAGCCCCAATTCTCGATGTAGTTGGCGAGCCCCGGCGACACGTCCTTGGGCGGATAGAACAGCGGGATGATGGTGCCGCGCCGCGGATCGCGGCCGACCGCGCGCCAGGCCATGACGTAATAGATCAGCACCGCGACGAAGCCGCCGCCTCCGAGGATCCAGGCGCGGTTGTCGCGCAGCATCCACCAGAACTCGTCGCTTTGCGTCGGCGCCATCACCGCGCCGTCGGGCAGCGCCGCAACGACGGTGAAGCCTTCGCCGGCGGCGAGCGGCCGCGTCGTCGCGACGTCGAGCACGCCATCGCCATTGATGGCGCCGCGCCAGTCGGTACCGCGCGCACCGCGCGGGCCGGTGAAGGCGAGCCAGCGCGTCGGCTTCAGTTTGTCGGCAAGTTCGAGCCGGTAGCTCGCGGCCTCGATCGGGAAATTCCAGAAATTGCCGGTGACGTTCCAGTTCAGTTCCGGTCTGCCGTCGAACCAGCGCACTTGCCTGCTGGTCTTGTAGCGGACGACATAGGTGTGCTCGCCGGCCGGCAGCATCACGTCCTTGTCGCCGGCATAGATGCGGATGATGCCGCCGCTCTTGCGCTCGGTGAAATGCGGTTCAGCCTTGCCGTCGCGCGTCACGTCGATCAGCGAGAACGACACTTCGCGCAGATGCCCTTGCGCGTCGATGAAGGTCAGCGGGAAATCCCGGAAGATGCCGCGACGGATGCTGGCGCCTTCGGCGCGGACGCGGATACGCTCGGTGACGGTGAGTTCGCCGTCATGCGCGAGGCTGACGGTGGAATCGAAATTGAGGATCGCTTCGGTCGCCGCGGCATGACCGGCGCCGAGCGCCAGCGCGATCAGCAGAGCGGCGATGGTTGCAAGCCGCCTCATGACCCGGCGCCGAGCGACACCTGCGGCACCGCGCGCTCGCTCTCGCTGGAGAGTTCGAAGAACGGCCGCTCGGCAAAGCCGAACAGCCCGGCGACGATGTTCGACGGGAACGACTGCACCAGCACATTCTGGTTGCGCGCCGCGCCGTTGTAATAGCGCCGCGCCATCTGCAACTCGTTCTCGAGCGTCGAGAGTTGGCGCTGCAGCTCGAGGAAGTTGGCGCTGGCCTTGAGGTCGGGATAGTTCTCGGCCAGCGCCATCAGTTTGCCGAGCGCCAGCGACAATGCGCCTTCGACCTGGGCGCGGCCGGCGATGTCGTCGCGCGCCAGCGCGCCGGCCTGGCCGCGCAGCTTGACGACCTCTTCGAGCACGCCACGTTCATGCGCGGCGTAGCCCTTCACGGTCTCGACCAGGTTCGGCACCAGTTCGGCGCGGCGCTTGAGCTGCACGTCGATGCCGCTCCAGGCTTCGTTCGCCATCTGCCGCGCGCGCACCAGGCGGTTGAACAGGACGATGACGGCAATGACGACGACCGCCGCAACGATGAGGATGATGGTGAGCATGGTCCGCTTCTTTCACCCTTCGTTACCGTCGCATCGTCGCCGGCGCGCCGTGCAAGGAGCCGAAGGGCGCTTCAGCGACCGGAGGGCAGGCCCCGCCAGCGCAGAATATGGCCCCCGGCGCATGCCAGCAGCACGGTCAGGACCGCGACGCTACCAACCTGCCATAACAGCACCATCATGGCGGAGTCCTCGGTGTGGAAAAGCCGCAGGCCGAAATTGCCCAATCCGGCCGCCGCCAGCCCGGCAAGCGCGATGCTGAGAACCGGGGTCAGCGGCGCGCCGCGCCGCAATAACCAGACAATAAACAGCGCCGGCCCCGCCCCCACCATGGCGATCGCGGGGAAACACAGCCAGTCGGACCTGATCGAAAGACCGGCCGGCCCCGCACGCAGCCAGTCGGCCAGGCAGCCCTGCCCGAGGCCCACGACCCACAGTAAAGCCAACGCCGCCGGCAGCACCATGATCTTGCGATTCGCGCCGGGCACCACCGACGCAAAGGCCGCGACCGCCGCCGCCAGCGCGGTCAGCAGGCTGACGGCCTGCTCGAACAAATACCGTCCGTCGCCCAGTTTGGCCGGCCAATCGCCGCGCAGGCCCATGAGCGCGACCACGATCGCCACATAGACCGCACTGGCGAGCAGCCAGAGGCCGGTCCGCGTCCACGGTCCGAGCAACGGCCGGACCGGCCGCGCATCGTCCTCAATCAGTTGCAACAGCCTCCCAGTATCCATGATCGGGCTCACACGTCCTTGAGCGTCTTGCGCAGGCTGGTCATCGCCCGGTGCACCGAAACCTTGAGCGCGCTGATGCTCGATCCACTCGCCGCCGCGGCGTCCTTCAATGACCACTGTTTCAATTTCAGCATCTCGATGGCTGTCCGCTGCGCCGCCGGCAGACGTTCGATGGCAGCTCTCAAAGCATCCGGATCGCCATAGGCGTCCAGAGGACCGTTCGTATCGTCGGCCAGAAAGGTTACATCGAGATCCAGCTCGACCTCATGTTTCTTCTGGCGCGCGTATTGGCGGGCGGTATCGGCAAGGCGATTGCGGATGATCGCGAACAGCCACGGCAGGAACGGCCGGCCCGGATCCCAGCTCGCGCGCGCGGTGTGAACCGAGAGAAGCACGTCCTGCACGACATCCTCGATGTCGGCGTCGCCGAGAAAGGATCGCTGACTGCGCACGATACGGCGCAAGCGGCCGGTCAGGTCGCGCAGCAAAAGCGAATAAGCCGGCCGGTCGCCCGACTGGGCGGCCCGCATCAGGCCCGCCAAATACCGCTCGACCGAAGCCCTGTCATCCATGCGCGCGTTCGATGGCACAGAGCGCGTCCTTGCGCGACCCGATCCTCGTCACGAATACGTGAAGCGCGCAACGTAACCTTTCGCCGAGGCGCCACGAACATCCTGCCGCGAGCCCATCAACCACCGCTCGCAGGAGGACTGTATGTCGACGATGTCAATTCGCATTGCCGCGGCGATGGCCGCTTTCGCCCTCACCACGGCGACCGCTTTTGCGGGCCAGCCGTTCGACGGCAAGGCTTTCAAGAATTCACAAGCCGCGGGCAGGACCATCCTCGTCGAGGTCACCGCGCCGTGGTGTCCCGTCTGCAAGCAGCAGAAGCCGACCCTGTCGGCCATCGAAAAGGAACGCCCGTCGCTCGTGACCTACGAAGTCGATTTCGATTCGGCCAAGGATACGCTGAAGCAATTCAAGGTGACCACGCAGAGCACCCTGATCGTGTTCAAGGGCGGCAACGAAGTCGGCCGCTCGACCGGCCAGACCGATCCGGCCCAGATCCGCGGCTTGATCGCCAAGGGTTTCTGACGAGACCGGACTTCACATCATGCCAGGTTTGGCCAGTCTCGGCCTCAGCTACGCGGCGGGCGCCTTGTCGACATTGTCGCCATGCGTCCTGCCGCTGCTGCCGATCATTCTTCTCAGCGTCATCGAGCGCCACAAGCTCGGGCCGGCCATGCTGGCGCTCGGACTCGTCGTCTCGTTCACCGCCGTCGGCGTGACCATCGCCAGTCTCGGCTTCAGCATCGGGCTCGACGCATCGGTGTTACGCGCGGCCGTCGCCGTCCTGCTGCTGGCGATGGGTATCGTCATGCTGGTCCCGGCGCTGCAGGCGCGCCTCGGCGCGGCGGCGGCACCGCTGGCGACCGGCGGACAAAACCTCATCGATCGCATCCAGCCCAAGGGATTGCTCGGGCAATTGATGCTCGGCGCGCTGCTCGGCGCCGTATGGTCGCCCTGCAGCGGACCGACGCTCGGCGCGGCGATCGGGCTCGCCAGCCAGGGCGGCGGCATCGCTCAAGCAACGGTCATCATGCTGGCCTTCGGCCTCGGCGCGGCAACGCCGATCCTCGTCCTGGCCTACGGTTCGCGGCAGGCGATCTTTCTCAGGCGCGATTGGCTGACGCGCTCGTCGAAATGGGCCAAGCCCGTGATCGGCACCACGCTGGCGATGATCGGACTTTTCATTCTGACCGGATTGGACCACACGATCGAAACCGGTCTGACCGAAGCGATGCCGGACTGGCTGGTCGCGGTGACGACGCGGTTCTGAACGACGCCTTGCGTCAGCCAGCCCCGCCGGCTTCGGTGGCGAGCCAGGCGGCGCCGCAGGCTTTCGCCAGCTCGCGCACGCGCAGGATGTAGCTCTGCCGCTCCGTGACCGAAATGACGCCGCGGGCGTCGAGCAAATTGAAGACGTGGCTCGCCTTGATGCACTGGTCGTAGGCCGGCAGCGCCATCGCGTGCTTCGACTTGTCTTCGTTGTAACCGGCGTCGAGATACTTCTTGCAGGCCTGTTCAGCCATCTTGAACTGCTCGAACAGCATGCCGGTGTCGGCGACTTCGAAATTATGTTTCGAGTATTCGCGCTCGGCCTGCAGGAAGACGTCGCCGTAGGTCACCTTTCGATCGCCATCGAGACCGTTGAAGTTCAAATCATAGACGCGGTCGACACCCTGCACATACATAGCGAGGCGCTCGAGCCCGTAAGTCAATTCGCCGGCGACCGGCGCGCATTCGACGCCGGCGACCTGCTGGAAGTAGGTGAACTGCGACACTTCCATGCCGTCGCACCAGCATTCCCAGCCGAGACCCCAGGCGCCGAGCGTCGGGCTTTCCCAGTCGTCCTCTACGAAGCGGATATCATGGAGATCGGACGAGATGCCGATGACCTTCAGCGAGTCGAGATAAAGCTGCTGGATGTCCGGCGGCGACGGCTTCAGGATCACCTGGAACTGATAATAGTGCTGCAGCCGGTTCGGGTTCTCGCCATAGCGGCCGTCCTTGGGCCGGCGCGACGGCTGCACGTAAGCCGCGTTCCACGGCTTCGGCCCGAGCGCGCGCAAGGTGGTCGCCGGATGAAAGGTGCCGGCGCCGACTTCCATGTCGTAGGGCTGCAGGATGACGCAGCCCTGCCCGGCCCAGAATTCCTGCAGGGCGAGGATGAGGCCCTGGAATGAGCGCGACGGATCGAGGTTGGGCTGCGCGGCCATGGAACGTATGGTCCCGACGTTCGTTTTGTTACTGATTTTAAAGGCTATTGGCGGCCGGACCCTATCGGCGGCTCCCCAATGGGTCAAGTCGAGACACTTGTAACGATCGACTTTAGGCGATCTTGAAACTGACGGGTTAGAAACCCACGTCACAGGCGGGCAAGAGAACAGGGGATTGAATGTTGGCGTTTCAGCTCATTGGAATGGGACTGTTGGCGCTATTCCTGGGTGCTCTGGTGACGGGCGATCATCGCGCGGCCCGTTAGCCAGGCCACGCTTCCCGCCTTATCCTCAACACCGTCTTAAAGCCTGTACTCGCCGGTCGCCGGGTTGCGCCGCAAGGTCGGCCGCGCTTCGCGGTCGGAAACGCGCACTCGCACGCGGCGCTGCTCGTCGAGCTCGTCGTTGATGCGGCGGGCTTCCTTGACGACCCAGTGCACGACCATCGCGCCGCCGAGCGCGGCAAGCGACCATTTCACCAACGGCGACAGCAGAATCGCGGGCATAGCAACTCCTTGCAGGACACCAGTCCTTGCCACACAGTTCCCGGATCATTCTGACCAATCGCGGCGATTTCGCGACCGGAAACACGCCCCAGGCTTTACAATCCGTAATGCGACCAAAGGGCGCGCTCTTCCAGCGCCGATATGATCTCGTCGGCAAAACCGGCGCGCCCTGCCCCGCCGAGCAGACCCGCCAGCGACAGCCGGCGGCCGAGGAACGATCGCTCCGCGGCGATCAGCGGCGTGCGCACCTTGTCGCCATAGCGCTCGCGCAACGTGGAGCGGACTTCGCCGCGACCGTCGGCCAGCCCGAGTTCGATGGCCCGTGAGGCGGTCCAGAACTCGCCGGAGAACAAGGTCTTGTCGGCGCCCTTAAGCCGGGTACCGCGGCGCTTCTTCACCAGGTCGATGAAATGCGCGTGCATGTCGGCCTGGATCGCCTTGATGCGTTTGACGTCCTCGGGCTTCTCCTCAAGGAACGGATCGAGCATCACCTTGCGGTCGCCGGCGGTGTAGACGCGCCGCTCGATGCCGAGCTTCTTCATCAGTTCGGGAAAGCCGAACGAGCCGCCGACAACGCCGATCGAACCGACCACCGAATAGTCGTCGCAGATGATCTCGTCGGCGGCGCAGGCCAGCATGTAACCGCCGGAGGCGCCGGCATCCTCAATGAAGGCCAGCACCGTCATCTTCTTTTCCTCCGCCAACTGGCGGATGCGGCGGAAGATCAAGTGCGACTGGGTCGGCGACCCGCCGGGCGAGTTGATCAGCAAGGCCACGGCGCGGGCGCGCGGCACCGAAAAGGCGCGATCAAGCGTCTTGGCCAGGCCGGCGAGCGTCATGCCCGGCCGCAGCGGCGTATTGACGCCGATGACGCCGGCCAGCCGCACCACCGGTACCACCGGGATGTCGGCGCGGAACCGCGGCGGCAGCAGGACGTTGAAGGCGGCGAAGAAGCGCGAAAGAAAGGTTCCCATCGTGCCAGTTAGTCAGGCTCGGGACAGCGAGTCAAAGCCGGCTGCGGGACCGGTTCGGTACCAATGTATGGCCCGGAGAGCGGTGAGCCCCGATCACTAAAATTTGCACTTCGTTAACCATGGCGTGGTTGGTGCCAGGCCTTGGTCTCACCCCAATGCGATCGCCACTTAAGCGGCGGGGCGAACGACACGACTTCTGGAAGGCCGCCACGGCGGATATTGAACCCATGGACCCCAAACTCGCCATTCTGTTCCTGCTGATCGGTACGGTCCTGGCACTGTCGTCATTCGACGGCCGCATGCTGGATCGCGCGCGTCACACCATCAAACGCCGCGTCGGCGGCAACCACTGAACTAGGCCCGGGCCATTGGCAGCGGCAGCGCCGCGCGCAGGATCTCTTCCGCCGCGGGCGTCGGTTTGCCCGCCGCATCGTTGAGCAGCAGCGGCGGATAGTCCGGCAATAGCCCGCTTGCATCCTTGACCGCGCGCACCAGCACGCGGATCGGATCGGCGTCCGGCCGCGGCATGACTGGCTGCACGGCGATTTCGCCGAACTCCGCCTGCATCGCCCGCACAATGTCGTTGCGCGCCACCGCGCGCCAGATCAGCGTCAGCACGCCGCGCGGCTTGAGCAGGAACGCCGCGGTCGCCATCCAGCGCGCGGCCAAACCATCGTCGGCGACATGCGCCAGCCGCCGCCGCGGATCGGGCGAACTCTGCTGGCGAGCTGGATCATTGAACGGCGGGTTCATCAGCGCGCGATCGAAGCTCGCCGCGCGCAGCCCCACCGCCGCCAGCGCGTCGATATCTTCCACGTCACAGCTCACCGCGCGCACACGATCCGCCAGAGCATTGCGCTCGGCATTTTCGTCAGCGAGCGCGCAGAGCGCCGAATCGATCTCGACCAACGTCACGTCGATACCGGGAATGCGACAAGCCAAAGCGAGCCCGGCTCCGCCAATGCCGGCGCCGAGATCGACGGCGCGTTCGCCGGACGCGCCGCGAGTCGCGGCGGCGAGCAAAATGGCGTCATGACCGACGCGATGGCCGCGCTTGGGCTGCAACAGCCGCAACCGGCCGCCGAGAACGGCATCGTCGGTGATGTCGCGGTCAACGCTCATGCGTCTCAGGCGCCGTCGGGCCGCAGCTCATGGCCGAGCCCGGCTTCGACCAGCAACTGGCGCGCCGCTTTGACCTCGTCGTCAGCCACCAGGACCCGGCGCGGCAAAACGCCGAGCGAACCTTCCAGCACGCTCATGTTCTGGTCGAACACGGCGTGTTCGATACCGGCGCCATCGAGCAGCGCGGTGATCGCCGAGACGAGGACGAAGTCGTTGGTGCGGACGATCTCCTTCATCAAATCCCCGTTCGTCCCCGCGAAAGCGGGGATCCAGTACGACGCTGAAAGAAAGAACTGAATTTCCCCTTGCGCGGGGATGAGCGGAGTATGAGGCTTCGCCCGAATGACATCGCCTACCCCTTTCGCCTTTCATCACCCGCAGCACGGTGGTTGAGATAGGCGAGCAGTTTGATCTCGCGACGGCCGCGCGTCACGGTGTCGAGCACCAGGCCAACCGCGACCGACAGGAACGCCATCAGCATCAGGCCCATCGCCAGCATCGCCGTCGGCAGGCGCGGCACCAGATGCGTTTCAATGAAGGTGACGATGATCGGGATCGCCAGCACGACCGAGATCAGCGCCAGCACGCAGCCGATCGCGCCGTAAAATGGAAACGGCCGCTCGCTGCGATAAAGCTGCGCGATCATCCACAGGATGCGAAAGCCGTCGCGCCAGGTGTTGAGTTTGGAGGTCGAGCCTTCCGGTCGGGCGTAATACGGCGTGTCGACCTCGGCCGCCGGCAGGCCGAGCTCGAGGGCGTGGACCGTGAGCTCGGTCTCGATCTCGAATCCCGACGACAGCATCGGAAAGGATTTGACGTAGCGGCGCGAGAACACCCGGTAGCCCGACAGCATGTCGTCGAAACGCGATCCGAACACCGCGGCGACGAACGCGGTCAGGAGCCAGTTGCCGGCGCGGTGGCCGGCGCGATAGGCGGCCACTTCCTGGTCGATGCGCTTGCCGACCACCATGTCGAGGCGCTCGCGCAGCAGCAGGTCGATCATCTTCGGCGCGCTGGGCGCGTCATAGGTGGCGTCGCCGTCGACCAGCACGTAGATGTCGGCGTCGATGTCGCTGAACATGCGGCGCAGCACGAAGCCCTTGCCCTGGTGTTTCTCTTGGCGCACCACGGCGCCGGCGGCCTGCGCCACGGCAATGGTGTTATCGGTCGAATTGTTATCGAAGACATAGACGACGGCGTCCGGCAGCGCCGCCTTGAAGTCGGTGACGACCTTGGCGACGGCGGCTTCTTCGTTGTAGCAGGGCACCAGGACGGCCACGCGGCAGGCCTCCTGTCCGAGCGGCCGGTCATCCACCGCCACCGCCGCGCTGTCGACGCGCTCGTCCATTTTCGCCCCTGTTTCCGACCCCGACCGGCAAGGTCTTGCCCCGTCACCATAGCGTTTCTATGCTCGGCTTGTCCCTCGTGTCGAGGCGCGATAAATCGAGCATCGATCTACTCAGGAGTGAGCGCCTTGGCCGTCGTGGTTCCTTTCGAAAATCCTCAAGGCCCGTCCTCGGCGGCGTCGATTGAGCGCCTCGTCAAGCAGTTGGCGCCGGCGATGGAGCGCGTCAATTCGACGATTCTCGACCGCACCGGGTCCGACGTCACCATGATCCCGGAGGTGGCCAACCACCTGATCTCGTCGGGCGGCAAAAGGCTGCGGCCGATGCTGACGCTCGCCATGGCGCAGCTATCCGGCTACGCCGGCGACGGCCACATCAAGCTCGCGGCCGCCGTGGAATTCATGCACACCGCGACGCTGCTGCACGACGACGTCGTCGACCAGAGCGACATGCGCCGCGGCAAGCAGGCGGCGCGCATGCTGTGGGGCAACGAGGCGAGCGTTCTGGTCGGCGACTTCCTGCTCGGCCAGGCCTTCAAGATGATGGTCGAGGTCGGCAACCTCACCGCGCTCGACATCCTGTCCTCGGCCGCGGCGGTGATCGCCGAGGGCGAGGTAATGCAGCTCGGGGCCGCCAAGAATACCGCGACAAACGAGGACGAATATCTCGCCGTGATCCGCGCCAAGACCGCGGAATTGTTCGCCGCGGCCTGCGAGGTCGGCCCGGTGCTGGCCGGCCGCGACAAGGCGGAGATCGCCGCCTGCCGCTCCTACGGCATGAATCTCGGCATCGCCTTCCAGCTCGTCGACGACGCGCTCGACTATGGCGGCAAGTCGGCCAAGCTCGGCAAGAATGTCGGCGACGACTTCCGCGAGGGCAAGATCACGCTGCCGGTGGTGCTGTCGTTCCGCCGCGGCTCGGACGCCGAGCGCGCGTTCTGGAATCGCACCCTCGGCGAAGGCAAGATCGAGGATGGCGATCTCGATCACGCCATCGGCCTGATGACCAAGCATCACGCCATCGAGGATACGCTCGGCCGCGCCCGGCACTACGGCTCGATCGCCACCGACGCGCTGGCGCTGGTACCGGCGTCGGAGATCAAGACCGCGCTGGAAGAAACCGTGGCGTTCTGTATCGCCCGGGCGTTCTGACACCGGCCTCGTCCTGAGGAGCGGCGTGCTCCTCACCATGAGCTCCGAACATGCGGCAGACCTACCGTGACACGGTGTAGCCGGTCTCCGGATCGCGCATCAGCTGGAAGCGGATGTTCGAGTCGGGGTCCTGACCGATAAACCGGCCATACTGAAAGACCGCCGGCGAGCAGCCGTTCGGCCGCGGCTCGGTGTTGAACCAGATGCCGCGCCAAGTCGGGCCACCGAGCGCGTCATGGCAGCGAGCGTATTTGACACGCGCCTTGTTGCCCTTGCGGGCAAGCGCCGGATCGGTGGCGACAAGGCCCCCGCCGACGAGAACCAGCGTCGCCATCGCAAGCCATCGCCATTTCATGTCACGTCTCCGGTCGTCCCGCCGTCTGTCCTGTGACGGCAAATCATATGGGCGGCAACAGTTCCCTTAAAGTGCGGGAAATTCAAGGCGTGCCCGCGAACGTCGTCGGCGCCACCCACCAGTTGCGATCGGCGAGATGCCGCGCCGCCGCTTCGGCTTCGGCCGGCGTCGAAAAGAGCGCAAAGCAGGTCGCGCCCGAGCCCGACATGCGCGACAGCCGCGCGCCGGGCAGCGCGCGCATTGCCGCCAGCACCTCGCCGATGACGGGCGCGCAGGCGATCGCCGGCTCGGTCAGGTCGTTGCCGTGCTGGCCGAGATAATCGATCAGCGCGTCGAGGCCGAGCGGCACCTCGCCCATCGGGCGCGCGTGTTGCGGCAGACCATCCCTGGCCAAGTTTTGGCGCGCGAGCGCGGCAAACACGTCGCGCGTCGCGACGCCGACGCGCGGATTGACCAGCACCGCCGGCAGCGGCGCCAGCGCCAGCGGCGGCGACAGCCGTTCGCCGATGCCGCTCATGACGCAGGCGCGCGAGCCGACACAGACCGGCACGTCGGCGCCGGTCGCCAAGGCCGCGGTCATGATGCGCGCGTCGTCGAGCGACAGATCGTTGAGCCGCGCCAACAGGCGCAGCGCCGCCGCGGCATCGGCCGAACCGCCGCCAATGCCGGCGGCGACGGGAATATGCTTGTCGAGGACGAAGCGCCCGCCCTTGAGGCCCGGCACCAAAGCCGCCAGGCGGTCGTGCGCCTTGACGATGAGGTTGTCGCCCGCCGCGCCGACGACATCGGCGAACGGCCCGCGGACGTCGATGCTGACATGGCCCGCCGGCTCCAGCGTCAGCGTATCGGCGACACCGGCGAAGACGACGAGGCTTTCAAGCTCGTGATAGCCGTCGGCACGTCGGCCGGTGACGCGCAGCGTCAGATTGATCTTGGCGCGAGCGAGCAAGAAGCCCTAACCGCCGTTGCCCTGCTTGGCCGGCGGCTTGTCCGTCGAAGTGGCCTGTGAGGTCGCTTCCTCGGGCAGACCGTGCTTCAGCTTCTCCAGAATCTTCGGCAGTTCGTCCGGATCAGGCTTCAGGTCGCGCGCATGGGCCCACTGGAAGGTCGCTTCCAGCTTGCGGCCAACGCGCCAATAGGCATCGCCGAGGTGATCGTTGATGGTCGGATCCTCGGGTTTGAGACCGATGGCGCGCTCGAGTTCCTTGGTCGCCTCCTCGTAATTGCCGAGCCGGTAATAGGCCCAGCCGAGCGAGTCGACGATGTAGCCGTCGTCCGGACGCTGCGCGACCGCCTTCTTGATCATGGCCATGCCCTCGTCGAGGTTCACACCCTGATCGATCCAGGAATAGCCGAGATAATTGAGAACGTGCGGCTGGTCGGGGAACAGCTCCAAAGCCTTCTTCAGATCAGCTTCCGCCTTGGGCCACTGCTTGGCGCGCTCGTAGCAGATGCCGCGGAAGTAGAACACGGTCCAGTTCGACTTCTCCGGCTTGCCGATCAGGTCGATGGCCTTGGTATAGGCCTCGCCGCACTCCGCGAACTTCTTGTGGCCGCGCTCGAGATTGCCCAGCGCCAGAATGGCTTCGAGATCCTTCGGATCGGCCTTGATGATTTCCTCGAGGCGCTTCTGCGCATCGTCGCCGCGGTCGAGCGTATCGAGGTCGGCCGCCATCTGGATCGAGGCGTTGCGATACAACGGCGAATTCGCCGGAATGCGCTCATAGACCTTGATCGCCATGTCCGGCTTCTTGAGCGATTCATAGAGATCGGCCAGCGACAGCAGCGCCAGCGGATGGCTCGGCGCCAGATGCAGCGCCAGTTGCAGATAGACCAGGCCAAGGTCTTCGCCGCCGCGGCGGCCGAGCGAGGCGCCGAGCCCATACAAAGCTTCGGCGGCGCCGGCTTGCGGTCCGGTCACGAGCAAAGGCAGCTTGTCGCCGGCTTTGACCTTGTTCATCTCGTCGACGATCAGCGGATGGCGCGGCAACACCTTGTCGAAGGCCTCGAATACCTCGAGCGCTTCCTTGGGCGTCTTGTTGCGCGACAGCCAGCCGCCATAGGCCTCGACGACGCGCAGCGCCGTCGGATCCTGCTTGTAGGCGCGCTCGAGGCGCTTGCCGGCGTCTTTCTTGTGCCCGGCATTGTCGAGGATCAGGCCGGCATGCAGATCCTTGAAGATTCCGTACCAATCGGGGCCCGACAGGCGATCGATGGTCGCCACCGCGGCTTTCGCGTCGCCGGCGCCGGCCTGGCTCCACGCCGCCAGCAGCGTCGCCGTCAGATCGGTGATCGGTCCGCGCACCGACTGGGCGAGGTTGCGGCGCGCCGTGGCGTAATGGCTGATCTTGAGATCGTGCACGCCCATTACCAGACGGGCTACGCGATCGGATCGATCGGATTGGACGACGCGTTCGGCGAGCTTGGTCGCCTCGCCAATGTCGCCGCCGACGACCAATGACAGGAAGGCGCGGTCGAGCAGATCGATATTCCCAGGGTCGCGGCGCAGCGCCGCCCGGTAGTAGGCCGCGGCGGCCAGCGCGTCTCGCTGCTGGCCGGCGTGGCGCGCGGCCAGGTAGCTGCCCGACGCCGTCAGGCCCGACAGGTCGAGCGCGCTCGGACCGGTCTCGCGCGCGGCCTGAGCTTTCGCCGATGCCGGCGCGACGGCAAACAAGGCGCCGGCCACAATGGACAACGCGGCGCCGGCGGCGAAACACCGGAACGGGCTCAAAAATTTCACTGGCGATGCTCCAAAGAAGCGGCGACGCGGTTTTTCGCGCTGAGTCGCTGAGATTAAGTCCAGAATGACGCTTTTGCGCCGCAACCGCAAGAACGCCCCTCTCCCAAACGGCGGCAGCCGGATCGCCGCAGCTTGAGCGCGCAGGTGTGGCGGCAGCAAGGCCGACACCTTCACGTTCCGCGCCCCGATAGGTTCTGCCGGCGCTCCGCCCGCTGGAGGTCGGGCAAAGTCCTCGCATCCCTATTTACGAGTGCTATTAATTATTGCAACCTTTAGGTGCATATCGGGGCCATCCGGCTTGCCCGATGCCGCCAAAAAGGACCGCCCATGTTCAGCTTTTGCCACCGGCCCGGCATCTCGGCCGCCGCCGCCTTTTGCCTGTTCATTGCCACCGTCCCCCTGTCCCCTGCCCGGGCCGCGCCCGATCCCGGCTGTCCGGCCTTCGGCTGGTCGGAGGGTCTCGGCCAGTACCTGTCGCCGACCGCCGCCTTTCCGACCGACGACACCAAGAACCTCAACGCGCCGGACTGCGCATTCCATCAATGGTCGTGGGAGGCCTTCGTGTGGGCGACCGCGCTGGTCAACGGTCCCGACGGCAACAAGGTGCCGCGCTTCATGACCTTGCCGACGCCCGACATGTTCTTCGCCGCGGGCGCAGCGAAGACGCCGGCCGTGCTGCGGCTCGGCGCGCGCTCGCGCGTGGTGCGCGGCGAGAGCGGCTACAGCGAGGGCGCCGGCTCGATCGTCGAGGCCGACGGCAACATGATGGTCTCGCAGAACGGCTATCCGGTTTACGCCTCGGTGCACATGAACCCGTCCTACTTCGCCACGGCGAAGCAGAACCTGATCATCAATGGCGGTTACCAGAAGGGCGATCCGAACCGCTTCTTCAATGTCGGCGCCGCCGTGTTCAAGGCGACGTGGCTGCGCCTCGATCCCGGCCAGCAGGCGCCCGCGGGCGCCTATGTGACGCAGGCCGAAGTGCCGGTGCTCAAGACCTATGTGCAGCCGGGATCGGTGACGATCTCCCCGGTGCCGAACAAGTTCGTCAAGGTGCCGGTCGCCCTCGTCGGCCTGCATGTCGTCGGCTACACCGTCAATCACCCGGAATTCCTGTGGGGCACCTTCGAGCATCAGCTCAACACCCCGGCCACCGCCGACAACACCTTCGATCCTTCGGGCAGCGTCAGCGACCCGAAGAGCTATACGTTCTACAAGGGCGGCACGCCGTATAATCAGGTCAACAACGCGGTGTCGCCGCCGCAGCTGGCGCTCAACGATGCGACGCAGAAGCTGTCGCCGGTGACCAACGCCGTTTTGGAGAACGCTACCGGCGGCGAGAACCATCCCAACGGCGCCGACAACATCAAGGTCATCAACCAGCAGGCCAAAGGCAGCGTCGCCAATTTCCCGCCGCCGCAATCGCAGTTCGGCAGCTATACACTGGTCGGCACGGTGTGGATGCAGCCCGGCGCCTTCAACCTGCAAAGCGACCAGACCACGGCGACCGGCTCGATCACGCTCGCCAACACGACGGCGGAGACCTTCTTCCAGGTGCCGAAGAACAGTCCGCCGAGCGCAATCCAGAACTGCTTCACCTGTCACAATCCGACATCGTATTCGTTCCAGCCACCGCCGCCGGCGAAACTGCCGGCGCGCCTCATCGCCATCAGCCACGTGCTGGCGCACGGCACGGCCTATGCAGTGCCGAACTCGATATCGGGAAAAACGCTGCTTGGCGGCAGGCCGAGGGCGAGGCAATAGACGCGGCGTCCGCGTAGCCCGACGGAGCACTGAGCCTTCTTCTCCCTCTCCCCGTTCTTACGGGGAGAGGGAAGCAAGAACGCGTGTGCCGCGACTTGCCGTCACATCCCCGAATAATTCGGCCCGCCGGAGCCTTCCGGCGGCACCCAGGTGATGTTCTGGTTCGGATCCTTGATGTCGCAGGTTTTGCAGTGGACGCAATTCTGCGCGTTGATGACGAACTTCGGATCGCCCGCCTCTTCCACCCACTCATAGACCCCGGCCGGGCAATAGCGCGTCGACGGGCCGGCGAAGACGTCGTGTTCCGACGACTTCTGCAAGGCCATGTCCTTGACCTTCAGGTGCGGCGGCTGGTCTTCCTCGTGATTGGTGTTCGACAGGAACACCGAGGACAGCCGGTCGAAGGTGAGCTTGCCGTCCGGCTTGGGATACTGGATTGGCGTGCACTCGGATGCCGGCTTGAGCGAGGCGTAATCGGGCTTGCCGTGCGACTGCGTACCGAACAGCGAGAAGCCGAGCGTGCGCGTCCACATGTCGAGGCCGCCGAGCATGATTCCGAGCATCGTGCCGAACTTCGACCATAGCGGCTTGGCGTTGCGCACGCGCGACAGGTCCTTGCCGATCGGCGAATTGCGCCAGGCAGCGTCGTAATCGTCGAGCGTGTCCTGGGCGCGGCCGGCGGCAAGCGCCGCGCTCGCCGCTTCCGCCGCCATGATGCCGGACAGCATGGCGTTGTGACTGCCCTTGATGCGCGGCACGTTCATGAAGCCGGCGTCGCAGCCGATCAGCGCGCCGCCCGGGAAGACGAGCTTCGGCACCGACTGATAGCCGCCTTCGGTCAGCGCCCGTGCGCCATAGGACAGACGCTTGCCGCCCTCGAAGGTGTCACGCACCAGCGCATGCGTCTTGAAGCGCTGGAATTCCTCGAAGGGCGACAGATACGGGTTCCTGTAGTTGAGGTGGACGACGAAGCCGACCGACACCAGATTGTCGCCGAAGTGATAGAGGAACGAGCCGCCGCCGGTCGAACCGTCGAGCGGCCAGCCGAACGAATGCTGCACCAGGCCGGGTCTGTGCTTGTCGGGCGCGACCTGCCACAGTTCTTTCAGGCCGATGCCGAACTTCTGCGGCTCGCGGCCTTCGCCGAGATTGAACTTGGCGAGCAATTGCTTGCCGAGATTGCCGCGCGCACCTTCGGCGAACAGAGTGTACTTGGCCCGCAGCTCCATGCCGCGGGTGAAATTGGCATTGGGCTCGCCCGACTTGCCGATGCCCATGTCACCGGTGGCGACGCCGACCACCGCACCGTTGTCGTCATAGAGCACTTCAGCGGCGGCAAAGCCCGGATAGATTTCGACGCCGAGCGCTTCGGCCTTGGTGCCGAGCCAGCGGCAGACATCGCCGAGCGAGACGATGTAGTTGCCGTGATTGCCCATCAGCGGCGGCAGCAACAGGTTCGGCAGGCGCAGCGCGCCGCTGTGGCCGAGGAAATAGAAGCGATCGTCGGTGACCGCGGTCTTGATCGGCGTGTCTTCCGCGCGCCAGTCCGGCAGCAGCATGTCGAGCCCGACCGGATCGATGACCGCGCCGGAGAGAATATGCGCGCCGACCTCGGAGCCTTTCTCGACGATGACGATCGACAGATCGGAATTGAGTTGCTTGAGGCGGATCGCGGCGGCAAGGCCGGCCGGCCCCGCACCCACCACGACGACGTCGAATTCCATAGCTTCCCGGGGGGTGGCTTCACGGGCCGGCAGATCGGTCATCAAGGTCTCCTCAAGGGGGCCTTCGCCGCCAAACCTGCGCCGTTTGCCCCCGGAACGCAGTTCATAACGCTTCTATTGACCACTTTTGCACAGTAGGGGCAATCGTCGGGCCGCCATATTTCGATGTGCTAGAGTGCGGCCATGGACCTGTCCCCAGACCTCAGCCCGCGCGACCTGCTCGCGTTCTATCTCGACGCCGGTGTCGATGCGCTGGTCGGCGAGGAACCGGTCGATCGTTTCGCCGCGGTCGAGGCGCCGCCGGCGGCGCCGCGCACGGCCGCCCAACGCCCCGCCCCTGTCGCGCCGGCGCGGCCCGCGGCGGCCGCCGCGCCAACCGTGATCGCGCCGGACGAAGCCGCGATGGCGGCGCGGGCCGCGGCCAAGAGCGCGGCGACGCTCGACGAACTGCGCGCCATCCTCGAAGGCTTCGACGGTTGCGCGCTGAAGGCGACCGCGACGCGCACCGTGTTCGCCGACGGCAACCCGCAGGCCCGCGTTATGCTGGTTGGCGAAGCGCCGGGCCGCGACGAGGACATCGAAGGCCTGCCCTTCGTCGGCCGCTCCGGCAAATTGCTCGACCAGATGCTGAAAGCGATCGGGCTCGACCGCACCTCGGTCTATATCGCCAACATCGTGCCGTGGCGCCCGCCGGGCAACCGCACGCCGACGCCGCAGGAATCGGCGATCTGCCTGCCCTTCATCCTGCGCCAGATCGAACTCGCCGATCCCGACATCCTGGTCTGCCTCGGCGGGCCGTCGGCGCAGACGCTGCTCAACATCAAGGACGGCATCACCAAGACGCGCGGCAAGTGGTTCACCTTCGACACCGGCAAGCGCGAGATCCGCGCCATCGCCACGTTCCACCCGGCCTTCCTGCTGCGTTCGCCGCTGCAGAAGCGCTTTGCCTGGCGCGATCTGCTGGCGATCAAGAAGGCGTTGGATTCCTGAAGCTCATCGGTACGCCACCAGGATCGCGCCGGCTGCGATCAGCGCGATGCCGAGCCAGTTCGGTCCACTGAGCTTTTCGCCCAGAAAAATGACGCCGAAGATCGCGACCAGCACCACGCTCAATTTGTCGATCGGCGCGACCTTGGCCGCCTCACCGATCTTGAGCGCGCGGAAATAGCAGATCCACGACGCGCCGGTCGCCAGCCCCGACAGCACGAGAAAAACATAGGTCCGCGGTGATACGTCACGCGGCGACTGGAATTGCCCCGTAGCATAAAGGATGAGCGCCAGCGTCATCAGAATGACAATGGTGCGGATGAACGTGGCGAAGTCGGAATTGATGTTTTCGATGCCGACCTTGGCAAAGATCGCGGTCAGCGCGGCGAACACCGCCGACAGCACGGCCCAGACCTGCCAAGATGACCAGATGCTCATCGCATTTCTCCGTCGCACCGTGCGTCATGACGGCGCACGCAATATTTGCGCGCCGGATTTCCGGCATTAATTGCGCATCACGTCGAACCACGCAGACCGGAACAACGTTGGCTGCATAACTCAGCGTGCTGGATTCGGATATAGACCTGCTCTAAATTCTAGCCGTAGTCGCGCGTGGGGGCGGCCGCCGGAGATCGCAATCATGGATGCCGATCCAGTCCTGCTCGCTCGCCTGCAATTCGCCTTCACCGTCGTCTTTCATATCATTTTCCCGAGCTTCACCATCGGCCTGTCGGCCTGGCTCGCCACGCTCGGCGGCCTATGGCTCGCCACCGGCGAGGAGCGCTATCAGCACCTGATGCGCTTCTGGACGCGGATCTTCGCCGTGTCGTTCGCGATGGGCGTGGTCTCGGGCATCGTGCTGTCCTATCAGTTCGGCACCAACTGGAGCCGCTTCTCGGCCTTCACCGGCGACGTGCTTGGACCGCTGCTCGGCTACGAAGTGCTGGCGGCGTTCTTCCTCGAAGCGACCTTCCTCGGCATCCTGCTGTTCGGCTTCAACAAGGTGCCGCCGTGGCTCTATACGCTGTCGGCCGGCATCGTCGCCTTCGGCACCATGAGTTCGGCGTTCTGGATCCTGTCGGCCAATAGCTGGATGCAGACGCCGGCGGGCTATGCGGTGAAGAACGGCGTCGCCGTGCCGGTCGACTGGCTGAAGATCATCTTCAATCCGAGCTTCCCCTATCGCTTCGCGCACATGCTCAACGCCGCCTATCTGACCACGGCCTTCGTCGTGCTCGGCGTCGGCGCGCGCTTCCTGCTCGAGGGCCGCAGCCTGCGCGAAGGCCGCACCATGCTGCGCATGGGCATCGGGCTCGCGGTGGTGTTGGCGCCGCTGCAGTTGTTCATCGGCGACCAGCACGGGCTGAACACGCTCGAACATCAGCCGATCAAGGTGGCCGCGATGGAAGGCCACTGGGACGGCTCGAAGCCGGCCGACTTCCACCTGTTCGCCTGGCCGGACGAGAAAGCCGGCAAGAACGACTTCGCGATTTCGATCCCGCACGGCTCCTCGCTCGTTCTCACGCATAGCTGGGACGGCAAGTTCCCCGGCCTGCTGAGCGTGCCGCCGGACCAGCGGCCGCCGGTCGTCACCGTGTTCTTCGCCTTCCGTATCATGCTGGTGCTCGGCTTCTACATGATCGGCGCTGCGCTCTACGGCGCCTTCCTGTGGTGGCGCGGCACCCTGTTCGAGACGCGCTGGTTCCTGCGCGTCGTCGCCAATAGCTGGTGGGTGGGTTTCGTCGCGGTGATATCCGGCTGGGTGGTGACCGAAAGCGGCCGCCAGCCCTGGCTCGTCTATGGCGTCATGCGCACCGCCGACGGCATCTCGCCGGTGCCGGGCGCCACCGTGCTCGGCACGCTCGGCCTGTTCATCGTCGCCTACGGCATCGTGTTCTCGTTCGGCATCTACTACATGAACCGGCTGATCAAGCACGGCCCCGACACACCCGAGCCTGACGAACAATCCGACAATTTCTCCGGCAATCCGATTTCGGCGGCGCGATCCGCCGGCCACGACATTTAGGCAAGGGAGGAAACCATGGAACCCATGGAAATGTATCTCCCGCTGATCTGGGCTGCGCTGATCGGCGTCGCGGTGGCGCTGTACATCATCCTCGACGGCTTCGATCTCGGCATCGGCATCCTGTTCCCGTTCGCCAAGAATGAAACCGAGCGCGATCAGATGATGCGCACCGTCGCGCCGTTCTGGGACGGCAACGAAACCTGGCTGATTCTCGGCGGTGTCGGCTTGTTCGTCGCCTTCCCGCGCGCTTACGCGGCGATCATGCCGGCTCTGTATCTGCCGGTCATCGTCATGCTGGTGTCGCTCGTGTTTCGCGGCGTGGCCTTCGAATTCCGCACCGTGTCGCACAGCAAGACCGGATGGAGCTTCGCCTTCGCGCTGGGCTCGACGCTGGCGACGTTTTCGCAAGGCCTCGTGCTCGGCGGCCTGGTGCAGGGCGTCAAGATCGTCGGCGGCCAATATGCCGGCGGCCCGTTCGACTGGCTGACGCCGTTCTCGGTGCTGTGCGGCGTGGCGCTGATCGCCGGCTACGCCCTGCTGGGCTCCACCTGGCTGCACATGAAGACCGACGGCGACGTCGCGGCGCGGGCGCAGCGCCAGGCCAAGTACTGGCTGATCGCCGTGCTTCTGTTCATGGCCGCGGTCAGCCTCTATACACCGCTCAACGAACCGCGCATCGCGCAGCGCTGGTTCTCGCTGCCGAACTTCTATTTCCTGTGGCCGGTGCCGACCGTCACCGCTCTTGTGGCGTTCGCCTGTTGGCACTGGATCGAACGCGGCCGCGAAGTGCCGCCGTTCCTCGCCGCGATTGCGCTATTCCTGCTCGGCTATGTCGGGCTGGTGATCTCGAACTTCCCGTATCTGGTGCCGCCGTCGCTGACGATCTGGGACACCGCGGCCTCACCCGGCAGCCAGGTGTTCATGCTCATCGGCACGTTGTTCCTGCTGCCGATGGTCCTCGGCTATGTGATCTTCGTGTACTGGCTGTTCCGCGGCAAGGTGCACGCCGGCGAGAGTTATCACTGACCGCAACGATCAGGGCTGCGCCTGCGGGCGCAGCACCGACCAGCCGAGGCGGATCAGCGGCAGCCGCCCCTGCACCGCGCGGGCGAAAGAGCGCGGCAGTTCGGGCACCAATGCTGGAAACTGCGTTTTCAAATCGGCCGGCACGGCGTCATTGGCTTCCGCCGGCCACACCAGCACGCCGCCCTGCGTCGCGACGTCGTCGACCGTCGCCCACGGACTGCGCTGCGGCGCCCAGGCGAAGAACACATGCGGCCGGCCTTCGGGGCCGCTCGGCGTCATCATGGCAACGAGCGGCGCCAGCCGCGCATCGCCCGAGACATATTGCAGCGGCTTGCCGGTCCGGCGCTGGAAACTGTCGGCGAAGAACCGCGCCTCGGCGACGGCCGGCTGGGCGATGCGGTTGTCCTTGGCGAAAGTCCACGGCACCACGACGAGGCTCAAGACGACGATGACCGGCGGCGCCACCAGGAGCGCCAGCCAGGACGACGACACCAGCGCCTCGCGATAGATCAGCACGCGGTTGCCGGCGGCAAGCACGACGGCAAGCCCCGACAACAGAACGAGCGGCGCCAGCGCCGCCAAGGTCGCCCAGGAACCGACCGAAGTCAGCATCGAGAGCTGCGGCACGCGTTCGCCGAGCGCAACCAGCAGCAAAACGGCGAAAGCGGGCGCCAGCGCGAAGAAGTAAACGAAGCCGCGAGCGGCCGGCTCGACCGGGCTGCGATCGATTTCCGGCGCGCGTTCGTGACGCCCGCGCGGAAAACCGCTGGCGAGATAGGCGAGCAGCAGCAGGCCGAGATGCACGGCGACCAGCGTGCCGATGAGCCACAGCGCCGAGCTCTTGCCGGCGGCTTCATTAAGGGCCTCAAGCACCAGCACATGCGACTGGAACAGCCACGCGGCATGCGGCGCGACGACGATCACGGTCAGCAGCAGCGCCAGCCATGGCTCGGGATGCGCGAGCGCGCGCCGGCCGCGCGCCGTCAGCGGCGTGAAGACGATGAGCAGCACGACCAGAATGACGCCGATGTAGTGCGTCAGCAGCAACAGGCCGAGATCGACGCCGAGCAGGAACCAGCTGCCGCGCCTGCCCTCGCCGACCGCGCGCCAGTAGTACATCAACGCCAGCGCCCAGAACGGCACGGCCAGCACCGCCGGGCCGAAAGCCGGGCTCGGCACCGTGAAAGCGGCGATGCCGACCATCAACAAAATGCCGAGTACGGCGTGGCGCGTGCCGACCACCGCCTGGCCCACCCTGAAGATGGCCCACAGCGCGACGACGATGCAGGCCTGCGACAACGCATAGAGCCCGAACATACCGGCGGCGCGGAAAGCGATTTCGGCGAACCAGAAGGCCAGCGGCGGCCCGAGATAGCTGCCGAGCAGGAATTCGCGGCCGACCGCCAGCACCATCGGCACGTCACCCGGCGGCGCCGAATAGAACAATGCCGGGATCACGGTCCACAGCACGGCCTGCGTCAGCGCCACGAACCAGAACACGACCTTGGGGCGGCCGCGCAGGAATTCAATGATCAGGGAGACGTGGTGCATGGCTCTCGTTCTTGTCCCTCCCCTGAAGGGGCGGGATAAGCAGGACAGAGCAATAAAGAACGCCGGCTAAAGTGGCAACACGGCCGCCAGCGCCTCGTCCATCGCTTCGCCGGAGATCTGCCCCAGCGCAGCCAGCCGCTCCGCCACCGGCGCGAAGGACTGACGATGGTGCGGCGTCGGCCCCAGCGCCTTGAGCGCGCGGCGATGCTCCGGCACCGCGTAACCCATGTGGCGCTCGAAGCCGTAGCCGGGATAGGCCTGCGCCAGACGGGTCATGTAGCGATCGCGCGTCACCTTGGCGACGATCGAGGCGGCAGCGACCGACAGGACCAGCGCGTCGCCGGAAACGACGGCTTCGCAATCGCAGCCGCAGTCGATCTTCATGTTGCCGTCCATGAAGACGAGCTTCGGCCGTACCGGCAGCGCCTTCACGGCGCGCGCCGCGGCCCAGAGCGAGGCGCGCAGGATATTGTCGCGATCGATGCGCTGGACGGCGCCGAACACCACCGACACCTGGGCCGTGGCGCAGATCTTCTCGTACAGCTTCTCGCGCGCGGCGGCGTCGAGCTTCTTGGAATCGTTGAGGCCGCGCGGAATGCGGTCGGGATCGAGGATCACCGCCGCCGCCACCACCGGGCCGGCGAGCGGACCTCGCCCCGCTTCGTCGCAGCCGGCGACCGGAAAGATGCCGGCCTTCAAGGCGCGGCGCTCGCGCCGGAAGGTCGGACGCAAGACGGCTTCAGCCAGCGGCAAACGTGCCGCGGCCGGTATGGCCTTCGACTTTGCCTTTGGCTTCGCTTCCGGCTTCGCTTTTGCTTTGGGTTTCGCCGCCATGGTCGGAACGGTTACGCCCGACTCGGCGGCATTTCAATCGGCGCGGAAATACCGGTGAAGAGCGGGGATTGAGCGCGCGAGGCCCTTATTTCCCGTCATCGCCCGCGAAGGCGGGCGATCCAGCGCTTCATGGTTCCAAGGGCTGGGTCCTCCGCCTTCGCGGAGGACGCACCTCAAGACTCAAAACAAACTCATCTGCGCGCTTTCCGGCGCCGGATGCTTGAAGTGCTCGGTCGAGAGCTGGCGCTTGGTCACGTTGAGGCCGAGCTTCTCGCAGGCGAGTTCGAAGCGCCGGCCGATCAGCCAGGCATAAGGCCCCTTGCCTTTCATCCGCGTGCCCCACTCGGCGTCGTAGTCCTTGCCGCCGCGCATCTCGCGCACCAGCTTGAAGACGTGACCGGCGCGGTCGGGATAATTCGCTTCCAGCCATTCGCGGAACAGGTCGCGCACCTCGAGCGGCAGGCGCAGCATGACATAGCCGGCTTCCCTGACGCCGGCCGCGGCCGCGGCATCGAGAATGCGTTCGATCTCCATGTCGTTGAGCGCCGGCACGATCGGCGCCACCATCACGGTGGTCGGCACGCCGGCCTGCGACAATTGCCGCAAGGCCTCGAGCCGTTTCATCGGCGTCGCCGCGCGCGGCTCCATCTTGCGCGCCAGTTCCGGATCGAGCGTTGTCACCGACAGCGCCACCTTGGCGAGATTGCGTTCGGCCATGCGGGCGAGAATGTCGAGATCGCGCGTTACCAGCGCCGACTTGGTGACGATGCCGACCGGATGACCGGCGCGGTCGAGCGTTTCGAGAATGCGCCGCATCACCTTGTAGCGCCGCTCGATCGGCTGATACGGATCGGTGTTGGTACCGATGGCGATGGTGCGCGGCGAATAGCTCGGCGCAGCGAGCTCTTTCTCCAGCAGCGCGGCGGCATCCGGCTTGACGAACAATTTGGATTCGAAGTCGAGCCCCGGCGACAGGCCGAGATAGGCGTGCGTCGGCCGCGCGAAACAGTAGACGCAGCCGTGCTCGCAGCCGCGATACGGATTGATCGAACGGTCGAAGCCGATGTCGGGCGACTGGTTGCGGGTGATGACCTTGCGGGACGCATCGACCTGCACCGTGGTCTTGAACGGCGGCAGGTCTTCGAGCGAACGCCAGCCATCGTCGAAGGCAATGCGCGCGTGCGGCTCGTAACGCCCCGAGGCGTTGGACTGCGCGCCGCGGCCGCGGCGACGCTCATGCTCGACGACGACACCGAGCAGGCCGGTCAGGTCGTCGACGCGCATATCCTTGGCGCCCGCCGGCGCGGAGGGCAGCTCCGTTACCGGATCGGGAATGGCGGACCGATCTTGTGTCGCCGGCGGGCGTTTCAGGGCTGCATTCGAGTGAGCCATGGCCATTACCTAGTGATGAAAAGTGAACATAACAAGAACATTTTTGCAGAACGCCCGGAAAATCAAGGCCGCCGGGATGTCGTGGGGCGGGTTACCCGCCGCACACGATGTGGTAGCAACCGAAGGCAGAGGGGTTCAGTTCCACCGGGGTCCATGCTCAGCGTCGTCGTCGCCACGCACGAATCGGAGCGCACGCTGGTGCCGACTTTGTCGGCGCTGGTGCCGGGGGCGATGTCAGGACTGGTCACCGAGGTGGTGGTGGCGGACGCCGGCTCCAAGGACGCCACGGCGGAAGTCGCCGATATTGCCGGCTGCCGCTTCATGATCGTCGAAGGCGCGATCGGACCACGGCTGAAAGAGGCGGCGCTGACCACCCGGACACCGTGGCTGATGTTCATGCGCGCCGGTCTCGTGCCGGAGCCGGGCTGGATGGCCGCGGCCGAAAGCTTCATGCAGATGGCGGCCTACAGCGAGACATCGCCGCGCGCCGCCGTGTTCCGCACCGCCAACGACCAGGCCAGCCCCGGCCTGAAAGAGCTCTTCGCCGTCTTGTGCGCGATGCTCGGCGGCGGCGACCGCTCGGGCCAGGGTCTCCTGATTTCGCGCAGCCTTTACGACGCGATCGGCGGCCATCCCGCCGGCGGCGACGCCGAGGCCGCGATTTTGCGCAAGATCGGCCGACGGCGCACCGCCCTGCTCGGGGCCAGCGCGCGGATGGTCGCCTGATCAATACTTGACTTTGTCAACTAATCGGTCGACGCTCGTTCCATGAGCGTCATCACCACGACCAAAGCCAATTCGATCGAGGCCAGGAAGGCCGTCGACATCGTGGCTGACAACGTCGCGTCGGTCCGCCGTTTCAACCGTTTCTACACGCGGCAGATCGGCCTGCTGCGCAGGACCTATCTCGACACGCCCTACTCGCTCAGCGAAATGCGCGTGCTGCACGAACTGGCGCATCCGACCGTCGACCAGCCGACGGCCAGCGACATCGGCCGCGCGCTCGATCTCGACGCCGGCTACCTGTCGCGCGTGCTGCGCAATTTCGAGAAGCGCGGCCTGGTCAAGCGCACCACGTCGAAAAGCGACGCCCGGCAGAGCCATCTGTCGCTGACCGCGCAGGGCCGCAAGTTCTTCGCACCCGCCGAGCAGCGATCGCAGGACGACATCGCGGCGATGCTGTCGAAGCTCGACAACGCCGAACAAACCGAACTGGTGAAAGCCATGGCGACGATCGAAAGGCTGTTGGAGAAGGATGCCGCCGTGCCGGCCGCGCGTCGGTACACGCTGCGCGATCCGCAGCCCGGCGATTTCGGCTGGATCGTCGCCGAGCACGCTCGCGTCTATTCACAGGAATACAATTGGGACCGCAGCTTCGAGGGGCTGGTGGCGCAAATCGTTGCCGATTTCGTCAAGAACTTCGATCCCGAGTGGGAGCGCTGCTGGATCGCCGACATCGACGGCGCGCCGGTCGGCTGCGTTATGGTGGTGAAGGACGAACAGCCCGACACCGCACGCATCCGACTCTTGATCGTGGCGCCGCAGGCGCGCGGTCTCGGTCTCGGCCAGCGCCTTACCGACGAGTGCATCGCCTTCGCCAGGGCCAAGGGCTACAAGAAGATGACGTTGTGGACCCACGACTGCCTCAAGGCGGCGCGGCGCTGCTACGCCAACCGCGGCTTCACGCTGACCTCGAGCGATAACAAGCTGAGCTTCGGGCAAAAGGTCGTCGCCGAGTATTGGGATTTGACGCTTTAGGCCGTCGCTCCCTTCGCCTTCTCCCGCCGCAGATGCTCGTCGAGCCGCGGCAGGATCTCGACGAAGTTGCACGGCCGGTAGCGGTAGTCGAGCTGGTGCACCAGGATCTCGTCCCAAGCGTCCTTGCAGGCGCCGGGCGAACCCGGCACGCAGAAAATGTAGGTCGAATTGGCGACGCCGGCGGTGGCCCGGGTCTGGATCGCCGAGGTGCCAATCTTCGGATAGCTCACCATCGTGAACAGGGTCGAGAACGCCTCCATGCGCTTCTCGAACAAAGGCTCGACCGCCTCCGGCGTGACGTCGCGGCCGGTGAAGCCGGTGCCGCCGGTCGAGATGATGACATCGATGAACTCGTCCTTGATCCAGGCCTTCATCTTTTGCCGGATGGCGTCGACCTCGTCCTTGACGATGGAGCGTTCGGCCAGGATGTGCCCGGCGGCGCGGATACGCTCGGCCAGCGTATTGCCCGACTTGTCGTCGGCCAGTTCGCGGGTGTCGGACACCGTCAGCACCGCGATCTTGAGCGGTACGAACTGCTTGGTTTCATCGATCCCGGGCATGGTCACTCTCTACAACTGCGCGTTCGCAGCGAACGTATTGCAGGCCGACACCTTGCCGGACTTCAGGCCGATGGTGAACCAGCGCTGGCGCTGCGCCGAACTGCCATGCGTAAAGGAGTCGGGTACCACGTAGCCCCTCGCCTGCTGCTGCAGTCGATCGTCGCCGATCGCCGCCGCGGTCTGCAGCGCCGCCTCGACATCGCCTGGCTCGATCGACTTCCAGCGCTGGTCGGAGCGGTTGGCCCAGACGCCGCCGAAACAATCGGCCTGCAGTTCGACGCGCACCTGAATGCGGTTGGCGGCCGCCTTGTTGCCAGCGGCCTGCTGCGCCTGGTGCGCCTTGGGCAGAATGCCAAGCAGGTTCTGCACGTGATGGCCGACCTCGTGAGCAACGACATAGGCCTCGGCGAATTCGCAGGCCTTGCCGCTGCAGCCGTGGAAACGGACCTGCATGTCGCGGAAGAACGAGGTATCGAGATAGATACGGCGATCGGTCGGGCAATAGAACGGACCCATGGCCGATTGCGCCATGCCGCAGCCGCCTTGCAGCGAGCCGCTATAGAGCCGCAGGCGTGGCGCGCGGTAGGTTTGTCCGGCTTCCTGGAACACCTGGGTCCAGACATCCTCGGTATTGCCGAGCACGGCGGCGACGAAATCGCCCATCTTGTCCTTCGGCGCGCCGGTCGGTCCCGCGGGCTGCGATGTTTGGTAATGCGTGCGTGTATTGTTGATCATCTCGGCGCCGCCGATCAGCACGCTCGGATCGATGCCGAGCGCCCAGCCGATGATGCCCAGCACCACGACGGTGCCGATGCCCAATCCACCGCCGCCCATCGGCAAGCCGAAGCCACCGCCCCCGAAACCACCGCTGGAACCGCGATCGTCTTCAACATTGTCGCTGCGGCGGAAATCGTCCCAACGCATTTATCGAGCCTCCTGAAGCGCATTCACGCGCATATTGCATCCTTTTAGCATGCCATCAGGCGTGAAACCTTTGCGCCCTGTTAACCTCTGCTAACTCCCGGTTAAATAGGCAGAATCTGCCTTCGGATCGTTTGCGCCATAAACCGTTTCTTCACCTTGCGCTGCGCATATTGCGGGCCTGTCGGTTTGTAGGTCCCGCGTCAGCCGACCGCGTCGTCCTTGAGTCAGAGTGAGTCATGGTTGTGTCGCGTCGCGGGGCGCCCAGTAGGGCGCCCCGTGGAGTTTCGAAAGACTCCGAACATCGAATTCTCGTTGGCGACTGCGTCAACGAAATGGCGAAGCTGCCGGCCAATTCGGTCGATCTGGTCTTTGCCGATCCCCCCTATAACCTGCAGCTCGCCGGCGATCTCAAGCGCCCGGACGACTCCCACGTCGATGCCGTCACCGACGACTGGGACAAGTTCGCCAACTTCGCTGCTTATGACGCATTCACCCGCGAATGGTTGCAGGCCTGCCGCCGCGTGCTCAAGCCCGCCGGCACGATCTGGGTGATCGGCTCGTATCACAACATCTTCCGCGTCGGCGCCATCATGCAGGACATGGGGTTCTGGATCCTCAACGACGTGATCTGGCGCAAGACCAATCCGATGCCGAATTTCCGCGGCCGCCGCTTCACCAATGCGCACGAGACCATGATCTGGGCTTCGCGCGACGCCAACGCCAAGGGCTACACCTTCAATTACGAGGCGCTGAAGGCCGGCAATGACGACGTGCAGGTGCGCTCCGACTGGACGTTCCCGCTGTGCACCGGCGGCGAGCGCCTGAAGGGCGCCGACGGCAAGAAGCTGCACCCGACCCAGAAGCCGGAAGCCCTGCTCGCCCGCGTCATTCTCTCGAGTTCCAAGCCCGACGATCTGGTGCTCGATCCGTTCAACGGCACCGGCACCACCGGCGCGGTCGCCAAAAAGCTCGGCCGCCGCTTCATCGGCATCGAACGCGAGAAGAAATACGCCTCGGCGGCGGAAAAGCGCATCGCCGACGTTGAGGTCGTGCCGTCGCCGTCAATTGCGCCGTTCATGACGGCGCGTGAGGCGCCGCGCGTCGCCTTCGCCTCGCTGATCGACCGCGGCCTGGTATCGCCCGGCGCCCGGCTCACCGATTCGCGCAAGCGGCACCGCGCCATCGTCCGCGCCGACGGCGCCATCTCGGTCGGCGACACGGTCGGCTCGATCCACCGCGTCGGCGCCGTGGTCCAGGGACTCGATGCCTGCAATGGCTGGTCGTTCTGGCACGTCGAGACGCCGAAGGGCCTGCTGCCGATCGACGACCTGCGCGCCCAGGTGCGTTCGGAAATGGCGCTCGCGGAAGCGGCGGAGTAGCGCGCCGTCAGCGCAAGACTTCCAGCAATAGCTCCAGCGCCCGCCGGGCGAACGCTTCCATGTTCGCCGCGCGATCCGGGCTGCCGGTTTCCAGCGTGACTGCGCGTTCGGCAGGGCCGAGCACGGCGATGCAGGAATGCCCGGCGGCATCGCCGTAGCGGTTGCCGGTCGGGCCGGTGGCGCCGGTTTCGCCGAGCCCCCAGCTGGCGTTCATCTTGTCGCGGATGCGGCGCGCCTCGAGCAGCGCATAGGCTTCGGTCGAAGGCCGCATGCCCTTCATCTCGGCTTCGCCGACATCGAGCAGCGCCGCCCGCGACTGCTTGGTGTAAACCACGGCACCGCCGAGGAAATAGGCGGAAGCGCCGGGCACCGCGAGCAGCGCCGCCGAGATCAGACCGCCGGTCGAAGATTCAGCGATGGCGATCGTCTCCTTGCGCGCGATCAGCCGCGCGGCGACCTGTTCAGCGATGGGCGCGAGCGACTGCATCTTAAACTCCGAGACTGCGGCCGATCTGACAGAGCACGCGGAAGGCTCCGACTTCGGCACCGGCGTATTCCGATTGCAGCGCGGCGCCGAGTTGGACGGCGTCGGCCTCGCGCAAGGTGTCGAGCATCAGCGCGCCTTTGATCTTGCGATCGCCGCCGCGCAGTTTCTCTTCCATCGACACCGGCTGGCCGGCCGGATCGGTGGCGACCCAGATCTCGCCCGCGGCGATCGCCGGATTGGCGATCAGCCGGTCGATCTTCGCCGTCAAGTCGGCGACATCCGGCATTGCGTCGAACCAGCGCAGCGTCACCGCATAGGCGCCCCGAAAGGCGCCACGGCGCACGGCGCGATGGCATAAGGTGCGGTTCATGCCGCGGAACACTTCCGTCATGATCATGCGCGTCATCGGCGTCGGATTATCGAGCCGCTCGAGATAGGGCTTCGACGTGAGCACCGCCGGGCTTTCGACCAGATAGAAATTGAAGAACGCGGACGAGCCGACAATCGCCTCATGGCGGCGGCCGTAGATGAAGCCCGGCACGCCGAGCCGTTCCTCGAGATGCTCGCCCTGGAACCAGGTCTCGAAATCGGCTTCGCGGCCTGGCACGACGTTGTTCCAGATCGCGAGGATGCCGGGCTGTGTCATCGGGCTCAGGCTTTTGCCTGTTCGATATTGCCGCTACGCGTGGGCACACCGAACTCGCGGCGGCAGACATCGGCCAGCACCTTGATGCCGTCGCGGATTTCCTGATGCGTCGGGCTGGCGAAACAGATGCGAATGCGACTCCGGCTGTGCGCCTTGTCGGTCGACCATTCCGGGCCCGGGTTGATCGCGACGCCTTCCTTCAGCGCCGCCTGGTACAGCTTCAACGTATCGACATTGTCCGGCAGCTTAACCCAGAGGAAGATGCCGCCCTGCGGATCGTCGAACTCGGCCGCGGTGCCGAACTGCTCGTTGAGCGCCTCCATCAAGGTCTCGACCTTCTTGCGCAGGCCCTGGCGCAGGGCCGGCACATGGCTCGTGAAATGCGGCGCGCAGAATTCGGCGAGTACCATCTGCTCCAGGGCGCCGGAGCCGGCGTCGGTTTTCAGCGCCAGCATCCGGGACATCACCGACCACGGCGCGACAACGAAGCCGACGCGCAAGGCCGGCGCGATCGACTTCGAAAACGAGCCGATATGGATGACGTTGTCCGACTTGCTCATCGCGTGGAGCGCGGGCGGCCGCTTACCACTCCAGATCAGGTCGGCGTAGCAATCGTCCTCGACGATCGGCACGCCGTATTCATCCGCCAACGCCAGCATGCGAGCGCGACGTTCCGCGTCGAGGACGGTCGCGGTCGGATTCTGCACCGTCGGGATGGTGTAGATGAATTTTGGCGTGACGCCTTTGGCCTTCAGCTCTTTCAGCGCGGCCTCGAGCGCGTCCATCTTCATGCCGCCCTTGTCGAGCGGAATGCCGACCGCGGTGACGCCGAGCTTGGTGAAGCGGTTCAGCGAGCCCTGATAATTGTCCTTCTCGGCGATCACGGTGTCGCCGCGCGACAAGAGCGCCGCGTTGACGAGATCGAGCGCCTGCAGCGAACCCGACACGATGAGGATGTCGTCCGGCGTGCAGGCCATGCCGGCATCGCGCTTGAGCTTATCGGCGAGGAAGTCGCGCAGGGGGCGATAGCCTTGCGGCCCGCTATTGAGGCCGTAAGTGGCGAGCGTGCGCCCCTCGCGCTGCAATACCGACTGCGCCGCCGCCATCAGGCCGTCGAGCGGCACTTCGCCCGGATCGTTGTTGCCGCCGACGAAATTGTATTTCGGCGTGCCGGTCCAGCGCACCGCCGGCGGCGGTACGGTCGCCGGAAATAGCGGCGTGAAGTCGAAGGCCATGTTTCCTCTCCCTTCATGCCCGGCCTTCTCTGTGCCGGGCATGACATTGCGTGACGAAGGCAGCGTTACTTCGCCGCCTGCACCATGATCTCGACCTTGTATTCCGGCGCGGCGAGCTTGGCCTCGACGGTGGCGCGGGCCGGGGTGTTACCGGGCGACACCCAGGCGTCCCAGGCGGCGTTCATCGCGCCGAATTCCGACATCGAGGTGATCCAGATGTTGGCCGACAGGAGCTTCGACTTGTCGGTCCCGGCCTTCGCGAGGTAGCCGTCGATCTGGGCCAGGATGTCCTTGGTCTGCGCCGTCATGTCCTTGCCCTTGGGGTCGTTGGCGACGATGCCCGCGAGATAGACGGTGTTGCCGTGGACCACGCACTTGCTCATGCGCTGGTTGGAGTCGATCCGTTCGATGGCCATCAGGGCCTCCTTGCTCGTTTCGTGAACCGGGCGACGTTCTAGCGGGCTTTGGCGGCGAAGGGAACTCGGAACCCGGCTCGCGATTTATAGCCGCAGGTTTGGCGACAAGGCGCGCGCCCCGCCGCCGCGCCGCAACAGGAGTTCTCACGATGGGCTGGTTTTCCTCCGATATCGACACCTTCGAAGAACTGTTCGTGCACACGCTGCAGGACATCTATTACGCCGAACACCGGATCCGGAAGGCGCTGCCGGACATGATCGAAAAGGCGTCCGACGCCGAACTCAAGAAGGGCTTCCGGATGCACCTCAAGCAAACCGACGGCCAGATCAAACGGCTCGACCGTGTGTTCAAGATGATGAAGTCGGTGCCGCAGGGCACCAAGTGCCCTGCGATCGATGGCATCATCGAGGAGGCCAACGAGATCGCCGGCGAGATCGAGAACAAGTTGATCCTCAATGCGGCGCTGATCGCCGCGGCGCAGGCGGTCGAGCACTACGAGATCACCCGCTACGGCACGCTAACCGCCTGGGCCAGGCTGCTCGGCCGAGCCGACGTCGCCAAACTGCTCAACATGAACCTCAAGGAAGAGAAGGCGACCGACAAGAAGCTCGGCGGCATCGCCAAGCGCAAGATCAACAAGAAGGCGGCGGCGGCGAAACTGAAGCGCCCGACCCGCGCCGAAAGGGCCGAGAACGCCATGCTCGCGGCCGCAGCGGGCATTCCGGCGATTTGACCGAGGACGCCGTCATCGCCCGCGAAGGCGGGGCGATCCAGCACTTCGCCGGACAGGGCTGGGTCCTCCGCCTTCGCGGAGGACGACGTGGAGGGATTATCCCCCCTTCACGCCCTGCGTATTGACGTAGAGCGCGTAAAGCGAATGCGCTGCGGCCATGAACAGCCGGTTGCGCTTGACGCCGCCGAAACAGACATTGGCGCAGCGCTCCGGCAACGAGATGTGGCCGATCGGTTCGCCCTGCGGCGAGAAGACGCGCACGCCGTCGAGCGCCGGGGTCATCCCCCAGCCGCACCACAGATTGCCGTCGATATCGACGCGGAAGCCATCCGGTGTGCCATCCGGACCGGCATCGATGAGCACCTTGCGGTTCGACAGTCTGTCGCCGGCGCCGACGTCGAAACTCAATATCTTGCGCGGTTCGCTGCGCGACTCGACGATGTAGAGAATCTTCTCGTCCGGCGAGAAAGCGAGCCCGTTCGGCGCGTTGATGCCGTCCATCGCCACCGTGACCTTGCCGCTCGCGCCGTCGACCCGGTAGACGTTCATCGGCAGCTCGGCATCGGCCTTGTCGCCTTCGTAATTGCCGAGAATGCCGAACTGCGGATCGGTAAACCAGATCGAGCCGTCCGACTTCACCACCACGTCATTCGGCGAGTTGAGTCTCTTGCCGTCGAACCGGTCGCAGATCACCGTGATGCTGCCGTCATATTCGGTGCGCGTGACGCGGCGCGTCAGGTGTTCGCAGGTGATGAGGCGGCCCTGACGGTCGCGGGTATTGCCGTTGCCGTTGTTCGACGGCGCGCGGAACGGGCTCACCTGCCCGCTGGTCTCGTCCCACTTCAACATGACATTGCCGGGCACGTCGCTCCAGATCAGGCAGCGCGCATCGCCGAAATAGACCGGCCCCTCGCCCCAGCGCGTGCCGGTGTAGAGCCGTTCGACGCTCGACAGCGGCAGATGATATTTCTTGAACTGCGGATCGAGCGCCGTGATCAGCGGATCGGGATAACGCAGGCTGGGCGACCACTGACCGGAAAGCACGGCAGCTTTGGTATCGAGCGACATCGGACATTTCCCCCGGGGGCTTTTCTGATGATTTCAGTCTAGCGCAGCACTGAGCACTTTGCGCATGACATTCGGCAGGGCTTCGTCGCGCAAATGCGCGAGCTCCACCCAGCGCGCGCCTTTTGGCGCCGCCGCCGTCTTCGGCACATGCGTTACGTACACCGTCAATGCCAATGGAAAATGCGTGAAGACGTGCGTCACCTCGCCGGCCAGCTTGCACCACTTCGCATTCTTGAACTTCGGCGCGGCATCGAGCGCCTTGCGCATATCGAAATCGTGCGACCAGTCGCTGCCAGGCACTTCGGTCATGGCGCCTAACAGGCCCTTTTCCGGACGTTGACGCAACAAGACATGCATCTTGCCCTTTGCGTCCTCGCGCAGCACGACGAAGGCGGCGCCGCGGCGCAATTTGCCTTCACGCTTCGGCGCCTTGCGCGGATAGGTCTCCTGCTCGCCACGTGCGCGGGCAACACAGTTGTCGTTCCACGGGCACAGGGCGCAAGCCGGTTTCTTCGGCGTGCAGATGGTGGCGCCGAGATCCATCAGCGCCTGGGCGAAATCGCCGGTGCGCGCGGGCGGCATCAGCGACGCCGCCAGCCGCTTGATCTCGGGCTTTGCGGCCGGCAACGCCTCGTCGACGGCGAACAGCCGGCTCGCCACGCGCTCGACATTGCCGTCGACCGGCACCGCCGGCAGATCGAAGGCGATCGAACCGACCGCTGCGGCGGTGTAATCGCCAATGCCGGGCAGTGCGCGCAGCGCTTCCAGGTCATCGGGGAATACGCCGCCGTGGCGTTCGACAACGGCGATGGCGCAGGCATGCAGATTGCGCGCCCGCGCGTAATAGCCGAGCCCGGCCCAGGCGCGCAGCACGTCGTCGAGCGGCGATTGCGCCAGCGCTTCGACCGTCGGCCACTTGGCCAGGAACTTGGCGTAATAAGGCCCGACGGTTTTCACCGTGGTCTGCTGCAGCATGATCTCCGACAGCCATACGGCGTAAGGCGGGGTCCGCTCACCCTTACGCGCCCGCCACGGCAGCACGCGGCGGTGGCGGTCGTACCAGGCCAGCAGGTCTGCAGGGTCGGCGCCGGCGGCGGTTTTCTTTCGCCGCGGCAGGCGGGCTGCTACGTTCATGGCCCGGACGATGCCAGAGACATATTCGATGACCAAGCCCGCCAGGGGTTTTCCCCGTCCCTTGTCCGAGTTCACCGCCGGCAGCCTCGGCGGCGTCCTCAAGGCGCAAGGTTTCGCGTCAATGGAAATAGTTACGCGTTGGCGCGAGATCGTCGGCGCCGAGGTCGCCGCCCATAGCGAGCCGATGAAGATCAACTGGCCGCGGCCGAAGACCGATGTCGGCGACGTCGAGCAGGCGGAACCCGCTACGCTGGTGCTGCGGGTCGAAGGCCCGGCGGCGCTGGAAATTCAACATTTGTCAGCCGTCATTCTGGAGCGGGTCAACCGCTTCTTCGGCTGGCAGGCGATCGGCCGGCTGGCGCTGCGGCAGGCGCCCCTGCGCCGCAAGGTGCCGAAGCGCCGCCCGGCCCCGCCCGACCCGGCCCTGACCGCCCGTTTGGCCGCGTCGATGCCGGAAATCGAGGACGACGCCTTGCGCGACGCCCTCGCCCGGCTGGGCAGCGCCATCAAGACAAAGTGAGGCCTTGCGCCGCCTTGGCGGGCTGGCGCGCGATTGCCACAATCATGCTATCCAGCTAGCAGGAAGCGCCCCGCGGACGCCCGTTTCCGCGCCTTTTTGTGACGGAGAGATCCTTTGCGCCTGACCCGACGTGAATTCTGCCAAAGCACGGCTTTCGTGGCCATCGCCACCGCGCTGGGTCTGTCGGCGCTGCCGTCTTTGACCGGTGAGGCGCTGGCGGCCGACGGCGCCGCCGTGCCGGAAACCGAACTCATGGCACCTGGCGCCCTACCCGACATGTCGATCGGCAACGCCAAGGCGTCGGTGACGGTCATCGAATACGCCTCGATGACCTGCCCGCATTGTGCCCATTTCAACGAGACGACCTTCCCGGACATCAAGAAGAAATACATCGACACCGGCAAGATCCGTTACATCTTCCGCGAATTCCCGCTCGATAATCTGGCTGCCGCGGTGTTCATGCTGGCGCGGTGCAACGCCGACACCAATTCGGAAAAGTACTTCTCCTTCATCGACGTGATGTTCCGCCAACAGCGGACCTGGGCCGTCGAGAAGCCGCTCGACCCGCTCCTGACCTTGTCGAAGCAGGCCGGCTTCACCAAGGAAACCTTCGACGCCTGCCTGTCGAACCAGAAGATCCTCGACGGGATTGAGGCCATGCGGCAGCGCGCGGTCGACAAGTTCAAGGTCAATGCGACCCCGACCTTCTTCATCAACGGCAAGCTCTATTCCGGTGCGATGACCACCGAGGAAATGTCGAAAGTCCTCGATCCGCTGATCAAGGGCTAGGCGCCGGATCAGCGTACCGCGATGGAGGGGCCGGCCAACCGACCCCAATATCTAGGCGCGCGACACAAGCGCAATTTTGTTCCAATCCACAACCGAAAGGTCTGGAAAACCGGGCTTTTTGGCGCCATCTGAGTTGCCCGGACCGCGCCGAGATTTCATTGTCGCGGAGATTGGGGCATACGACCCTTAGAGTCCGGGCCATGCCCCCGGCTGGCGTTTAAACCTATTCATCAGGCACCCTGAGCAGCCCGATCTGGCGTTCACCCTGCTCCGGGTCGAGGCGTTGAAGTATGATCCTTACCCGGCTGCGTCTGCTCGGTTTCAAGACCTTCGTTGAGCCGACCGATTTCGTCATCGAGCCGGGCCTGACCGGCGTCGTCGGACCCAACGGCTGCGGCAAGTCGAATCTGGTCGAAGCGCTGCGCTGGGTGATGGGTGAAAACTCATACAAGTCGATGCGCGCGTCCTCGATGGACGACGTCATCTTCTCCGGATCGAACACGCGGCCGGCGCGCAACAACGCCGAAGTCGCGATCATGATCGACAACGCCGAGCGCTCGGCGCCGGCACAGTTCAACGACACCGACATGCTGGAGATCGCGCGCCGCATCGAGCGCGAGGAAGGCTCGTCCTATCGCATCAACGGCAAGGAAGTGCGCGCCCGCGACGTGCAGATGGTGTTCGCCGATGCTTCGACCGGCGCCCGCTCGCCGGCTCTGGTGCATCAAGGCCGCATCGGCGAGATCATCCAGGCCAAGCCCGAACAACGCCGCCGCGTTCTCGAAGAAGCCGCCGGCGTCTCCGGCCTGCACGCCCGCCGTCATGAAGCCGAGTTGCGGCTGAAGGCCGCGGAAACCAACCTCACCCGCCTCGAGGACGTCATCGGCCAGCTCGCCGGCCAGATGGAAGCGCTGAAGAAGCAGGCTAAACAGGCGATCCGCTACCGCACAGTGTCGGCGCAGGTGCGCAAGACCGAAGCGACGCTCTACCACCTGCGCTGGTCGGCCGCGAATGTCGAACAGACCGAAGCCGAAACCGCCAAGGACCTGTGCGTGCGCGAAGTCGCGGCGCGGACCGGCGCCCAGGCCGAAGCCTCGACGCGCCAGACTGAACTCGCGGCCACCTTGCCGCCGCTGCGCGAGGCCGAAGCCCGCGCCGGCGCCGCACTGCACCGCCTCAACGTCGCGATGCAGGAGCTGGAGCGCGAAGAGCAGCGCGCCAAGGATCGTATCAGCGAACTCGACAAGCGCCTGGTGCAGCTCGGTGCCGACAGTGAGCGCGAACAGAAGCTGGTGGCCGACGCCGATGCCGCGATCGCGCGGCTCGCCGCCGAAGAAGACATGATCAAGGCCGAGGCCGCCGAAAGCGCCGGCCGCCGCTCGGGCGTCGACGCCCGCGTCGAGGAAGCGAGCTCGGCGCTCGCCGCCGCGGAAAAAATCTTCGCCGAACTGACGGCCAAGCTCGCCGACCTCGCCGCGCAGCGCAATCAGTTGGAAGGCGCGGTCCGCCAGCATCGCGACCGTGCCAGCAAGGTCGAGGCCGAAATGGCCGAGATCGCGCGCGAGATCGATACGCTGCAAGCCACCGATGGGCCCGACCTCGCCGCGCTGACGCAGGAAGTCGAGGACATTCAGCAGGCGCTGGCTAATGCCGAGAATGCCGCGATCGACGCCGAGGCGGCGCATGCCGCGGCGCGGGCCGCGCTCGAGGCCAGCCGCAATCCGCTGACCGAAGCCGAACGGCGCGTGCAACGGCTCGAGACCGAAGCCAAGACCTTGTCCAAGGTGCTCGCGGTCGAGAGCAAGAACCTGTGGCCGCCGGTGATGGACAACATCACCGTCGACAAGGGTTTCGAAAAGGCGCTCGGCGCCGCGCTTGGCGATGACCTCGACGCACCGATCGACGCTTCGGCGCCGATGCGCTGGATTGGCTCGACGGTCGATGCCAACGACCCCAGGCTGCCGGATGGCGCGACGCCATTGTCCGCGCATGTCCGCGCGCCCGATGAATTGACCCGCCGCCTCAACCAGATCGGCGTCGTCGACAAGGACGCCGGCGCGCGGCTCGTGGCACAGTTGAAGCCCGGCCAGCGCCTGGTTTCGCCGGAAGGCGATCTGTGGCGCTGGGACGGCTTCGCCGCCGCCGCGCATGCTCCGACCGGCGCCGCGCGCCGCCTCGCCGAACGCGCCCGTCTCGCCGAGATCGAGACCGAACTCGTCATGGCCAAGGCCGAAGTGGAAACGGCGAAGCAGACCAGCGAAGCCGCGCAGGCCGCGCTTCAGGCCGCCGCCACCGCCGAGACCGAGACCCGCAATGCCGCGCGTGAGCGCCAGCGCGAAGTCAACGCCGCGCGCGATCGTCATGAAGCCGCCGAACGCGAGGTCAACCGCAACGCGGCGCGACTGTCGGCGCTGACCGAGGCGCAGAGCCGCCTCACCGCCAACCATGACGAAGCCACCGCGGGCATCATCCAGACCGAAGAGGCCCTTGCCGCGCTCGCTCCGGCGGCCGATCTCGAAACCGAACTCGCCGGCGTACGCGACGACATCGCCGGCAAGCGCGCCCACCTCGCCGAGGTGCGCGCCGAGCAGCAGGCCATCGTCCGCGAAGCCGAGATCGCCGATCGCCGGCTGCGTCAGGTCGGCGAGGAGAAGGCCGGCTGGTTCCAGCGGCAGGAGAGCGCCCGCGGCCAGACCGAGACGCTCGTGACGCGCATCGAGGAGGCGCAGCGCGACCGCACCGAGTTGGAGAACGCGCCGCAGGTTTTCGCCGAGAAGCGCGAAGCTCTGATCAGCGAAGTACAGCTTGCCGAACAAGACCGCCGCGAATGCGCCGACAAGCTCCAGGAAGCCGAGAACGCCCTGGCCGAGGCCGATCGCGACGCCCGCTCGGCGTTAGAGGCCGCCTCGACCGCCCGCGAAGAATTGGCACGCGCCGAAGAGCGGTTCGAAGCGTCGAAACGGCGTCTCACCGACATCGCGCGTGAAATCCACGACATGCTCGAAGTCGAGCCGCAGGCCGTCGCGGCGCTGGCCGAGCTCCAAGAAGGCGAAGCCCTGCCCGACCTCGCCGAGATCGAGGCGACGCTGGAGCGGCTGCGCCGCGAGCGCGAACGGCTTGGCGCGGTCAATCTGCGCGCCGAAGAAGAACTGGTCGAAGTCGAGACGCAGCACACTTCGCTGACCACCGAGCGCGACGATCTCGTCGAAGCGATCAAGAAGCTGCGCCTCGGCATCCAGAGCCTCAACCGCGAAGCGCGCGAGCGGCTGATGGCGTCGTTCCAGCAAGTCAACACCCACTTCCAGCAGTTGTTCACCAAGCTATTCAACGGCGGCACCGCGGAATTGCAGTTGATCGAGAGCGACGATCCGCTGGAAGCCGGCCTCGAAATCCTGGCCAAGCCTCCCGGCAAGAAGCCAGCCACATTGTCGCTCCTGTCGGGCGGCGAGCAGGCACTGACGGCGATGGCGCTGATCTTCGCGGTGTTCCTGACCAATCCTGCGCCCATCTGTGTACTGGACGAAGTCGACGCGCCGCTCGACGATCACAACGTCGAACGCTTCTGCGACATGCTCGATGAAATGACACAATCTACCGATACTCGTTTTGTGATCATTACGCACAATCCGATTACCATGGCGCGCATGAACCGTTTGTTCGGCGTCACCATGGCGGAGCGTGGCGTGTCACAATTGGTTTCGGTCGATCTCGAGGCCGCCGTGCGCTTCCGCGAAGCCGGCTGATTGTTTCTGATAATCTTCGGATCGGCGGTCTCCCGCCGATCTTTTGTTACAAATACCACATATTAAACATTTGGTTGCGAGCGCGGTTCATACGCGTTGCGCGCAAAAAACATTTGGCAATCGCGCCTTTGGGCGATAGGACGCACACGCGTGCCAATGATGACCGCTTTATATGATGAAGGAATCTGGAATGGCTAAGAAGCCCAAGTCCGCGAAGAAGACCAAGAGCGCCGTCAAGAAGATCCGGCGCAGGCCCTGGACCAATGAAGAGTACAAGACTCTGAAGGCGCATTCGAAGGCGCGCACGCCCGTCGCCAAGATCGCCAAAGAACTCAAGCGCACGCCCGGTGCGCTGCGCCAGCAGGCCCTCAAGCTGAATATCGGCCTCGGCCACCAACGCTAGCATTCAGGGGACCGCGTGGTGGCGGCCCCACCGCCACACCGCCCGCCTTACACCTTAAAAATTCCTGACCGGAGCCGGAACCAACCGGAGCAGCCGCGGTTATTGCCGTGTCTGTTCAGTCGGGCGGCTCCCCCTTACCCCCCGAATAGCCGTCTGGCTTAGGCCCCGAACCCACGGTTCGGGGCCTTTTTTGTGATAAGAGGCTGCCATCGCTGCTTTTCCCGCCATGAGCAGGCCTTGTTCCGGTCTGCTATAATGTCCGGGTTCCGCCTGACCTCACCTTCGGCTTTCCCCTCCGTCCGCCTTTCTGAGGAGCGCTTCCATGTCCACCACCGGCTGGGTCGTTCTCGGCGTCATCGTCGTGATCGTGCTCTGGGCGATCTCTGTATACAATAGCCTCGTCGCCATGCGGCAACGGGTCAATCAGTCCTTCGCCGACATCGATGTCCAGCTCAAACAGCGTCACGATCTCATTCCGAATTTGGTCGAGACGGTGAAGGGCTATGCCGCTCACGAGCGCGGCACGCTGGAGGCCGTGGTGCAGGCCCGCAACACTGCCATCGCGGCGCCGGGCGTCGAGCAAAAGGTCGCGGCCGAAAACATGCTGAGCGGGGCGCTGCGCCAGTTGTTCGCTCTGTCGGAGAGCTATCCCAACCTCAAGGCCAACCAGAACTTCCAGCAGTTGCAATCCGACCTGTCGGACATCGAGAACAAGCTCGCCGCCGCGCGTCGCTTCTTCAACAATGCGGTACAGGAATACAACACCGGCATCCAGCAGTTCCCGGCGGCGCTGTTCGCCGGCATGTTCGGCTTCCACGCACAGCAGTTCTTCGATCTCGGCGAAAGCCGCGCGCAGCTCGATCAGGCGCCGAGCGTAAAGTTCTGATGATCCTGTCCAGGGGCGAGCGAGTATCCACAGCCGTCATGCCCGGCTTTATGCCGGGCATCCACGTTTTGCTTCCTTAAGGCGTCGATGGCCGGAACAAGTCCGGCCATGACGCCGCAGTGTGCAGCGCGGGACCATGGCCGCCTACGGTCTCTACACCCACATCCAGTCGAACCGGCGACGGTCGATCGCGCTGCTGATCGGCCTGTTCATTCTTATCTATGTGCTAGTCTATGCCGGGGCGCTGCTCGCCGAAGTGATGAGCGTCGGCAACGCGCCGCTCGATTATCTCCTGCAAGCCGCAGCCTATGATTTCGTCAAGGCGGCTCCCTTCGCCACCATCGGCACCATCCTCTGGGTGGCGATCGCCTACAAATTTCACCAGTCGATGATCGACGCCGTCACCGGCGCCCACCCGGTGACCCGCGCGGAAGAGCCGCGGCTCTACAATCTGCTCGAGAACCTGTGCATCTCGCGCGGCATCACCATGCCGACCTTGCGCATCGCCGACGACGACGCGCTCAACGCCTTCGCCACCGGGCTCAACGAGAAGCAGTATTCGATCACGGTGACGCGCGGCCTGATGCAGGCGCTGAACGACCAGGAGATCGAGGCGGTGCTGGGCCACGAGCTCACGCACATCCGTAACGGCGACGTGCGCATGCTGGTGATCGCGGTGGTGATCGCCGGCGTCATCTCGTTCTTCGGCGAGATGGTGTTCCGGCTGTTCTTCCAGAACGCGTTCTACGGCGGTTTCGGCCGGCGCCGCGGCAGCGATGATCGTAAAGGCGGCGGCGCCGGCATCGCCATGCTCATCGCCATCGCGCTGATCGTGGTCGCCTGGGTGCTGTCGATCGTCATCCGCTTCGCGCTGTCACGGCAACGCGAATATCTCGCCGATGCCGGCTCGGTCGAACTGACCAAGAACCCCGATGCCATGATCTCGGCGCTGCGCAAGATCGAAAATCGCGGCGAGCTGGCGAGCGCCAATTCGGCTGTGATGGAGATGTGCGTCGACAATCCGCGCGAAGGCTTCGGCGACATCTTCGCCACACATCCGTCGGTCGACGCACGCGTCGCCGCGCTGGTGAAGTTCGCCGGCGGCCACGATCCAGGACCGCTGGCGATCGAACCGCCGGTCGAGGAAATAGCTTCGCCGCCGGGCGTCGCCGAACAAGGGCCATGGGGGACCGAGCCCCAGCCGCAACAACAACCGGGGCCGTGGGGCGCGCCGGGTGTTGATAATACCGTCGAAGGCGGACCGTGGGGCCCCAAACCGCGCTAGATCATAGCCGGTCTTTCACCGCATGCTGCCGGGGGCATTAAATGGCGTGGCTCGAACCTGTTTCGCTCACGGGCACTCATGTCCGCCTCGAGCCGCTGTCGCCGGCTCACCGCGACGGCCTGACCGAAGCGGTCAAGGACGGCGAGCTCTGGAAGCTATGGTACACCGCCATTCCCTCCCCCGAGGGCATGGAAAAAGAAATCGACCGCCGGCTGGCCCTGCAACGGGCAGGTTCGATGCTGCCCTTCACCGTGTTCGACGCCGGCGGCGACGTCGCTGGCATGACGACGTACATGAATGTCGATGCCGCCAATCGCCGCGTCGAGATCGGCTCAACCTGGTACGCCAGGCGCGTCCAGCGCAGCCCGCTCAACACCGAGGCCAAGCTTCTGTTATTGACGCACGCCTTCGAGCGGCTGGACTGCATCGCCGTCGAATTCCGCACGCATTTTTTTAATCACCAGAGCCGGCGCGCAATCGAACGGCTGGGCGCCAAGCTCGACGGCATCCTGCGCAGCCATCAGATCGGTCATAACGGCACAATGCGCGACACCGCCGTCTACAGCATCATCGCGTCCGAATGGCCGACCGTGCGGCAGCATTTGTCGTTCGCGCTGACGCGAGCACCGCGAGGCTAATGCCCTTCGAATGCCACCAGGGTCCGCACCGGCACACCGAGCTTGCGTAGTTTCTCGGCGCCGCCGAGATCCGGCAGGTCGATGACGAAGCACGCAGCCAGCACTTCGGCACCGAGCTGCTGCAACAGCTTGACCGCCGCTTCCGCGGTGCCGCCGGTGGCGATCAGGTCGTCGACCAGCACCACCTTCTCGCCCTTGATCAGCGCGTCGGCATGGACCTCGATCTCGTCCTCGCCGTATTCCAGCGCATAGGTCATGCTCACCCTTTTGTGGGGCAGCTTTCCCTTCTTGCGGATCGGCACGAAGCCGGCCGACACCTGGTGCGCCACCGCGCCGCCGAGGATGAAGCCGCGGGCCTCGATGCCGGCGACCTTGTCGATCTTGGCGCCGGCCCAGGGCTGCACCAGTTCGTCGACGGTGCGGCGGAACGCGCGGGCATCGCCCAGGAGCGTAGTGATGTCGCGAAACACGATTCCCGGCTTCGGATAATCCGGAATCGAGCGGACGGTATCGCGCAAGTCGCTGCGTATGTCGGGAGCGTTCATGATGGCCTTTCGGTCAGGCAAGAGATCGAACCGAACCAACAATTGACGGTTGAAGCATGTCTAAACCTTGAGCACGCGGCCGGCAACCGCGTCGAGTTTCCTCATCAGTTCCGGATCGCGCGCTTCCGGTTGCGTGATCAACGCATTGTCGAGCGCGCGGTCGGAGCCGATCGGGCACGGCTCGTGTTCGCGCGGGAATTCACGCGCCAGCCGCGACACCAAACGCTTGGCGCGGTCGGCATTGTCGACCAGCACGGCGACAATGTCGGCAACCGTGACGGCATCGTGATCGGGGTGCCAGCAGTCGAAGTCGGTGACCATGGCGACCGTCGCGTAACAAATTTCCGCTTCACGGGCGAGTTTGGCTTCCGGCATGTTGGTCATGCCGATCACCGAATAGCCAAGCTGTTTGTAGGTCATGCTCTCGGCATAAGTCGAGAATTGCGGCCCTTCCATGCAGACATAAGTGCCATCGAGCTTCGGCTCGATGCCCTCCTTCAGCGCCGCCTCGGCGATGCGCGCGCGCAGCCGTGGCGCCACCGGATGCGCCATGGACACGTGCGCGACCAAGCCCTTGCCGAAAAAAGAGCTTTCACGCCTGTGCGTGCGATCGACGAACTGATCGACCAGCACGAAGGTGCCCGGCGGCATGTCCTCGCGGAACGAGCCGCAGGCCGACAACGACACCAGATCTGTGACGCCGACGCGCTTCATGGCGTCAATATTGGCGCGGTAGTTGATGTCCGACGGCGACAGCCGGTGACCCTTGTCGTGGCGCGCCAGAAACACCACCGGCAGGCCATCGACGTCGCCGATGCGCAACGCGCCGGAGGGTTCCCCCCATGGCGAGGCCACGCGCTCCTCGCGGACGTTCTGGAGGCCGGGAAGATCGTAGATGCCCGATCCGCCGATAATGCCGAGAACTGCTTTGCTCATGCAAAACCCTTGCTGATCCGGTCGGTCCGGGACGCGACAAGCAACTGAGCCCGGAATCCATACGCCGAAGCGGTGGGTTATGGATTCCGGCCACGGAAACCCCGGGGCGCGCCCGGAATGACGGAGAGAATTACAAGGCCAGCCTACATCAACAAGCCCCAAAACAAAGGGCCCGACAAGGGGCCCTTTGAACGCTGTTCGATCGCCCGGCTTTAATGCACCGCCGACCACACCTTCTTCTTGGTGAAGTACAGGAGGCCGGTGAGCACGATCAGGAAGATCATGACCTGGAAACCAATGCGCTTGCGCTGAACCATATGCGGTTCCGAAGCCCAGACCATGAAGGCCGCGACGTCGTGCGAATATTGCTCCAGCGTCTGCGGCGAGCCGTCGTCATAGGTCACCTGACCGTCGGTCAGCGGCGGCGGCATGGCGATGACGTGGCCGGGGAAGTACTTGTTATAATGACCGCCGGCCGGCACCGTGAAGCCCTTCGGCGCTTCCTCATAGCCGGTCAGGATGGCGTGGATGTAATCCGGGCCCTGCTCCTGATACTGGCTGAAGATGTCGAACACGAACCACGGGAAGCCGCGCTCGTAGGTGCGCGCCTTGGCCAAAGTCGAGAAGTCCGGCGGGGCGACGCCATTGGCGGCAGCGGCAGCGGCCGCGTTCGGGAACGGCGCCGGGAAGGTATCGGCCGGACGGCCCGGGCGCTCGATCGGCTGACCCTTGTCGTCGAGATCCGCGATCTTGTACTCGGATGCCAGGGCCTCGACCTGCGCTTCGCTGAAGCCGGGACCGCCCGGCTCGGCGAGGTTGCGGAACGACACCAGGCTCATCGAGTGGCAGCTCGAGCAGACTTCCTTGTAGATCTTGAAGCCACGCTGCAGCTGCGCCTGATCGAAGTTGCCGAACGGGCCGGCGAAGCTCCATTTCTGCGCCGGCGGCTTCGGGGCCGCATGCTCCTGGGCCTGCGCGGCGCCGACGGCGCCGAGCGAGGCGGCCAGAGCAAGAGCGATGAAAGTGCGATGCATCGTCATGGTCGTTTCCCCGCTCAGGCCTTGCTCAACACCGACTCGGAAATCGAGTTGGGCAGCGGCTTGGTCTTCTCGAAGATACCGAGCAGCGGCAGAACGATGATGAAGTGCGCGAAGTAGTAGAACGTCAGAACCCGCGCGATGGTGACGTAGATGCCTTCCGCCGGCATGGCGCCGAGATAACCCAGCCCGATGCAGACCGCGAAGAACAGCCAGAAGAACTGGCGGAACAGCGGACGGTAGCGCGCCGAACGCACCTTCGAAGTGTCGAGCCACGGCAGGAAGGCCAGGATCAGGATCGAGCCGAACAGCGCGCAGACGCCGAGCAGCTTGTTCGGGATGGCGCGCAGGATCGCATAGAACGGCAGGTAGTACCATTCGGGCACGATGTGCTGCGGCGTCACCGCCGGATTGGCCGGGATGTAGTTGTCGGCGTGGCCGAGGAAGTTCGGCGTGTAGAACACGAACCACGCGAAGATGATGCAGAACACGGCGATGAAGAAGCCGTCCTTGACCGTCGCGTAGGGCGTGAACGGCACCGTGTCCTTGTCGGACTTGGGCTCGATGCCGGCCGGGTTGTTCTGGCCGGCGACGTGCAGCGCCCAGACGTGCAGCACGACCACGCCGGCGATCACGAACGGCAGCAGGTAGTGCAGCGAGTAGAAGCGGTTGAGCGTCGGGTTGCCGACGGCGTAGCCGCCCCACAGCCAGGTCACGATCGCTTCGCCGACGCCGGGAATGGCGGAGAAGAAGTTGGTGATGACGGTGGCGCCCCAGAAGCTCATCTGGCCCCACGGCAGCGTGTAGCCGAGGAAGCCGGTCGCCATCATCAGAAGGTAGATGATGACGCCGAGGATCCAGAGAACCTCGCGCGGCTCCTTGTAGGAGCCGTAGTACATGCCGCGGAAGATGTGGATGTACACGGCGATGAAGAACATCGACGCGCCGTTCGAGTGCAGGTAGCGCAGCAGCCACCCGTAGTTGACGTCGCGCATGATGCCTTCGACCGACTTGAAGGCGAGATCGACGTGCGGCGTGTAGTGCATCGCCAGCACGATACCGGTGATGATCTGCACACCCAGCATGAACGACAGGATGCCGCCGAAGGTCCACCAGTAGTTGAGGTTCTTCGGCGTCGGGTAAGCGACGAAAGACGAATGAATGAGACCGCCAATCGGCAGCCGCTTCTCGAACCACTGCAGAAATGCATTCTGCGGCTGGTAAGTCGAGTGTCCGCTCATGATCGAACCTTCAAAGAATGAACCGTTACGGATCAGCCGATCCGGATGCGGGTGTCGGAAACGAATTGATAGGGCGGCAGCACGAGATTCTTCGGTGCCGGGCCTTTGCGGATGCGCCCGGCGGTGTCGTACTGCGAACCGTGGCACGGGCAGAACCAGCCGTGATACTCGCCTTCATGGGCGATCGGGATGCAGCCGAGATGGGTGCAGATACCGATCACGACCAGCCAGGGCTCGTGGCCCGGCTTGGTGCGCTGAGCATCGCTTTCCGGGTCCGGCAGCGTGGCGACATCGACGTTCTTGGCCTCGTCGATCTCTTTCTGCGTCCGGTGGAAGATGAAGATCGGCTTCGAACGCCAGAACACCTTGATGATCTGGCCGTCGGCGACCGGCGCCAAGTCGACCTCGATCGGCGCACCGGCCGCGATGGTCGAGGCGTCCGGGTTCATCTGGGTGATGAGCGGCACCAGTGTCGCTGCCGCACCAACCGCAGCAACAGAACCTGTAGCGATGTAAAGAAAATCGCGGCGCGTGTGCTCCGCAGAAGGCACGGTCGTCACGTCTGAACCCTCTCCCCCGGCTTGGTGTTCCGCCCGTGGTCGGAGCCTCCGGGAAGGGCTTCCCTGAATGCTGCGGGGCGGACCGGCATCGCGCGGCCCCCCGATTGTGGCAGGACGGCGATTTCGAAGCGTTCTATTGGCACCCTTGTGGTGCGAGCGCAAGCCCGCTATCGGGCCAGCCGGCCGGCCCTGCACAAATCGTTCGTCTAGAGTGGTTTAGGGGCCGTTCGGAGGCTCACTGTCAACAAGGTCCCGCCGATGCGGCTCGCGCTTTACGAACCCGATATCCCGCAGAATACCGGCACGATTCTACGGGCCTGCGCCTGCCTCGGCATCGAAGCCCACATCGTCGAGCCGGCCGGGTTTCCGGTAACGGACCGCGCTTTCCGCCGGGCCGGGATGGACTACCTCGACCGGCTCGCCATCGTCCGCCATGCCTCCTTCACCGACTTCGAGGTTTGGCGCCGTGCCGAGGGACTGCGCCTGGTGCTCATGACCACCGCGGCCGAGCAGTCCTATCTCGACCACCGGTTCGCCGACGACCAGGTCATCATGGTCGGCCGCGAAAGCGCCGGCGTACCGGACGCCGTGCACCAGGCCGCCGACGTCCGGCTGCGCATCCCGATCCGGGACGGATTCCGCTCGCTCAATATCGCAGTCGCAACCGCCATGGTTGCCGGCGAGGCGCTGCGCCAGGCTGGCGACCTGCCCCCGGCGTAGAATTTCGGCCGGCAAGCGGATAAGCCTGCCTGCATGACCGAACTCGACGACCACAAGGCCCGCGCCCGCGCCTGGTTCGAAGACTTGCGCGATCAGATTTGCCTCAGCTTTGAGAGGCTCGAGGACGCCCTGCCCGCCTCGGCGCCGCTTGCCGACAAGCCGCCCGGCCGCTTCGTGCGCACGCCGTGGCAGCGCACCGACCATACCGGCGCGCCGGGTGGCGGCGGCGTCATGTCGCTGATGCGCGGCCGCGTGTTCGAGAAAGTCGGCGTGCACTGCTCGACCGTGCATGGCGAGTTCGCGCCGGAATTCCGCAGCCAGATTCCCGGCGCTGCCGACAACCCGAACTTCTGGGCGTCGGGCATCTCGCTGATCGCCCATCCGCAGAACCCGCACGTGCCGGCGGTGCACATGAACACCCGCTTCGTCGTCACGTCGAAAGCATGGTTCGGCGGCGGCGCCGACCTGACCCCGGTGCTCGACCGCCGTCGCACGCAGGACGACGCCGACACGAAAGCCTTTCACGCGGCGATGCAGGCGCCGTGCGATGCGCACAAGGGCGTCGCCGACTACGGCAAATTCAAAAGCTGGTGCGACGACTATTTCCACCTCAAGCACCGCAACGAGCCCCGCGGCATCGGCGGCATCTTCTACGATTATCTGGAGAACGACTGGGAGGCGACCTTCGCCTTCACCCAGGCCGTTGGCAGCGCTTTCCGCGATATCTATCCCAAGCTGGTCGAGAAGAATTTCATGGCGCCGTGGACCGAAGCCGATCGCGACGAGCAACTGGTGCGCCGCGGCCGTTATGTCGAGTTCAATCTCCTGTACGACCGCGGCACGATCTTCGGCCTGAAGACCGGCGGAAATGTGGAGTCGATCCTGTCGTCGATGCCGCCCGTTGTTAAATGGCCGTGATCTGACCGTCATCATCGCGGCCTAGGCTTTCGCATCCTCACACCCAAGGAAGCGGAGCGCCCATGGACTATTCGGCTGGCAGCATCGTCGTCTTGAAATCCGGCGGCCCGGCGATGACCGTCGTCGCATCGACCGAAAATGACGTCGAGTGCGTCTGGATGAACGAGGTCGGCGAATTGTCACGCGAGACCATTCCGGCCATCGCCCTCGAGGCGGTCGAGACCGAGGAAGACGACGCCGATGAGGACGACGAAAACGAAGAAGAAGACGATGAGACGTTCGAAGACGGCGAGCCGCAGGGAAAAGAAAAGGAACTCGTCGACTGACAACGCGCGCCTGAACGACGCCGTCGTCAATCTGGGCCACGCCTATTGGCAGGGCTCGCTGCGCACCGGCATCGCCGCCCTTGCGGCGGCGGTCGAGGTGTTGTCGCAGATGTCAAAGGGGCGATGACGGCGCCCGTCAGCGCAACGCCGACACAATCATCGTCGCGCCGCCGATCAGGACGACGACGTCGAGAATGGCGGTGTGCACGCGGATCGGCATGCGCCTGACGATGAAGCGCGACAGGTGGGCACCGGGCATCGAGACGAGGCCGGTCAGGAGCGCCAGCGCGATCACCTTCGGCGTCAGGGCGCCGTTGAAGCCGAACACCGAGACTTTGACGACACCGACGCCGATCGACACCATGGCGTCGGTGGCGATCACCGCCGCGCCTTCGAGCCCAACCGCCATCAAGAGCGACAGCAGGATGACGCCGGACCCGGCCGTGCCGCCGACCAGGAAGCCGTAACTGGCGGCGCCGACAGCGAAGCCGCGATCCGTAATCCGCCAATTGCGCCGCCGCGCCAAGCGCCGCAACGGTACGCTGACGATCAGCATGGAACCGATGACGATCGCCGCGCCTGCGCCGGTGAGCCGCGAATAGCCCCACGCGCTTACTACGCAGCCCGGCAACGCCAACGCCGTCGCGACGAACGCGCGGCGGCGGTCGAGATGCGCGAAGTAAGCCGAGACGCGGCCGGAATTATTGAACAGCGCGGCGAGCCCGATGATCGGCACCACCGGCGCGGCGCCGACCAGCGGCACGAGCACCAGCGGCATCAGGGCGCCGCTGCCATAGCCGGAAACCCCGCCGATGATGCCGGCCACCAAAGCGACCATCGCGACGAGCACAAGCTGCGTCAGCGAGAGGTCTGCGAAACCGGAAAGTATGTGCATGGCCGGCGCGCTGCGTGCACTCTCGCCCGCCGTCCGTCAAGCATCCCGCCGGATTTTCAATCGGCGCTGGGCAGCCGCCGCATCGTGAATTCGATCTCGTCGCCCGGCAGCACGCGCCAGTGTTCGATTTCGGTCATGTAGGCGGCCTTGGGATAGCGTGAGAAGAACGCGCGCGCTTTGGCCCGCGCTGCATCGCGCGGCAGCCGGAAGGTCTCGCGACGGAACGCATCATGCGCGGGCGCGCGGCGGCCGCGAGCCTGGGCCAGCCGTCGGGCAAGATCGTGTGGTGTGTCGTCACGCGGCATGGTTCAGAGAATCGGATCGCCGGACAGCTTGTTCAAGGCGCTTGAAGCGATGGCCGGGCGGCACTGCTCGGCGTACCGAATTACTACCTGTCTGCGGTATCCATATTAGAATACCCTACAAAGTTGCGGCCCTGCAACAGGGTCCGCAAATCTCGGTGCCGTCCCTGCCATTACGTAGTGACCCCGATTGAGCCGCGCCCGGTCTCGGGTTTAGCGTATTTTACAGTCAACACTCGGAGAATGGGGTACCGCCACATCTCCGCCTCGCAACCGAATGACGCGTTGCGCTGCGCACGCGTTAGCCATGAGGAGGGTGAAATGCGTCGTCTTGCTGGGGCTTTGTTGGGCGCTACGCTTCTTGGTGGAGTGGCTGCGAACGCGGCCGACCTGCCCGCCAAAGCGCCGGTCTATAAAGCGCCGCCGGTCCTCATGTACAATTGGACTGGCTTCTATCTCGGTATCAACGGCGGCGGCGGCTGGGGCCACACCGACTGGACTTATGTCGTCGGCGGCAACACGGCAAATCACAACACCAGCGGCGGCCTCATCGGCGGCACCGTCGGCTACAATCATCAGATTCAGAATTGGGTGCTCGGCATTGAAGCCGACTGGGACTGGGCCAACATCAACGGCAGTACGGCCTGCCCCAACCCGGCCTTCAGCTGCGAATCCAAGATCAAATCGATCGGCACGCTGCGCGGCCGCGTCGGCACGACGCTCGGCGCCACCGGCAACATCCTGTTGTACGCGACCGGTGGCTGGGCGTGGGACCGCCTGACCATTCAAACCGTGAATGCGGCGGTCGGCACCAACGGCACGACCGGCACCGCCAACGGCTGGACGCTCGGCGGCGGCGTCGAATACGGCTTCCTGCCGCACTGGTCGGCGAAGCTCGAATATCTCTATGCCGGCTTCGGCACCAACCGCTACACCGTCGACACAGCCCTGCAGGTCGACGCCCGCGAACGCGTGAACCTGGTGCGCGCCGGCATCAATTATCGCTTCTGACGCGGCCAATCACGGGATGCGAAGGGCCGGCGGCGATGCCGGCCTTTTCGCGTTGTCATGCAGCCTTCGTGGCGGTCTGGGCGATGTCGTCGAGCGCCGCGCGATCGAACGGAAAATCAGCGGCGATCCAGGCGTCCTCGGCGGCGCGCAGCGCGGCGCCGAGCGCCGGACCCTTGGCGACGCCACGCTTGAGAAAATCATCGGCGCGCAGCGGAAACACCGGCGGCGTAAAGCGCTGCGGCCGCTCGATGAGGTCGTGCCATGCCGTATCATGCGCCGTCGCCTGCGACCGCGCCCAGGCGAGCAGCGCCTGATCGGTGAAGGCCGCAGCGCCGCGTCGATAAATGAGTGCCCGCGTCTCGCGCTCGCTCAAAGCCGGCGACAATCCGTGCCAGCCTTCCACCATGGTGCGGATACGGTCGCGTTCGTGATTGGCAAGCCGCAGGCGCTCATGGAGCCGCTGGGCATCTTCGGAAACGGCCGCGCCGAGCGCGCCGAGCCGGCGCGTGGCGTCGGCGGCAAACCCCATCGCCGCCTCGACCTTGGTCATGTTCTCGAAAGCGGCGAGATAGATGACGCCGGCGAGAATGCTCAAGGTGAAGCCGGCGTCCGACATCACGATCAAGGTCGGTGTCGCGTGCTTTGCCACCACGAGCTTGAGCATCTCCATGCGCAGCCGTTCACGCGACAACTGCGCCAAACCGGCACGCGCGGCGATGCAGGCGGCAAGCCCGTCGGCATCGGGATGGCCGCCGCCGCCATAAGCCGCGTGGAAGCGAAAGAAACGCAGGATGCGCAGATAGTCCTCGGCAATGCGCTGCGCGGCGTCGCCGATGAAGCGCACGCGCCGGGCTGCGAGATCATCGAGGCCGCCGGTATAGTCATGGACGATGCCGTCGCGCGTCACCGACAGCGCGTTCATGGTGAAGTCGCGTCGCAGTGCGTCCTCACGCCAGTCGCGGCCGAAGGCGACCTTGGCATGGCGGCCGAAGGTCTCGACATCGGTGCGCAGCGTTGTCACCTCGAATGGATGCTTGTCGATGACGACCGTGACGGTGCCGTGCGCGATGCCGGTCGGCACCGGCTTGAAGCCGGCCGCCTTGGCCCGGCGGATAACCTCGTCCGGCACCGCGGTGGTGGCGACATCCACTTCATGGATCGGCGCATCGATCAGCGCATTGCGCACCGCGCCGCCGACGACGCGCGCCTCCTCGCCGTCGCGATCGAGGATATCCATGAGGCGTTTGAGCGGACCGGCGAAGGGCCAGGTCGACAGATCGATCTTGCGTGATGTCGCGTTCACCGCGTCGTCCCCGGCACGAAATGGCCCTGCTCGTCGAGATGCGCCGGAATATAGGTCGAACCGGGCGGCGCGCCGCCGTAATGCGAGAAATAGAGAAAGCTGCCGATCACCAGGATCAGCGCGACGATGGCCAGCGAGATAATCCGCGACAGCGGCCACGACCGTACATCGACGACGCCGGCCTTGGTCGCCCACAGAAAGATCGCATAAAGCGCGAACGGCGTCGCAAACAGCAGAATTTCCGTCGCGAGCGTACGGATCATCGGTAGATCCTCTCGCGCATGTTGCGCAGGATGCCGGCGGTGACACCCCAGATGTAACGCTCGCCGAAGGTGATCGCGTAATAGTGCCGTTCGATACCCTGCCACTCACGCGAATGGCGCTGCATGTTGGCCTGATCCATCAGAAAGGCCAACGGGACCTCGAAGGCGACATCGACCTCGGAGGTGTTGAGCGCGAGCGTAAAGCCCGGTTCGACGCGGGCGATCGTCGGCACGATGCGGTAGCCGAGCGTCGTCATGTAGAGATCGAGATAGCCGAGCGGCTCGACAGCCTGCCGCGACAAGCCGATCTCTTCTTCCGCTTCGCGCAAAGCGGCCTGCATCGGATCGGCATCGGTCTTGTCGATCTTGCCGCCGGGAAACGAAATCTGCCCGGGATGATCGGGCAGGTGCTGCGCACGCTGCGTCAACAGCACGGTCGGCTCGCCCGGGTGATCGACGACGGCAATCAGCACCGCCGCCGGGCGGATCGGCCGCACCTCAGCGATCTTCTGCATCACCGGGTCGGCGTCATGGTCGCCGCGCATCGGCGTGACGCCGGCGTCGGTAAGACCGGGCGGAACGTCGAGCGTCAGGCGCTGCTTAACGCGCGCATAGAACTCGGCCGCGCCCAGAGTGGCGCCATTGGATTGCGGGTTCAGCATCACGACAACTCCCGCAACGTGCTGGCTTCGGCCATCGGGTAGAATTCGCCGCGCGAGGCGACGCCGAACATCGCGACACCGTCGATGTCACGCTCTTCGCCGAGTTCGACCAGGTCGTAAAACAAGGCCCGCGTCACTTTGGCCCAGAGGTCGCAACGAACATGGAGATAAGGCGCCAGGCCGCCGTTGTCGGCGTCCTCTTCGAAACGAAGTGCGTGACCGGGGCCGGCCTCGACCCATTCATCGACATTTGTCCGAAAATTCAACGTAGGGCCTTCCGTCGTGTCATCGACCTTGAGTTCCACCGCCGTGAAGGGCGCGTCGTCAACGACGATGCCGACCTTCTCGACCGGCGTAACGAGAAAATATTTGTCGCCTTCGCGCTTGAGCACGGAGGCAAACAGCTTGACCAGCGCGGCGCGGCCGATCGGCGTCTTGTCATAAAACCAGGTGCCGTCGGCGGCGATCCGCATGTCGATATCGCCGCAAAACGGTGGATTCCACAGATGAACGGGCGGGAGCCCTTTACCGCGCTCGCGCGTCACGACGGCGGCTATACCATCGAGGCCACCCGGATGCGGCGCTTTTTGCGGTACCCGGGGCTTCGCCTGACGCCTTATCCCGCGCTTTTCCTGCCCTGTCTTCGCCATTGTTGCCATACGTACTTGTATCGTCTGCGAACCGCGGCTGTTCGCAACTTTGTGACACGCCGGACCGCAGCCGGAAGATAACGTAAGCTACTCAAAATAATGAGGCAGATTCGTCTGCAGGCCAGACGCGCTTGGTGCGCTAGTTGCATAGCCTTGGGATAGGCCAAGGCGCGCGGATCGCGAATCACGCCTACCATTCGATGCAAAAAGGAACCATGGACCATGGCATCGGCAAGCGGCGAAAGCATTGAAAAGCTGGAAGATATGATCGTCCGCGCGGCGGAAACCACCGCCGCCCATGTGCGCGCCGCCAAGGACGCCATCGGCACGGTCATTTTCGGCCAGGAAACGGTGGTTGAACACGCACTGGTCACGGTCCTGTCCGGCGGTCATGCCCTGCTGGTCGGCGTCCCCGGTCTCGCCAAGACCAAACTCGTCGAAACCATGGGCATTGCGCTCGGCCTCGACGCGCGCCGCGTGCAATTCACCCCCGACCTGATGCCGTCCGACATTCTCGGTTCCGAGGTGCTCGAGGAGAATTCGGCCGGCAAGCGCAGCTTCCGCTTCATCCCCGGCCCGGTCTTCGCCCAGCTCCTGATGGCCGACGAAATCAACCGCGCCTCGCCGCGCACCCAGTCGGCGCTGCTGCAGGCCATGCAGGAACAGCATGTGACGGTTGCCGGCGTCCGCCACGACCTGCCCAAGCCGTTCCACGTGCTGGCGACCCAGAACCCGCTCGAGCAGGAAGGCACTTATCCCCTGCCCGAAGCCCAGCTCGACCGCTTCATCATGGAAATCGACGTCGATTACCCCGATCTCGAAGCCGAGCGGAAGATCCTGTTCGACACCACCGGCGCCGAGGACTCGCACGCCAAGGCGGCGATGACCGCGGACGACCTGATCGCGGCGCAGCGTCTGGTGCGCCGCCTGCCGGTCGGCGAGTCGGTGGTCGAGGCAATCCTGCAACTGGTGCGCTCGGCCCGTCCGGGCGACGAAGCCGGCGACGTGTCGCGGCTGATCTCCTGGGGTCCAGGTCCGCGCGCCTCACAGGCCCTGATGCTGGCGGTGCGCGCTCGCGCCCTGCTCGACAACCGCTTCGCGCCTTCGATCGACGACGTACTTGAACTCGCCGAGCCCATCTTGAAGCACCGCATGGCCCTGACCTTCGCTGCGCGCGCGGAAGGCGAGACCGTCGGCAACGTCATCAAGCGGCTGAAGGCGCGCATCGGATAAACATGCCGGGAAATGACTTGGCCGAGCTGACCGCCACGGGAACGAGCGCACTGCCGGTCAACGCCGCCGCCGGCAAGAGCAGCAAGCTCGCCGCGCGCATTCCGCGTCTCATCCTGGAAGCGCGGCGCGTCGCCTCGACGTTGATCCATGGCTTGCACGGCCGGCGCCGCGCCGGCACCGGCGAGAATTTCTGGCAGTATCGTCACTTCACCTCCGGCGAGCCGGCCGGCCGCATCGACTGGCGCCGCTCGGCACGCGACGACCATCTCTACGTGCGCGAGCGCGAATGGGAGGCCTCACATACGATCTGGATGTGGGCGGATCGTTCGCCGTCGATGGACTTCTCCTCCAACCTCACCGAATGGTCCAAGCTCGACCGGGCGCTGGTCGTGTCCTTCGCGCTGTCGGAAGTGCTGGTGCAGGGCGGCGAGCGCGTCGGCATTCCGCTGTTGATGCGGCCGACCGCCAGCCGCAACGTCATCGAGACCATGGCGCAGCGCATCATCCTCGATCGCACCGAGCGGCCGAGCCTGCCGCCGAACTTCGCGCCGGCGCCGTTTTCCGAGGTCGTGCTGCTGTCGGACCTGTGGAGCCCGATCAGCGAATATCGCAAGGTCATCGGCCAGCTCGCCGCCAACGGCGCACGCGGACATGTCGTCCAGGTGTGCGATCCGGCGGAAGAGACCTTCCCCTATGCCGGCCGCGTCGAATTCGTTGAGTCCGAAGGCGCCGGCAGCGTCACCGCCGGCCGCGCCGAAACCTGGCGTGACGAGTACCAGACACTCGTCGCCAATCACCGCGCCGCCCTCCGCGCCGAGACCGAAGCCTTCGGCTGGACCTTCACCGTGCATCGCACCGACCGCGGCCCGACGGAATTGTTGTTCGCGCTGCATGCGCGCATGGGCGCGCACTCGGTGCAAGGCGCGCTCAACAGCCGGCACCTGACGCGGCAGGCCGGGGGCGCCGCATGATCGGCTCGCTCCCGCTCGCCTTCGCGCAGCCGCTGGTCCTTCTGGGTCTGCTCAGCCTGCCGCTGCTGTGGTGGTTGCTACGCCTGGTGCCGCCGCGCCCGCGTGTCATCAACTTCCCGCCGACGCGGCTGTTGTTCGAGATTTCGCCGAAGGAAGAGACGCCGTCACGCACGCCGTGGTGGCTCATCCTGCTGCGGCTTTTGCTGGCGACGCTGGTCATTCTCGCCGCCGCCGGGCCGTTGTGGAATCCGCCGGTCGCGACCGGCGCCAAGAACGGCCCGCTGCTGATCATGATCGACGACGGTTGGGCCGCGGCCGCGGCCTGGGATGTGAGGCTGCGCACCGCGGATGAATTGCTGGCCCGCGCCGAGGCCGACAATCGCGGCGTCGCTCTGTTGCCACTGTCGGAGACCGCGCGCGACATCTCGCTGCAGGTGGCCGGCGCGGCGCGCGTGCAAGTCAAGCAGCTCAAGCCAAAACCTCACGCCGTCGATCGCATCGAGGCGTTGCCCCTGATCGACCGCTTCCTCAAGAATTCGCCGAACGTCGACGTCGTTTGGCTGTCGGACGGCGTCGATCTCGGCAAAGGCGCCGGCTTCGTCGATGGCCTGAAGAAGATCATCGGCAATCATCCGCTCACCATCGTCGCTGGCGGCCTGCCCATTCCGCACGCGCTGGCCGCGGCCGACAACGCCGCCGGCGCGCTGACGGTGAAGGTGTTGCGCGCGCAGACCGGCGTCGCCGAGAACGGTTTGGTCCACGCCATCGATCTCAAGGGCCTGCCGCTCGGCGACGCGCCTTTTGCGTTCGGCGCCGGCGATCGCGAGGCCGAGGCGACGATCAAGCTGCCGGTCGAGATCCGTAACGATGTCGCGCGGCTGGAAATCGCCGGCGAACGGTCCGCCGGTGCCGTGCAGTTGCTCGACAAGCGCTGGCGCCGCCGCACCGTCGGCATCGTTTCCGGCACCGCGCTGGACCGCTCGCAGCCGCTGCTCGGGGCGAGCTATTATCTGAGCCGCGCATTGAGCCCGTTCGCCGACGTACGGCTGGCCGAAAGCGTGGCGCCGCCGGAAGCCATCGGTCGTTTCCTCGATCAACATCTGCCGATGCTGGTCTTGGCCGATGTCGGGAATGTCGCCGAGGCGCGCGGCCGGCTCGATAGCTGGCTCGAGAATGGCGGCGTGCTGGTGCGCTTCGCCGGTCCGCATCTCGCCGCCGGTAGCGACGATCTCGTGCCGGTGCGGCTGCGCCGCGGTGGCCGCATCCTCGGCGGCTCCCTGAGTTGGGAGAAGCCGCAGCAGCTTGCCGGCTTCTCGCGCGACAGCCCGTTCGTCGGCATGCCGGTTCCGAATGACGTCACGGTGACGCGCCAGGTGCTGGCCGAGCCCGACGCGACGCTGGCCGATCGTACCTGGGCGACGCTCGCCGACGGCACGCCGCTCGTCACTGCGCAGCGCCGAGGCAAGGGTCTCATCATACTTTTCCACGTCACCGCCGATACGCGCTGGTCCGACCTCCCGCTTTCCGGCGCCTTCGTCGACATGCTGCGGCACATCGTGTCGCTCGCCGGCGCGACCGCCACCACCGAAGGCGACGGCGCAAAGGTTTCGAGCATCGCGACGCAGGTGGTGCCGGCAACCCGCGTGCTCGACGGCTTCGGCGCCTTCACCGTGCCGCCGGCTAATGCGCGGCCGGTGCCGACCAACTATTCCAGCCGCGCCAGCGCCGATCATCCGCCCGGCTTCTACGGACCGCCGGAGGGCCTCGTCGCCGTTAACACGCTGGCGAAGGACGACCGCCCGGCGCCGCTCGACGTCGCAGCGCTCAATGCGCGGATCGATGTCTATCGCTTCGGCGAACCGATCGACCTGCGCGGTCCGGTGTTCGTCGCCGCCTTCTGCCTCATCGCGCTCGACGCGCTGGTCGTGTTCTGGATCGCCGGCGGGCTGACGGCTTTCGCACGCCGCCGTGCCGCCGCCACGGCGGCGCTGGTCATCATCGCGCTGGCCGGCGCGCTGGCGCTGCCACGGCCGGTTCACGCCCAATCGACGCTGGTGCCGGCGGGTAGCTTGCCGCAGCGGGCGCCGCTGTCGCCACAACAACAGGACTTCGCCATCAAGGCGACCGAGCAAACCCACCTCGCCTATATCGTCACCGGCGACGCCGAGACCGATGCCATCAGCCGAGCCGGTCTCAACGGACTGTCGCTGTTCCTGGCGCAGCGCACGGCGCTGGAGCCGGGCGAACCGGTCGGGCTCGACCCGGCGCGCGACGAACTGTCGTTCTTCCCGCTCATCTACTGGCCGATCTCCGAGAGCGCGCCAAAGCCGAGCCGCGAGGCGCTCGACCGCATCGACACGTACATGAAGCGCGGCGGTACCGTGCTGTTCGATACGCGCGACGCCATCGACGCGCCGCCCGGGCCCGACGGCGCCAACCGTTCGCCCGGCATGGTGGCGCTGCGCTCGATCCTGTCGTCGCTTGACGTGCCCGAGCTCGAACCGGTGCCGCGCGACCACGTGCTCAATAAGACGTTCTTCCTTCTGAGAGACTTCCCCGGCCGCTATACCAATGGCCAGCTCTGGGTCGAGGCGTTGCCGCCAGAAAGCGAAGACGACCCGAACCGTCCGGCGCGCGGCGGCGACGGCGTTTCCTCGATCATGATCACATCGAACGATCTGGCCGGCGCCTGGGCCATGCGACCTGACGGCCAGCCGATGTTGCCTTTGGTGCCGGGCGAGCCGCGGCAACGCGAATTCGCCTTCCGCGCCGGCGTCAACATCGTGATGTACGTGCTGACCGGCAACTACAAAGCCGACCAGGTCCACATTCCGGCACTGCTCGAACGGTTGGGACAGTAACGCGATGAATCTCGGTGTCGCCTTTGCCCCGCTGGTTCCGGCCTATGTCGTCTGGACGGCATTCGGCGTCGCCGTGCTGCTATCGATCCTGCTGCTCGTCGCGCGTAGCCGCGGCGCGGTGGTGCGGGCGATCGCCATGGCGCTCATGGTGCTGGCGCTCGCCAATCCGTCGATGACGCGGGAAGACCGCGATCCGATCCCGTCGGTCGCTGCCGTGATCGTCGACAAGAGCCCGAGCCAGGAATTCGGCGACCGCACCGCGCAGACCGAACAGGCGCGCGCCACCATCGTCGATCGCCTGAAGCGCGTTCCCGGCCTCGAACTACGCGTGGCGGAAGCCGGCGCCGCCGACGGCGAGACCGACGGCACGCGGCTGTTCTCGGCGCTTTCGTCGACGCTCGCCGACGTGCCACCGGATCGAATCGCCGGCGCGGTGTTCATTACCGACGGTCGCGTCCACGACATTCCGGCCGACGCCGCGGCGCTCGGCTTCGCCGCACCCATCCATGCGCTGATCACCGGCCATGCCAACGAGATCGACCGCCGCGTCGTGCTCACCCAGACGCCGCGCTTCGGCATCGTCAACCAGATGCAGACCATCGGCTTCCGCGTCGAAGATCATGGCGTGCCGGCCGGCCCGGTCGAGGTCACGGTGCGCCGCGACGGCGAACTGCTCGAACAGCGCACGGTCACCGCCGGGACCGACGTCACCATGCAGGTACAGATCCCGCATGCCGGCGCCAACATCGTCGAAGTCGAAGCCGCGCCGCTCGCCAACGAGCTCACGCACGTCAACAACCGCGCCGTGATCTCGATCGACGGCGTGCGCGACAAGCTGCGCGTGCTGCTCGTCTCCGGCGAACCGCATGCCGGCGAGCGCACCTGGCGCAATCTGCTCAAGTCCGACGCCTCGGTCGATCTCGTCCACTTCACCATTCTGCGCCCGCCGGAAAAGCAGGACGGCACGCCGATCAACGAATTGTCGCTGATCGCCTTCCCGACGCGCGAACTGTTCCAGCAGAAAATCGGCGAATTCCAGCTCATCATCTTCGACCGCTACGCCCGCCAGGGCGTGCTGCCGATGATCTATTTCGACAACATCACCCGCTATGTGCGCAATGGCGGCGCGGTGCTGATCGCGGCCGGACCCGATTACGCCTCGCCGACCTCGATCTGGCGCACGCCGCTCGACGTCATCCTGCCGGCCGAGCCGACCGGCGACGTCACCGAACAGAGCTTCCACGCGCGCCTGACCGACGCCGGCAAGCGTCATCCGGTGACACGCGGACTGGAAGGCTCCGACACCGACCCGCCGCACTGGAGCCACTGGTTCCGCGTCGTCGACACCAAGCGCACCTCAGGCACGTCGGTGATGCAGGGGCCGGACGGCAAGCCGCTTTTGGTGCTGGCGCATGAAGGCGAAGGCCGCGTCGCGCTGCTGCTGTCCGATCACATCTGGCTGTGGGCGCGCGGCTATGAAGGTGGCGGCCCGCACCTCGACCTGCTGCGGCGGCTGTCGCACTGGCTGATGAAACAGCCCGAGCTCGACGAGGAGGCGCTTCGCCTGATCGTCGCCGGCCGCGACATGACCGTGCAGCGCCAGACCATGGCCGATGGCGTCGCCGACGTGACGCTGACCTCGCCGTCCGGCAAATCGCAGACCCTGAAACTGTCGGCCGCCGAGCCCGGCCTGTGGCGCGCGCATGTGCCGGCCAACGAACTCGGCCTGTGGCGCGCCACCGACGGCAAGCTCACCGCGCTGGTCAATGTCGGCCCGGCCAATCCGCGTGAATTCCAGGAAGTGACCTCGACGACGCAGACGCTCGGCAAGCTCGCCGACGCGACCGGCGGCAGCGTCCGCCGCCTTGCTTCCGGCAACGACGCCGCCATCGACGTCCCGCGCGTCGTGCCGGTGCGCACCGCCTCGACCTACAAGGGCGACGACTGGATCGGCATGAAGATGCGCGACGTCTCCGTGGTGCGCGGCATCGGCGTGCTGCCGGTGTTCACCGGCCTGATCGGCCTGTTGCTGCTGGTCGGCTCGCTGGCGCTGACGTGGGCGAGAGAAGGCCGCTAGCCCCCCTACCGCAAAGCCGCCTCACGCTCCGTTCATTGCCGCGCGAGCGGCAAACAAAATAAGAAAGAACCGGGTCTCCGCTTTCGCGGCGACGAGCGGTTTGTTAGCGTCGGCTGCGTCTCTGACACCGGTGTATCTCGATGACCGTCTCTCTCTTCTTCGCCACCATGTTCGCCGGATTTCTCTACTCGGTGATTCCCGGCCCCGCCGTGCTGCTGGTGTTCTCGCTGGCCGCCCAGCATGGCCGCGGCATGGGCGCCAAATTCCTGATCGGCCACATGGTCGGCGACCTAACCTGGAGCGCGCTGGCCTTCGCCTCGATCATCGGCGTCAGCCAGACCGGGCCGCTGTTGTTCGACATTCTCGGCGCCGGCTGCGGTCTCTATCTGATCTATCTCGGCATCAAGGCGATGCGTGCCAAGTCCGTTGGCGAAGCGCCGGTGCTGCGCGGCCACCGGCCCTATCGCGCCGGCTTCCTGTTCGGCCTCACCAATCCGAAGGCCTATCCGGTCGCGGTCGCGGTGTTCACCGCGCTGATCGCGCGCTACACCCTGGAACTGACATGGTCATCGGTACCGCTGATGGGCCTGTCGGCCTGGATCGGTATCGTACTCGGCTATGTCTGCACCCTGTTCTGGGCGGGCCTGCCGCTCGTGCGCCGTTTCTTCCTGACGCACGGCGTTATCGTCACCCGCGTCATCGGGGTGACCTTCGTGCTGTTCGGCATGAAGTCGCTGTTCGACGCCGGACGGTCGTTTCAGACACGCTAGACTGGCGTCCGCGCGAAGCCGGCGCCGCTACTGCATCACCTCGTCCGCGGCCGTGATCAGGCTGTGCGTCGGGTTCTTGCCGCAATACTCGCCAAGCTTTCCACCATTCGCCTTCATCTTGTCGAAATCGACGATCGGCTTGGCGTCCTGGTCGGCATAGAAGCCTTCGAGCCACATCAGGATGTAGCCGATGGTTTCCTTGTCGCTGGTGACGAAGTCCTTGCAGGTGACGGTCGCGAGATCGAGCTGCTGCGCCTTGAGCGGCAGCGGCGCCAGGACGGCCGCCGCGAGCAGCAGAACGGATAGGTTTTTCATGGATGCCCCCAAAAAAGCCGAGCCCGGATCGGCGCGCCGACTGTTGCTTGACGGCGGTGACGGCGACAAGACCGCGCTGGCGCAGGGCGCTGAAATTTTTCTGAATTTATATGAAGCGTTACGCCGGCTTTACGCCGGCACGACCCAGTCCGGCCGGACCAGCCCGGAGACGCCCTCGAACGCACCGGGCACCAGTTCGTTGACCAGCAGACGCGCCGGATTGACCGGGCCCGGCATCTTCACGACGCCCTTCTTGATCGGCTTGAAACCGCTGCGGCTGTAATACGGCTCGTCGCCGACCAGCACGACCAGTTTGTGGCCCTTGTCCCGCGCGTCCTTGAGGGCGCGGGCCATCAGCGCCGAACCGACACCGCGCGAGCGGAACGGCGGCTCGACCGTCAGCGGCCCGAGCAGCAGCGCCGGCGTGTCGCCGATGCAGATCGGCGTCAGCCGCACCGAGCCGACCATCAAGGTGCCGATGCGGGCAACGAAGGACAGGTCCGGCAAGTGGCCACGGCCCTCGCGGATACGATAGGCGCTGCGCGCATAACGGCCGGGCCCGAACGTGCGCTCGTTCAGGCGCTCGACAGCGAGCGCGTCGCTGGGCGATTCCGGCTGGATGACGAGATCGAGTTCGCTCATGAAGCCACGCGATTAGCATCCCGCCCGCGGGACGTCCATCGGCGGTAGCGAGAACCTCCCCAACCGCCTAGATACGAGGGGGCAGGCAAAAGGAGCGTGAATTGGGACTTCTGGTTGATGGCGTCTGGCACGACGAGTGGTACCACACCAAGGACGGCCGCTTCGAACGGCAGGCCTCGAAATTCCGCAACTGGGTGACGGCCGATGGCAGCGCCGGACCGAGCGGCGACGGCGGCTTTGCCGCCGAGGCCGGCCGCTACCACCTCTATGTCTCGCTCGCCTGCCCCTGGGCGCATCGCACCATCATCTTCCGCAAACTCAAGGGCCTCGAGAGCCTGATCTCGATGTCGATCGTGTCGCCCGACATGCTGAAAGACGGCTGGACCTTCCACAAGAACGAGGGCTCGACCGGCGATACGCTCAACGGCAAGGATAAGCTGTCGGAGATCTATCTGCTCGCCGACCCGAAATTCACCGGCCGTGTCACCGTGCCGGTGTTGTGGGATAGAAAGACGAAGACGATCGTCAACAACGAGTCGTCCGAGATCATCCGCATGTTCAACTCGGCGTTCGACGCCTTGACCGGCAACACCGACGATTACTATCCGGCGGCGCTGCGCGGTGAGATCGACCGCATCAACGACCTCGTTTATCCAAACGTCAACAACGGCGTTTACCGCGCCGGCTTCGCCACCACGCAGGAGGCTTACGAGGAGGCGTTCCGCAATCTGTTCGACACGCTCGACCAGATCGAGGACATGCTGTCGAAGCAGCGCTATCTCGCCGGTGCGCAATTGACCGAAGCCGATTGGCGGCTGTTCACCACCTTGATGCGATTCGACGCTGTCTATTACGCGCACTTCAAGTGCAACTGGCGGCACATCACCGAGTACCCGAACCTGTCTAACTATGCGCGCGATCTCTACCAGGTGCCGGGCGTCGCCGAGACGGTCGATCTGGCGCAGATCAAGCGGCACTATTATTTCAGCCAGCGCACCGTGAACCCGACCGGCATCGTACCGGTCGGACCACAACTCGACTTCGCCGCGCCTCACGACCGGGCCCGATTGGGATAAGGCATCATGTTCGGCATCCACGACCTCTGGCTTTTCGTTCTGTCCGGGCTGCTGCTCAACATCACGCCGGGGCCGGACACTGCCCTCGTCGTGGCGCGTTCGACGCAGATGGGGCTGCGCGGCGGCGTCGCCGCGTCGTTCGGCGTCACCAGCGGCCTTATGGTGCATATTACCGCGGCGGCGGTCGGCCTGTCGGCGCTGATCGCGGCGTCGGCTACGGCCTTCAGCGTCATCAAGTTCGTCGGTGCCGCCTACCTCATCTATATCGGCCTGCGCCTGATCGTAACGCGCCCCGCCGTCGCGACCGGCGAGGCGGCGCCGCAGAAAACGATGCTGCCGCTGCGGGCCGTGTTCTGGCAGGGTTTCTTCAGCAATGCGCTCAATCCGAAGGTGGCGATCTTCTTTCTCGCCTTCCTGCCGCAGTTCGTGGCCAACGACGCGTCGTCGAAGCCGCTCGCCTTCCTGGTGCTCGGCCTGATCTTCAGCATCAATGGCACCCTGTGGAGCCTGATCGTCGCTGCCGTGACGGCGCGTGCGGCATCGCGGCTGAAGGCGACGCGGCGCTTTCAACGCTTCATCGACAGCGCCATCGGCGCAATGTTCGTCGCGCTCGGCGTCAAGCTGGCATTGGTGCAGCGCTGAGCGGCCTCGTTTGCCGAATAGACGGCGCTTCTCAGCGAATCCGGTAGCTGGCGTGGCAGGCGACGCAGGCCGACGTCACCTCGTGCAGGCCGCGATTGACCTTCGCCATGGCCTCCACTGACGGCGCCACGTCGGCGTCCTGGATCGTGATGGCGAGCCGGCTGGCCGCCCGGTGCATGCTGGTGCCGATATCCTGCATCGTCTGCGGCATGTACGGCGCCATGTGCGCGGCGTCGTGCAGCGACAATGAACTCATGCCCAGACGCTGCTCCAGCAATTTCGCAGCGGCGTCGAGCTTGCCATCGGCCAGGTTCCCGGTGACTTCACTCAGCGTTGCCAGGTGATCGCGCATGTTGGCGAGCATGTGATCCTGCATCGGCGCCGGCAGTTGTACGAGTTCACGGCGATCGCCGGTCGGGCCGCTCTGCGGCAACTCGGAGCCGCTCATCCGGTGATGATGCATCTCCTGGGCCGCCGCGATTGAGCAGGCCGCCAAGAACCCGAGGCCAACAGCAAGAAGTCCGAAGCGATTCATCGCACTCTCACAAAATGACCAAGCCTCTCTAGAGGCCTCGTAAACGCTGGCGGCATAATCAAGGGAAGCCTCACCACAATTCGCTCACCGCGCGCCCCTCGAACACCTCGGCGATGCGGGCGCGGGCGGCGCGGCCGGTGTCTTCCGGCAGTTCGTCGATGGCAAAGAAGCCGTGGGCGACGATCTCATGGTCCGGCACCGGCGGGCTCTCCTGCACGAAATCACGCACGACGAACAAGGCGACGTGATCGCGCTGCGAGATGCGCCTGTTGTGGAACACGCCGTGCAGCACCGGTTCACCGGTCAGCTTGATGTTACCCTCTTCGATGAGCTCGCGCGCCAGCGCCGTCTTGATGGTCTCGCCGGTCTCGACGCCGCCGCCGGGCAGATGCCAGCCGCTGACATAAGAGTGCTGGATCAGGAACACGCGGCGCTGGCCGTCGATCACCAGGGCGAAGGCGCCGAGCGTCGCGCCGCGGGCAAAGCGCCAGTAGAAGTGAAAAACGCGCCGCAACAGCGGCTCGAAGCGTCGGCGCAAGGCGGACAAGAGAGCGGTTCCTTCTCGAATGCGCCCCAGTCCTAGCAGCGAACAGGTTGAAAGTGAGGCCATGGGGCGCTGTTCGGGGCATGCGCATTCAGCCCCTTTACTCTTTAGAATAGTTCTAATATCTGGGGTACGCCGATACGTGTCCCTTGAAAGGCTGACCTCCCGTGAAGCGATTTTCCGACCTGACCGAACAGGAAGTGCTGGCGCTGGCCATCACTAACGAGGAGGAGGACAGCCGAATCTACCGCGGCTTCGCCGAAGGCCTGCGCGAGCAGTTTCCCGCCTCCGCCAAAGTGTTCGACGAGATGGCCGAGGAGGAAGTGCACCACCGCGCCATGCTCTACGACCTGTACCGCGCGAGGTTCGGCGAATACCTGCCGCTGATCCGCCGCCAGGACGTGCAGGGCTTCCTGCATCCGAAGAAGCCGCTGTGGCTGATGCGCCCGCTCGGCCTCGACGAGGTGCGCAAATTCGCCGAGAACATGGAGTTCGAGGCCGAGCGCTATTACCGCAAGGCCGCGGAAGGCGCGCGCGACGCCTCGGTACGCGAATTGCTGATCAAGCTCGCCGAGGCCGAGGCTGGGCACGAGTCGCTGGCGCACAAGCTGTCGACGAAAATCCTCACGGAAGACGCGCGCGCCGAGGAACACGAGACGGCACGGCGCATGTTCCTGCTGCAATATGTGCAGCCCGGCCTGGTCGGCCTGATGGACGGCTCGGTGTCGACGCTGGCGCCATTGTTCGCCGCGGCCTTTGCCACCCACAACACCTGGGAGACGTTTCTGGTCGGCATGGCGGCATCTGTGGGCGCCGGCATTTCGATGGGCTTTGCCGAGGCTTTGTCGGACGACGGCTCGCTCACCGGCCGCGGCGCGCCGTGGCTGCGAGGCCTGGTGTCCGGCCTGATGACCGCCATCGGCGGCATCGGCCATGCTTTGCCTTATCTCATTCCCGATTTCTATGTCGCGACCGTCGTGTCGGTGATCGTCGTCGCCATCGAACTCGGCGTGATTTCCTGGATCCGCTACAAATACATGGACACGCCGTTCCTGAAGGCGGCTTTCCAGATCGTGGTCGGCGGCGTGCTGGTTTTCCTGTCGGGCATCCTGATCGGGAGTTCGTGACGTCCGGCAGGCGGACGTGCTTTACAGGGCGATATGACGTTCACCCTCGCCCATCTCTCCGACGTTCACCTCGCGCCGCTGCCGGCCGCGCATGTGCTCGACCTGTGCTCGAAGCGCATCACGGGTTATCTGAACTGGCAGCGCAGGCGGCGCTTCGTCCATGACGGCGCGGTGCTGGAGCGGATCGTCGCCGACCTGAAGGCGCAGACACCCGATCACATCGCCGTCACCGGCGACATCGCCAATATCGGGCTGGAAGCGGAATACGCTCCCGGCCGCGATTTTCTCGACGGTCTCGGCGACGCGCAGACGGTAAGTTTCGTGCCGGGCAATCACGACATCTATGTCGCCGAATCGGAAGGGTTTGCGACCCGCGCCTTCGGCGATTTCATGCGCGGCGACGACGGCGGGAGTTTTCCCTATCTCAAACGGCGCGGGCCGCTAGCGATCATCGGGCTTTCGACCGGCGTGGCGACCGCGCCGTTTCAGGCCACCGGCGAACTTGGACCGGCGCAACTCGCGGCGCTCGGCCCCCTGCTCGATCGCGCGCGTGATCAGAAGCTGTTCCGCGTCGTGCTGATCCATCATCCGCCGATCAGCCTGTCGCCGCATCACAAGCGACTGACCGACGCGGACGCGCTCAAGCAAGTGATTGCCGCGCACGGCGCCGAGTTGATTCTGCACGGCCACGATCATCGCGACATGCTCAACTTCGTCGCGGGCCCCGACGGCGAAAGCGTGCCGGCGGTCGGCGTGCCGTCGGCCTCCGCCGCGCCCGGCGCCGACAAGGATAATGCCGGCTATCACCTCTACCGCATCGACGGTGGCGCGAGCGCGTGGCGCTGCGAGATGGCGGTGCGGGCGATGGACGCGGATGGGACGGTGAGAGAAGTGAAGCGCGTCAATCTGTGACCGTTCGTCTCCGCGAATGCGGCCCCCCAGAAGTCATTTGCTCCGCTCGCGAAGAAAAGACTGGGTTCCCGCTTTCGCGGGAACGAACGGAGTTTTTGAATTAGCGCTGAGTGGATTACGGCTGCGGCGCGGTCAGCAGCGCCCAGGTCAGCAACGCGGCGACCGCCACGACGACGCCGTAGATGAACGAACGAAATGCGCGCAGGCGGCCGCGGCGCTGTTCGTATTCGACGGTTTTCAGCGTCGCCGCCTGGCCGAACGGCACGTCATCGGCCAGCGCGCGCTCGCGCTCCAAGAGACGGCGCGCGACATAGCGCGTGATCGCGCCGGTCATCTCCGGCACCTCGTAGCCCTCCGCCAGCACGGCGCGGCCGTAGCGCGTGTCCTGGACGAAGCGGTACTGCCGCTTGTCCCGGCCCATCTCGACATGGGCGACGACGTCGAGCCACAGCCGCGGTGTCTCGCCCCGGCTGACGCCGCGGTCGAACAGCTCGACCTCCTTCGGAATGTCGGCGAACAGCGGCGTGAGTGCTTCGTTGAGCAGCTCCAGCCGCGCCACCTCGGCGTCGCGCAGATCGACGATAACGGCCGAGCGCTCGGCGGCCTCGATGCGCGCCTCGCGCATGGCCTCTTTCAGAGGGGTCGGCGGCGGAGGCGTCTCCGGCTCGACCTTTTTGCCGCGTCCAAACATGGCTCCTTTCTAGCAGGGCCAAGCGCGGCGGCAAAGGTGATTTTGTGTGTTATTTCAACAGGATTGATGGTTAGCCGACGGTTAATCTGTGCCTTTCTGGTGCATCGCGAGGCGACCGGCCCTCGGATCAGGCGCGCGGAACGACCCCGTAGCGCCGCAGCCAGCCGAAACTGTCCTCAGTGCGCGGCGTCGAGGGGATGTACTCGCAGCCGATCCAATCGGCGTAGCCGAGGCGGTCGAGCGCGGCGAAGACGTAGGGGTAGTTGATCTCGCCGTCCTCGTCGGGCTCGTGGCGCACCGGCACCTGCGAGCACTGGATGTGGGCGATCAGCGGCTGGTACTTCTTGAAGCGCTCGATGAGATCGCCGCCGACGATCTGCATGTGGAACAGGTCGTACTGGATGAACACGTTGTCGCTGCCGACCTTGGCGATGACGTCGGCGGCGTGCTCCAGCTCGCCCAGGAAATAGCCGGGAATGCCGCGGCCGCAGATCGGCTCGAGATAGAGCTTGATTTTTTTGGCCGCGGCCTCGTCGGCGGCGCGCTTGAGGTTCTCGACGAATACCTTCTCCGCCTCGCGGCGTTGCTCCGGCGGCACCTTGCCGGCGAGGCAGTGGATGGCGAGCCCGCCGACGGTCTCGACAAAGCTCAGCGTCTCGACAAAGCCGGCGCGCCAGTCGGTCTGCCGTCCCGGCAGCGCGCCGAGGCCGAACTCGCCCTCGCCGCCCTGCGGCGTGTTGATGCCGAGGACCTTGAGCTTGTTGCGCTGGACCGCGCGCTGATAGTCGGCCGCCGCCACGCCGTCAGGAAAGCGGCCTTCGATCGCGGTAAAGCCGGCCGCCGCCGCCGCATCGATGCGCTCGAGGAGCGGCCGCTCCTTGAACAGGTAGCCGAGATGGGCCGAAAATCGCGGCATGCGTCTCCCCTTGCGCTAGGTGTTCTTGCCGTATTCATTAGCGGGCGAAAGCCGCAAAGGCCATCCCGCCATCAGGAAACGCCCCGCATGTCAGCCAATTCCGCCTTCCATATCTGTGTCCTGCCCGGCGATGGCATCGGGCACGAGGTGACGAAGCCGGCGCTCGACGTGTTGCGGCGCATCGAAGAGACGACGCCGAGCCTGAAATTCCGCTTCTCCGAAGCGCCGGCCGGCGCCGAGGAATACAAGGCGACCGGCAAGTCGATGTCGGACGCGACGGTGAAACTCGCCGGCGAGGCCGACGCCATCCTGCTCGGGGCCTGCGGCATGCCGAGCATCCGCTATCCCGACGGCACCGAGATCATGCCGCAGGTCGAGCTGCGCTTCATCTACGATCTCTATGCCGGCGTGCGACCGGCGCGGCTGGTGCCCGGCGTACCCTCGCCGATCGTCGGCGCCCATGAGCGCGGCATCGATTTCATCCTGGTGCGGGAATCGACCGAAGGCCTGTTCGCCTCGATGGGCAAGGGCGTGACCACGCATGATGAGGCGCGGGAAACCTTGGTAGTGACGCGCAAGACCACCGAACGGCTGTTCGATTTCTGCCTGCGGCTGGCGCAGCGGCGCAAGTCGCGCGGCAAACCGGGACGCTTGACGCTGGTCGACAAGGCGAACGTGTTCAAGGCGTTCAACTGGCAGCGCACCATCTTCGACGAGCGCAAGGCAAAGTTCCCGGATGTGACCACCGACAAGCTCTATGTCGATGCCTGCGCCGCGATGATGGTGAAGAAGCCGTGGGACTTCGACGTCATGGTGATGGAGAACATGTTCGGCGACATTCTCTCCGATCTCGCCGCCGGCCTGATCGGCGGCCTCGGCATGGCGCCGTCGGCCGACATCGGCGACACGCATGCGGTGTTCCAGCCCTGCCATGGCACCGCACCGGACATCATGGGCCAGGGCAAGGCCAATCCGACCGCAATGATCCTGTCGGCGGCGATGATGCTCGACTGGCTCGCCGACAAACACGACCATCCGCCGGCGGCCGAAGCCGCGCTCCGCATCGAGACCGCGGTCGACAATGCCTACCGGACCGGGCTCAAGCCGATGGAATATGGCGGCGGCGACGGCACCGCCGCCATCTCCAAGGCGGTGATGACGGCGCTGGGCTAGTCGCAGACGCGGACGCGGCGGACGACGCGCTCGCCCCAGCGATTGATGTAGACCCGGCGCTGATAGTAGCAGTCGGGACCATAATAGGCCGGCGGACCCACCGTGATGCCGAAGCCCGGGAAGAACCCGTGGTGATGGTGGTGATAATAACGATGGTGATGGTGGTGGTGATGCCACTGCGCCAGCTGCAAGAGCGGCCGCGGCTGGTTCGCCTGGGCGAGATCGTCGGCCATCAGAACCTCACGCGCGTTCTGAACGGGTTCCAGCAGATCCGCATAGGATTGGGCGGCCGGAACGGTCAGTGAGGCCGGCGCCGCTTGCACCGGGCCGGCGACGGCCAGGATCGCGGCCGTACTGAGCAAAAAGGCGATGTACGATTTCATCCATTCCTCCGTTGTGCCGCCACCCATAACCGGCAGAGCCGAGTCGCTCCGCGTCCGATCAGATCATTCTGGCGCAGACGCCTGAACCTGCCCGGTGTAAACCGTTTAGCCGTTGTTCAGTTGCGTTCGGGAACGATAATCGGCAACGCCGCCGGAGAATCCGCGATGCAGGTGAAATATCGTCTTCTCAATCCAGGGCTGCGGCCGCGCCGGACCAAGCTGGAAATGCCGGGCTGGGGTGGCGCGCCAGCGCCACGAAAGGATGGCTCCCACGAGCAGCCCTGGCACTGCCTGCTGTTTTCGGAGGGCGCGCAGTACGGCATCGAGATCTTCTATCCTCACGACAACGAACTGCGAGTCACCAAGACGGGCGGCAAGGTCGAACTCACCGGCGATTTCGGGCCACCGCCGGCCGACGGTCTGCAGTGGCCGCCGTTTCGATCGTTCGGCGACAACTTCTACACCTATCAGTTACTGCTCGACCTCAAGGTTCCCGCCGGCTGGGCGTTGCGCGCCGAGCCGCATCCGCGCCTGTACACCGACCCGACCGACACGGTTCCGATCGCGGTGCCGGCGCTGCTGCGGACCGAATGGTGGCCGATGATTTCGTTCGTCGTGTTCAAGGCGCCGCCCGAGGGCGGCACGCACATCTTTCGTCCGGGCGAGCCGATGATGCAGTTCATTCTGGTGCCGGCCGATCCTGAATTCGAGCTTGAAGCGATGACAGCGGACGAAGCCGCCGACCGCGAAGTGCGCTCGCGGCGCATTCACGCCAGCCGAAGTACGCTTGGCGCGGACAGCACCTGGACGTCGTCCACGAACACCGTGTTCGATGGCACCTACCGTTATCTGTCCCGCGCCGCCAAGGAGAAGTCGCGCGGCTCGTCATAGATCCGCTTCCGGAGCGTCGACGATCGCGCCTCGTGAGCTCTGTTATTTCTTGCCGATCGCGGCGGCCCGCTATTGATTCGCCTGCGACTTTGGTCAGCGTCTTCTTCCCGTGTTTATAACTCACGATCTGTTGATATCGCAGCGTACGAGGACCGCCGGCCGACACACGACCTGGTTGCGTCAGACGCGGCATGCAGGTTGCGGAACCTCAGGCCGAAGACGTGGTGCCGCCCGTAACCCGGACGCCGCCGAAGTCCGAGAGACGGCGATGTCTCCTCACATGCGGAAGATGTCATTGGGCGGCTGCCCGCATCGCCGGCGCTTCATTTTCGGTTGTCCAGAATTCTCACCCGTGATTGGTTTTGCATTCACCCCAGCCACCGCATACGCTGCCGGCCGGAGAACACGATCCGGCGACGGTTAAATCCGAGCGGTCGATCGGATCGGCAGGGGAGGAAGATGACCATGTCAACCGAAACACGTCTCGGCGTGAGCCGTTTTGTCCGCACGACGCCTATCCGCGCCGCACTCGGCGCCCTCGCCGCGCTGGCGCTCACGGCGACCGCCGCCTCAGCGCAGACCTACGGCATCGCTACGATGCCGCCGGGCACGCTCAGCCACACCACCGCCTCGGCCATCGCCAAGGTGCTCAAGGAAAAAGGCGGCCTGAACGTGCTGGTGCAGCCGACCGCCGGCGAGACCACGCTGCTTCCGCTGGTCGCGCGCGGCGAGGCCGATCTCGGCATCGCCAACATTTTCGAGACCGAAGCGGCCATGAAGGCCAATCCCGACCTGCGCGTTATCGGCTCGCTGCATTCGCTGCGCGGCGCCTTCTGGGTGCGCAAGGACACGCCGATGAAGACCATCGCCGATCTCAAGGGCAAGCGCGTGGTGCTCGGCTTCTCGGCGATGCGCACCATCGATCCGCTGGTCAAGGCGATCCTCGCCACCGGCGGGCTGACCGAAGCCGACGTCAAACCGGTACTGGTCCCCAATGTCGTGCGCGGCGCCGATGATTTCTCTAATGGCGCGGCCGATATGTTCTTCTTCGCCTTTGGCGCCGCCAAGGTGCGCGAGGTCGACGCCACCGTCGGCGGCATCCGCGCGCTGGAAATCCCCAAGGAAGGCATGGCCGCGGCGCAGAAGATCGTGCCGGAGGGCTACCTCTCGCCTGCCGTGCCGTCGCCCTTCTTCGTCGGCGTCGACCACCCGATGGGCGTCTACACCTGGGACAACATGCTGGTCACCAACGCCAAGGTGAAGGACGAGGTCATCATCAAGATGATCGAGACGCTGCAGGCCAACAAGGCCGATCTCGTCGCGGTGCAGCCTGCCTTGCGCGATTTCGACGCCGCCAAGCTCTACAAGGCCTACGATCTGAAATATCACCCCGGCGCCTTGAAGTACTTCAAGGATCACAAGATCGAAGCCGTGAAGATCCAGTAATTCGGCACAGGCGAGACAATCCACGTGAGCGACGTTCACACCATCGACGAAGCGGCCGGCCCCAAGCCGGCCGCTTCGGCCGCCGTTGCGCTGGCAACCGACATCCTGCAAGCCCTGCTGCTCGCCTGCGTGGTCGGCTGGGTGCTCGACCTGCCGCGCCGGCTGTTCGGCCTGTCGTTCTATACCGAGCAACTGCTCGCCGTATGCCTCGGCCTGTCGCTCGCTTTGTCCTTCATCAATGCCGGATTGAAGCCGGCCGCGCTCGGCTGGATCGGCGCCGCGCTGGCGCTCGTCATCTGCGGCTTCATTGCGGTGCGCTACGAAACACTGACCTTGTCCATCGCGCTGCTGCCGACGGAAGGCGTCATCGGCAGCGCCGTTCTCATTCTGCTGGTGCTGGAGGCGACGCGGCGCTCGGCCGGCGGCGTACTGGTCGCAATCATCCTGATCATCTCGGCCTATGTCTTCATCGGCCCGCACATGCCGGGCGACTTCGCGACCCGCAGCGTGTCGTTCGAACGGCTGCTGGTGTATTTCGGCCTCGACACCAACGCCATCATCGGCAACATCCTCTCGGTCGCGGTGCTGATCGTCGTGCCGTTCACGCTGATGGGCCAGGTGCTCGGCCGCACCGGCGGCGCCAATTATTTCGCCGACCTGGCGATGTCGGCGATGGGCAACTATCGCGGCGGCGCCGCCAAGATCGCCGTGGTCGGCTCCGGCCTGTTCGGCCTGATTTCGGGCGCGGCCGTCTCCAACGTGATGGCGGTCGGCATCGTCACGATTCCGCTGATGTCGCGCTCGGGCTTCTCGCGCACGCGTGCCGCGGCGATCGAAGCCGTCGGCTCGACCGGCGGCCAGTTGATGCCGCCGGTGATGGGCGCCGCCGCCTTCATCATGGCCGAGTTCCTGCAAGTGCCTTACGGCACGGTCGCGCTCGCCGCGGCGATCCCGGCGATCCTGTATTACGTCGCGCTGTTCGTACACGTCGACCTCGAGGCCGCCAAGAACAAGATCGGCGCCGCGCAGGTCGCCGAAATGCCGGCGTTCCGCGAAGTTCTGCTGTCCGGCTGGCACTTCCCGATTCCGCTGATCTTTCTGGTCACCACCTTGGCCTGGCCCGAGGTGTTCCAGATTCCGATCGAGCGTGCGGCGATCTACGCGACCGGCATCCTGATCGTGCTGTCGCTGATCTTCGGCTATCGCGGCAAGCGCGTGACGCCGCTGGAGATGTTGCGCGCGGTCCTCGACACCGGCCGCGCCGCGCTCGACATCATCCTGATCGGCGCCGCGGCCGGCATGGTGGTCGGCGCGCTCAACATTTCCGGCATCTCGTTCGGCCTGACGCTGCAGCTCATCGCCCTGGCCGGACAGAACCTGTTCGTGCTGCTGATGCTGACCGCGGTCATCTCCATCATCCTCGGCATGGGCATGCCGACGGTGAGCGTCTATGTGCTGACCGCTTCGCTGCTGGCGCCTTCGATCATCAAGCTCGGCGTATCGCCGATCGCCGCGCATATGTTCGTGATGTATTTCGGCATGCTGTCGATGATCACGCCGCCGGTGGCGATCGCCGCTTACGCCGCGGCCAACATCGCCCGGGTGCCGGGCTGGAACGCCGGCTGGATGGCGGTGGTGGTCGGCTGGAGCACGTTCTTCATTCCGTTCCTGTTCGTCACCGAGCCATCGATGCTGATGAGCGGCGCCTGGCCGGTGATCGCCTGGAATCTGTTCCGTAACGTGCTCGGCATCGTCGTCGGCACCGCCGGCATCGTCGGTTTCATGTTCGCGCCGTTGCCGACGGCGATGCGGCTCGCTTTTGGCGCGGCCGGCGTCGCGATCCTCATTCCGCCGCACGTCTTCGAAGGCGCCGACTGGCTCGACTGGGCCGGGCTCGGCGGCGCGGTGGTGCTGCTGGCCATCAACTGGCTGCAAAGCCGGGCTGACAAGCAAACGGCGCCGCAGGTGGCGGCGCCTTAACAGCTCTGTCGTCGACCGAGAGAGGTCATTTCTTGCCGATGGCCGCGACGACGCGCGGCAGGATCGCATGCGCGACCTTGGTGTGCGAGGCCGCGGTGAAGTGGTGATGCGTGTCGCCGGCGATCCAGGCCGAAGTGCCTTCGGGCCCGACGATTTGCTTGTATGACACGAATATCGGCGTCGCGCCCTGCGCGCGAATGGCCTGAATGGTCTTCGACCGAAAAGCCTTCGGGTCGATGCCACGGTCCTTGCTGTTGCCGCCGCCGGCGTCAAACAGAACGATTTTGGTTCCCGACGGGATCGATTGGGCCGCTTGATAAATCTGAGCCGCGTCGCCCAGTGTCACCGCCTTGATGGAAACCGACACGTCGTAGCCCTTGGCGCGCAATAACGCTTCCAGCTTGGCCGGCCATCCCTGCGACGCCGGGACCGCCTGCGGATAAGTGTTGCTGGCGCCGAGCGCGACAATGCGGATTGTTTCGGCGCGCGCCGCGCCGGCGACCACCGCAAGCGCCAGAACGGCAGCGCCGCACACGCGAACGAGATTAAACTTCACGGCCGCCCCCCTTTTCCCCAGACTGCGCCATTCTGACGCAGGCGGCAGGGCGGGCAAGCAGATTCACACGACTTTCTTGGAAAAAGCGCCATCCGCGGCGGCCGGCGCCGGCCGCGTCCGCGGACAAAGGCCTCAGTTGCCCTCGCGCCAGAGGCCGAGCGACTCCTGGGCCGGGCGGTCGGAGATCGAAAACAGCACGGCGTCGGCGTTGCCCGTAACCTCGTGGGTGAAACGCTTCCACGGCGGCACCACGAAGACGTCGTTGACGCCCCAGGCGAAAGGCTGGCCGTCGATCACCGTCACGCCCTCGCCTTCGGCGACGCAGAACACGGTGCCGTCGGTCGAGCGATAGGGCTCGCCCGAAAAGGCCTTGGGCAAGAGCGACAGATGCGCGCCCATGGTCGGCAGCACCGGGCCGCCATTGACCGGGTTGGCATAGCGCACGCGGGCGCCGAAACGCTTGTCGACATCCCCGGTCTTCTTCAGCCGCTCGAGGATCGGCTTCATCTTGCGGTACGGATAATTGATGACCGGCGAGCGCTTGCTGAACACCTCCGCGGTGCCGTCCGGCAGCACGCCGGTGGCGTAGCGCTCGAACGAGTCGCCATCCTCGTGATTGACGTTCTGCATCTTCTCGTCGAAGTGGTTGGCGAACGAGGTCTGGAAGTGATTGACGATGTGCATGTCGAGCACGTCGAGCCACATCACCGGCTCCTTGCCGGGATTGCCATGGTCGTGCGGCGCCCAGTTGGCGGTGATGATGAAGTCGCCGTGCTCCATCGACGACTTCTCGCCCTCGACCGCGGTATAGGCGCCCTCGCCCTTGAGCACGAAGCGGATGGCCGACGCGGTGTGCTGGTGCGCCTCGGCGATCTCGCCCGGCATGATGAGCTGGATGCCGGCGAACAGCGAATTGGTGACGCGCGACTTGCCCGGGTCGCCGGGATTTTCCAGCACCAGCACGCGGCGCTCGGCTTCCTCGGCGGTGATGACGTCCCCGGCCTCGAGCATGAACTTCTCGACGTCCGGGAATTTCCAGAGCGCCGGCAGCATTTGCGTCTTCGGCTCCGGCGTCACCAGGCCGCGAAGCACTTCCCACAGCGGCGCCAGATGATGCTTCGAGATTTTCTCGTAATAGGCCTGTCGCGACGCCTGGATGTTGTGCTTCGGATTGGCTTCGGTCGTCATCGACATGAGCTCACTCCCTGACGGCGCCACGCGGCGCCGGATGTCCGATTTTGCGGCTTTATAACGCAATTGGAGCGGTCGCGGAACAACCCAGAGGCATGGGCGGCCATGCGCCGGAACGATAGTTCCCGAACCGTTCAGTTGTTGACCGAGCCGCCGTCCACCACCAACGATTGCCCGGTGACGAAATTGCTGTCGTCGGAGGCGAGGAAGATCAGCGCGCCGATGAGGTCCTCGGGATAGGCGTCGCGCTTGAAGGCCCGGGTGTTGCGGACCTTGACCTGCTCTTCCTCGATGTGGGCGGTGTTGGAGAGCCCGGTATCGGACAGGATCAGCCCCGGCGACAAAGTGTTGACGCAGATATTGTGTTCGCCGAGCTCGCGCGACAGCGCCCGGGTAAAAGCGATGATGGCGCCTTTCGACGTGACGTAAGGCAGCATGCGCGGCAAGCCCTTGTACGGCGTGCCGGAAGCGATGTTGATGATCTTGCCGCGCTTCCGCGCGATCATGTGCGGCGCGACGTGGCGCACCGGCAGGTAACTGCCCTTGATGTTGACCGCCATGACCTTGTCCCACAGCTCGGCGTCCCATTCATCGAAGGCACGCGGGCTCAATGTCGAATAGATGGCGGCATTGTTGACCAGGATATCGATCCGGCCGAAGGCCTTGACCGTTTCGGCCACCATCGCCTTGACCGAAGCCTCATCCGCCACGTCGCAGAGCGTGGCGGCGGCGGCACCGCCATCCTTGGCGATCGCGGCGACGACGTCCTTGCCGTCGGCGATGTCGGCGACCATCACTTGCGCACCGTGCCTTGCCAGCGCCAGCGAATAATGCCGGCCGATACCCTTGGCGCCGCCGGTGACGATGGCGACCTTACCCTGAAGCCGTGACAACGCCCGTTCCTCCCGTGATCGTTGGGGCGCAGTGTTTTTCGCCGAACGTCGGAAAGTCAACTAGACCAGCAGGCGACGCAGATAATCGCCATAGGGGCCGTGGCCCACTTTGCCCGCCAGCGTCGCCAGTTCGCCGCTGCCGATATAGCCCATGCGGTAGGCGACCTCTTCCGGGCAGGCGATCTTGAAGCCTTGCCGCTTCTCCATGGTGCGGACGAACTCGGCGGCCTCGATGAGACTGTCCGGCGTGCCGGTGTCGAGCCAGGCAAAACCCCGTCCCAGCGGCTCGACACGCAGCAGGCCGCGCTGGAGATAGGCACGGTTGAGGTCGGTGATCTCGAGTTCGCCGCGCGCCGACGGCATAAGGTTCGCGGCCAGATCGACGGCTCCGGCGTCGTAGAAATAGAGACCGGTCACCGCCCAGGACGACGCCGGGCGCTCAGGCTTCTCCTCGATCGATCGTGCCTTCATGTCGCCGTCCAAGGCGACCACCGCGTAGCGCTGCGGGTCGGTCACCTGATAGGCGAAGATGGTGGCGCCGGTCGACCGCGCCGCCGCTTCGCCGAGCAAATGGCGCAGGCCCGCGCCGTAGAAGATGTTGTCGCCGAGGATCAGGCAGGACGGCTGCCCGGCGATGAAATCGGCGCCGATCGTATAGGCCTGCGCGATGCCGCCGGGTTCGGGCTGCGCGGCGTAGGACAATGCCAGGCCCCACTGCCCGCCATCGCCGAGCAGGCGCTGGAACTGCGGCAGGTCGCGCGGCGTCGAGATCAGCAGGACGTCGCGAATGCCGGCGAGCATCAGCGTCGTCAGCGGGTAAAAGACCATCGGCTTGTCGTAGACCGGCAGCAATTGCTTGGAGAGCACTGCGGTCATCGGCGACAATCTCGTGCCCGCGCCGCCCGCCAGGATGATCCCCCGCATCGCGCCCTGCCCGCTATGCCGTTGTCTCGAGAATGCCCAGACGTTCGCCGCGATAGACGTTGTCGCGCAGCGGCCGCCACCACGCTTCGTTCGCCAGATACCAGGCGACCGTGTTCTTCAGGCCCGTTTCGAAGCTTTCCCGCGGACGCCACCCGGTTTCGCGTTCGACCCGCGCCGAATCGATGGCGCAGCGGCGATCATGGCCGGGGCGGTCGGCGACAAAGCGGATCAGTTGCGCATGCGGCTGCGCGGCCGGACGCAGACCGTCGAGAATGGCGCAGACGCCGGCGACGACGTCGATATTGCGCCGCTCGGCGCGTGCGCCGATGTTGTAGCGCTGGCCGACGCGACCGCGGTCGCCGACGAGATGCAAGGCCCTGGCGTGGTCCTCGACATGGAGCCAGTCGCGGATCTGCGCGCCGTCGCCATAGACCGCGAGTGGCCGGCGATCGAGCGCATTGAGGATGGTCAGCGGAATGAGCTTTTCCGGAAACTGCCGCGGCCCGTAATTGTTCGAAGAGTTGGTGATGATCGCCGGCAGACCGTAGGTGCGCTGCCACGCCGTCACCAGATGATCGGACGCCGCCTTCGACGCCGAGTATGGCGAGGACGGATCGAAGCGCGTCTCCTCGGTGGACAGTCCTTGCGGACCGCGCGAGCCGTAGACTTCGTCGGTCGAGACATGCAGGAAACGGAACGCCGCCTGCTCGCCCTTCGGCAGCGCCGACCAGTAACTGCGCGCCGCCTCCAGAAGCGTGAAGGTGCCGGCGATGTTGGTGTCGATGAAGGCTCCGGCGCTGCCGATGGAGCGATCGACGTGCGTCTCCGCCGCCAGGTGATAGATGCGCTCCGGCCGGAACGATGCGATCGCCGCCGCCACGGCGGCGCCATCGCCGATATCGGCGCGCGCAAAGCGATAATTGGCACGGCCGGCGACAGCGGCAAGGCTCGCCGGATTGCCGGCGTAAGTGAGCTTGTCGATGTTGAGCACCTCGGCGCCGGCCTCGCGCACCAGATGGTGCACCACGGCCGATCCGATGAACCCCGCCCCGCCGGTCACCAGGATGCGCATCGCCCGTCAGCCCGAAAGCGGCGCGGCCGGCCTCCTGCCCAAAGGGCGGCAAGCGGCCATCGCGCAACGCTAGAACTTCCTGACTGTATATATTTCCGGTTTAGTGACCAGCCGCAAGCTCTAATCGCGGCGACGCGGCCGCACGCCGTGCGCCGGCCCTTCCCGCCGGTCCACTCCAGATTCAGGCTTTGACGCGCTGGATGAAGGCCGCAAAGGCGGCAAGCTGCGTCTTAAGGATGTCCTTGGTCGGCTGGTCGGTCAGTTCGAGCGTATCCTTGTCGAACTTGGTCGGCGCAAAACTGACGAAGATCTCCGGCGTGCCGAACATGAAGGCATTCAAGTAGGTGAATGACTGACGCAGGTGATACTGCATGCGCGAGCCACCCAGCGGCCCACCGCTCGCCGACTGCAGCGCCACCGGCTTGTCCTTGAACGGCTGATCCTTCATCCGCGACACCCAGTCGAAGGCGTTCTTCAGCGCACCCGGAATCGTCCAATTGTATTCAGGCGTCACGATGATGACGCCATCGGCGGCGCGGACGGCGTCGGCAAAGGCAACGACAGGCGCCGGAAACCCCGACGCATCCTGGAGATCCTGGTTGTAGAACGGAAATCCATCGAAAGGCGGCGCCTCGCTCAAGGTCATGCCTTGCGGCGCCAAGGGCGGCAGCGCGCGCACCAGCGCGTGATTGAACGACTTCTTGCGCAGCGATCCGCAGATCGTCAGAACCTTAAGCTCTTCAGCCATATCGCCCTCTCGTCCTCTCTCGCCCTGGTCCGGCACAACCGCGTCATGCAAAGAGCGCGCCCCATGACGGTCACGGGACGCGCAATTTGCCGAACTCAGGAAGCTAACGCCACAAGCGGCGCTTCGTTCACTTCTCGTCGGCGATGGTGTTCTTGAGAACACCGATGCCGCCGATCTCGACCTCGATCGTGTCGCCCGCCTTCATCCACACCGGCTCAGGCTTGCGGGCATGGCCGACGCCGGACGGCGTGCCGGTGAACAGCACATCGCCCGGCTCGAGCGTCATGCCTTCGGTGAGGTAGACCAGCGATTCCGCGACCGGAAACATGAAGTGGTCGGTGTTCGACGACTGCATGGTGTTGCCGTTGAGGCGGCTCTCGATCTTGAGGCCCTTGCCGCCGCGCGGCAGTTCGTCCGCTGTCACCATCCAGGGGCCGTAGCTGCCGGTCTGATCGAAGTTCTTGCCCATGCCCCACTGCGTGGTGTGGCGCTGATATTCGCGGATCGAGCCTTCCATGCCGCAGGTGTAGCCGGCGACGCAATCGGCCGCGTTCTCCAGCGTGAGATGCCTGGCGCGCTTGCCGATGATGACGACCAGTTCGGCCTCGTAGTCGAACTGGATCGATTTCTTCGGCCGGATCAGCGGCGTGCCGGGCGCCGTGAACGAACTCATGACGCGGAAGAAGATCGACTGGAATTTCGGGATGTTGTCCTTCTGCGGGCCTTCCTTGACGTGGTCGAGGTAGTTAAGGCCGAGGCAGATGACCTTGCCGGGGTTCTGCACTGGCAGCGCGAACTTGACGCCGGCCAGCGGACGGCGCGCCGAAGCCGGCGCCTTCTTCACGATGTCGGCCAGCAGCTTTGTGTCGCCGCCGGCGCGCAGAAAGGCGCCAAGCTCGGGGGCGATCTTGCTGTCGGCTGCGTGCACGTCGACGACGGTGTCGCCGTCGATAACGCCCAGACGGACGCCGTTGTCGGTTTCGAAATTGACGATCTTCATTGTGCCTCACCAGAACTGTTCGAATGCCGCTTGCCGCGCGCGTGCGGACGCGCAGCGAGGCTTAGCGCACTGGGAGGCATCCCTTCAACTGCCTGAAAGGCCCACGTTTTTCGGATAGCGGAACGGTGGGCCGGGGCGCGGCCTCGGGGCTCAGCGCTTGGCCGGCTCCGACAACAAAAAGGCCTGGATTGAGAAGCGGCAGTCGGTGTCCATCCAGACGCCAGCCGGCTCCCAGCCCACCCCGCGCGCCAGCGCCGCTAACGATTCCGGCGTGTATTTGTAGCTGCTCTCGGTGTGGATGGTTTCGCCGGCGCGGAATTCGAAGCAGCCACCGGCGGCCTTGACCTTCTGCCGCTTCAGACTCGCCAGGTGCATTTCCACGCGCTGGCGCTCGCGATTGTAGAAGGCGTGATGCTCGAAGCTGTTCAGATCGAAGGTGCCGCGCAGTTCGCGATTGATGCGCACGAGCAGATTGAGATTGAACTTCTCGGTGAAGCCGGCGGCGTCGTTATACGCTTCGTTGAGAATCTCGGCATCCTTTACGAGATCGGCGCCGATGATCATCTTGGCGCCCGGTCCGAGAGTCTTGGCGGCGTTGCGCAGAAAGGCCGCGGCCTCGTGCGGCTCGAAATTGCCGATGGTCGAACCGGGGAAGAAACCGATGCGCGCCGGCGCGTCTTTGGCTTCCTGCGGCAGCTCGAAGGCTTGCGTGAAATCGGCGGCGATCGGCAGCACCTTGAGCGACGGGAAATCCGGCCGCAACTCGGCCGCTTCCTGCTCCAGCATTTCGCCGCTGATATCGACCGGCACATACGCCGCCAGCGCCGGCGCGGCGGCGAGCAGCAGACGCGCCTTCTTGTTCGAGCCCGAGCCGAATTCGATCAGCGCTGCGCCCGGCGGAATGAGCTGTGCGATCTCGGTGCCGCGCTGACGCAGAATCTCCATTTCGCAGCGCGTCGGATAATACTCCGGCTGCTCGGTGATGCGCTCGAACAGTTCGGAGCCCGCGGCATCGTAGAAATACTTCGGCGGCAGCCGCTTGCGCTGCTGGCTCAGGCCCTTGAGAACATCGGCCTCGAACGCCGATTGTTCGTCGTCAGCCGGCGTAAAAGAATGAGAACGTGCCAAAGCAACCATATGGCCCTCTTATTCCAAATGCTGGAAATTCATTCCGTTGCCGATATTCCGTTCAGGGAAATTCGGCCAATCGCAAGCCGCTGAACTGCCAGCGCGCCGCTGGATAGAAGAAATTACGGTAGCTCAAGCGCTCATGTCCTTGCGGCGTTGCCAGCGAGGAGCCGCGCAACACCATTTGTCCGCTCATGAACTTGCCGTTGTACTCTCCCAGCGCGCCTTCGATGGCGCGGTAGCCGGGATAAGACAAATAGGCGCTCCGCGTCCATTGCCAAGCCACGCCGAAGGGATCGGCCAGCCCGCCGGCCCGGGCCGAAACCTCCCATTCCTGCTCGCTGGGCAGGTGTTTACCGGCAAAGCGGGCAAAAGCGTCGGCCTCGTAATAGCTGACATGCAAAACTGGAGCAGCCGGGTCCACAGGCTTCAGGCCGGCCAAGGTCATCGCGTGCCAGGTTCCATCCACCTGGCGCCAGTATCCTGGTGCCGACCAGTCCTCGGCCTGCACCGCCGCCCAGCCATCCGACAGCCACAGCGACGGCGTGCGGTAGCCGCCGGCCGCGATGAAATCGAGCCACTGCGCGTTGGTCACCAGATGCCGCGCCATGCGCATCGTCGGGATCAGCGTGTCGTGGCGCGGTAACTCGTTGTCGAAGCAGAAGCTTTGGCCTTCATGACCGATGGGCTGGATTCCGGCCGGCACCTCGGCGAAATCGTCCACCGCCCGCGGCCCGCTCGCCACGCCCGACATTCGCCAGTTCGGATTGTACGCCGGATCGGTCGGATTCTGCGCGAAGGCGTGCAGGATATCGGTGAGCAGCAGTTCCTGGTGCTGTTGCTCGTGATTGAGGCCGATCTCGAGTATTTCGAACACGCGCGGCGCGTCCGCGGCCGGCACGTTTGCGATCAGCCTCTCCACCGCGGCATCGACATGCGCGCGATAGCGCGTCACCTCTTCGCCGCTCGGCCGGGTGATCAATCCGCGTTGCGGCCGCGCGTGACGCGGACCGGCGGCGACGTAGTAGGAGTTGAAGAGAAAAGGAAAGCGTTCGTCGAAGATCTTGTACGCGGCATCGAATTCACGGACGAGAAACGTTTCGAAGAACCACGTCACGTGCGCGCGATGCCATTTGGTCGGCGAAGCATCCGCCATAGACTGCACAATCTGGTCTTCGGCCGACAGATACGAGGCGCGTTGCTCGGTCTCGGCGCGCACGCGGCGGAAGGCAGCGAGCCAATGATCGCGCTGCTGGTCGACCGTGGGCTTCTGGTGCAACGCGCCGGGCATCGACGACTTTGCGGGTTGGGCCATGAACGGGCCTCCGTATCGATAGCGAAAACAACACGCCCCGGCGGGGAAGCAGGATTTAAACGAATACGACTGACGACGGGAATAGTTCCACTTCCGGAATTCACACACAACCTCGATCGGGTTCACTTTTTGTCGAGCCCCGCCAGGATGCGCGTCATGCACGGTCCGGTGCCGAATTTATACGCCCGCGCAAGGCGATAGCCCTCGATTGAAACCTTGCGGACACGTCTCTATAAGAGCGCATCGGGGGTTACATGCGGGTCAATGGCAAATCCTATCGCACGATTTGGCTTGGTGATGACGGCCGTTCGGTCGACATCATCGACCAGACCAAATTGCCGCATCGATTCGTCATCGTCACATTGCGGACGCTGAACGACGCAGCCCATGCCATAAAATCCATGCAAGTGCGCGGCGCGCCGCTGATCGGCGCCGCGACCGCCTATGGCATGTGCCTGGCCGTGGCGGCAGATGCCTCCGACGAGGGCCTCGACCGCGCTTATGACGTTCTGCTGGCGACCCGGCCGACCGCGGTCAATCTGCGTTGGGCACTTGACGAGATGCGCGGCACCTTGCGCAACCTGCCGCGCGAGGCACGGCTGGCCGCCGCCTATCAGCGTGCCGCTGAAATCGCCGACGAAGATGTCGCCGCCAATGCCGCGCTCGGCGAGCACGGCGCCAGGATCCTTCGCGACATCGCCGCGGCGAAAAAGAGCGAGCGTCTCAACGTGCTCACGCATTGCAACGCCGGTTGGCTCGCGGCGGTGGACTGGGGCACGGCGCTGGCGCCGATCTACAAGGCGCACGAGGCCGGCCTGCCCATTCATGTCTGGGTCGACGAGACACGGCCGCGCAATCAGGGCATGAGCCTGACCGCCTGGGAGCTTGGCCAGCACGGCGTGCCGCACACCGTGATCGCCGACAATGCCGGCGGCCATCTAATGCAGCACGGCATGGTCGACGTCGTCATCGTCGGCACCGATCGCACTACCGCACAGGGCGATGTCTGCAACAAGATCGGCACTTATCTCAAGGCCCTGGCCGCCAAGGACAACAGCGTGCCGTTCTACGTAGCGCTACCCTCGCCGACCATCGACTGGACGCTCAAGGATGGCGTCAAGGAGATCCCGATCGAGGAACGCAGCGGCGAAGAACTGTCGCACATGAGCGGCCGCCTGCCGGACGGCTCGGTGGTCGAAATCGAAATCGCGCCAGAGGGCAGCCCGATGGCGAACTACGCCTTCGACGTAACGCCGGCGCACCTCGTCAGCGGATTGATCACCGAGCGCGGCGCCTGCGCCGCCTCGGCTCAAGGCCTGCGCGGCCTGTTTCCCGAGCGCGCGCCGAAGCAATAAGAGGTCATCAATGGACAATCTGTGGTCCGACGAGGCCGCGCGCGCGGCGATCGCCAAATACGCCGGACAAGGCATCGACGAGGACCTGGCGCTGCGCACCTACACGACGCGGCTGCTCGGCGGCGAACCGCGCTTGGTGCAGCACGGCGGCGGCAACACATCGGTAAAAACCAACGTCACCGATCGCCTCGGCAAGACCATCGACGTGCTGTGCGTCAAAGGCTCGGGCTGGGACATGGGCACCATCGAGCCGCCAGGGTTGCCGGCGGTCAAGCTGGCGCCACTCCTCGAACTCGCGGCGCTCGACGCCTTGAGCGACGAGGACATGGTCAACCTGCAGCGCACCAACTTGATCGATGCGGGCTCGCCGACACCGTCGGTAGAGACGCTGCTGCACGCCTTCATCCCGCACAAATTCGTCGACCACACGCACGCCAACGCCAGTTTGTCGCTGTGCGACCGGCCGGATGGTATGGAACTTTGTAAAAAAGTATTCGGGCCGAAGGTGCCGGTGATCCCCTTCGTCATGCCGGGCTTTGCGCTGGCGAAGAAGGCGAAAGAAACCTTCGAGGCCAATCCCGACTGCATCGGCCTGATGCTTCACAAGCATGGCATCTTCTCGTTCGGCGCCACGGCGCGCGAAGCCTATGACCGCATGATCGAGCTCGTCAGCCTCGCCGAGCGGGAACTGGGCAAGGGCGCGGGCAAGACGCTGGTGCAGGTCAAGCTGCCGGCTCAGCTTGCCAGCGCATCCGACATCGCGCCGATCCTGCGCGGCCTGCTGGCGACGCCAATCGACATGGCCGAAGGCCGCTATGGCCGCGCCGTACTCGATCATCGCGCCACGCCGAAAGTAATGGAATATGTGAACGGCGCCGAGCTCGCGCGTTACAGCCAGCAAGGGCCGGTGACGCCGGATCACGTCATCCGCACTAAACCGCTCCCGGTCATTCTTCCTGCGCCGGAAGCAGGCAAGCTCGATGATTTCGCCAAGGCAGCTCGCGCGGCGATCGACAAATTCCGCGCCGACTACCGCACTTATTTCGAGCGCCATAACGCCAAAGCCAATCCGAGGAAAAAGCCGCTCGACGACACCCCGCGCGTCGCGCTGGTGCCGGGGCTCGGACTGTTCGGAATCGGGCCGACGGCGAAAGACGCCGCCGTGACTGCCGACATCGCCGAGACCTGCGCCTCCGTGGTGCTCGATACGGAGAAGACCGGACGCTTCGAGACCATTACCGAAGCCGATCAGTTCGACATGGAATACTGGTCGCTCGAACAGGCCAAGCTCGGCAAGTCCTCGCCGAAGCCACTGCAAGGCCAGATCGCCGTCGTCACCGGCGGAGCCGGCACCATCGGCAAGGCGACCGCCGCGGCTCTCAAGCGCGAAGGCGCCGAGATCGTGCTGTTCGACCTCGACGCCGAGGCCGTGAAGGCTGCGGCAAAATCGCTCGGCGCTCTCGGCGTTCAATGTGATGTCACCGACCGCGCCTCGGTCGACGCCGCGTTCAAGGCGGTCACGGCCAAATTCGGCGGCGCCGATATTCTGGTTTCGAATGCGGGCGCCGCGTGGCAAGGCCGCATCGGCGAGGTCGACGACGCCACCTTGCGTAAGAGCTTCGAGCTGAACTTCTTCGGCGCGCAGAACGTGACGCGGGCCGCGGTCAACATCATGCTGACGCAGGCGACTGGCGGCACGCTCTTGTTCAACATCTCGAAGCAGGCGGTGAACCCGGGGCCCAATTTCGGTCCCTACGGCCTGCCCAAGGCGGCGGCGCTGGCGCTGATGCGACAATACGCCATCGACTACGGCGCTGACGGCATTACCGCGAACGGCGTCAATGCCGACCGCATCCGCTCCGGCCTGCTGACCGACGCGATGGTCGAGGCGCGCTCCAAAGCGCGCGGGGTGTCGGAACGTGATTACATGAGCGGCAACCTGCTCGGCCGCGAGGTGCGCGCTGAGGACGTCGCCGACGCTTTCGTATCGCTGGCACTGGCGCGCAAAACGACCGGCGCTGTCCTGACCGTTGACGGCGGCAATATCGCGGCGGCACTGCGCTAGCCGCCGACACAATCAGGCGTCGTTGGTCAAGGCCAGCTTGCGCCGCCATTTGGCGATGAAATCGGCAACCAGAGCGGAGCTGTTCGTGGGATCGACCGTGCGCCAGGCGGACTCCAGAGCATCAACCGCTCGCGCGCGGGCCTGAACGCTGTCGCCGGCATAGCCGACATAGGCCTTCAGCTCGGACTCGGCATGCCAAATCGTCCGATCGCTCGGATTCAAATGGCAATTCTTCAGCGCCACCACGCAATTGGCCAACACGTCCATATTCTCAGTATGCCCATCCCGGTTTAGGCCGCAAGGGTTGCGGCGCAGCAAGCCACAAGTGCCAAGAGCGGCCCGTCGCGCGGAGCGGGTTAGGAGAGCCCCTCGGCGGCTGCGCGGAGCGTGTTCCTTGCCCGCTGCCGGATAAACGTGCGAATACGGACTGCGCCCATGAGGTAAGGAAATACCAAACAATGCCGTTTGATGCAGCCGCCTACTACAAGGCCGAATTTGTCGAGCATCGCGCCGTTGCCGAGGCAACGGAAGCCGCCCTCGCGGGTGCATTCTCAGGCCTGCTCGCAGCCTGCGCCAAATCGGTCCGCGCCGGCGGCAAGATCCTCTTTTTCGGTAATGGCGGCAGCGCGGCCGACGCCCAGCACCTCGCCGCGGAACTTACAATTCGCTACAAGAAGAACCGCGCACCAATCGCTGCTATCGCGCTGACGACCGACACGTCCGCGATTACCGCCTGCGGCAACGACTACGGCTTCGAACAGATTTTCGCGCGTCAGATCGAGGCACTTGGCCGCCCCGGCGACGTCGCCATCGGAATTTCGACCTCCGGCAAGAGTGCGAACGTCATCGCCGGGCTCAGACAGGCCAGGACCATGGGCCTCGTCACCGCAGCCTTCGGCGGCCAGAATGGCGGCGACATGGGAGCGCTTTCAGATCACCTCATCGCCGTACCGTCGCCGGTAACGGCGCGCGTTCAGGAAATGCACATCACGCTCGGGCAGATGCTGTGCGGGGCACTCGAGCTCGAACTCGGTTTAGTGGACTAGCCCCACCGGGCGGCCCAGCTCCGCGGCGTTCCATCCCGCCGTCCGGTTGCATTCCGCTCCGGTTTGAGGGAAGGACTAAGGTCTGGAGACCCTGAGGCCATGTGCGGTATTGCAGGCTTTATGGCCGCCCCGGGGGCCGCCCCCGCGGCCGACCTGGAACGGCGGGCCCGCGCCATGGGCGACGCCCTCGCCCATCGCGGCCCGGACGATCACGGCATCTGGAGCCACGCGGAGGCCGGCATAGCCCTCTGCCAGCGGCGCCTGTCCATTGTCGACCTGTCGCCGGCCGGCCACCAGCCGATGCATTCCGGCAGTGGCCGTTACGTCATCACCTACAATGGCGAAATCTACAATTTCCAGGACCTGCGCGCGGAGCTCGAGGGTAAAGGCGTCAGCTTCCGCGGCCACTCCGACACCGAGGTAATGCTGGAGGCCTTCGTCGCCTACGGCATCGAACCCACCGTCAAACGGCTGATCGGCATGTTCGCCATCGCCCTGTGGGACCGGCAGACGCGCGAGCTGACGCTGATCCGCGACCGGCTCGGCATAAAGCCGCTGTACTGGGCGAAGTTCGGCAGCCTGTTCATGTTCAGCTCGGAATTGAAGGCGCTGCGCGCCATGCCCGGCTGGCTGGCGCGCATCGACCGCCGCGCCGTCGGCTCGTATCTGCGGCACGATTACGTGCCGGCGCCGCACACGATCTATGAAGGCGTGTCGAAGCTGGAGCCCGGGACGATCCTGACCCTGCCATGGGGCGGAGAACCGAAGACCACACGCTTCTGGGACGCGCGCAGTATCGCCCGCAATGGCGTCGCCAATCCGATCGCCTGTAGCGATGCCGAACTCACCGATCAGCTCGAGGCGCTGCTTCAGGACGCGGTCAAGCGCCGCATGGTCGCCGACGTGCCGGTTGGCGCATTTCTTTCCGGCGGCGTCGACTCCTCGACCGTCGTTGCCTTGATGCAGAGCGCCAACCAGAGCCGCGTCAAAACATTTTCGATCGGCTTCGACATCGAAGACTACAACGAAGCGCCGCATGCCGCCGCCGTCGCGCGTCATCTCAACACCGAACATACCGAGCTGACCGTCACGTCCGACGAGGCGATGGATGTCATACCGCGTCTTCCGTATATGTTCGACGAACCGTTCTCGGACTCATCGCAGATCCCGACTTTCCTTGTGTCAGCGCTGACGCGTCAGCACGTCACGGTGTCGCTCTCCGGCGACGGCGGCGATGAGCTGTTCGCCGGCTATAACCGGTATCATCTTGCGCTGAAGATGTGGCGCGGCCTGTCGATGCTGCCGGCCCCGGCGCGCCGAGCCATGGCCGCTTCGATCCGTTCGGTATCGCCTGACCGCTGGTCGCGCCTACTTTCGCCGCTCCCGGCGCGGCTGCGCGCCGGCGCGATCGGCGACAAATTGTACAAGATGGCAGACGTGCTGACGCAGCCGGACAACAGCGCGATCTACCGGAGGCTGGTGACGCACTGGGAACCGTCCTCGGTCATGCCCGCGGCCGACGAATACGAAACGGTACTGACCGATAAGTCGGTGTCCGCGGACCTGCCGAAGTTTCTCGATCAGATGCAGTTCCTCGATCTAGTCACCTATTTGCCGGACGACATCCTGACCAAGGTCGACCGCGCCAGCATGGCGGTAGCGCTCGAAGCGCGCGTGCCGTTGATCGATCATCGCGTCGTGGAATTCGCCTGGCGGCTGCCGCATCGCTACAAGGTCCGTAACGGCGTCAACAAGTGGCTGCTGCGTGAAGTGCTTTACCGGCACGTGCCGAAGACACTGATCGAGCGGCCGAAGATGGGCTTCGGCATTCCGATCGGCGAATGGCTGCGAGGACCGTTGCGCGACTGGGCCGAGTCGCTGTTGGACGAGCGGGGCCTCGCCGAAGAAGACTTGCTGGACGCCGCGCGTATTCGTCAGGTCTGGCAGGAGCACCTCAGCGGCCGGCGCAACTGGCAATATCTGATCTGGAACGTAGTGATGCTGCAGGCCTGGCGGCAGCACTGGATGAAGGCGTCCGTCAGCCACGCCGCCAATATCCATTGACGTCCATGCCTCCTTCTCCGCTGCTGGTCATGCATGTCATTCCGGGTCTCCGCACCGGCGGCGCCGAGCACATGCTGGCCACGCTCGTCGCGGCGAAGCGGCGCAACCCGTACCGGCAGGTCGTTGTCAATCTTCTGAAGGACGGCGCCAACGCCGATCGTATCCGTGCCGCCGGCGTCGAGTTGATCGAACTCGACATGCGTCACCCCGTAATGCTGCCAATTGCGGTTGTGCGGCTCGCGCGCATGATCCGCCGCATGCAGCCGGACGCGATCCAGAGCTGGCTCTATTACGGCGATCTCAGCGCCACCGCCGCGCTCGCCGTGTCGGGCCGGCGCCCGATCACGCGGCTCTATTGGGGTTTACGCTGTTCCGACATGGATCTGAGCCGCTATCACTGGGGGCTGCGGCAGGCCATCGCGCTGTGCGCGCGCTGGTCCGGTAAACCGGATGCCGTAATCGCGAATTCGTTCGCCGGCCGCGACGTGCACCGCCAGCTTGGCTATAGGCCACGCGCCTTTCCCGTCATTCCGAACGGCATTGATACCGTTCGCTTCAGGCCCGACGCGGCGGCGCGAGACCGCATCCGCCAGGAACTGGGCATCGCGGGCAACCGGCCGATCATCATCCATGCCGCCCGTGTCGATCCGATGAAGGATCATGCCAGCCTCATCGCCGCGGCGCGCGACCTACCCGACGCGACATTTGTCCTGGCCGGCGCCCGTACCGAAACGTTGCAGACGCCCGACAATATGATCGCGCTCGGCGCGCGCACCGATATGCCGGACCTTTACGCCGCCGCCGATATCGCGGTGTCGTCGTCGGCTTTCGGCGAAGGCTTTTCCAACGCGATCGCAGAAGCGATGGCGAGCGGCGTCCCGGCGGTTTCGACAGATGTCGGCGACGCCGCCGCGATTATCGGCGCGGCCGGGCGTCTGGTGCCGCCACGCGATCCCGGCGCGTTGCGAGACGCCCTCGCCACCCTGCTCGCCGAGCCGCCCGACGCGCGGGAAGCCCGTGGACGCGCGAGCCGGCACCATATCGAACAGACCTTTTCGCTCCATCGCGTGGTCGACAATTTCGACCGCCTGTTCGCTCATGGAACGCTCCCCGAGGAATAAAATGAAGCGGTGAAACCGCGCTTTGACGTTGACTTGGGACCTATTTTTGGACGAAATGCCATCGAAAATCCTGTTACGCCACCCATCGCAATAAATAACACCCGCTTCAAACAAGCGCCGTTTCGCAAAGGACCGAGGGATGAGTCACGCCGCCACGTTCATGAAGGAAACCGCGCAGATCGCGCAGAGCCTGCCGGCGGATGCTATCGAAACCCTTTGCGACGAACTCGTGAAGCTGCGCGAGCGCGACGGCCGCCTGTTTTTCCTCGGCGTCGGCGGCAGCGCCGGCAACTGCGGCCACGCCGTCAACGACTTCCGCAAGCTGTGCGGCATCGAAGCCTATGCGCCGACCGACAACGTGTCGGAACTCACCGCGCGCACCAACGACGAAGGCTGGGCGACCGTGTTCTCGGAGTGGCTCAAGGTCAGCCGCGCCAAGGACAAAGACGCGATCTTCATCTTCTCGGTCGGTGGCGGCAATCTCGAAAAGAACGTCAGCCCGAACCTCGTCGCCGCGATCCAGGAAGCCAAGTCGCGCGGCATGAAGGTTTTCGGCATTGTCGGCCGCGACGGCGGCTACACCAAGAAAGCCGGCGACGTCGTGATCGTTATTCCGACCGTCGACGACGCGCGCATCACACCGCATGCCGAAGCGTTCCAGGGCGTGGTCTGGCACTGCCTGGTGTCCAACCCGAAGCTGCAGATGAAAGCGACCAAGTGGTAGCGAAAGCCGTATTCCTCGATCGGGACGGCGTCATCAATGCGAATGTCGACCGCGGCGGCAAGCCCGTCGCGCCGACATCGGTGAAGGACTTCCGTATTCTCCCAGGCGTCGAGGAAGCGGTTAAGGTGCTCAAAAACGCCGGCTTCCTGATCGTGGTGGCCACCAACCAGCCCGATGTCAAGACCGGCCGGACGTCGCTGTCCGAGCTTGAGGCCATGCATGCCGAGATCAGGCGCCACATGCCAGTCGACGCCATCAAGGCGTGTTTTCATGTCGACGCCGACAATTGTGAGTGCCGAAAGCCGAAGCCCGGCATGCTCACGGAGGCCGCGGCGGAGCTGAATATCAGCCTCCGCGACAGCTATATGATCGGCGATCGCTGGCGCGACGTCGAAGCCGGACGCGCGGTGGGTTGCAAGACATTCTTTGTCGATTGGGGCTATCCGCAGGATGGGCCGCTTCATCCCGACTGGACCGTGCGCTCGCTGACCGAGGCCGCGCAAATGATTCTGGATGCCGACAAAGTGGCGGCATCGCACGCGGCGCAAGCGTCCCGCTAGTTATTTCACCGTCCCCTTTTCGGAGTACGGCCATTCCATGCTCAAACATCTGCAGCACGAATTCGTCAAACCGGCCCGTGTCGTCATTCTCGGCGCCCGTGGCTTCGTCGGCGCCGCCGCCGCTCAATGGCTCGTCGCGCGCAACATACCCGTGCTCGCCATTGGGCGCGACGAGGTCGACCTCATGGCCGACGACGCGGTCGCTAAACTTGCAACGCTGCTGCGGCCGGAGGATTCGCTCCTCGTCATCGCCGCGCGCGCGCCGGTCAAGAACGGCGACATGCTGCTCGACAACATCCGGGTCATGAACAATGTCTGCAAGGCGCTCGCCAAGGTGACGCCTGCCCACGTTGTCTATGTCAGTTCCGACGCCGTGTACGCGGACTCCGACGGTCCCTTGAGCGAGACATCCAGCGCCGAGCCTTCGTCCATGCACGGCGCCATGCACCTCGCCCGCGAGGTCATGCTCAAGGCGTCGACCAGCGCGCCGCTTGCGGTGGTGCGCCCGAGCTTGCTGTACGGGGCGGCCGACCCGCACAATGGATACGGCCCAAACCGATTCCGCCGTCTCGCCGCGGCCGGCGAGGACATCGTGCTTTTCGGCGAGGGTGAAGAGCGCCGCGACCATGTGTTCATCGACGACGTCGCCGAACTGATCGGCCGCGTGCTCGGCCGCCGCAGCACCGGCACGCTGAATATCGCGACCGGCGAGGTGCAGAGCTTCCGTTGGATCGCTGAACGTGTCGCGGGCATGGCGCCGCGTCCCGTCACAGTGCGGGGCAGCCCGCGCGTCGGGCTGATGCCGCACAATGGCTACCGGCCGTTCGATCCGGCGGCGACAAAAGCGGCTTTCCCGGATTTCAGCTATACGAAGCTCGTAGACGGTCTCGTGCGCGCCGCCGCGGCGGACAAGGCCAAAAGCGCCTAAGCCGGTGAAAGGGCCGTCACTCCCGACAGTCGGCCAGAGAGAGCCGTGGACAGCCTCACCATAACGCTGATGCTGGCGGCCGGCCTGCTGCATGCAAGCTGGCACAGTATGGTCAAATCGGCGAGCGACGGCGTCGCCAACATGGCGGGCATGGGCGCAGTCGCCGCCCTTCCCGCCTTGCTGTGGCTGGTCGTGACGCGGCCCGTTCCATCCGCCGGCCTGTGGATCGTCCTCGCAGTCTCGGTCGGCCTGCATGTCGGTTACAAGATCTGCGTCGCCCAGGCCTATGCGCGCGCCGACCTAGGCGAGGCCTTTCCGATGGCGCGCGGCGCCGTGCCGCTGTTCGCCACGGCGATTGCCTTCATCGGCCTCGGCCAAATTCCCAGCGCGGTTCAGGCCGGCGCCATTGCGCTGATCTGTTTCAGCCTGCTGCTGCTGGCCTATGAGCGGTTTCGCGGCGACGTCAACGTCACGCTGTTTGTCGCGATTGCCGGGGCGGGTCTCGCCGTCGCGCTTTACTCGGTGCTGGATTCCTACGGGACCCGGCTCGCCGGTGACTGGATCGATTTCACCGCTTGGCTGATTGTGCTGGACAGCTCAGCATTTCTGTTGGTCGCCCGGGCGACGCGCGGGCCGACCTTGTGGACGACGATGACAGCCATCAGCCGGCGCATCCTTGTATCGGGCGGGCTCGGCCTTCTCTCCTTCAGCGTGTTCATGTGGGCCCTGAGCCGCAATCCGGTCGGCCCGGTGTCGGCGTTGCGCGAGACCAGCGTACTGTTCTCGATCCTGATCGGCGTCGCTTTCCACCGCGAGCCGTTGTCCGGCCGTCGCATCGTGGCGGCCCTGCTGATCCTGACCGGCATCGTCCTACTGGCGGCGTCGAAATAAGCATACGGACGGCCTGTCGTTGCCTCGGCGCGGCCAGATGTGGTTACGTCGCGAAAGACAGCATCATTCATCAGCAACCGACAAGGCCACCGATGCCCCATCGAGACACCAGCGGCGGCGCCATCGAGCCGATCTTTCTGTCTGACCACGACACCTACCAAAACGTCGATCTCAACCGCGGCAGTTGCCACGACTGGCAGGCGCGCATGCCGGTCAGCCGTTTCGAGGTGTTTCAGGGCCGCACGGCGAGCATCCTGATTTTCGGCCAGTCGAACGGCGCCAATTCAGGCGCCGAACCTTATACGCCCAAAAGGCGGGTCTATAATTTCAACCTGTTCGACGGCCATTGCTACGTCGCGCAGGACCCCCTGCTCGGCTGCACGGAGTCGCGCGGCAATGTGATGACGCGAGCGGCCGACATGCTGATCGACCGCGGCGTCTTCGACAGCGTTTTGCTGGCGCCGATCGGCGTCGGCGGCAGCCGGATCGAGGAATGGACGCCCGGCGGGGTGCGGCATCGCCGCCTTCAGGTCGCGATCCAGCGCGCGCGCGAACGACAAATCGAATTCACCCACGTGCTCTGGCACCAGGGCGAGAGCAATGCGCGCGCCGACGGCGACGGCGAACGCTACGCCGCCTGTTTGCGGAAAATTCATGCGGCGATACGGCGTTACGGCGTTGGCGCGCCGATCTTTGTCGCCCAGGCGACAGTGTGCCGTTCGCCACCCAACGAAGCGATCCGCGCGGCGCAGCGCGCCGTGGTCGATCCGGCCCTTGGCATACTCGCGGGACCGGACACCGACACGATCGGTATCGAGCACCGGTTCGACGACTGCCACATGGCTGCGTCCGGTCTCGTCATGCATGCCGAGATGTGGACAGAGATCCTGTCGGCTTACGAAGCGCGCGCCTGAGCCGTCTTTCCCTCGCGGACCACAGTGCTTTCGAGCACGAGGCTAGTCCAGGAAGAATTGAAGATCGAGTCGTCCTTCCTCGCGGCGCCGTTGCTCAGCCGCACGAAAGGCGCGAGCACAACAAGCACCAGCGCCGACAGCACGTTGCGCAGCATCGGCCTATTCGGGAGTGACGTCGCGGTGCGCATGAAGAGATGCCTCAACCTGCCCGTCGCGAACGAACCCATGAACCGGATGCGCGAAACATCGACATCCGGCAGCGCGCTTTCGCAAAGGCCAAGATCGTCGGCATGGAGCGAGCGCCGGCCGCTTCGATAAACATAGGCGACGACCTCACCGCCATCCTTCATGAAAGGGCGGATGCGCTCGTAGTAGGAACGGTAATCGTAGAAATCGTCCAGCGACAGCTCGCACAGGCACACGTCGTAGTGAGCCGGCGCGCCCAAAGCCGAATGCGGGTTTGAATAGAACAGTGCGGCGGGATCGATCCGGTTGCTCAAGCTTCGATAGAACAAAGAGTCGTTCGACGAAATCCAGAGGATGTTGGCGCCGCGAGCCTGCCACATCGTGATTTTTCCCGCGACGACATGAATGTCCGCCCATAGCGGATGCTGACGCTGAACATGGGGAACCTGCCCGAACAGCGCCCGGTAGGTTCGTTTCATGGCCGACAGGCCAAATGTGGCTACACCGCTGCGCCGCCGCGCCGCGGGCGCGGTATGTATGAGCGCATCGGCTTTGCCGTCCGGATTGGCCGACACAACTTCGCACACGGCCGCCTTCGCTTCGTTGCGGTTCGCCCGCATGCGCTCCTTGGCGCCATCAAACCACTCGCCGAGCAGGCCGTGGTTGATGTGCGGCTGCGGCGGTGACAGCCGGCTCATGATGCTGGCGAGATAGTCTCGCGACTCCGCGACGAACGGCGCGATGTCCGGAAGATCAGCCGAATGGATCTTAAGCAATTGCTGACCGCAATCGCGATGTTCCTGGGTGGTCCACTTCGACAAATCCTTCGCGATGTCGTCGATCGAAATGGAGCCGAGGCGGACCAGATCTTCACCCGTCGCGCGCTTTTGCGGTTCCAGCATGAAGAAATCGTCGGAGTCGTCGATGAAATGCTTCGGTAGCGTCGGCGCCGCTTCTGGGACGAAGCCGTAATCCCAGACCAGCGTCGGATCGAGAATGACGCGCTCCGGCCGGATGGCGACCAACGCGACCGGCCACTGATAACCGATCAAGGTATGCTCATCGACGTACCAGTAGAATTGGTCCATGCGCCATTGATGGCAAAGCTTCTGGTTGACGGTGCGGGCCTTGACCGTGATGTGCTTGTGCTTGAGGGCAATGCTGGCCATCTCGCGGCCGGGAATGGCCAGCGCCAGGGACTGGTGATCGATCCGCGCTTCGAGTTGCGGCCAGACATCTTCGAGAACGACGCGAAAACTCGGCGCATGGATGACGCGCTCGCCACGCTTGATGAGCTCGGCGACGTGGCGCAGCGAACCGTCGGAGATGATAAAGTCGGTATTGAAAAATAGAAGATTGGTATCTGTCATCGCTCCGCCGAGGTCGATGAAGCCGCGGAACAAGGCGTATGTCAGAACGACCCCGTAATCGCCGGGAATGTCGGTCATCAGATCGTCGATCGGAAACAGAAGTGGCTTGCAGAACTGCGAGATTTTCTTGAACGAGTCGGCGGCGCGGATGGTCTCGAACAGTCTCGTCTCGGTCACGATAACGAACTCGATGTCGAAGTCCTCGGCGAAAGCCGGCACGTTGCCGGGCGCCAGCAGCGCCGGGATCGTGATCGTGATCAGTTTCTGGGCATAGACCTCTCCCCACATAGGGATGATCAGCCGCGCTTTTTGCTTCATAGTGCCCCACAAATGTCGGCCCGGCGGTTATCGTTATGGGTTCGCCCGGACCGGCCTTTCGCCTCTTATAGTGTCGCCGGCTCGCCCCGTGAAGCGGTTCCCTCAGGTTCGCTCAGCCGGGCAGCTAACCGCTGGAACGTGCGGGTCAGTTCTTCAAACGTATCGTCGTGCCAGACGAGTTCCTGGGTCGGGCGCGCAAACGGGAGTGATTCACCCGGCACGAAGCCGAGCTCGCGGAAATAGTCGAGAGACGTCTGCGGCACATCCGGCACCGCCATCTTAAACGTGGCGTAATGGGTGTGCGCATTCAGCCAGCACAGGCCCATCGGCCCGGTGTTGACCCCGAGATTGACGAAAGCGCGCTCGTACAGCGCCATGCGCAGCCCCACATTCCAGGCGGCCTCGGGAAGGGTTAGAAACTCGCGCAGGACTTCGCTGCTGCGTGTGATCGTCTCGCCGGTGTCCGGAATGAAAACGGGAACGTAGAGCGCCGGATCGAGCGCCCGCGCAAACGCCATCCAGGCCTGAACGTCGCTGTTGCGGCCGTTCATGTAGTTGTACTGGCGCATTGTGATCACGACCATGCGCCGGGAGCCGACGGTCGCCGCCATCCAGCGTTCGACTTCATCCAGTCGTCCCTGCGTGGCCCGGAGCGCGCCGATCGTCTTGTCGCCCTGACGCGCCGCCGCGAAGGCGTCGGCCGGCCCCGGATAGACCGGCAGCATCGGCTCGTAATCGGCCGGGTAGACATGTCGTGCGGCGCGGCGGAGGAACGTGGCCTGCTCGCGCGACGATGCGTACGTGACGCCCTTGCAGGACGGCAGCAACGGACACGACGCCATCAGGACGTTGTAGACGCGCTCGCGCCGCGCCGAGGCCCCGACAGTTGCCTCATAGTCCTCACCCTCGCGGCGGACGCCCTGGTGCCCGCCAGGCACGATGACGACATGGATCGAGCCCATGCCGAGCTTGCGTCGGCTCAGCTCGGCGCCGGCGAGGAACCAGAGAAAATCGAAAGTTACAGGAGCAACTTTAAGATCGTAGAAGGCGTAAAGAACATCGCCTTCCAGTGGGGACATCGCACCCGATGTCCGTCTCACGGCATTGAACGCGATTAGCGCGCGACGCACCGATGCGTGCAGGAATTTGCCGACACCGGTGGTCGGCAGGCTGACTTCGGAAGCGACCCGCTTGCCGACCCAGGCGAGACCCTGAGTCCGAATTCGATAGACCGCGCGGCGCAGTCCTCGCTTCGGCTCACGCGTCACGTCTGGCTCCTGTCGGCCCTGCCTTGAGGCTCCGGACGTGACCGGCCTAGGCCAGTTCCGCGTCGGCGAGCGACTTGCGCTGTCCCTGCTGCTTCAGCTCCTCCGGAGGCGGCTTGTGGCCACCCAGAAGATTGCCCTGCCAGCTCGAGAGCCTGTTGATCAAGTTGTAGTAAGTGTATTCGGGCGAGCGGCGGATCAGCAGACCGTCCTTGACCTCTTCCGCATACTCGTACTGCGCCCAGCCGTTGCAGCCGGCACAGAACGGCACTTTGTCCCACTGCGCGGTCTCGTGATAGTAGCGCGCCTTGGCGAATTCCTCGCCGTGCCAGACATCGGCAACGCTGGTCTTGAACACGTTGCCCATGTCGGTCGCGCGCACGCCGTCGAGGCAGCACAGCCGCACGCTGCCGTCGTTGTGCACCGGCATCGTCTTGTAAATGACTCCGCACGGCACGCGCTTTGGCGGCTCGACCATGTCGGGGAACGTGCCGTTCTCGAACACGATACCCATGCGCACGACGTCGACGACGCCGATCCAGCGATCGACGAACGCCTGCTCTTCGTGACGGTTCGTGCCCTGGATCGTAAACGACACGCCGATGCGCGGAAGATCGCGGTCGCCGCGAACGCGCAGCATGCGGAACACAGCCGCTTCGATCTTGGCGAGCTTGTCGACGCCGCGCACCTTCTCGAGCGTCTCGGGCGTCGTGGAGTCGAGGCTGAACATGATCGAGTCGACCTTGATCTGGCAGAAGAACTCCGCGAGATCCTCGGTCAGCGTCAGTCCGTTGGTGTTGAGCGCGAGCGCGATGCCGCGCTGCTTCATGTCGCTGAACACTTCACGCAGCTTGGGGATGAGCAACGGCTCGCCGTAAATGCTCGGCGCCACCATGGGCTGTATCTTCGTGAACTGATCGAGCATGCGGCGGGAGGCATCGACATCCATAATGCCTTCGACCGATCCGATCTGGCCGTCGTCTTCCAGGCCCCACACCGGGCACATGTGACAGCGCAGATTGCAGCGGGTTGCATAGTCGATCAGGAGACGCTCTGGCATCTCCGAAACCGGGAGAGGCTTCCAGTTATAGGCGGGATCGACCCACTCTGCCTTTGACCAGTCCCTCATGCTAAAACCTTCTGGTTCCAGAGATTTTTTGGGTGGGCGGCTATTTCGCGCCTGCACACTACTATGGTAACCCTTATCGCCTTAGTACATTGAAAGCAAGGGTCCACAGCCGAAAGTGGTGATTGGGCCCCATACCAGCCCTGCATTTACAATGAAAATTGACGGTCACTTCCTGACGTCCAGGCTCCCGCTTCGGGCCAGCGATGCCGCCGCGGCGATTATCGTCACCGAGGACGGCCGTTACCTATTACAGCTTCGGGACGATATCCCCCAAATCTGGTACCCGGACCATTGGGGCCTGTTCGGCGGGGCGGTCGACCCTGGGGAAAACGAGATCCAGACGCTGCGGCGGGAGCTGAAGGAGGAGCTAGAACTCGATACGGCCGATCCGCAGCTTTTCGTCGGGTTCGATTTCGATCTGAAGCCAACCGGGCTAAAGCGCTACTTCCGGAACTACTATGAGGTCCGAATCGACGCGGCCACCCTGGCCTGCCTGGTCCTGCACGAGGGCGCGGAGATGCGGACTTTCACCGGCGATGAGGCGCTGTCGCTGCGGCTGGTGCCGTACGACGCCTTCGCGCTGTTTCTTCATTACCAGCGCGCCCGCCTCGGCTGACACCGCCCGCGACCGCCCCAGGATGGTCAGCCCTTGAGGAAGTGCTTTTCGACCTTCGAGATCGCCCGCGCCGCGTCACGCGATTCCTGCTCGCCGTAGTTTTCGTTCAAATAGAGATTGAACGAGGTGTCACGAATGGCGCGCGCATTCGTCGTCTCGAAGTCGTCGGCGAGATAAGGTTGGATGTAAGGCCAGTCCCGGACCAGATATTTGTAATCCGGGTTGAGATCGATGCCCTCGGCGCGCACCGCTTCGGCAAACTGCGTCTTGGTGCAGGTGATGGCGTCGCGATCGACGATTACCGGATAGAAGAAGGGCGAGTCGGTCGGCGAGAAACGATATGCCGAGCACACGTTCGATCCATCCCAGATGCGGGCGACGAAATCGGACACGAAAGCGAGGCGATTGATGATCGTCTTGTTGAGCCGCAGCAGCGAAGCGTAACCGATCGCGCACGAAATCTCGTCGGTGTGATGGTTGAGCGCGGGGAAAAGATAAGTCGCCGGGTTGCGGTCGTCGAAATCGTCGCGCCAGCGCGGCTTGCCGCGATCCGAATAGGCGGCAGCCTTGTTCGCCATGTCGCGGTCGCGCGTGTAAACCACTCCGCCCGACGGGCCGGTGCTGTGCGCTTTGCGGTACATGGTCGAGAACGCCGCGATATCGCCGAAAGTGCCGACCGCGCGGCCGTGCAGCTTGGCGAAATGCGCCTGCGAGCAGTCCTCGAGAACCTTGATGCCATTGGCGCGCGCCGCGTCGACGATCTTGTCGATCTCGACCGCCTGCCCGGCTGCATGGACGATGCAGGCGCCGGTCACATTCGGCCCGATACGCTCGACGAACTGTTGAAGACCGACATTGTAGCTGCCGGGCATCGAATCCATCAGGCGCGGCTTCAGGCCATTGAGAACAATGGCCGCCAGCGTGCCGGGATCGGTGATCGGCGAGACGAGGACTTCGCTGCCTTTTGGCAATTCGAGCGCCGCCAGCGCCACGTAAAGCGCCGACGTGCCGGTCGCCACCGCGTCGGCATAGCCGCCGCCCATCATGTCGGCGAATGCTTCGGTGTACAGGTTCTCGAACGGTCCCTGATAACCGGGGTCGATCTTGCGGTCCCGGTAATAGCTCAGGACCTGCTGGACCATGCGGGCTTCGTCATCGCCGAGGGCGAGCCGCGCCGGCATCGGCGTCTGACGCAGCTTCTCACCGCCATTGATCGCCAGCGGAACCAGTTTCACCGGCCGAGGCGCAGGCGGCGTGACCGCTGCCGGATTTGCCTGATCGCTCATGCAGCCCCCACTTTCGCCGAGATCACATCGAAATCGAGCCCATGAGCGGCCAACAGGTCGTCATGGCTGCCGTAATTGTGGATGAAGGCGTCCTGCAGCGTGAACGTATCGAGACGGCATTTCGCCTGGCTATCCCAGGCTATCTGCTTGGTCTGCGGCGCAAGACCGCCCTGCGGCGCGTGCTCTTCGACGACGATGACATGGCTGTGCTTATGCAGCGCTTCTTCGATGCCCTTGCGGTCGAGCGGCTTGAGCGTGTGACAGGACACGACCGACACCGACTTGCCCTTGGCCTCGAGCTGCTCGGCGAGCTTCATCGCCTTCTGCATGATGACGCCGTAGGTGAGAATGCAGACATCGGTTCCGCGCTTGATGTAGCGCAGCTTGCCGAACTGCCACGGGTCGACCGCCTTGTCGGTGTAGTTCGGTTCGCCGGCCTTGCCGAGGCGCAGGTAGATCGGACCGATCTTCTGCGTGGCGCAGTAGCGAGTCGCTTCGGTGCATTCGGCCGGATCGCAAGGCGCGATGATCTGCATGTTCGGGATCGCGCCGGCGACCGCGATGTCTTCCTGCGTGTGATGCGTGCCGCCGAGCGTCGAATAGATGACGCCCGCGCCCATGCCGACCACCGTCACCGGCAGGTTCTGATAACAAAGGTCGTCGCGCACCATCTCGAACGGACGATAGAGCGAGAAGGTCGCGATCGTATAAGCGAAGGGCTGGCAGCCCTTCAGCGCCAGGCCAGCGCAAATGCCGATCATGCTCTGCTCGGCCACGCCGACATTGATGAAGCGCTCGGGAAATTCCTGGCTGAACTTCGCCATGCTGCCAGCGGGCGAAATATCGGCCACGACGATATAGACGTCGGGATTTTCCGTCGCCGACTTGTAAAGCGTCTCTGCGAAAGTGTTCCTCATCCGGCGGCCTTTTCCAGTTCGGCGACGCCCTGCTTGTATTCCTGCGGATTAGGCGACCGATAGTGCCAGATCGGCACGTTCTCCATGTAGCTGATGCCCTTGCCCTTCACGGTCTTGGCGCAGACCATGAGAGGCTTGTCACCGCGCCGCGAAGTCACCGCCTGGAAGATCGCGGCCGAATTGTGGCCGTCCACTTCGGCGGTCTCCCAACCGAAAGCGCGATACTTCTCTGCTAGCGGATAGAACGACGGGTGTGTCTGCGAGGTGCGGCCGAGGCTCTGAAAGTCGTTGTTGTCGACAAAGGCGACGAGGTTCGAGCAACCGAGCGACGACGCCATCATGGTCGCTTCCCAGGTCGAGCCTTCCTGCACTTCACCATCGCTGAGCACGACGTAGATGGTGCCGCCCGTCTTGCGGCCCTTTTCGGCGAGCGCCATGCCGACCGACATCGACAGGCCGTGGCCGAGCGAGCCGGTCGAGGCTTCGATGCCCGGATTGCCGTAATCGGGATGGCAACCCAGGATACCTTCCGGCTTGCAGTACAGATCCATGTCCTTGCGGGTCAGAACGCCCATATCCTCTAGGATGGCGTACTGGATCATGCAGCCGTGCCCCTTCGACATCACGAAGGTGTCGGGCGACTTGCCGGCGGCGTCGCGGCGCATCAGGCCGTAGTAAATGCAGTCGACGATCTCGGTGCACGAATAAGCCGAGCCGATATGCAACGCCTGCACCTGCTGCGACACATCCAGAATGCGCTTGCGGAATTTCACGCAGCGGGCGCGGGCCTGGTCGGCGTCGAAAAAGTTACGGGGGGCCATCGTATTCATTGTTTGATCCAGACGGTGCAATTCAGTTTCGAACGCCTAAAAACAGGCCAGTTTTAGGGATTCATTCGATGATCGTCCAGTCATAATCGCCCGTGTAACCGGCCTCCTGAAACAATTTCCGCCACCCGTCCGGGTAGTCGTGAAACTTGGCCGTGAGGACCCATTCCTCGAACACGGCCTTTTGTTCCGGGGTCCGGTAGGAGTCGACCTGCACGAAGCCACGCCCGGGAGCCAGGCGTTCCATCTCACGCAACGCCGTGATCAGCTCAGCGCGCTCGAGATTGTGCAGCGTATTGAGCGAAATCACCGCCTTGAAGCTGCCGTCGGGAAACGGCAAACGCACGGCATTGCCGAGGTGCAGACGGCCGACGACCTCCGGTTCGCAATGCATCATCGCGTATTCGGAGACGTCGAGACCGAACACTTCGAGGCCCGGGCAGACCTTCAGGAGATCCTTGACCAGGAAGCCCTTGGCGCAACCGACATCGAGCACGCGGTCGCCAGCCTTGAGGTCGAAATGCTTGACGATGTCTTCCGCGACCGGGATCCAGCGTCCGTCATACCGGTAGCCGCCATAGCCGTACTCGCGCGGCCCGTCGAAATAGATCTGGCCGTATTCGCGGGAGATGCGGATGTGCTCTTCGGTCTTGGCTGTGGCGCGCGCATTCACGTTGCGCTTGCCGCGCGGCAGCTTGGCGAGCAAATGGACTTCGTTCATGCCTTGGCTCCTTGATCTGCGCTTGCCGCCCGCTTCAACCCTTCGTCGAGGGGCGTATAGCTGAAACGCGGAAATGCTTTCAGGCAATTTGTGACGTCGAAATGACGGTGCGTAATCGGATTCTGGCGAGCGGTCGGCACGATATCGCTCTTCTGGCCGGACAGCGCGACAGTCTTTTCCGCGATAGCGCGGAACGACGTCGACACCCCGGTCGCGATGTTGAGCACGCCGCGGCTGCGGTGGCTCAGCACCAGCTTGATCAAGCTCGCGACGTCGTCGATGAATACGTGGTCGCGCTGTTCTTCGCCGTTGCCGAACAGCGTAATCGCCTCGCCTTTCGCGGCCATCCGGCGGAAGCGATTGGGGCCATAGCCGTTGTGCGGGTCGCTCGCGCCGTACAGCAAACTCGGGCGGACAATGGCGAGCGGCGCCTTGATCTCGTTCTTCAGGACCAGTTCGCGCGCGGCATGCATCATGCCGTGCATTGTCGAGGGCTGGCAGTACGAGCGTTCGTTCACCGGGTTGGCATCGTCGGCATAGACCGAGTCCGACGAGACATAAACGACATGCGCCGGCGCTTTCGCCGACACGCCTTTGACGAAGGCTTCGGCCATACGCAGGTTCTGCATCAGCGCCGCGGCGTTGCGCGCGGGCGCGGTGGCGGACACGAAGACGACGCTGTCGCCCTCGTTCACGCGCGCCGCGAGTTTCGTGGCGGCGTCGTCCGCAAGCAGGTCGACATCCTTGCGCGTCAGCGAAACGACCGATACGCCCTGCGCCGACAAGTGGGCGGTCAGACCATTGCCGACAAAGCCGCCACCGCCCATCACGACGACGCGCTTCGGCAGGGACGGCGCTTGGTTGAGATGTTCGAGCATGTCAGGCCCCTGCCCGCTCGGGCTTGCCGAGCACGAAATGGGCGATGCCGGCCGCGCGCAGCGCCGGGCCGTCGAGCACGCCGAACGGGTCGATGACGATATTGCCGGCCATCGCCGCTGCAATGTCCGCCGCGCGCAGTTCGCGGAACTGCGGCCACGGCGTCATGACGATGAGCGCGTCGGCGCCGCGCGCGACATCGAGTGCGCTCGGCACCGCTGTCACCTTTGGATGCGCCGCGGCCGACGCCGGCACCACCGGGTCATAGACCGTGATCGGCCACGGATGCAGGTTCTCGATCAGCGCCAGCGACGGCGAATTCTTGGTCGAGTGCGTATTCTCTTTATAGGCCAGCCCGAGAAGGCCGAGCTTCGCATCCGGCTTGCGGCTGAAAACCTCGCGATGAACCATGCGCAACGCCCAATCGCGCCGGTGCTTGCTGTTCGTGAGATAGGCCGCGATGACGGAGGCCTCGCTGCCGCACTGTTCGGACAGCCGCAACACGGTGGCCAGGTCGCGTTCGAGGTTGCCGCCGGCGATGCCGAGACCGGGCGCCAGATAGCTGTAGGCGCCGATACGCCGGTCGAGCTTCAGCGCCGGCGCGATTTCGCTCCAGTCGGCCCCGATGCGCTCGGACAGTTCGGCAAGCGTGTTGGCCACCGTCACCGACGCGACCAGGCAGCAATTGATGGCGATCTTGGCCAGCTCCGCGCTCTCGTACAGCATCGGCAGCAGCGGACAGCCGAACGCACCCAAAACCTTGGCATAGGATGCCGGCAGCGGTTGTGACGGATCGGCGCAGCCGATGATGAAACGCTCCGGCTTGGTCGCGCGTTCGACGGCGCGGCCGAAAACCAGCGTCTCGACCTGATAGTAAAGCCGCTCGGCCGGCAGCGGCAGCTTGCGCGTGAAGCCGGGCGGCACCTGGCACAGGATGATCAGCAGCGCATTCGGGTTGAGCGCGGCGATGACGCTCTCGATCGATTTGGCAATGCCGGACAAATCGCTCTGCCCGCGATCGTCGGTCGGCACGTCGGTCGAGATATAGACCATCTCGCACTGGGCGAGATCGGCCAATTTGTCGGTGAAGCTGAGATTGCCCGCGAATTCGCGCGCCATGTCGTCGAGATCGGGCTCGACGACGGGCAGCATGCCGGCATTGATATTACGCACGCGCTCGCTGTCGCCATCGTAGCCGACGACGCGAATGCCCTTCGATGCTGTGCCGACAGCCGACACCAAGCCGAGATGGGTCAATCCGGCAAATCCGACGACAGGCCCACTCATGAATTCACCTCGCGCACCGCGACGTCGCTGAGATTGCGCAGCATGCGGTTGAGCCAAATGTCGTTCGACAGGTCCGCCGGCTTGCCCGCCGCGCACAGCGCCTTGAAGTGCTCGTACTCGATAGCCCAGGTCGGATCGTCCTGGACAAGTGTCACGCTGTCCTCCGGCGGACGTCCGCTCGGCAGAATGCGGGTGCGCAGGGTAAAGGTGGACGGCCCCCATTTGCACAGCGAGGAAATGTGCGCCGAACCCTTCTCCGCGAAGATGTCGCAAGTGAAGTGGTTACGCCAGCTCAGGAGCGTCATTTCCAGTTCGATCTGCGGCGACACACCCCTGGAGCCGAGCACGACATGATCCGGCGCGCGGTTCTCGAAGGCATTGCTGGCGATGACCTCGAACGTCTCGCCGATGTCGCCGAACCAGAAGCGCAGCGTATCGAACAAATGCGAGCCGAGATCGGGCAGCACGCCGGCGCCCTGATCGCGCCAGACCGAGTCGCGCACCAGCCGCGCGGTGCCATTGCCGTAGAACATCCGGCAGCGATAGATCTTGCCGAGCTTGCCGGAGGCAATGGCGTCGCGCATCGCCACGAAATGCGGCTCAAAGCGATGATTGTAGGCGGTATAGCAGATCGCCTTGTTCTGCCGCGCAATCGCCTGCAGACGCCCGAGCTCGGCGTCGCCCTCGGCCCATAGCGGCTTCTCGACCAGCACATGCTTGCCGTGCCCAAGCAGATACTCGAGCATCGCCACCTTGGGCTCATCCGGAATGCAGCACAGCGCCGCGTCGTAATCGCCCAGCGGCACGTCCTCGACGCGCTTGTACTGGGCTTCGGCATTGACGGGGTCGACCGACGCCACGAAATCCGCGCCAGCGACGCGCCGACGCTTGTAACCCTGGACGCCAAGGCCGGCGACGATGACACGCATTTCGTTTCGCCTGCTTTATTCGAAGCGGGCGCGTTTTTCGACGGTGTCGATTTTCTTCAGCACCTGGGCGGGACCGATCGGCAGGTTGCCGTCGGCCTCGCACTCCAGCGCCGCGGAAATCGATCCGAGAATGGACGCGGCCACTTCCGACTTGTCCACCAGCATCGACAAGGTCGCGTAAGCGAGCAGCGCGTCGCCGGCACCGACCGCGTCGACCACGCGATCGACGAAGCTGTCGACCACGAAGAAGGTCCGCGGATCGGCTTCCTTGCCAGCCCGGCAGGTCAGGATGCCGCGATCGCCGAGCTTGAGAATGACGGTTTTGCAATCCGCATCTTCATGCAGCCGGGCGGCGAGCGGGCGCACGCCAGTGTCCTGATCGGCCAGCGAGAAGCGCGCCTCGCGCTCGTTCGGCGTCAGCAGGTCGAAGCCCTTGAACTCGAGGATGTTGCCCCAGCGGCTCGCGACCTGGCTGTCGGCGACGCGGAAGACGCCGTCCGGGATAGCCGCCGTCAGGTCAGGAATCGTGCGGCGGTTGAAGATGCCATGGCGGAAGTCGGAGAACACAACCGCTTCCGCCTTCACACTGCGCAGGTTCTTGATGATGGTCTCGGCCTGGCTGTCGGTGATGCTGCGGTTGTCGATGGTGTCGACCTTGAGCAGACGGTAGTCGCCGCAGACGAAGGCATTCTTGTGCGTGGTCGGCCGGGCGTTATCGATGATCGGCAACACTTCGATGCCGTCTTCCCTGAGACCCTCCAGCACGAAGTCCTTGAGCGGGTCGTTGCCGAGCACGGTCGAGAACGTCACCTTGGCGCCGGCGGCGCGAAGATGCTTGGCGACGATCGCGGCGCCGCCGATGAAATCGACGCGGTTGTCATAGCGCACGCTCGGCGTCGGCGTCTTGGTCATGCCACCGATCATCGTGGTGTAGGTCAGGCTGTCGACGATAGTGTCGCCGACGACATGAACGGTCCGGCCTTCGAACTTCTCGATGATGCCGCGCAGCTTGTCGAAGGACAGGCCTTCGGCTTCCATGAGCGCCAACAGCTTCTCGACGGCGATGTCCGGCGGACCCTGCTCGATCAGGTGCGAGGACGAATAGACGACGTCACCCGGGGTGAACAGGATGTCGCCGCCATAAGCCTTGAGTGTATCGATTTCCTGCTGGGTCTTCGGATGAATCTTGTCGCCGCCGCCGTATTCATAGCCCTTGGCGAAGTAGTCGGGCTGCAGGCGTGAAATATGCTCGATCGGCGTCGGGTTTGGATCGACGATGACATAGTCGACCATTTCCAGTGCCGCGAGATTGAGCGCGCGCAGGTCTTCCGGCACGAAGGGCCGGTATTGGGCCTTGCTGATATGCGCATCGGCCGTGAGGCTGGCGATGAGGAGGTCGGCCTTGTCCTTGGCGTACAACAAGTGACGGATATGGCCCGGGTGCACGAGATCGAAAACACCGTGGCACATCACGACGGTCTGCTGGCGCGGACGCGGTCCAAGCGCAGCACACAACTCGTCGATCGTCTTTACCTTGCGGCGATAGTCACCGGCCGTACGTGGCGTCATCAACATCACTCCGCCCCTAGAGCTTCAAACCAGGTTTTCGTTGCCTGCTTGATGGAGTCGGGATCCCAAAGCGGCGCGTCGCGCCACTTCTCGATCTCGGCCATCATGCGTGCAACGCCTTCCTCGAACGGGACGACCGGCTTCCATCCCAGATCGCGGGTGATCTTCGTAATGTCCGCCCAGGTGACGTCCGGTTCGCCGGGCCGCTTGGGGATATAGACCGTGGCGCCGCCGATCAGTTCGACCAGGCGGTTGACCGATTGCGGATTGCCGGCGCCGAGATTCCAGACCTCGCCGGTCTTGTCGGTCTCAGCCGCCGCCAGAAACGCCGCGGCGACATCGCTGGCGTAGAGGAAGTCACGCTTCTGCGTGCCGTCACCCACGACCGTAAAGGGCTTGCCGGCCAGCTTCTGCTTGAAGAACACGCCGAAGACAGCGCCATAGGCGCCCGTCGTGCGCACCCGCGTACCATAGGCATTGAAGATGCGGATCGAGTTGACCGGCAGCTTGTAGACCTTGTGCCAGTGAAACACCGCCTGCTCGCCCTGGTACTTCGAGAGCGCATAGGGATGTTCCGGCGCGATCGGGCAATCCTCCCGCGTAGGGGTCGGCGCCAGCCCGTAGCAGGACGACGACGCGGCATAGACGAGCTTCCTCGCCTTGGCATGCCGCGCGGCCTCGAGCACGCGCACGGTGCCCTGGACGTTGGTGTCCATGTAGTCGATCGGCCGCTCGATCGACGGCACGATGTCGCCGATCCCGGCGAAATGGAAAACGCAGTCGGCACCGGCGAACAGCTTGGAGTCCGGCGTCAGATCGCGAATGTCCGCCTCTTCGACGGACAGGTCGGCGTTGCCGCCGTGGTGCGCCAGATTGGCTAGGCGGCCGCCAGTCATGTTGTCGATGACGCGGACGCGATAGCCCTTGCCGAGCAACGCATCCACCATGTGGCTGCCGATGAAGCCAGCGCCACCGGTGACGACCGCGATTTTCGGTTCCGAGATCATTTCGCTCCGAGCTTCTTCATGGTGCGAACGTTGTAGTACCAGTCGTCATCGAAGCTGGCCGGCAACATGTTGTTGCGGAACGCGCGCGTCAGGTCGCGCACCGCGTCCTCGATGTTGCGCTTCGGCTCGAAGCCGAGCACGCGACGGACCTTGTCCGAATTGACGTGATACGAGCGGTTGTCGTTCGACGGCGTCGTCGTAATCTTGATCTCGCCGAGCTCCGGCATCTCCTCTTCGACGACCTTCTTCACCATATTGGCAATGTCGGAGATCGAATAGTTCTGGAAACCGATGTTGAACGTCTCCCCGTTGATCTTTTCCTTCGGCGCCTTGAGCATCAGGACGTAGGCGTCGACCATGTCCTCGATGTGTAGGTTCGGCCGCATCTGCGCGCCGCCGAACACCGTGATCACGCCTTTGTTCACGGCGTGGTTGGTCAGGATGTTGACCGACAGATCGAGGCGGGTGCGCGGGCTGTAGCCGCAGATCGTCGCCGGGCGGATGGTGACGCAGGTGAAGTCGTCGGACTTGTACTGCCACAGGATCGGCTCGCACATGCCCTTGAACTTGTTGTAGAGCGTCAGCGGCACCAGCGGATGGTCCTCGGTGACGTCGGGAGAGTCGCTCACGCCGTAAACCGAGCTCGAAGAGCAGTAAACGAAGCGCTGCACGCCGGCCGCCTTGGCGGCTTTCACGATCGGCTCGAAGGCGTCGAGGTTGATCGTTTCCGACAGCTTTTCGTCAAGCTCGAAGCTGGCGTCGTTGGAGATACAGGCCAGATGCAGGACGGCATCCTGTCCCTTCATGGCTTCGGTGATCTTCGCAACGTCGCGAATGTCACCCTTGATCACGCGCAGCTTCGGGTCGTTCGGCAAGCGCGCGCCGTAAAAAAGCGTATCGTAGACGGTTACATTATAGCCCTCGGCGAGCAGCCGAGGCGTCAGCACGTGTCCGACATAGCCGGCACCGCCGGTCACAAGAACGTTTTGCATTGCCGCTGGATACCCTCTTAAACAGTGAAATGTATCAAGATCGCGGGATACCTCAACGCTGGCCCATGAACACACTCGTCAAAGTGCTCTAGGCTCGGCGGCGTCGAACGACCCGCGATGCAAAGTCTGTAAGACCAGAACTCCACGTCTCCTGGCCAATCAAACCTTTGCAGTTTTTTTGACTTGTCCCCCGACGTCAGTCTTGATCTCGAACCCGGCGCCGACAGCATCGCGCCTGAACATTTCGACGGTCTCAAGCGAATAGGCTTCGAGGTCTTTACCGACCAGCGACAACTTGTTCAGAATGTCGTTAGTGACCGTGATGATTTGACAGCCGATCTCGTCGGCCTGGAAAACATTGAGCAGTTCGCGTGGCGACGCCCAGATCAATTCGGCCTTCGGCTTCTGCTTCAGGATATTGACCGATTCAGCCATCAGAGGAACCGGATCGACACCGGTATCGGCAATGCGCCCGGCGAACACCGAGACGATCGCCGGCGTGCCCGGCGCCAGGCAATCGGTAACGCGCTTGACCTGATCGAGGGTCATGATCGCGGTGACGTTGACGGCAACGCCGCTGGCCGACAATTCGCGGATGAGATCGCCGCAGAACTCCTTGCGCGTGTTGGTCACCGGGATCTTTACGTTGACGTTCGGACCCCAGGTCGCGATGGCTTTCGCCTGACGCGCCATCTCTTCGAAATCGTCCGCGAAGACTTCAAGCGATACCGGGTGATTTGGGACGGCAGCCAGAAGCTTGCGGCCAAATTGCTCGTAGTCGGTAACGCCTGCCTTGCGGACCAGTGTCGGGTTCGTTGTGAACCCCTTGATCCGAGCATTTTGGCTGAGTTTAACGATGCTCTCGAAGTCCGCCCCGTCAGCGAAAATCTTGACGCGCAATTTGTCCAAACGGCTCATTTCCGCTCCCATCAACCCGGACGTCGGCGCTTGAACGACACATCTCGCCGATTCTCAAGCGCAAAGCGTCAGCCTCGGGGCTTTTGCAACTCCCGAGGCAAAATCCCCCTACCCTCGCGTGGGGGCTCCTATAGCAGGCCGGATTTTTGCAGGCAATCGAGAGGCACAAGATTTCATAAGCACTTGACGCGGTTTATTTATTCCCGGTTGAGCGCCAAACGAAGGGTTCCGTGATTGGCGGCTTGCATGCCCAGGGCCGTGAGCGCACTCGGCTCTAGACCGCAGCAGCCTCGGCCAACGTCGCAAGCTCGTCATTCCGCCTGTGGTACTCAGCGAGCACGTCATCCACCGGACCCACTGCCAGTACCTTGCCCTTCTCGAGCAGAATACCCTTGTTGCACATCTGTTTGATCATGGCGTCCGAGTGGCTGGCGAGAACGAGGATGCGCGTGCGGTGGATGAGCCCGTTCATCCGGTGCTCTGCACGGCTGGCAAACCGGGCGTCACCGGCGGCCAATCCTTCGTCGAGGAGCAAAATATCTGGATCAATGGCGGTCGCAATCGCAAAGCATAGGCGCGTGATCATGCCAGCGGAATAGGTCCGCACCGGCAGATCCAGATACTCGCCGAGTTCACAGAACTCCATAATGTCGGGCATCTTGCGGGCGACTTCGTCTGCAGTCATTCCGAGGAACATGCCGCAAGTCTTGATGTTTTCTTGCCCGCTGTCTTCAAGATCGAGGCCGGGCGCAGCCGTAAACAGTGGCGAGATTCGACCGTCTATCCGGATCGCTCCGGCGTCAGGCCAGTACACGCCGGCAAGAGCCTTAAGAAGCGTGGACTTGCCGGCGCCATTGTGGCCAATCAGACCGAGACGGTCGCCGTCCTCGAGCTTGAAGGAAACGTTTTCCAGCGCACGCACCAGAATGTGCTGCATGTGGTTGCCTTCGCGGCGCACCAGTCCGCCGGTCCGCGCTAGCAAGCTCTGGCGCAGGCTTCGGCGGCCGGCGCCGTAAATCGGAAAATCGATGGTGACGTTTTCGACGACGATCGAAGCCAAAGCTCAAGCCCTCACAACCAGTACGGAATTCGGCGACGAAAGCGAGCAAACAGAAAGACCGCAGCGCATATTCCAACAACTGCACCGCCGATCGTCACCGCGTAGTTCATCAATGTTGGGGTCTGTCCCAGCATCGGCTGCCGCAGAACCTCGATGAGGTGAAATACGTAATTGCCCTGCGTGACCTTATGACCACGCGCACCAAGCGACGACGTCACCCAGAATACCGGGGTGACGAACATCAATATCTGCGTCAGGTTCCCTACCAACTGCGGAATATCGCGATAGCGTGCGCTCACCATGCCGAGGATCATGGTGATCCAGATGCCATTGAGCGCAACGATTGCCAATCCAGGAATGATCAGCAGGGTGGAAAAATTTATTGGCACGCCCAAAACAATGACGACGACAACAACTATCAGCAGATTGTGAAAGAAGACAATAATGTTGCGCCAGATCACCATGAAATTGAGAATCGAATAAGGGAAGTTCAATGTCGTGATGATCCCAACACCAGCCGTATAGGTGCCGGTTCCCTCATTAATTAGGGACGAGATCAGCGACCAACTCACCAAACCGGTGGTTAGCCAAGGAAGGTAGGTAGAGACGGTGGTATTGAACAGCGGCGCCCAAATGAAAGACATGCCGCCGATAAACATACCGATACTAATCGTCGCCCAGAATGGCCCGAACACTGTACGACGGTAGCGCCGCTTAACTTCCTGCCAACCCAGCCTCCCCCAGATCGGCCAATTGCGAATGCCCTCACGGAGGTCGTTAGATGCGGCTGAATACTGGGGGGTCACTTTTCAATCTCTAGAAGAGCTAGCATTTCCGTGAAACGCCTGGCAGAGGACGGCCAACATGCTCAGTAACTCCCATCGAGTCAACGGCTCAGTACGTCGCATAATTTTTCTAGACGTATGCCAAGAACTATCCAATCCTTCCGAAATCATGGCAAATCTGCGTCAGCGACTTTTCGTCGTGCCGGCTTGTCCAGTTTCGGATCAACGCGATGCGTATCGCATTTCTAACGCGTAGCCTGACCGCAGGTGGAGCGGAGCGCCAATTGGGCGTTCTTGCCCGTGCGCTAGCGAAAAAGGGGCACGACGTCAGCATATTTACCTTCTATGCACCTGTTGGCGACAGCCATGACTGGCCGCGCGTCAGAATTATCTCACTTGGCAAAGCCGGCCGCTGGCATGTCATGACGTTTTTCTGGCGGCTCATCGTGGCGATGCGGCGCCAACGCCCGGACATCATTCATTCATATCTTCCCACCGCGAATTGCATCGCGGCGCTTATTCGTCCATTCGTGCCGGGCGCAAAGCTAGTTTTCGGCGTCCGCTCATCCGACATGCAGCCGGCCGCGTATGACCGGCTCGAGCGGCTAATTTACTGGCTCGAGGCGCGGCTGGCTCTAAAGGCCGATCTGATGATCGCCAATTCGCATGCCGCGAAACATCACCTTATCGAGCGCGGTACGCCCGCGGAAAAACTCGCCGTCATCCCTAACGGCATCGACTCTTCCGAATTCAAGCTAGACCGCGCGCGCGGGGAGACTTTGCGCACCGAATGGCTCATCGCACCGGATGAAACCGTCATTGGCTTAGCCGCACGCTTCGACCCGATGAAGGATCACGGCACCTTCTTCGATGCTTTTGCTCTCTTGCGACCGGACGCGAACCGGCTGCGGGCGGTGCTCGTCGGCGGCGGTTCGGCCGAACTGCGTCGTAAGCTGCAGGACCAGGCGCTGGCTCTGGGCATTGCGGATCGCATCGTCTGGGCCGGACCGCATGCGGATATGGCGGCCGTCTATAGTGCATTCGACCTCCTGTGCCTGCCCTCGGCCTATGGAGAAGGCTTTCCGAATGTCGTCGCTGAGGCCATGGCCTGCGAAGTGCCGTGCTTAGTCACCGACGTCGGCGACGCGGCCGCGATCGTCGGAGATCTTGGCGAGATCGTTCCGCCACGCAACGCAGCTGCGCTGGCGGCGGGTCTGCGATCCATACTTGCCCGGCCGGCAGACGAGCGCCGCCGTCTTGGAGAAGCGGCGCGCCAAAAAATCGTCGAAAATTATAGCATCGCGCGGCTGACCGACGCGACGCTGGATGTCATTGAGAAGATCGCCCGATAATGCCAAAAGCCATTATAAATCGCGACGCCCGAACGCCGTCCGCCCCGCCGTAATCAATACAAGCCATTCAGCGAACCAATGACGCCCACGCCAAAACTGACCGCCTGTCCGCAGATGCACAACGCCATTGCTTCGCTGACACGGCCAGACTCCGACCTCAACTGCCGTTGGCTATACATCGCGATCCATCTCGTCTCATTCATCGTTCTCTGCCTGATCGTCTTCATTCGACAGAACCCCGTCGTCATGTTTCGGTATGACGGCACGTTTCTCCTGATCTCCGCCAAGAACCAGGCCCTCTGGATGGGGCATGGCGCCGCCTTTACGATGAACTTCCTGGAGGGCAATGGCGGGCTGTGGTGGGCACAGATCAACACGCTTTTCGATCCGGCTCTCGTTTTCGCGCAATGGGTCGAGAGCGACACTTATGCGCCGGCGGTCGCCTATACGATCTATGCGACGGAATTCTTCCTTGCGACGCTGCTGCTCGGAGGCGTGCTCAAACTGCGCCTTGCCGTTTCGTTGACGGCCGCATGGCTCGGAAGCCTTGTCTCGTTTCCGTTCTTCGTGCCAACGCTCGGAACCGACCTGTTGTGGGGCAACCCGCACGCATTGCCCGTCATATCCCTCGTTGCCGTGATGGCCTATGCGCTGAGCCGAATAAATGCGGGTCGATTGGGACCGGCCATCCTGGTGGCCCTCGCGCTGATCGGCATAGGCGGCTATATCGGCTTTGAATTCGCCGGCGCCTCCGTTCAGGTCATTCCGGTGACCGCCGCTTTCGCAATTGCCAGCGTCTGGCACAGCGACACGGTGGCGGAGCGCGTCATCAAGACCGCCGTTCTCGCCGTGACAGCCGCCATTCTTTCGATTCTGTTTGGCCGCTTCCTGATCGGACTCTATCTCGACACCAAAGGCACGGTCTTCCCGCTGGAAATGTGGCCGCGGCTTCTCGACTGGCAGAACATATCGAGCCTGCTGATCGGAGGCGGCAGACCGATGAGCCGCATTCTGTGGATCCTCGCCCTTTGCGGCGCCATCCCGTGCGCCATCTTCGGCAAGCGCCCTCTGCGTAGCTTCGCGGTTGCCTACCTCGCCATCGAGGCGGGCATCGCCGCGGCTGTCCTTCTGATCCGCGTGCTGGTCGGCCCCTGGTGGGGACCCAATCCCGCTTACTTCGATGTCTACGCCTACACACTGACGTCCCTTCTCGCCGCGGGCGCGATCTTCGTGTTGTTCGATATCAGCCGCAACGCCGTGGGGTCCCGCTGGCGCTGGTCGCCACCGCTGCCGAAGCGGCTGTCGGCATCGATAACACCGCTTCGCTGCGCGATAGCCCTTGCGGTCTTGCCATGGCTCACGCTGGCTTTCGCGCAGCCCCCCTACAGCAATCAAAACAATCTGAATCAGAATCCCTGGCGCTGGCCGCCCAAGGCCACCGCACTGACCGACTTTCTTCAAGGACAGGTCGGCCTCGTGCCGGGCGCTACGTTCCGCGGCCGTGTCGCCAGTCTGGCGGGGACGACGTTCGATGCGTCGCTGCAGTTCGCGCCCTTTGCTTCGCAGCACAACTACGACCAGATTCCGCTCGTCTACGTCGGCAACGATCACCGCATCTATGGACTGCTTTATTTCGGAATCCCCATTCTATTCGAGAGCAACCATTTCTCGTCGCCGTTCTACCATCTGGTCATGACCCGCCTGCTGAACGACGGCCCGGTGACGTCGACCCACGCGCAGACCGCCCTGACGAAGTTCGACCCGCGGGTGTTTGCGGCCTTCGGCGTCCGCTATGTCGTGACTGATGTCGTCCCGGCCGCGCCCACAAGGCTGGCGATGACCTTCAAGATCGTCGACGGTCGCCCGCAATACGTCTACGAGATCGACAATCCCAATACGGGCCAATACTCGCCGACCGAAACGGTTGTCGCGGCCGACGCGACCGAAGCCATGCGGATCATGGCGGCGCCGTCATTCGACTTCGGCAAAAAGGTCGTGCTGACCGAGGCGCTCCCGGCGGCTTCGGCATGGGTCGCTGCCGACAAGGGTGAGATCAAGGTCCTCCGCGACCGCCTGGAGATTTCGGCATCGAGCCGGGGCCGCTCGATCCTCGTCCTGCCGGTCGAGTACAGCCACTGCCTGGTCTTCGATCTGAAAAGCGGGGAGCCCGGCACGATCGACATCCGGCGAGCCAATCTGGAACAGACCGCCGTCGCCTTCACCGGGACGCTCAGCGGCTCGATCGCGCTTCGCTACGGGCCTTTCGAGAATGCCGGCTGCCGCCTTGCCGATTTGAAAGATGCCGAGACGCTTAAACTGGGCGCCGTACCGCGCGCCCTGTCCGCGGCGGCGCGCTAGCGGCGCATCATTGAATCGGCTGCGGGAAGCGTCTATGGTCCCGCGCACCGGATAAAGGCCTGTCCCGCCAGCGGTTTGAGCGCCGCAGTCGAACCGCCCCTCATTCATCGAGACCGTCTCTCATTCATCGAGATCGCTTAATGTCAAACAAGGTTGCACTCATTACCGGTGTGACGGGACAGGACGGCGCCTATCTCGCGCAGTTTCTGCTGGACAAGGGCTACATCGTTCACGGCATCAAGCGCAGGTCGTCGTCTTTCAACACCGGCCGCATCGATCACCTCTATCACGACCGCCACGAGTCCGACGTCCGCTTCTTCCTGCATTTCGGCGACATGACCGATGCGCTGAGCCTGCTCCGCATTGTGCAGATGGTGCAGCCTACCGAAATCTACAATCTCGCGGCGCAAAGCCACGTTCACGTCAGCTTCGAGACGCCCGAATACACCGCCCAGTCGGACGCGCTCGGCACGCTGCGCCTGCTGGAAGCGATCCGCATCCTCAACCTGACGAAACACACCCGCTTTTATCAGGCTTCGACGTCGGAACTGTACGGCAATTCGCCGGTCCGTCCGCTCAACGAAACCACGCCGTTCGAGCCGCGAAGCCCCTACGCCGCGGCCAAGCTCTATGCCTACTGGATCACGGTCAATTACCGCGCGGCCTACAACATCTACGGCGTGAACGGCATTCTGTTCAATCATGAGAGCCCCGCGCGCGGCGAAACGTTCGTCACCCGCAAGATCACGCGCGCGGTCGCAGCGATCGAACTCGGCCAGCAGGACAAGCTCTATCTCGGCAACCTCAACGCCTGCCGCGACTGGGGCCACGCCGAAGACTATGTGCGCGGCATGTGGATGATGCTGCAGCAGCCTTCTCCCGAGGACTACGTACTGGCGACCGGCGAGGCTCATTCTGTACGCGAGTTCGTCGAACGGTCGTTCGCCTGCATCGGTCGCGAGATCGAATGGTCCGGCGAAGGCGTCGATGAAAAGGGTACCTGCCGCAAGACCGGTCGCGTGCTGGTCGAGGTCCACCCCGAATATTTCCGTCCGCTGGAAGTCGACTACCTGCTCGGCGACGCCTCCAAGGCGCGCACCCGGCTCGGTTGGGAACCCAAAATCAGCTTCGACACCATGGTGGAAAAAATGGTGGCCGACGACCTGGCGCAAGCGCGCCGCGCATGACATCCGCCGAGCCATCCGGACGCCGTACAGCATCATGAAGTTCAAGTCCGAATTTCTCGAGAACTACACGGCGCAGGCGCCGCTGGCACTCGCGTTTGAACGTGTCATGGAGTGCCGCATTCTGTCGCGGCAGACGTTCGAGCGCCCCATTCTCGATATCGGCTGCGGCGAAGGCCTGTTCGCCAATGTGCTGTTCGCGGAAAAGATCGAGACCGGCATCGATCCGAATGCGCGCGAACTCGAGCGCGCCAAAGAATTCGGCGGCTACGACGAACTGATCGAATGCTTCGGCGACGCCATTCCGAAACCCGACGGTGCCTACCGGACCGTTTTCTCCAACAGCGTGGTCGAGCACATTCCGCAACTGACGCCGGTGCTGCGCGAGGCGTTCCGCCTGCTGGCGCCCGGGGGCCGTCTCTATCTCACCGTGCCCTCGGACCGCTTCGACGAATACAGCCTCGTCAGCCAGGCGCTCGGCTTTTGCGAATTGACCGGCCTGCAGGCGCGCTTCCGCGCTTTTTACAATCGATTCTGGGCGCATTATCATTTCTACGCGCCCGCGCGCTGGGCCGAGATCGTGACAAGCTGCGGTTTCGAGGTGGTCGAGTTGCACACCTACGGTCCGAGATATGTGTGCCTGATGGATGACACGCTGACGCCGCTGGGCCTCGCCGCGCGCTTGACTAAGGGCTACACCAATCGCTGGACTTTGGTGCCCGGGCTGCGCCGCCTGTTGCTCACCCCTGTGCTCGCCGTCGCCCGCACGATCCTCGAGGGCTCGGAGCGATGTGACGCCGGCGGCCTCGTTTTCATCGCGGCCCGCAAGCCATGACCGACCGTGGCGTCTCCGTCATTCTTCCGACCTATAACGAGATCGGCAACATCGTCGCGCTGGTGCGCGCCGTCGGCGAAGCCATTCCGCCGGGCTGGGATTACGAAATCCTCGTCATCGACGACAACAGCCCCGACGGCACCTTCGCCGCCGTGCAGCGCGCCTATCCCGACGACCCCCGCGTCGTCACCATGCTACGCACCGAGGACCGAGGCTTCGCCAAGTCGATCCGCGCCGGCATTGAGCGAGCAAAATTCGACCGCATCATCATCATGGACTCGGACTTCACGCACGATCCCGTGGAAATCCCACGACTTCTGCACATCGGAGAAATCTTTGACATCGTCAGTGGCTCGAGGTTCTGCGCGGGCGGCCGCATGGAAGACGTCGGGCACTATACGACCAGCATGCTCTACAACTGGATGCTGCGGCTCGTGTTACGTACGCAGGTGCAGGACAACCTCGGAGGATTTTTCACGGCGCGACGTTCCGCGCTGATGAAGCTGCCGCTAGACAAGATTTTCTACGGCTACGGCGACTACTATTTCCGCTTGCTGCATTATGCGCAGTGGAAGCGCATGACCATCGTCGAAATTCCCGCAGCCTACATGCTGCGCACCGCCGGCAAGAGTAAATCGAACGCGCTGCGCATGGTCATGAATTATTCGATTGCCGCGATCCGCCTGCGCACGACCTTATCGCGCGAGTCGCGAGATTAGCTTTTAATTGAGCGCGTTTTCCTCGCGCGAACTGGTTTACGCTTCGCGCGAAACGCTTGATCACTATTTCTTCTGCCGACTCAGCGCCTCGACAATCCGACCGACTTCATCGGACGTCAGTGTGGGATAACACGGCAGCACAATCGTCTCGCGGCTGATCGCTTCGCACACGGGAATATCGATCGGACCGGGATAGAGATCGGGCATCGACGTCGGCGCATAGAAGCCCGGCCGGGTCTCGATGCCGAGCTCGCCGACCTGCGCAATGACCGCGTCACGGCCTTGCGGGAAAGCCTTCGGATCGACACGCACCGCGACGGCCCACAGCACGGGATCGACATCCTCGGCGAAATACTGTGCGGTGACCTCGTCGAAATTCCGCAGATGTTCGCAATAAAGCGTCATCATCCGCGCGCGCGCCGCGACGATATCATCGATCCGCTCGAACTGTGCGTAGCCCAGCGCCGCCTGAAGATTGGTCAGGCGAAAATTATGACCGGCGACATCGTGCATGTAGCGCGTGCGCAACATGCCATGGCTGCGATAGAGCTTGAGCCTCTCGACGAGGTCTTTACGCGCGGTGAGCACCATGCCGCCTTCGCCGGTCGTGATCGTCTTCGTCGCCTGGAAGCTGAGCGTTCCGAGATCGCCGATCGCGCCGGTGGCCTGCCCACGATAGCGAGTGGCGAAGGATTCGGCGGCGTCCTCAATGACGACGATGCCGCGGTCGCGGCAAAGATCGACGATCGGCGCCATGTCGCAGGCATTGCCGTAACTGTGCACCGGCACCACGGCCCGCGTGCGCGGGCTCAGCACGCGCTCGATCGCTTCGGCCGTCACGCACCAGGTCTTCGGGTCGACCTCGGCGAAAACGGGCACCGCACCCATCAGCAGCGCGATATTGGCGGCGGCGAGAAAGCAGAAGCCCGGCACCACGACCTCGTCGCCGGGGCGCAGATCGATGGCGAGATAGGCCAGATGAATGGCGGTCGTGCCGTTGGCCACGGCCAGCGCGTGCGGCGTGCCGAGATACCCGGCGACGCCGGCTTCAAGCCTGTCGAGATAGGAGCCGCCGGAAATCCAGGTCGACGACAGCGCGTCGGCGACATACTCCTTCTCGCGGCCCCAGAAGTCCGGCTTCGCCCAGGGGATCGGATGAAGGGTGGGTGATTCCGCCACTGCAGGCACCTGTTGGAGCGCGGCTGCGTCTACGCCGAGACGATTTCGAATCGCGGCAGCGGAAATATCAGCTTGCCGCCCTTGGCCAGGAAGTCGGCCTCGCGTTTAACAAATTCGTCGCGAAAGTGCCATGGCAGCACCAACAGGTAATCCGGCTTGGCCGCGCGCATCTCGGCTTCCGACACGATCGGAATGTTGGAGCCCGGCGTGCGGCAGCCAAATTTTTCCGGATTGCGCTCGGCCGCGGCCACGATGCGGGTGCGATCGAGGCCGCAATATTGCAGCAGCGTGTTGCCCTTGGTGGAGGCGCCGTAAAGATAGAATGTCTTTCCGGCGGCGCGCTCGCGGTCGATGAATTCGGTCAGTTCGGCCCGGCTTCGCTCGATCCGTCCGGCGAAGGCTTCGTATGGCGCCGCCGTGTCGAGGCCGAGCGCGGCTTCGCGGCGTTTGATTGGACCGACCGCGGCTTCGTTAAGCGCCTGCGGACCGTCCTCGTGACAAACCGCCAGCCTTATGCTGCCGCCGTTGCAGTCGTTCAGTTCGGCGTCGAAAACGCGCAAGCCATTCGCCGCCGCCATGTGTTCGATCTGGCGCAGCGCGTAGTATTCGAGATGCTCGTGGCATACCGTGTCATAGGAGTTGGCATCGAGCATGGTCGCGAGATAGCTCTGCTCCAGAACCCAGATGCCATCCGGCGCCAGCGCCTTCTTGATCGCGGCCACGAATTCGTTGGGCGCCGGCAGATCGTAGAACATAGAGATCGACGTGATCGCCTTGCAGCGCGCATCGCCCAGCACCGCGGCGTAGGTCTCGGCGTCGAAGTAGCCCTCGTGCAGGTGGATGTCCGGCGGATACTCGTCACGGAACTTGCCGGCCACCGCGTCGATGCCGAAACGGCGCAACCCCGCCGCCGCGCCATAGGCCTTCAGCAGCGTGCCGTCATTGCATCCGATGTCTAGAACGCTGTCACCGGCGTTCAGCGAGCAGCGCGCTCTCACCCAATCGGCCAGTCCAGCCAAATGCCCGCGCATGGTGGCCGTCAGCCCCGAGCGGTAGCCGTAACCATAGGTGTACATGGCGTCGGCGACGACGGTGTGCGCGAGTTGAACGAGCGCGCAGTTTTCACAGCGAACGAGTTCGAGCGGAATCTTCGGTGGATCGGGTTCGCCGGCCTCGGGAAAAATACTCCCCAGAGCCTGGACGCCGAGATCGACAACGGGGCTGAGGCGGGCGCTCGCGCAGATCCGGCAAGACGGAGTTTTTCGAAAGAAGTCAGCCGACATTTCGTACCGGAACCGCCATTTTTTTGCGACCGGACCATAACCACCCTCATCAACGGCGGCAAGTTCGGCGAAAGTGGCCGCCCCCCCCGCCATAGACATATCGAAAGCGGTACCCGGCCCCCCGGACTGGCCAGGGAAAATTCGCCGTTGTAACGTCCTGTCCGGGTGGGAACGGCCGCAAAATCCCCTGTATTTTGAGCCCGGCAACTGCCACAAGGGCGCACTGAACCACGTCAGCCGAACCACGTCAGCCGAACCACTCCAGCAAGCCGCCCAGAGCGCCGGAAGCAATCGAATGGAAGATGAAAGCCTGCGGCAATCGATCGCCCAGTTCATGAGCGAGACGTTCCTTTTCGAATTCGACGCGACCGTGACGCCCGATACCAATCTGTTCGACGCGGGCCTGATCGACTCGTTCGGCTTCACGCAGCTCGTTGCCTTTCTGGAAGAAACCTTCGCGATCACGCTGACCGAAGACGACTTCGCGTCCGACGACATCTCCTCGCTGAACGGCATCGTCCGCATCGTCAACCGTCTGCGAGCGACGCCGGAGCAACTGTCCAGCAACACGCCATGATGAATCGGCCGGCGAGCCTGCGTCTGACCTGGTGCCGTCGCTGTGTCTTGAACTCGGCGGTGCCGGGCATCTCGTTCGACGACACCGGCTTGTGTAGCATCTGCCAGAAGACGCCGCCCGAAGACGCGCTGGCGGAACAGCGGGCCGCGTCGCGGCGCGAAATGGAAGACGTCATCGAGAAGACGCGCGGCGCGCGTCCTTACGATTGCGTGGTGGCTTTCAGCGGCGGCAAGGATTCGTCCTATGTGCTGAAGACGCTGGTCGAGACCTATAAGCTATCTTGCCTGGCAGTCACCATCGACAACGGCTTCCTGTCGCGCGGTGTCGTCGATAATTGCAAGGCGGTTTGCGGCGCGCTCGGCGTCGATCACATCATGTTCACGCCGAAAACGCCGTTTATGACGGCGATGTACCGTAAGAGCGCGACCTCTGAGGAGATGCATCCACGGTCCGCCATTCAGCGCGCGAGCTCGATCTGCAACTCGTGCATCGGCGTCATCAATACCCACATGCTGCGCATCGCCTTGCAGCAAAACATTCCGATCATCGCCGGCGGCTATATCGGCGGCCAGTTGCCGAAGGACACGGCCTACTTCCGCATCAATCTGAAAGCCAACGCGCAGCAGCGGGCCGCGGCGGTCAGACGGTTCGTCGGTCATTTCGGCGACGATGCGGCCGATTATTTCGGACTTCCTCCGAACGCGGCCGACCGCGACGTGGTTGTGATCAATCCGATGCTGGGCCTCATGCTGCGCGAGGATGAGATCATCGAAACCATCGGGAAATTCGGCTGGACTCGTCCGACCGACACCGGCGTCACCTCGACCAATTGCCGCCTCAACGATCTCGGCGTCTACATCCACAGCCGCCGCCACGGCTTCCATCCTTACATTTTCGAAATGGCCGACCAGGTGCGACACGGCCTGCTCGACCGCGAGGCCGCAGTTGCCAAATTGCGCGCCCTGCCCGAATACGCGCAAATCGAATGGATCGCCGACAGGCTCGGCGTCGGCCATAATGAAATTTGAGCTTGGCGACAGCGCCGACAAGCCGTTCGCGCTTGTGTTTCCGGGGCAAGGATATCCAAACCTCGTCGCCGTCGACGCCTTGCGCGAGCAACCGACATTCGCGGCGCGCTTTCAGCAGGTCTGCGAGCTTCTGGGTTTCGACCCGCTTCGCGAGGCGGCCGCAGATCCGTCGGTACTGCGGCGAAACGCTGTCAGCTCGCTGCTCACGGTCCTGGCCAGCAGCGTCACGCTGGATGCCATACGCGGCAACCTGAATCTCGACAATTGCGTCGGCGTCGCCGGCTACAGCGTCGGCCAATGGTCGGCGCTCTATGCCGCCGGCGCCATCGACGCCGAGAAATTGCTCGACATTGTTCATGGCCGGGCCACGATCATGGACCGACATATGGCTTCGGAGCCGAGCGGCATGCTCGGCATCGTCGGCGTGCGCGAGGCCGATCTCCGCGCCGTTTGCGCGCGTGCCCGGGACGAAGGCTTGATGCTGGCTGTCGTCAACATCAACGCACCGTCGAATTATTCCCTAAGCGGGACCGTCGCCGGCCTCGCCTTTGCCGAGCGGGAAGTCGCGGCGTTTCGGCCGAAGGCGCTGGTTGGGTTACCGGTGTCCGGCGGCTGGCACAGCGAACTGCTTAATGACGCCGTCCTGCCATTCCGGAGTTTTCTGGAGAACGTGACGTTCGCCGAAGCCGCGGTCCGCATGATTGACAACACGACGGGCGGCTGGATGCCCGCCGCGCGCGAGGCGACGATCGACCGGCTCGCCGCGCACCTGTCGTCGCCGGTTTTGTGGAAGCAGGGTGTCGAGACGCTGACGCAAAGCGGCGCGCAGGTCTTTCTGGAAGTCGGGCTTGGCGACATCCTCAGCAAGTTCGGTGTTTTCATCAGCCGGAAGGCCCGTTATATTCCGGTACTTTCGCTGCAAGGAAGCGCGCGCTAGCACATGTGTGGCATCGCCGGCATCTTTTCATTCATGCACGATGCCCCTTTGCCGGACTGGGCCTCCGCCGAAGTCCAGCGAATGATCCAGCTCATCGGCCATCGCGGGCCCGACGAGTTGCGCTACTTCGCGGCCGGGCGCGCGGCGCTGGCATCCGCACGGCTGAGCGTCATCGATATCGTGCACGGTCACCAGCCGATGCCCGACCCGACCGGACGTTACTGGATCGCCTATAACGGCGAGGTCTACAATTATCCGGAACTGCGCGCCATCCTCATTCAGCGCGGTCATGCCTTCCGCACCGAGTCGGATACCGAAGTCGTTCTGAAGGCGTGGATCGAATGGGGGCCGGAAGCCATTTCCCGCTTCGATGGCGGTTTCGCTTTCGCGATTTACGATCGCGAACGGCAAAGCCTGCATCTGGCGCGCGATCGCGCCGGCAAGCGCCCGCTCTTTTATATTAGGAACCGAGGCACCGTCGCCTTTGCGTCGGAAATGAAGGCGTTTTTCGCCTGCGATGGCTTCGCTTTCGACTGGGATCCCGACCAGCTCGCATCGATCTTCACCGTATGGACGCCCGTCGGCGAGCAAACCGGCTTTCGCGGCGTCATGCAGGTCCCCGCCGGATCGGTCCTGTCGGTTGACGGAGCCGAGATCGACGTAACGCCGTGCGTCGATCTGCCGAAGCGAACGGCCGCAACCACGAGCCTTGCCGAAGCGGCCGATACGATACGCGGGCTTCTCGACGAAAGCGTGCGCAAGAGATTGCGCAGCGATGTTGAGGTCGCGGTGTTTGTCAGCGGCGGGCTTGATTCGACGATCGTCACCAAACTGGCGCGCGATCATCAACCCGGCCGCATCCGCACGTATTCGGTGCGCTTCGACGACAGCGACTTCGACGAGACGGCCGACCAGCAGGAAGTCGTCGCACGCTACGCGCTGGAAAACCGCGCCGTCACGATCAAGCCAGGCAGCATCGCCGATAATTTCGAGGCCGCGCTGTGGCACGCCGAGGTGCCCCAATTCAGAACCGCCTTCGTGCCGATGTATCTGCTAGCTCAGCAGGTGCACGCCGACGGCATCAAGGTAGTCCTCAGCGGCGAAGGCGCCGACGAGGTGTTCTTCGGATACGACATTTTCAAGGAGACCGTCTTGCGCGCTTCCTGGGATGGCCTCGACCCGGCCACCCGGCGCGACCGCGTCAGCTCGCTCTATCCCTACTTGAAGCACTTCTCCGCCGCCAACATCGCGCCGCTCGAAGCATTGTTCTCACGCACGAGCGGCGGCGTCGACGATCTGCTGTATTCCCATCGCATCCGCCTCAACAATTCGGGATTGTCGCGCCGGCTTGTGCGCAGCGATCTCAACAGCCAGAGCGCCCTCGCCGATCTGGCGGAGCGCAGCGGGATCGCCGGCCTCAAACCGCTGCGGCGCGCGCAATGGCTCGAATGGCACACGCTGCTGCAGGGCTATCTGCTGTCGACGCAAAGCGACCGCATGCTGTTTGCCCATGGCGTCGAGCCGCGCTGCCCGTTCCTGGCGCCCGAGGTTCTTGAATATGTGGCCGGCCTACCGGAAGACATTCTGCTATCGCCCCGGTTCGAGGAGAAATTCCTGCTTAAGAAGGCCTTCGCCGACGACGTGCCCGCGCGCGTGTTGTCGAAGCCGAAATGGCCTTATCGGGCGCCGGATGCCGCGTCCTTCGTCGGCACCGGAAACGGCCGCGCCGCCGCCGAATGGATCGACGCCGCGCTGGCCGACGAGTCGCTGCAGGACATTGCGCCGCTTGAGGCCGGGATCGCCGGGCGCCTGCGCGACAAGGCGCTCAACGCCAAAGGCTCGCTTAGTCAAAGCGACAACCAGGCCTTCATTTTTCTGCTGTCGCTCGCGATCCTCAACGACCTTTACATTCGGCGGCGCGGCCTTGCGCGTTTCGGACAGTCCAGCCGCCGGGTGCATCGTGTCACGGGCATCAGCGATGCCGCGGAAGCAGGTGCGCCTTGATCAGAGCGGCCGGCCGGGACGACATCGACGCGATCGTTGAATTGCATTGCCGCGTGCTGGACTGGTCGATCAACGGCCGCCTCGGGCCGGCGCATGTCCGTAAGATGTATGAGGCGCTGCTCGGTTATCCGGATTCGGTTGCTTTCGTTGCCAGCCGCAACGACCGGATCATGGGTTTCATGGTCGCCTCGACCGACTACCGGACAGCCCGCGCGCGCCTGAGAGCCAATCTCGGCCTCGCGGGAACATGCCGCGTGCTATGGGGCTCGCTTCTCCATCCGCTGGACTGGATTGACCTGATCGAAAGCATGACCGTGGTTACTTGGACAATGCGATCATCCGGCTGTTCGGCCGAGCTGCTGGCCTGGGTCACGGACTTGGCCGATGTCCGCGGCCGCATGGCGGCCACCCAATGCATGTTCGCCACGCTGGAAGAACTCAGGAAGCGCGGCCACGACACCTGCCTGGCGCAGATATTGATCGGCAACGAGGGCCCGAACAAGTTTCACGAACGCATCGGCAGCCAGACGCTGGCGTCTTTCATCCGCAACAAGGTCTATCTTGTCGACTGCCGCCAGCCGAATGACCGCGCGCAGAGTCGCGTCGCGACAGCCCGGTCCGATTGATCCTCGGAAAGCGCGACCGCCGGCTCCGCCCTCAATGCGCATCCGCTTTCGCGCGCCGGGCGAGCCGGCGCCAGCAATTGCCCCCGTTTGAGCTGCGCCAGCGTTAGCTTCGAGTTCATCGATCGGAGGCCGGGCTCAAACAAGCCGCTTATCAGATCGGTCCATATAGCTTATAGAAGCCGCGTACCTGCTCGTATCCGACGTCCAGTTTCACGGAAATGCCGATGACACCTATCGAAAATCGGATTGTGGCGCACCATGTCGGCGGCCGCGGTTTCGGCGTTGCACTCAATTGTCCTCCCGACCTATCTGCGGAGGTCGTCAACGTCCTTTACGAGGCCGACGAAGTGTGCGCCCGGGCCATGATGGCGGAAAACACGGCCGGGAATCTTCACGTCCTGCCTTTCTGTCTTGGCAAGGAAAATGCCAGTGGAAAACTGTTTATTACAAAGAACCCCTATGCCAGCTCCAATTTCGAACCGGATGCGTCCTATTATCCCTACTACTGCGAACTGCACTTGAGCGGCGAAGTCGAGGGCGTCATGCTTAACAACGCCGTATATGATGTTGTTTACGGCAATGACTTCAGCGTCGCCGAGACCCGCGACGTTCAGATCCGCGCCCTCGACGATATTCTCGCGAGAAAAGAAGCACCGGACGGTCTTGTGCCGGACTTTCTGTCGCTCGACACCCAGGGCTCCGAACTCAACATCCTGAAGGGCGGCGAACAGACATTTCACGATCACTGCCTGGCTCTTGCGACCGAAATCGAATTTCACCCGATGTACAAGAATCAGGCCCTGTTCTCGGACATTTTCGACTTTGCGCTGAAACACGGCTTCCACTTCGTCGGCTTTACCTATCTTCAGGAGATTTCGCCGCATCGACTGCCTTTGGGCGCCCGCGCCAAGGGCGTCCTCGCGTTCGGGGACGCTCTCTTTTTCCGGGACATATCCAGCGTTCGGTCCATCGCGACGTCAGAGAACGATTTGTACGCCAAGCTGATGAAACTCGCTTTCATCGCGATGAACTTCGGCTATCTCGAATATGCCATCCAGGTCCTAGAAGAAGCGGCCCTCGTGAAGCCCGACAAGCAGGTTCGCGACAGCATGGCGACACGCAAATGGCACAAGTTTCTGACGGACCTGCATTTGGCCGTATCGCGCCTGCCGCGCGACCTACCCCACTTCGATCGCACCTTGATGATCAAGGAGCGCAAGGCCATCCTCGATCGCCAATTGCAGAGCTCCCCTTCGGCGAGCGACACAGGCACCGCATGTGCTGCCGGACCAGGCAGCACGACCGCGTCCCGACCGTCGGTCGAGAATAGGCGAATCCGGCATCTCATTTTCACGAACCCGGGGGCAGCCATCACGAAGCTGTTGCGCCACTTCGGCTTTGTGAAAGCGGACGCACCGGCGCCAGTCGAAATACAAACCATCCCGGACACGCAAGTTCCGAACCCGGCCGCCGCGCCCGGCTCTCTGGCAACGACGGAGGTCGAAGCCGTCCTCGAGAAGTATGGGTACTCATGGTGGGCCGACACGGTGAGGCAGCGGCGCAAGTCCGCCGAACACTGCATTCCGGGGCGCATGCATTGAAAGAATAACTGAATCGTGTGAAATTGCCGGCCTTGAAGTTTAAGGCTACGCAAGTTTTGCTGCTCTTGGGGGACAGAAGATGGGTTTGGGGCCGCCGGTACTCGCACTGTATCATCAGCTGAAAGGCGTGGGTGTTTTTGACAACGTGAAAGAGGTCATGGAATTGGGTGCCCAGAACGTCTGGTGCCCAAAGCCCGAACTCATCAAAAACCTGTTCAAAGCCTTCCGCAAAGACCCGCCGTCCGCGGAGCTTCTCGACCGGTTTGCGAACTGGAAGGGTTCAGGACTGGAGCTCTACACGGCGCTGGGCATGAACTACAGCTGCACCGACGTCGACCCGCAGTTCAATTCGATTCCGCTGGATCTGAATTTCGACGAGGTTCCGATCGAACATCGGGGACGCTACGACTTCGTGACCAATCACGGAACGTCGGAGCACATCCTAAACCAGTACAATGTTTTTAAAGCTGTCCACGACTTTACGAGCGTCGGCGGTTACATGCTTCATGCAGTGCCCTTCACCGTTCATGTCGAGCACGGCTTCTTCAATTATCAGCCGAACTTCTTCGAGGCCCTCGCCAAATACAATTCTTATGAGATCGACGGAATATGGGTCGGCCCGGACTGGCAGTTGGCGAGCTTTATTCCGTGGGAAGCCAAGCTGCTCGATTTCCTCGTTCTGAATTCGAAGACCACCCATTTACTTGTCGTGCTTCTGCAGAAGAAGTTCGACACCGCTTTTCAAGTTCCCTTCCAGGCGGTTTATGAGAACGTGACGCCGGAAGAAATCATGCAGCGGTACAACATCGTTGTTGACGGCGATCTCTATGACGCCAAACGAATTCGATATCTCTCCAAAGAGAAGTTCGTGGCCGATGCCATCCACCATGAAAGGAGCGTCGCGAACACTCAAATCGTCGCACTCCAAAATGAAGCGAACACACAAATCGCAGCACTGCAGAAGCAGGTCGAGGATCTGCGGACAAGTCAGAGCCCCGGCACGACCGATCTTGCAAATGTCAGCGGGCGGCAACTTCTTTCGGCCCTATCGGGCAGAATCAAACGACGTATATTTGGGTAATTAGGTTGACGGCCGATTCCGATGCTGGATGGATTAAAGCAAGCCGTGGCGACAAAAAAAGTTCTTCTACCGACCCGGGTAATTACCTACGCTTGGGGCGAGAGGTACGTTAACGAGCTTCTTAGCTACACAATTCCGGCCCTGCTCGCGCCGGGCAACCTGCCTTATGTGGCAGCCCAGGTGCCCTGCGAACTCGTCATCCTGAGCGAGCAGCGGCTGTTCGAAGCGATCGAGAACCACAACGCGATCAAACAGGCCAAGAAGCATTGCAGCCTTCGCCTCATCAGCCTGGACGACCTGGTCACGACACCTGAAAGCTACGGCCTGGCGCTGACATTCGCGCTGCATCGCGGCTTTGCCGATCTCGGTCCGGCCATGACCGACAATTGGCAGATATTTCTCAACGCCGACTTCCTGCTGGCCGAGAACAGCCTGAAGCATTTGCTGGACCGGCTGATGGATGGCGAGCGACTGGTGGCGTCGCCGAGTTATTGCGTTAACTCCGCTGCCGTCATTCCCGAACTCAAGAAATTCGTGGATCCGGTCAGCGGCTCGCTCGTCATACCTCCGCGTGAAATGGCAAAGCTAATCTTGCAGCATCGCCATAATACGATCATCGGCAAGACACTCAATCAGAACCAGTTCCACCTTCGCTATACCGACCAATTTTACTGGGAGGTCAACCCAAAGACGCTGATCGGGCATCAGATGCCGGTGGCGATCGTCGGCATGCGCCCGGAGGTCTATATCGCCGAGCCGAACGCTTTTTGGGACCACGGGCTAATTTACGAATTTTGCCCGACCACTAAGCCTTGCGTCCTGGGCGATTCCGACGAATTCCTGATGATGGAACTCCGTGACAAGGATGTCTCAAAAGACGAAATCATTTACGGACTGCCGTTCGCCGAAGACCTCGCCGAGAAGATGATTCTTTGGGTCACGCCCTATCAGCGTGACTTTGTCCGATATCCGCTAATCCTTCACGCAGACGAGATCCCGCAGAACGTCGACGACGGTTTTGCAAAGCTGAAAGCTTACGTCGATCACGTTTTTTCTTACGTTCCCGACGAGTTACCGTCGCATCTGGACCATCCGCAATGGGCCTATCACAGCAGCAGATTCACACAGGCGCGCAATAAATATATTGCCGAGCAGGTCAAGAAGCTGCCTACCGGAGAAGCTCTTCCGTTCTTCCTGAAGTCCGATCAGGATTTATGGGAATTCGAGTTGCAGAAGCGCGAACTATTGCGCGCTCGCCAGAATGTCGTCGAAATGATGCAGCGCCAAATTGACCTCCTCAGAGCGGCAGCCGCAAAATCGCAGGAAGAACTTTATAAAGAAAAGGCGGCTCTTGACGAGAGATTCGTAAAAGAAGTGAACAGCGCAGCCATAATGCAAATGGCCGCAGCAAAGTGGGCCAAGCCCTCGAATTTGTCCCGCATACTTATCTCGGACTCGGGCTTCCGGAAGGCTTTGAAAAATCATTCCGATGCAATGTCGCGACTGCAGGCCATTGATGAAAATGAAAAAATCATCGATGCCGTTGCTGGTTATTACGAGGCTGAGATCAAAGCAATAGATGAGAAGATTGCCGAAATTGAAAACAGCCGCCCTCTTCTGATCGCCGAAGACATTCCGTCCGCGACAATCTTCAAGAAAATGCGTCGGGGGCGCAAAACCTCGCACAGCCATACGGCGCACACCAGCAGGCTGCGCCGTCTAGCGCGCGAAATCTATTATGCGATCTTGGGAAAATGGCCGTTCGTCAAACCGACGAGCCCATACTTTGTCGCGCTTCAGCCACTGCGCCAATCCTTGAAAGCGGCTGCCGATGGCAGGGCGCAGGACATCCTCTTCGTAGGCGAGCGCACCGTCAATCTGGACGATCTGATCTCGCTTAACGGCATTAATGCCTGGGCCGACGTCAGCGTTCTCACATCGCAGCTGGGGTTTGGGATCCACACCCGGCCTCCACAGTTCGACGTCTGCGTCTGCGACCTTACGTTCGATGAAATTCGCAAATTTCCGGATATTTATCGCGGGCTGCAGCGTTTTGCCCGACCGGGCGCCACCGTTATCGCCTTCCACCTCAATAATAATGGCGAAATCCTGCCTACCACCGACATCGACTTCGCGCGTGGCCTGCCGGCGTCCGCAACCAGGGTCTATGGCGTCGGAAATCGAACCATTCAGCGCAATATGCTCCGGTATCAAAGCGCAATATCGAGCGCGGGCGGAGGAATCCTCCCGAAGCTGATGAGCCTTATCCGACTCGGGCTTTTGCTGCCACGGGTCAGACTGGCCCAACCGCCTGATGCATCGTTTGCGCCTCTGTCCGGGCCCCCTGTGCCCCCGACCTCCGCCAGCATTACGATCGTCACCACGATGCTTGAATTTGACGATGACGATGGGTCTCTCGAATATGCGAGAGCCGTAGGCATCTATGTTGATGGGGTAGAAGCTCCGGTCAACGCCACCAGTGAGGTGTCGAAAGACGTTGCGGTTCAGGCCGATACAAAGATCATCCTCACATTCGGCCAGTCGAACGCGGCAAACACGGGTGAGAAGCGTCATACTGCCTGCGACAAGGTCCACGTCTTCAACCCGATGGACGGCAAGTTCTACCGCGCCGTAGACCCGCTGCCCGGCGCGTCGAATGGGGACGGCTCGGTATGGAGCTATCTCGGCGACCTGCTGGTCGATGCAGGCGACTCGTCCGTTCTTTTCGTCCCCATTGCGTTTGGCGGAACATTCATCAAGGACTGGGCACCCGGTGGAAACTGCTATCGTCGCCTGATTTTCACGCTGCAACGAATGCGGGTTGCGGGTCTGACACCCTCAATCATGTGCTGGCATCAGGGCGAGGCGGATGCCAATCATACGCAGATCAGCACCGAAAAATACCTCGTGGATTTTATCGCGATGCTCAATGCCGTGCGTTCGTTCGGCATCGATGCCCCGGTCTATTGCGCGCTGGGCACTCTGTGCGAAGCCGGCGAACATCCCTATGACAACAAGGATGCAATCCGGCGCGCGCAGCAACAGTTGACGACAATGAAGCGAGGGGTTCTGCCCGGACCCGACACCGATCTGATCGGCGTCGAGCACCGGTTTGACCGCTGCCATTTTTCGGAATCCGGCCAGAAATTGGCTGCACAAGCCTGGTTCGATGCGATACAAAGTTCGCAAGATGCAAGAAATGTCGGCTAGCCCATTAGTCTCACGGTGAATGACAATGACTAACCCGCTGAAAGACGCAATTCGCAAGTCGGTGGAGCGGCTGGGCTATGTCGTCATGACGAAAGAGCGATATGAAGGCCTTTTGACCCCGGCGTCCACGCCGGTAGAAAGCACGGCGCCGGTTGTCGCGCCGGCAGTAGCGCCCATTCAGCCGGCTCAAAGCCCCGACAGCCCCCGCGAGAAATTTGATTTTTCGTCGCTGCTTTCGGCGCCGGCCAAGCTTATCGGGTCTGCATCCTCGGCTGAAATGCTGCGAAAATTCGAGGAGTTCTATCCGACCGTGGACGGGAAGACATCGCTGGAGCCGGCGAAAGTGCTGGCGATTTTCAGCGCCATTCAATACTTGAACCAGGCGAAGATCGAAGGCGACATAATCGACAGCGGCGAAGGAAAATTCGACGTCATGTTCGTTGTGGCGCGCGCCCTCGCCTCATTAGGCGATACCAGCCGCCAGCTCATCGTCTATGACGTCAGCGGCGTTCCGCGCAATCGCTCGCTCGATAAGCTCGATCTGTGGGGAGGCGACTTCACTCTGCTGGAAGGACGCAGGCCACGTCCCACGCTTACCGCGGAAAAGCTGCCCGAACTTCTTGCCGCGAGCGGATATCCGCTCTCGAACATAACCGTGCTTTGCTACCCGCGCGACATCATCGAGGTGAAACGGCCGATCGCATTGCTTGGGCTTACCGCGGAATCCTATCAGTCCAATCGCGCCGCGATTGGAACCTTGTTTCCCCGGCTGCAGCCCAACGGCGTTCTGACCGTCGAAGGCAATGAGGCGACGCTCCGGCCGGCTATTCCCGGCTGCGTCCAGCATCATATCGATGCGGTCGTCGAGTATTTGAAAATGCGGAACCTGTCGCTGCCGTTCTGGAAGCCTACGACTGAGTTCAGGCTGACGATCGTACCCAAATCAGCGTAGGCCTCGCATTTAGAACATCGGCAAATAGCGCTCGCTGCCGTCCTTCTTCCGGTACGCCTTGTAGCGGATGTTGGGGACGAGCGCCTCCGACATTCCGAAGAACGTCAGATTGCTGTTGTTGAGGTTCTCCAGGAACTGCATCACTAGCGGCGAGGTCGGATCCTCGGCGAGGATGACGTCGGAATACGCACCGTAGCTCATCGCGATGTAGTGGAAGTCATAGCGCTTCACGAACGTGTTGACGGCACCCATGACGCCGAGATTCTGATCCGCCCCGCCCGGTCCTTCGTAGAAGTCGTTCATCTGCATGATGCCGCCGGGCTTCAACTTCGTGCGCGCTTCCATCATGTCACGGAGCACGTATTCGTATTGATGGTTTGCGTCGACATACATGATGTCGAAATGCCGGTCCGGCAGCGACTTGATGCCGTCGATCGAGTTCGCGCGCACGATCTTGACCTCCGGATTCTTGGCGAACCGGCTCTTCACATGCTGGTAATTGTGCTCCTGGGTGGCGACCGGGTCGTCGCCGAAATGCTGCCAGTGAATCTTGCTCGAAAATCCGCCGAAATTTTCCGCTTCATCCGGAAAGGGGTTGTGGTCCTTGATCTCGAAGGTCCAATTATCGATAAGATAATATTCCGACGGCTTGCAGACGTCGACGACCTTTTGAGAGAAGTCCCCGCGATAGACGCCGATCTCCGCCCAGACCTGATTTTTGGGATACTGCTCGATCAAGCGATCCCGATCTCCGACTACAAAAAACATCGTCCCCTCTCCGTGAAAGCGACGACATATGACAGCGTTGCCCCGATCTCATCAAGTGCCATTTGCAGGCGCGGAGAGTTAAATTTCGCTACCTTGGCTGCCGATCAACGCGGCTATTTCCAACGCCTGCGGCGCCCGCGCCGCTCGGGACCGAACGGGCTCCTGAGGGCCAGATCGAAGCCCATTGAGCGCCTGGCCGAAGGCTCACGATCGCTCGACAGGTCGCCTGATCACGACTAGGTTGTCGCCCCAATGTCGGCGGATATCCGCTGCGGCCCGGCAAAACGACCCGTTATGAAATACGACCCCACCTTCATCGACACCATCGAGAATACGTCGAGCGAGCCGATCTTTCCGCGCGGCATCATTCGCCTCAATGCTGGCGCGCGGATTATCAAGTCGACCATTTGCGGACCGCTGTTCCTCAACAAGAACTCGCAGGTCGGCCCGGACGTCACGGTCGGCAAATATTCGGGCATGAACGAGAGCTGCTACATCGCCCGCGCGACCATGGGCGCGTATTGCGCCATCGGCGCGCGCACCGCGCTCAACCCGTTCAATCATCCGGTCGACTGGCTCAGCACCAACGAGTTTCAGTACCATCCGAATTCGTTCAACTGGGTCGATGAATACAACGAATTCCGCCGACTCGAGCGAACGCCCGACATGTTTAAATTCTCGTCCATCGGCAATGACGTCTGGACTGGGCATAACGTCAACGTCATGGGCGGCGTCAATGTCGGGGACGGCGCGATCATCGCTGCCGGCTCGGTGGTGACCAAGGACGTTCCGCCGTACGCCGTCGTCGCTGGTGTCCCAGCAACCATTAAGCGCTTGCGTTTCCCCGAAAAGATCATCGAGCGCCTGCTGGAGCTGAAATGGTGGGACCTCGAATTATCCGATCTCAGCGGTCTTCCGTTCCGCGACATTGAACGCTGCATCGGCATGATCGAGGATATCAAGGCACGCAAATCGCAAGCGACCGCGTGAGCGACATGGCGCAGACCCGCGAAGCCGATGCTTTCCTGCCGATCCTTCGCGGCTTCGGCGTTCCGGGCGACGGCGTGCTCGTCGTGCACAGCGCCATCGGCACATTGAGCCGGCAAGGCTTCCGCGCCGAAGCCATGATCAAGGCCTTCCTCGATCACATGAAGAACGGCAACCTGTTCATGCCGACCATGACGTGGCGCACGGTATTGCCCGACAAGCCGAATTGGGACGAACTGGAAACGCCCTCGCACACCGGTGTGTTGTCGGAGATTTTCCGAACGCGCTATTCGACACACCGTAGCATCCACCCGACACATTCCGTCGCCGGGCACGGTCCGGCCGCGGCGACATTACTATCGCGCCATCAGATCGACGACACCCCCGTCTCGCAGAACAGCCCCTACGGGCTGATGCGTGACTACGAGGCCTATGTGCTGACGATCGGATGTGGGTTGGAGACCGTCACTGCGATTCACCTGCCGGAAGAAACCATCGACGTCGATCTCTACGTGCGGCTGCCGGAAACGGCGGCGGTCTACCCTTGCCGCGACCGGCACGGCACGGTGCATCCGGTCACGGCGCGGCGGCACTACTCGCTCAACCGAGACTTTCCGAAATTCTCCGCGCCGCTGCAGCAACAAGGCGCACTGGTGACGGGAAATATTCTCGGCTGCCCGTACACCCTTGTATCGTTGCGCGCCCTGCTCCGCCACGTCTTTGCGGCTCTCATCGCTGACCCACGCGCGACGCTTAAAGATACCTGACCGACGGGTCGGACGGCGTCAGCGCCGGCGATAAACGTATTCGTCACATCCGGAGCCAAAAAATCCGAGGGTCTTCGGGCTGGTAAAGCTTTGGACATGCTCGAAGCCGAGCTGGCCCATCAGCGCGTCGACTTCGGGCGCCAGGATCGACTCATAAGGATAGCCGCCCATCCAGTCGTGGACGTCATGACCGAAGTTCATGCCACGAGACGACTTGTAGTTAACGATGTAGGCCGAAAAATCCCGGCCCAGCAGCAAGAAACGCAGGCGCAAGAGGCTTGTATAAACGGCGCGCGCGACACGTTGCATGGCCTTCGAAGCGCTCGCGTACCACCGTTTCTCGAGACGCCATAGTCCGCATAATGTGGTCCGATGATAAAGCGCAAAGACGAACAATCCGCCCGGTTTGACGACCTGCGCTGCCTTCCCGACAGCCTCGATCATTGCGCCGGTGTGGTGCAAGACACCCCAAGAATAAACGATATCGAACTTGCCGAAGGTTTCGGGCGTCAGATCGAACACGCTTAGCACCCGGGCTTCGATATCCCGACCCGGCGCATGACGGGCTGCTACGACTCGTGCCGTGGACACCGAGACCGGATCGATATCGATGGCCACTACCCGGGCCGCTCCGAGACGCAGCGCCGCAACGTCGTGCACACCGGAGCCACAGCCGATGTCCAGAAGCGACTTCCCTGCGAGCGAGTCGTCGCCCAAAAGGCGGGCGAGGCCCTTTTCCGCCTCGGCAAGTCGGGCTTCATCGATCGTCGCAGCATAATGCGACCAATTCTCGCCGAACGTGAAATGAGCCGAAATATCCTTGAGCGACACTGCCGATTGCTCCGTCCACCCCACAGGCTGCTTTAGGCATATTGAAGCCGCGCCCGGCCGTGTGATAGCCAGCTGCGCGGCAATCGCCGAGCTTCCACCTTGGAGAGTTCGACGATTTGTGTTTGCATTTTACGAATCAGATCGCAAGCGGATTGATCGGTTCAGCGAGTGCTGGCCGCGCACTCCTTACGGCTGGCGTCGCTGGCCTGACCGATTACGCGGGTTGCGGGTGTGGAACGGGCATGAACCTGCTCATTGCGGTCAGAAATCACTTTGCGGGCCGCGTCGCCGCGATGGTCATCGCCACGGTATTTTCGACGGCAATTTCTGTCGCTCTGTTACCGCTGGCAACGCGCACGTTGCACGCGGCTGATTACGGCAGCTACGCCCTGCTTATGTCGATGGTAACGCTTGTCGGCACTGCCATGGATGGCGGCGCGAGCCTGCTCCTACCAGCACTATACGGTCCGGCTTCGCTTCAAGAGCGCCGCGCTCTATTCGCGACCATGATGACGGTGGCCGCCCTTGGTGCGGGAGCGTTTGCGCTTGTGCTGCTCGGTATTGCCTTCTACGCGCCGAAGGCTTGGTTCGGCCTGGCCATTCCGCTCGACTCGATCCTTGCGACCGCAGCTCTTATGCCAATGAGAACGGTCACCAGCATCGCTGTCATCACGTTCTCAACGACTGGCCGGAGCGGCGCCATTGCGCTGCAAATGGTGGTACAATCGATCTTCGTCTTCATTGCAACCCTGATCGCGCTATTCTGGCTTTCGCTCGGCGGACCTTCGCTCATCATCGGCGCCGCGTTCGGCCAGTTGGCTGCACTCGCCGTCTGCCTCGGCACACTCAGCTATCACGGCGAGTTATCGGTCAAACCGTCGCGTCAGTGGTTACGACGATCACTGCGGAATGCGCCAACAAGCGCCGGTGCGGGTTTTATGGATGGCGCACGAGGCTTTGCTGAAAACGCGTTCATGACAAAACTGGAAGGTCTGCATGGCGCCGGCATTCTTGCGCACGCCCGTCTTTACTATAATTTTCTGATGGCGCTCGTCAGCTCCGTCGCGCATAGCGTTCAGGTCAAATCGCTCGCGGACGCACGCGATCCGGCCTCGCCCATGAACCGGACCCGCAGCGCCTGGACGCCGGTGCACATCGCGCTAGGAGGGGCCGGCATCTTCTTCGCCCTATTCGCTACGAATGTCGTCAATATCATCAGCAACGGCAAGCTCGTCGAAGCCGCGCCCTATATCCCGATGTTCGTTGTCGTCGCGCTGATCCAGATATCCGAGCAACCGGCGTCCGCGATCGTCTTCGCCAGCGGCAAAGCCGGCATTGCGGTTCGTTTCCGAATCGTCCTGACCTTCTGCGGATTGATCGCGCTTTTTCCAATGATCAGTTATCTCGGCATTGCGGGCATCGTCGCCGTCAGTCTCGGAGAGGCCGTTCTTTACCGGCTCGGCCTGCGCCTGCTTGCCCGAACTGTCCGGGAGGTCCCGTTCCAAGACGCTGTGGCCTATTTCGCTTGTCTCGCCACTGTTGCCACGATGCTCTGGGCGAACCTTACTTCGCCAGAGTTGTACGAACGAATCGCGTGGATGATAGGTGGCTGCTTCGCCGTCGCGCTGGCCGGTCGCCGCTCGATTAAAGAGATATTTGTCGAGACCTATCGTTTTTTCGAGGTGTGGGACAAATCACGGAGCCGCAGTACGACTTAGAAGAAGCGCCACTTAAAGAAACTTCTAGGTCCGCCCGATATCGGCGCGGTCTTTGCGTATAAGGCAATAGGTCTCGTAAACCGTCGCACCTTCGAACTTATCCATGACAACGCCGCAAACCTCGCATCGGACCGTTTCGCTATGACCGTATGGCGCACGATGGGTTGTCGCCTCGTAAACCGTGCCACATTTGCAGGAAACCCGAACCATCGTCCAAGATAGCTCCGCTTTGAATGCTTGAGCCCGCCGCCGATCGCATTGGGCAATCTGCAAGCTACGTTAGAACACTAGCAAAGACAATGGTCGCCTAAGTAAACGGAACGTTAGGCCTTGTTCTGACGACGAAAGACCTGTGGCACGGTAACAGGTGCCATGCCCGCGATAATTGGTACCGTCTCGACCCCTCCTTGCACAGATACGAGTTCCTCGAGACGTAGCCTTCTACGGCCATGGACAGATTTAGCTAGAGCAATTTAAGAGCGCGTCTCAAGAGCACGGTCATCAAGCTCAAAGTGCAGCGAGAATCATCGAGCGGACGACGCCACGAGCGGCCATCAGCCGCCGGAACTGCGGTCGCAATCGAATATTTCTTCTCGTCGCTTAACACCGGGCGCAAAGCGCCTTGACGTACAGCAGCAGAGACTAAGCAAAGGCTGACGTATTGGACTCCATCGAGTGCTTCTATAATGAAAAGCTGCAGCGCTCGACGATTGGCCAATCTCTGTGGAGCTAGAGCGCGGGGGCGGATTTGCTTAAGTCGGTGCCTTACAAACCGGATGCAGGCCTCTCACCTCCTTGTTCTCAATCGCACCCCTGCGCCGCCGCCATTCTCGGCGATGAACTCGACACCGGCTGCTTCCAAGGCATGGCGCAGAGCGTTAATCGCGCTTTGCGAAACGGGACGCCGCGCTCGTTCAAAATCGACGACAGTCGAAAGGCCCAGGCCCGCTTTCTCAGCGAGCGCAGGCTGAGTCATGTCAAGCAAAGCTCGAGCCGCGCGGCATTGTTCGGCAACAATAAAATCAACATTTTCTGTTGACATGAGCGATCAATATAATATGTTGATTGCAGGCCTGGAACGCCCATCCTTAACGACTTTAACGCCGGGCCGAAATGCCAGATCAGCCGGCCTTCCACAGAGGATGCCATTCCAATTCATCCGGTTCGTTCGGAGCCACGTCATGAATCTCCAATTCGCCTCTATCCACTATCGAGTCATCCGCGACCGGGTCCGGGAACTCGACCCTGCCATCGACGAAGAGACCCTGGCCGATACGGTCGAGGGCCTCACCGACCTCCATGAGATTGTCCAGGCGGTGATCCGGTCTGCCCTGGCCGACGAGGCCCTGGCCCGAGGCTTGAAGGGCCGGATTACCGAAATGGAGGACCGCCTCGACCGCCTGCAGGATCGGGCCTCCAAAAGACGCCAGATCGCCAAGGACGTCATGGTCGAGCTCGACCTGAAGAAGATCACGGCGCCCGACTTCACCGTGTCGATCCGGCCTGGTTTGCCGGCGCTGATGGTCATCGACGAGGCGGCGGTGCCGAAGACCTATTGGGAGCCCGGCCCACCGCGCCTGAAGCGGCAGGACCTGGCCCAGGACCTCAAGAACGGCGAGGAAGTGGCCGGCGCCGCCCTGGGCAATCCCGAGCCGGTCCTCACGGTGAGGACCAAGTGATGGCGTTCTCAGTCAAGCAGCTCCAGGAGCTCAAGAAGGACGTCGATCCGCGGCATCTGCGCAGTCGCGAGGTCAATGGTCGTGAGCTGACCTATATCGAGGGCTGGCACGCCATGGCGGAGGCCAACCGGATCTTTGGCTATGACGGCTGGAACCGGGAGACGGTTGACTCCAAATGCGTCTTGAGCCGGGAGAACCGGGGCTCGAGCCATGTCACTGTTTACACGGCCAAGGTCCGCATCACCGTCCGGGCCAAGGACCAAACCATCATCCGCGAGGGTCACGGCACCGGTGAAGGCCGGGGTTCCAGCCTAGGCGAAGCGCACGACTTCGGGCTTAAGGCAGCAGAGACTGATGCCACCAAGCGGGCTCTGGCGACCTTCGGCAAGCCATTCGGTCTCGGCCTCTACGGCGGTCTGACGACAGCCTTGCGGCAGAAGACGCCTGCGGCGAATGTTGCCGAGGCTCCACCAGAGGCACCGATCGCTCCGGTGGCCCTCCCGCCGGACGACACGACGCCGATCCCCCGCCCGTCCCGCTACTACGGGCGGCCCCAAGACGTGGTCGCGCGCGATCGCCGGCAAGCGACGCCCCAGCACGACAGCGTCACCGGCCCGGACACCCCGTTGGCTCCCGCACAAGGCGAGCCGCTCGCCCCCTCACCCGGCAAGATCGACAAGAGCGTCCTGACCATCGGCGCACCGCGCCGGCTTCGCGACAAGGGCCACCTTCGCTTTGTCGCCTCGCACCCTTGCCTGATCTGCGGGCGACAGCCAGCCGACGCGCATCACATCCAGTTCGCCCAACCCCGCGCTATCGGCCTGAAAGTCAGCGACGAGTTCACCGTGCCGCTGTGTCGCCTGCACCACCGCGAACTGCACCAAGCAGGCAACGAGAAGGCCTGGTGGGAGAAGCGCAACATGCGGCCGCTCGAGACCGCCGAACACCTTTGGAAGGAAAGCCGGGCCAAGCTGTTCCCGGCCGTCGGCGGAGGCAGCTGAGGGAGCCTTCTGCGATCCTCAACGGCCAGCAGCGAAAGGCGGCCTTCGCCCCATTCGCCTGTCGGCCACGGCAATGCTCGATCCACGACTCGACAATTACGAGCGGCGCATCTCCGCCCACCTTCATGCCCAAAGCATCCTTCGACGCCATGACGCACAAAGATCAAGTCTTCTCCCGATTAGTTCTCGCCCTCCGGGCTCGAGAGACCAATAATTGGGTTCTTGAAACGACGATCTCTTCCTTCGAGGAGGTCCATCAAATTCTCTCGCAGCGCATTCGAGACAACGCAGAAGTACGGTTGGTCGGGCGGCTCATTCATTCTCCAGGTGCACTTCTCCGAGAACGAGAGGTCGAGCGATGTGCGTTTGAATGCGGCTGGCACCGTAGCGGCGAGTTCTGGGTTCCGATTGAACAGCCCCTGCCTTTGCAGCCACCGCTACACTTAGAGACGACCAAGGTCGCCTTCACCATCAAAGAGCTCTTGTTTGGCTCAATCGCCGTCGAGGTAATGGCAGGGACGCAGCGACTCGAATTCGTGTTCGATGACGTTTACGACAAACCCGTCGTCTTCGTTCGTTTCATACAAATTCTGGCGGCTGGCGGCCTCCCTCATGCGGCGATGGCGGACTCGACATGGTGTGATTTTATTGTCGACGACGGTCCGGTGCCCGACCTATGCCGACTTATCGTTGACAACGACGCCCCCGACCGAAAGCACCGTATCGACGTTTACACGAATAGAACGGCCCTGATCGAAGCCTTTCGCGGCCTCGCGCGCGAAATCGGCGAGCATCCTAATTTCGCTCATCACTTTTTGTACCACATGTGCCTGCCTGACGAACATTATGAGCGAGTTGGCAACGCCCACGACCAAGATTGGGCCGACGGTGTGCAACGAGGCATTTACCCAGACGACTATGATGCCGAAAACGCACTCCTCGGCACCCGCATCGTTGAGCAGGTCCCTCTTCTGCCCGAATGCGCCGAAGAAGCGGTGAAATACCGGAAAATGATGCGATCGCTTGAAATCCCAAGAGATTGGCAGATCGAGTTCGGATTGCAATCGATCGCAACAGACGAGGACGCCGGGTACATCCGATCTCTTTTTGCATCCAAGTGAGCGGCTGCGATGCACCTGCGCGATTCGTTGGCACTGCAATATGCGGAAGTGTGCGACGGCGAGTTTCAAGCCAGGCCTGACGAAATCTTCATCAATCCACGACATTTTCGTAAGTTGTGGAACAAGGGGCAAAGAATTTGCCGTCGCTTGAACGACAGGTCCCGTTGGCTCAGGGTTTCTGCCCATTTGGGATTCAAGATGGCCAAATCGTCGCTACCCGGCAGATTCAATTCGCGCTCTAACAAGAGCCGCGATCTTCGCGCGCTCCTGGGAAATTTGCCGCTCCTCGAGGGTGAAGATCCCGAGGCCTTCGACACTTTCTACAGGGATCTCGTGAGATTTTTCGCGCCGGCGAACATCATCGAGGAGATCTACGTACGCAACTACGTCGATCTCAGTTGGGAAATCGAGCGCTACCGCCGCGACCTTGCCAACTTCATCAATGCGAACCTGTACTGGGGACTTTTGGACCTCCTGCAGCCGCTCTGCGACTACGAGAGGGCGCAGCAACTGGCAAAAGGCTGGAGCACGGGGGCTCCGCAAGATACTCAAACTATCGAGCAAATGTTCGCGAACGCGGGTCTCTCGCGTGACCAGATTCGCGCGCAAACGATGGCGATCAAAATCAACGATATCGAACGCTTCAATCACTTGATCCTGATTCTGGAGACGCGGCGCGATTCGGTCATTCGTGAATTCGATCGATTCCGCACGACCTTCCGCATGCTGCACCCCGAAGCGGTCCAGGACGCGGACGTCATCGAAATGGAAGGGCCGCGGCGCCTGCAAGCCAGCAGCAACGCCTAAGGTTGAACGGCTTTCGTGGCAGACGGGGAAGACAACCGCCAAAGCGACAAGAGACGACGCGCGAATGTGGCTAATGCGCGCGCAAGCACGGGGCCCCGAACGCACGCCGGAAAAAGGCGCTCGTCAAAAAATGCTATAAGCCATGGCCTGAACATTGCCCACGCCCAGCGTTGCAAAAAGGAGGCGCGAGATTGGGGCGAAAAGATCGCCATGTCCCTAAACGACGAGAGCGAGGAAGTTATCGCGCTCGCCGCCGCCGTCGCCACTGCCCAGTTGGAACTGGTTCAGATTCGCCAGGTGCGCCTCGCCTTGACGAACAAGTGCCGCTCGGGGACTGACATAATCCATCGGAACGGGTTTCGAAAAGGCGCGAACGAACAGGTGCTGCAAGATCTGCGGATTGAGCGATACGAACGCCGCGCAATGTCGCGCCGGAAAAAAGCACTTGCCCGACTGGAAGCCGCCCTCATTCAGAGCGGTCAACCATGAGCTGAAGGTACACATTCACTTGGACTATCTTTGTGGAAGACATGCAAAGATAGCATGCCAGCGCTTTCGCGCCGGCGCGTTATTTCGATCCCGGCCAATCCTCCAAAGTCTTTTCTTCGCCGGGCCGAAGAGGTACCGGCCGGACGCGATGAGTTCGCATTGCGGCCATCTGACGAAGCATCGCGGCCAAATCGGTTTCCGAGGGTTGCTGATTGGTCATGACGTATTTGATGGCCTGTAAGTCGGGCGGCACTTCAACTTTTGTGATGACGACCTTTCGAACGCCGTTCTCTATGGTGATCTTTTGTTCCGTCCGGGTATAACCCTTAGCGAGTTCGTACAGGCGAGCCTTTAAGCAACGGGTCTGAGCAGCCTCGTTGTCCTCACACGCTTTCGCAAATTCTTTGTAATGAGTTTGCCAAACCACCAACGTTTCCACCGAAATTCCGAGTGCCGCACAGAGTTCTGCGTCGGTGGCACCGTGCGACCGAGCCGCCCGCGCGATCTCCAAACATTGCGGGGAGTAGATGTCGCTCGGTGCTAATGAGGCGGGCGACGGATGCAAGTCGCTCCGACCAGACACCGTATCGGCCTGGATGTCGCTCTTGTGCTCGGGGGGTGCTTTTTTCGCGCCAGGTCGACTCATAGTGCGTTCCTCGATGGGATCGCACGTCTTGCGCGATGGGGTGGCGACCGCAAGGTCGCATCCGCATAATAAGGAACGACGTACGTGAGCAGAACCGTTCTGATTGCAAACTATTGCAAATTCCACAGATCATCCACGACTTGAAATCAGTGATTTTATTCCTATATGGTTCAAGCAACTGAGCCATTTCGGCAAAACGAACCCAATTTCGTTCGACAAATCAGAACGTTCAAATTTGCGGTGCCATCAAACAGGCAAAAGAAGCTATGCGCCGCGCCTCGTGAAAGGCCGAGCAAAGAGTAATACAGGTTCGATTTGTCGATTTTCAGATGTTTGGTAGCGGGGGAGGGACTTGAACCCCCGACCTACGGATTATGATTCCGCCGCTCTAACCAGCTGAGCTACCCCGCCACTACCACGCCGGCCATAGTCGGCGTGGGCGCGATATAGAAAGGCGCGGCGAAGCCTGTCAAGCAAGCTAGCCGGAAAACCCTGATCGCCCGGCCACTTCAGCGAAATTCGCACTATTTTGGCTGCACGGTCTGGTCGCCACCAGGGCCGCCGGGCGGCGGGATCACCGGCATCAGGCCGCCTTGCGGCACCGGAGCGTGAATTTCCGGGTCGACATGGGTTGGAGGGCATATCACCCCCTCGGATTGTGCCAGTTTCGAACTTAGCGTCTCGTCCCTGGGCTTGCGCACCACGACCTCGTTGCCCTGCCCCACGGTGGCGTGGGTGCCGCCCGGTCCGCAGGCGGGGGCGTCGCGCGGCGCGGCTTTCGACGTGTTCGGCGCGTTGGCCGCCGGCGGCGTTTGCGCCGCGGCCGGGCCCGCCGTCAGCACAATCGCCGACGCGAGCACAATCCAGATCGGTCCCCAGATCGATCGCATGACATCCTCCTCGCTCCGGAGGACAACGGCGGCGCCCGCAGGGCTGTTCCGGCGGCAAAGGGTCTCAGGCGGCGCGGGACTCCGCATCGAGCCGCGCGAAGCGGATCATCGCGAAATGCCCGAGCGGCGCCAACGGCCGGCGCTCGACGAGCCGCACGCCGCCATGCTTGGCCGCCCAATTGGCGAGCCGCGCGAAGGGAAACTCCGGCCGCCAGCCCAGCTTGCGCGCCAGCGGCGCAAAGGCGAGTTCGAAAAGGCGCCGGAGCCCGCGCTCGGCGCCGATGTGGTTGACCAGGATGATCTCGCCGCCTGGCTTGATAACGCGCGCGAACTCGTCGAGCGTCGCCTCCGGATGCGGTACCGCGGTGATGACGAACTGCGCCACCACGACATCGAAGGACCGGTCGGGCAGCGCCATAGATGCCGCATCCATCACCGCCAGGCCGTCGACATTGTCGAGCCTTTCCTGGACGACGCGCTCATGCGCCTTGCGCAGCATCGGTTCGGAGAGATCGACGCCAAAAACGCGAACATGCCGTGCGTAGTCCGGCAGCGACAACCCGGTGCCGACACCAACCTCGAGCAACCGCCCGCCGACCGGGCAGATCGCGCTTGCCGCCGCGATCGCGGCGTCGCGCCCCGGCTGGAACACCTTGCCGAAGACGAAATCATAGACTGGAGCCCAAAGCGCGTAGGCGCGCGCGACGCCGGTCTTGTTGATATCGCCCCCCATGGTCGTTCTTCTGAATTCCGATCGTCCCGTCAGGCGATCGATGCCTGCGCCTCACTGACCGTCCGCAGCGCTTCCACCGCCGCAACCGCGCTCTTGATGAAACCGCCGCCGAGCACACGCGCTTGCCCGTCGGGCGCATCATAGAACACGCAGGCCTGGCCCGGCGACACCCCGTGCTCGCCGTCGACCAGATCGACTTCGTAACCGCCGGCGCCGCGGCGCAGCCAAGCCGCCTGCGGCGGCCGCGACGAGCGCACCTTCACGTGAACTTCAAGCCGGCCATTGCCGAGCGCGTCATCGATATCGCCGTCGCCGATCCAATTGACGTCGCGCAGCGTGATGCTTTGGGTCTTGAGCGCCTCGCGCGGCCCGACGATGACGCGACGGTTGTCGGCGTCGAGCCGCACCACATAAAGCGGCGCGCCGGAGGCAATGCCGAGGCCGCGGCGCTGGCCGACGGTGAAATGAATAATGCCGTTATGCTTGCCGAGCACCCGACCATTGATATCGACGATCTCGCCCGGCTCCGCCGCCCCGGGCTTCAGCCGCGCAATGATGTCGGCATAGCTCCCGGTCGGCACGAAACAGATATCCTGGCTGTCGTGCTTTTCGGCGACCGCGAGTTCGAACTGGCGCGCAAGCTCGCGCGTCTCAGCTTTCGACTTGTCGCCAAGCGGAAAGCGCAGAATGTCGAGCTGCTCGGACGTGGTGCCGAACAGGAAATAGCTCTGGTCCTTGTCGTCCTCGCGGGCGCGAAACAAGCCGCGGCGGCCAGACGGCAACGGCCGCGACGACACATAATGTCCGGTCGCCAGCACGTCCGCGCCGAGGTCGCGCGCGGTGTGCAGGAGATCGCGAAACTTGATCGACATGTTGCAGGCGACGCAGGGCACCGGGGTTTCGCCGGCGATGTAGCTCTCGGCGAAGCGGTCGATGACGGCTTCCTTGAAGCGGTTCTCGTAGTCGAGGACGTAATGCGGAATGCCGATGCGCTCAGCCACCGCCCGCGCGTCGTAGATGTCCTGCCCGGCGCAGCAGGCGCCCTTGCGGTGCACCGCGGCACCGTGGTCGTAGAGCTGCAGGGTGACGCCGACCACGTCGTAGCCCTCAGCCTTCATCAGTGCGGCCGTCACCGAACTGTCGACGCCGCCGGACATGGCGACGACGACGCGGGTATCCTGCGGGCGCTTGGCGAGGTCGAGCGTATTGGACATGGCTTTCTCTTACACCATATGGCGGCCCTCGGTGGCGAATGAAAGCGCCCCAGCTTCGGCGCCACCCGGCAAATCCTGCCGCCCGGCCAGTTTCGCCGCCCCGCCCGGCCACGGCCAAGTGCTGATCAAGCGAATAACTAACTGAAATATATGATACTTTTTCGATCCTTTGGCTGGCCTGCGGATTGCAGTTCGAATGGCACGTAATCCGGAGGACTCCCAGTGTCTTACGTCGCGTCCGACTCTCCCGCGTCGAACACCGTGTTCCAGCAAGCCGGTCGGCCGAGCTATGCCGACCGCGCGTCCGCGCGTCCGTCCGGCGGCTTTGACGACCTGCTGAATGCCATTCCGGATGCTCCCCCTGAACCGCCAGCGCCCAGCCGCGCGGATGCCCCCGCTCCGGACAGGAACCCCGCGCAAGAATCGAGCGCGAGCGCGCGCAACGATCGCCAGGCGCCGCCGGCCCGCGCCGACCGTCCGGATCGCGCCGACAACCGCCCTCAATCTGATGACAAGCCGGCCAAATCGGCCGATTACGCAGCGTCCAAGGGATCGGCCGAGGGTTCCGCCCCGGCCGGGGGCGACAAGGCCGCCGCCGGTGACGCCGGCGACAAGAAGACTGCCAAGGCCGAAGACAACGACAAGGCTGCTGGCGACGCCCAGGCAACGGCTGCGGCACAAGGTGCCGTCGACACCGCAGCACAGCAGGCGGCTCCGGCGCCGGTCACCACGCCGTCAGCGGTTGTGATCGACCCCTCCGCGACAGCCGCTATAACGACGGACGCCTCGGCGACGGCAGGCAATGCCGAAACCTCCGGCAAGGCCACTGCGGCCGCCGCGCTGGCTGCTGCCGCCGGCTCAGCCACAGCCAAAGCGGGCGAACAGCCGGCCGGGCCATCGACCGACGCCGGGACCCCGCTCAGCGCCGACGACGCCCAGGCCCTCGCGGCGCTGGCCGCCAAGGCGCAACAGGGGATCAAGGACGGTCAATCATCCAAGTCCGACAAGTCCGCCAAGACATCCGATACGAAGGCGACCGGGGCCAAATCTGCCGAATCGGCCAAGGCGAATGGCAACGCGCTCGCGGCGCTCGATCCGAACGCGGCGCAGCCGGCGTCCGGCGACGCCAAGGGCGTCGCGGCCGCCAAACCGGCTCAAGGCGAAGCCGTCGCCAAGCTCGCCGGCGACGACCGCCATGGCAATGGCGACAAGACGGTATCGGCCGAACCCGCCGCAGCCCTGACACCGACCGTCGCCGCCGCGGCAACGACGCCGGGTACCGCCCTGCCCCCGACGGTCGCGCCCGGCACACACACCGCCGCCGTGGCGGTGGCAGCCACCGGCCCGGCCAAGCCGGGCGGCGGCGACGCCCCGGTGTCGATTTCGAAAGTCGCTGTCGAAGTCACCAGCAAAATTGCGTCCGGCAAGAACCAGTTCGACATTCGTCTCGATCCGCCCGACCTCGGCAAGATCCACGTGAAGGTCAATGTCGATCGCGACGGCAACGTCATCACCCACATGGTCGCCGACCGCACCGACACGCTCGACCTGCTGCGGCGCGACACGTCCGATCTACAACGGGCCCTGCAGGACGCCGGCCTGAAGACCTCCGACAACAGCCTGCAGTTCTCGCTGCGCGATCAGACCGCGAACCACCAGCAGGGCCAGCAGAACGGCCAAGCCAGCCGCCTGGTTGTCGACGACGAGCAGAGCGTAACGACGAGCACGACCATCATTGCCCGCGATTACGGCGCCTACGGTTCAAGGACCGGCGGCCTCGACATCCGGGTTTAACCTCGCGCACGAGAACCACGATGAGCGTCATCCCCACAGGTTCAAGCACGGCGGGCAGCACGCCGACGGCGTCGTCAAATTCGTCGACCGCCAGCAACAATCAGATGATCGCCAGCAACTTCACGACCTTCCTGCAGTTGCTGACGACCCAGTTGAAGAACCAGAACCCGCTCGATCCGCTTGACACCAACCAGTTCACCCAGCAACTGGTGCAGTTCGCGCAGGTCGAGCAGCAGATGAAGTCGAACGATCAACTCGCTTCGCTCCTGGCACTGGAGAAGAACGCGCAGCAGACCACGGCGCTGGCCTATGTCGGACAGACCGTGGTGGTCGACGGCTCGACTACCGCGCTGACCTCGAGCGGCGCGACCTGGAGTTTCAATGCCGCCAAGGTGGCTACCGCGTCGGTGACGATCAAAGATTCGACCGGCCAGACCGCCTACACCGGCACCTTCGCGGTCAACCCGGGCGACCAGAAGTTCACTTGGGACGGTCACGGCAACGACGGCACGACCTGGCCGGCGGGTAATTATACCATGGTGATCAACGCGACCGATGCCAACAGCCAGCCTGTCAGCATTTCGTCCGAGGTGCAGGCCGTCGTCGACTCGGTGGACCTGACGCAAAATCCGCCGACCTTGTCGCTTAACGGCACCGACTACACGATGGACAAGATCAAGCGCATCGTGCGTCCGACCTCATCGTGATGAACAGGCGGGTGCGAAAGTCGCGCCCGCCGCATACCGACCCGCCCGCGCCGCGGGCCCCATTGCCTCCTGCCGAGGCGCCGCCAAATTCCTAATAAACAAACAACCGGCGCTGTGCAGCGGCCGGCGGTTCCCACCGCGCGACGACTTCTCCGCCACGGCAAAGTGCTAATCTGCTATATATAAATCGATGGCTCCGCGCGCGGCGCTTGCCGCGGCACAGCGAGGGCTTGGTGGACGCCGTCAATCCGTAACCAAAAGGTTAGCGCGAAGCGGTCAATGATTCACTTATCGCCACGTCTGGCTTAGGCAAATTTTAAGTCGCGCTGTGTAGCTTTTGACACTGTGAGTAACAGTTAGTCCCGAGTCTTTGTGAGTACACCAATGACCGAACCCCACCGCCCGAGGGTCAAATACGTCATCGGGCCCGATGGCAGTCCGCTCACCATCGCGGATTTGCCGCCGCCGACGACGAAGCGCTGGGTCATCCGCCGCAAGGCCGAGGTGGTCGCTGCGGTGCGCGGCGGTCTCCTGTCGCTGGAAGAGGCCTGCGCCCGCTACACGCTGACCGTGGAGGAATTTCTCTCGTGGCAGTATTCGATCGACCAGCATGGTCTGGCCGGCCTGCGCACCACGCGGATCCAGCAGTATCGCCAGTAGGCGGTCATCATTTTCGAGTTTCACGAGACGCCGGCCCCTGAGGCCGGCGTTTTCATTTTCAGCGGACGCCACCCGTCAGGCGCGATAACGGCGCCATTTCCCGGGAACGCTGCATTCTACGCCGCCAGCATGGGAACTCGTTAACCGGACGCTAACCATCTACCGGGCAAAAATTGCCGGGTCGACGTTTGACTGCCCCACCCGGTTTCCAGGACAGCCCCGTGCAAGGTTTGCTCGATTTTCTGAAGTCGCTAGGCGCCGCCCGATTGGCGGCGATGGGCGCCGTCACGTTCGCGCTGATCGGCTTTTTCGTCTTCCTGATGATGCAGATGACGGCGCCGGTCATGGTGCCGCTGTTCACCGATCTCTCGGTCGAAGACTCCAGCGCCATCATCAAGGATCTCGAACGCCAGGCCGTCGACTACAAGATCAAGAACGACGGCGCCATTATCATGGTGCCGAAGGACAAGGTGGCGCGGCTGCGCATGAAGCTCGCCGAAGGCGGCCTGCCCAAAGGCGGCGGTGTCGGCTACGAGATCTTCGACAAGTCGGACGCGTTGGGCGCCACCTCGTTCATCCAGAACATCAATCACCTGCGGGCGCTGGAGGGCGAACTCGCACGCACCATCCGCTCGATCGACCGGGTACAAGCCGCGCGCGTGCATCTGGTGCTGCCCGAGCGCCCGCTGTTCTCCCGCGACAAGGTCGAAGCCTCGGCCTCGATCGTCCTGAAGGTGCGCGGCCAGCTCGAACCGGCGCAAGTGCGGGCCATTCGTCACCTGGTGGCGAGCGCGGTCAACGGCCTGAAGCCCGAACGAGTGTCGGTCGTCGACGAGACCGGCCGGCTCCTGGCCGACGGCGCGACGCCGGACAATCCGGTCGGCGCCGGTGCCGACGACCGCCGAATTGCCTTCGAGAACCGTCTGCGCGGCGAGGTCGAGAACATCGTGTCGTCGGTGGTCGGTCCCGGCAAGGCGCGAGTGCAGATCAGCGCCGACTTTGACCTCAACCGCATCACCCAGACCCAGGACAAGTTCGATCCGGACAGCCGCGTGTTGCGCTCGAGCCAGACCCGCGAGGAGCAGTCATCGTCGAGCGAGGGCAAGGAAGGCGGCCAGGTTTCCGCTTCCAACGAATTGCCGGGCGCCAGCAAGGACGGCACCAATAACGGGCCGAACACAAAGGACCAGAGCAAGAAGACCGAGGAAATCGTCAACTACGAGATCTCGCGCACCACCAAGACCGAGGTGATCGAAGCCGGCCGCCTGAGCCGGGTCTCGGCGGCGGTGCTGGTCGACGGCAGCTACACCAAGAACGACAAGGGCGAGATGGTTTACCAGCCGCGCTCCAAGGAGGAGATCGACCGCATCGCGGCGCTGGTGCGCACCGCCATCGGCTTCGACGCCAAGCGCGGAGATCAGGTCGAGGTGGTCAACCTGCGCTTCGCCGACTCGGCGCCGGTGCCGGTCGGCGAGGCCGACGGCGGCTGGATGAAATATTTCCAGTTCACCAAGGACGACATCATGGGCATGGCGGAAAAGGGCGTCATGGCCCTGCTCGGCCTCATCGTCGTCCTCATGGTCGTGCGTCCGCTGGTGCGCCGGGTGATCGCACCCGACGCCGCCGAACAGGCGCGCATGGCGGGACTGGCCGGTGTCGCCGGCGCCATCGCTGGTCCCGGCGGCGTGCCCGGCGCCATCGAGATCGGGCCCGACGGCAAGCCGATCGCTTCGATCACCGACACCAGTGGCACCAACATCGCCATCGTCAGCGGCGAGGAGCAGGTCGCCATCTCGAACCGCACCTCGGCCATGATCGACGTCGCCAAGGTGCAGGGTCAGGTGCACGCCCAGTCGGTACAGAAGGTGGGAGAACTCGCCGAAAAAAACCCTCATGAGGCGGTCGCCATCATCCGCAGCTGGCTGCATGAGGATGCCGCCTGATGGCCGCCGCCGCAAAAAACCAGCCCGCCGACGAAGCCGTCCGCAACGACATCGGCGACCTGATGGCCGAACTGGCCAGCCGCCCCAAAGGCACCAAGCCGCAACGCAAGCTGACCGGCCCGGAGCGCGCCGCCGTCCTGATGCTGTCGCTCGGCGAGCAATATGGCGGCAAGATATTCTCGCTGCTCGACGACGACGAGCTGCGCGAGATCTCCATCGTCATGTCGTCGCTCGGCACCGTCGAGGCCGAACAGGTCGAAACGCTGCTGCTTGAATTCGTCGGCCGGCTGTCGGCGTCCGGCGCGCTGCTCGGCAACTACGACGCCACCGAACGGCTCTTGGCGCAGTTCCTGCCCAAGGACCGCATCGCCTCGATCATGGACGAAATCCGCGGCCCGGCCGGCCGCAACATGTGGGAGAAACTCGCCAACGTCCAGGAAGAGGTGCTGGCGAACTATCTCAAGAACGAATATCCGCAGACGGTGGCCGTCGTGCTGTCGAAGCTGCGCCCGGAGCACGCCGCGCGCGTGCTCGCCATCCTGCCGGAAGACATGTCGCTCGACTGCGTCAACCGCATGCTGAAGATGGAAGCGGTGCAGAAGGAAGTCATCGAGCGCGTCGAACAGACGCTGCGCACCGAATTCATGTCCAACATCTCGCAGACCCGGCGCCGCGACGCCCATGAGGTGATGGCGGAAATCTTCAACAATTTCGACCGCCAGACCGAAACCCGCTTCCTTACTGCGTTGGAAGACGACAACCGCGACGCCGCCGAGCGCATCAAGGCGCTGATGTTCACCTTCGACGACCTGATCAAGCTCGACGCCGCCTCGGCGCAGACGCTGATGCGCTCGATCGACAAGGACAAACTCGCGGTGGCGCTCAAGGGCGCCGGCGAGAACGTCCGCGAATTCTTCTTCGCCAACATGTCCTCGCGCGCCGCCAAGATGCTAGTCGATGACATGCAGGCCATGGGAGCGGTGCGCCTGCGCGATGTCGACGAAGCACAGACGCTGCTGGTCAATATCGCCAAGGACCTCGCCGCCAAGGGCGAAATCTTGATCGCCAAGAACCGCGGCGGCGACGACGAGCTAGTATACTAGGACGAGCGCTTGATCCCGAAAAATGAAAGCCGGCTTTCGGATCTGATCAGGCGCAAAGGAAAATAGAACGATGGCTGCTGCCGCGAAATTCATGTTCGACGAGGACTTCGCCACCGGCGAGAAGCCGACCATTACCGTGGTCGAGGCCGAACGCCGGCGCGCCGATGCCGAGTCGGTCGCGCAACGCCGGGGCTTCGAGCAGGGGCAGGCGCAGGCCCGCAACGAGCAGAACGAGCACATCGCCCGCGCGCTCACCGCCATGGCCGAGCAGATGAGCCGGCTCGATGCGCAACTGAGTGCGATCGAAGCGCGGCTCGAAAGCGAAGCCGTGCACGTGGCGTTCGCCGTGGCCAGCAAGCTGGCGCCGGAGCTGATCGCGCGCGAGCCATTCGCCGAGATCGAGGTTCTCGCCGCCGACTGCTTCCGCCAGCTCGTGGCGACGCCGCAGGTCACCGTATTCATCGGCGCCGATATCTATGACAGCGCCAAGGCCAAGCTCGAGGAAATCGCGCTCGCACGCGGTCTCGAGGCGCGCCTGTCCATCCTGTCCGACGCGGCGATGGCGCCGGGCAATTGCCGCATCGAGTGGGCCGAGGGCGGCGTCGTGCGCGACCGCGACGCCATCCTCAAGGCGATCGAAGAAGCGGTGAACGGCTATATCGCGGCGCGTGTCGCGCCGCATTCGTAACAAGGGTTTCGGAGACCGACCATGAGTGACAATGATAGCAAAGTGCCGCTCCCCGATCTCGAAGGTGGCGCCACGCCGCCCGAGGTGGTGGATGCCGGGCCGCTGGCGCCGGGCGCTGAGGAATCGGTGCATCGCGGCGCCGCCGATCTTGAGGCCGTCTTCGACGTGCCGGTGCAGGTTTCCGCGGTGCTCGGCCGCACTCGCATGGAAGTCGGCGATCTACTGAAGCTCGGGCCGGGCGCCGTGCTCGAACTCGACCGCAAGGTCGGCGAGGCTATCGATATCTACGTAAACAACCGCCTGGTCGCACGCGGCGAAGTCGTGCTCGTCGAGGAAAAGCTCGGCGTGACCATGACGGAGATCATCAAGGCGGACAATAACTGACGGCGGCGACGGCCACTGAGGTCGAACCCGCGCAAGAAGGACGAATGCCATGCGGCTACTCATCATCGGAACGCTCGGCGGCCAGCTCACGGTCGCGAGCAAGATCGCGATGGACAAGGGTGCTTCGGTCACGCACGCCGCCTCCATCGAGCAGGGACTCGCGGTGTTGCGCGCCGGGCGCGGCGCCGACCTGCTGATGGTCGACGTCGCCATCGAGATCCACGACTTGGTGAGCAAACTCGAGGCCGAGCGTATCCACGTTCCGATCGTGGCCTGCGGCGTCACCAACGACGCGCGCGCCGCGGTTCGCGCCATCCATGCCGGCGCCAAAGAATACATCCCACTGCCGCCCGATCCCGATCTGATCGCCGCGGTGCTGGCCGCCGTCACGCAAGACACCCGCGACATGATCTACCGCGACGACGCCATGGCCGCGGTCGTCAAGCTCGCGCAGCAGGTCGCCGGCTCGGAAGCCTCCGTCCTGATCACCGGCGAGAGCGGCACCGGCAAGGAAGTGCTGGCCCGCTTCGTCCATTCGCGCTCGCAACGCGCCAAGAAACCGTTCATCTCGGTGAACTGCGCGGCGATCCCCGAGAACCTGCTGGAGTCCGAGCTGTTCGGCCACGAGAAAGGCGCCTTCACAGGCGCACTCGGCCGCCGTATCGGCAAGTTCGAGGAAGCCGACGGCGGCACGCTGCTGCTCGACGAAATCTCGGAAATGGACGTGCGGTTGCAGGCCAAGCTGCTGCGCGCCATCCAGGAGCGCGTCATCGACCGCGTCGGCGGCAACAAGCCGGTGCCGGTCGACATCCGCATCATCGCCACCTCGAACCGTAATCTGGCCGAAGCCGTGCGCGCCGGCACTTTCCGCGAAGATCTGATGTTCCGCCTCAACGTCGTTAATCTGAAGATTCCGCCACTGCGCGAACGCCCGGCGGACATTCCGGAACTGGCAACCTATTTCATCAAGAAGTATTCGGAAGCCAACAGCCTGCCGGTGCGGCCGCTGTCGGTCGAGGCGCGCCGCGCGCTCAACGCCAACCGCTGGCCCGGCAACGTCCGCGAACTGGAGAACACGCTGCACCGCGCCGTCATTCTCTCCACCGGTACGGAGATCGGCGTCGACGGCATCCTGTCACCGGACGGCGCGCGGCTCGATGCCTCGCGCGGCACCGGCGTCGCCGAGCAGGCGGTGATGGCCGCCGAGCAGGTTACGCGCAATCTGGTCGGCCGCACCGTCGCCGAAGTCGAACGCGACCTGATCCTAGAGACGCTCAAGCATTGCCTCGGCAATCGCACGCATGCCGCCAACATCCTCGGCATCTCGATCCGCACGCTGCGCAACAAGCTCAACGAATATTCCGCCGACGGCGCGCCGATCCCTCCGCCGCATGGCGGCGGCGAGCCGATGCGCGGCGCCGCATAACGGTGTCAGCCGCCCATAAAAAAGCCCGGCAGTATTGCCGGGCTTTTTTTGTTGCTGAGAGCGACGTCAGGCTTACGCCTTGCGTTTGACGGCCGCCGGCGGCGGCTCATCCTTGGCCTGTTTGTCGCGCTCGGAATCGAGTTCGACCGCCTTGGCCATGAGATCGTTGCTCATGGCTTCCAGGCTGTCCGCCATTTCCCGTCCCGCGCGAGCCAGGCGGATGCATCGATCCGCCGTTTCGATGAGGTATTGTTCAATGTTGCGCATCGTGTCCCTTTGATGTTTGCGTGCAATTAGTTTCGAATCTGGGCACATTCAAGGTTGCGTTGCCGCAATCACGTTCGTTCTCGGTGCCCATCCTGCAAGAATCTGACTGCAGACAGGCCATTCGGAGTTGTTTGTAATGTTCGTTTATAAAGTCTGTCCCGGCGCGTTGTGGCACGAGGCTGAACGGAAAGGGGTATTTGAGGGCGCCCCGATCGACCGCCACGACGGCTACATCCACTTTTCAACGGCCGAGCAGCTCGGCGAAACGCTGCGGCGGCATTTTGCCGGCCAAGCCGACTTGCTGCTGATCGAAATCGAGGCCGCGCGACTCGGCGAAGCGCTGAAATGGGAACCGTCGCGCGGCGGCGCGCTGTTTCCGCACCTTTACGGCGATCTCGACCTCGCCGTGGTCGTTCAAGTCGAGGCGCTGCAGCTCGGCGCCGATGGCCGGCACCGGTTGCCGGCCCGATTTTCCGCAGGACAATAGCGGCGCAACTCTCTTATGCGCAGTGGAACGCCCGGTAACGGCAAACCGTTATGCCCATGAACTGCCTATGAACTCGGCACAATGGTGACATGACTATTTTCAGCGCAACTCAGAATCTCATCCACCGGTCGGTCTTTCATCGCATTGCCGGCCCGGTCGAGGAAGCCATTGCGGCGCCTCGCCGCGATGGCGCGGTTCGCTATCGCTGCCCTGGCTCGGGCAGCTTCGTCCTGTTGACCGACGCGGGCAGCCTTGCCGGCTTCCGCGGTGGGGATGACACCGCGCGCCACCGCTGCGGCGCCTGCGGCGAGATGCATCTCCTGCGCATCGACGACGGTGCGTCGAACTGACCGCCCTCCCCGGTTCCGCTCTTTATACGGCGGCAATTGGCGGCGTCCGCCGTGTCGCCTAGTCTTGCCTTCTTCGGCGCGGTCGCGCGCCTCGAGAGGGATCATCATGCGTATTCTCGTTTCGACCGCCGTGGCTCTGCTGATGAGCACGCTGGCCGCTTTCGCCGCCGATCCGGTCGGCAGCTACACCGTCAAGGGCACCAATCCAGGGAATAACGGCGCCTATTCCGGCCGGGTCACCGTCACCAAGACCGGCGAGACCTACAGTGTCGTCTGGATCGTCGGCAGGACCAAATACGTGGGTACCGGCATCGGCGACAAGAATTTCATCGCCGTCTCCTACAAGTCGGACGAGGGCACCGGGCTGGCCCTGTACGGCGCCGACGGCGGCAACTGGGCCGGCGTCTGGACCTATTCCGGCGGCCGCCAGGTCGGCAGCGAGATCTGGAGCCGGGAATAAATCTTCCGCTTGATCGACTTGGCTGTAGCGCGGCGAGGCCTTTCGCCGCGCACGATCCCGGCTGTGTCACGCGTCCGTGATGAGCGCGCCGACATCCACTTCAGCGCCGCTTCCGTACCTGTGAGCATCTCCAGCATCCCGCGTCGGAGACAGCAACAAGTAAACGGGAGTCGATCATGAATTTCGCTTGTAAGTCCGCCCTCGCCGGCGCCGCGCTGGCGCTGGGCGTCGCGATGACCGCCGCTTCCTTCGTGCCAAGCTTTGCCGCGGAAACCACGATGGTCGGCGGCGCCGCGATGTACCCGAGCAAGAACATCATCCAAAATGCGGTCAACTCGAAGGATCACACGACGCTGGTCGCCGCCGTGAAGGCCGCCGGCCTGGTCGAGACACTCGAAGGCAAGGGCCCCTTCACCGTCTTCGCTCCGACCAACGAAGCTTTCGCCAAGCTGCCGAAGGGCACGGTCGAAACGCTGCTCAAGCCGGAGAACAAGGCGCAGCTCACCAAGATCCTGACCTGCCACGTCGTCGCCGCCGATGCGATGTCGTCCGCCATCAAGAAGATGATCAAGGACGATGGCGGCGCCCACAAGGTTAAGACGGTCGGCGGCTGCATGCTGACGGTCAAGGACGCCGGCGGCACCATCACGATCATCGACGAGAAGGGTCAGACCGCGAAGGTCACCATCCCGGACGTCAAGCAGTCGAACGGCGTCATTCACGTCATCGACACCGTTCTGCTGCCGGCAGGTTGATGCCCGGCGGCCGGGGCGGGCACCCGAGGTCCGCCCCGCCCCTCCCGTGTCCCAACCCCGCGGGAGGGGTCAGCGGGGGTCGTTAACCACTCGCTAACCATAAACTGGGCAAAGTTTGCCGGGTGGCCGGCATCGCGCCGGGCGCCTGCTTTTGCCGTCCGGACCGCGAGCGCCCGCCTCTATGACCGACACCACAGCCGCCGCTCAGCCCAAATCCTCGGCGCTCGGCAATATTCCGACCCTCAGCGACATCTCGGGCTTCATCCGGCGCGGTGACATCGGCCTCGCCGTCGGCGTGCTGACCATTCTCGTCGTGCTGATCCTGCCCTTGCCGGCAGTGCTGCTCGACGCCTTCCTCGCCATCTCGATCATCCTGTCGGTGCTGATCCTGATGACGGCGCTGTTCATCCAGACGCCGCTCGAATTCTCCGCCTTCCCAACCGTACTGCTGATCTCGACGATGCTGAGGCTGTCGCTCAACCTTGCCTCGACGCGCCTGATCCTGTCCCACGGTCATGAAGGCACCGACGCCGCAGGCCACGTCATTCAGGCGTTCGGCAATTTCGTGATGGGCGGCAACTTCGTCATCGGCATCATCGTCTTCGTGATCCTGGTGATCGTGAATTTCGTCGTCATCACCAAGGGCTCGGGCCGCATCGCCGAAGTCGCCGCGCGCTTCCACCTCGACGCCATGCCCGGCAAACAGATGGCAATCGACGCCGACCTGTCGGCCGGCCTGATCGACGAGAAGGAAGCCCGCCGCCGCCGCCAGATCCTCGAGGACGAAGGCGGTTTCTTCGGCGCCATGGACGGCGCCTCGAAATTCGTGCGCGGCGACGCCATCGCCGGTCTGCTCGTCGTCTTCATCAACGTCATCGGCGGCATGATCATCGGCATCGCGCAGCAGGGATTGTCGTTCGGCGACGCCGTCCACTCCTACACCCTGCTGACGGTCGGCGACGGTCTCGTCACCCAGGTGCCGGCGCTGATCGTCTCGACCGCCGCGGGCCTCCTGGTCTCCAAGGCCGGCATCTCCGGCTCCGCCGACAAGGCGCTGATGCAGCAGCTCTCCGGCTATCCGAAGGCGCTCGGCATGTCGGGCGGCGTCATGATGATCATGGCGCTGCTGCCCGGCATCCCGTTCCTGCCCTTCGTCGTGCTCGGCGGCGGCGCCGTCAGCCTCGCCCTCCTCGTCAACCGGCGCGCCAAGGAACTGGCGGCCCGCGAAGCCGGCAAGAAGGACACCGAGATCAAGACGGCGCAGGCCGCGGAAGAGCCGATCTCGGCCGCGCTCAAGATCGACGATCTCAAGGTCGAACTCGGCTACGCGCTGTTGCCGCTGGTCAATGCGCCGGATGGCACCGACCGCCTGACCGAGCAGATCAAGGCGCTGCGGCGCTCGCTCGCCGGCGAAATGGGTTTCGTGATGCCGGCGGTGCGCATCCTCGACAACGTCCATCTCGACGCCAACACCTATGTCATCAAGATCAAGGAAGTGGACGCCGGCAACGGCAAGGTCTGGGCCGGCCAGTACATGGTCATGGATCCGGCCGGCGACCAGGTGCGGCTGCCCGGTAACCACACCACCGAGCCGACCTTCGGGCTGCCGGCGACCTGGGTCGATGCCGCGATCAAGGACGAGGCGGCAATGCAGGGCTACACCGTCGTCGATGCCGCGACGGTGCTGTCGACGCACCTCACCGAACTGCTCAAGGGCAACATGGCGGAACTCCTCTCCTATGGCGAGGTACAGAAGCTGCTCAAGGAGTTGCCGAAGGAACAGGCCGATCTGCTCAAGGACCTCGTGCCGAACCAGATCACGCCGTCCGGCATCCAGCGCGTCCTGCAAATGCTGCTCACCGAGCGCGTCTCGATCCGCGACCTGTCGACCATTCTCGAAGGCATCGCCGAGGGACTGGCCTCGACGCGCAATCCGACCGCGCTGACCGAACATGTGCGCATGCGACTGTCGCGGCAGATCTGCGCGCAATACACCAGCCCGAACGGCTATCTGCCGCTGATCGCGCTCTCTGCAAAGTGGGAACAGGCTTTCGCCGAATCGCTGGTCGGCACCGGTGACGACCGTCAGCTCGCCATGCAGCCATCGAAGCTGACCGAATTCATCACGCTCGTGCGCCAGAGCTACGAAGCCGCGGCGCGCGAAGGCGAAGCCCCGGTGCTCGTCACCTCAGCCGGCATCCGACCGTTCGTGCGCGGCATCGTCGAGCGCTTCCGCGCGCAGACGCCGGTGATCTCGCAGTCCGAGATCCACCCGCGCGCGCGGCTGAAGACGGTGGGGAGCATCTAGCCGCCGGCTTGATGCGCGGCCACAATCCAGCCTAGCCATTACCGCGACGCTTCCGCGGCTCGGCCGCCTTGCCGACAAGCGCGGCGTAGTGCTCGATCGGCTGCGGCCGGCCGATCAGGTAGCCCTGGATTTCGTCGCAGGACTCGGCCGCGAGGAACGCCAACTGCGCGGACGTTTCGACGCCTTCGGCCGTCACCGGCAGCCCCAAGCCCCGCGCCAAGCCGATGACCGCGCGAATGATCGCCGCCGACTGCGGGCCTCTGCCGAGATCCTTGACGAAGCTCTGATCGATCTTGATCTTGTCGAACGGGAACGCCTGCAGATACGACAGTGACGAATAGCCCGTGCCGAAATCATCCATCGCGATTCGCACGTCGAGATTTTTCAGCCGGCGCAGCAAATTGACCGCCCTGACGAGGTCGGTGACCAGCACGCCCTCGGTGATTTCGAGCTCAAGGCGGCGCGGCGCCAGCCCGGTCTCCAGCAGCACGGTGTGGACCATGGCGCAGAGGTCGCCGTGCTGGAATTGTACCGGCGACAAATTCACCGCCACCTTCATGGGTCGCGGCCAGCTTGCCGCTTCGCGGCACGCTTCGCGCAGCACCCATTCGCCGATCTGGATGATGAGCCCGCATTCCTCGGCGGCCGGGATGAAATCTTTCGGCGACACCGTGCCGCGCTGCGGGTGCTGCCAGCGCACCAGCGCTTCGAAGCCGACGATGGTGCCGTCAACCTTGGCCTGCGGCTGATAGTAGACGCGCAACTCGTTGCGATCGATGGCGCCCTGCAGATCCTGCTGCAGCAGGCGTTGGGCGCGCAGCTGATCGTCGATGTCGGCGGCGAAGAAACGCACCGATCCGCGCCCCTCGCGCTTGGCGCGATAAAGTCCGGCGTCGGCGTTGGCGAGAAGCGCCGTGGCGTCGGCACCGTCGCGCGGATAAAGTGCGACGCCGATGCTGAGGCCGCTGCGCACACGATGGCCGTTGGCGTCGAACTCGACCGCGGCTGCCGTCATCAGACGGTTGGCGAGATCCTCGGCCGCCGCCGGTTGCTCGCCCTCAATGACGATGATGCTGAATTCGTCGCCGCCCAGCCGCGCCACGAAGGACGAACCCGCGACCTGCTGCAGGCGGGCGGCCAACTCCTTGAGCAAGGCGTCGCCGGCGGCGTGACCGAAGACATCGTTGATCTCCTTGAACCGATCGAGATCGATTGCCAGCACCGCAAAGGACCGGCCGTCGTCGTGCGCCTCGTCCAATATCCGCAACAGTTGCTCGTTGAAATACGAGCGATTGTGCAGGCCCGTGAGCGCATCGTGCTGGGCCAGATATTCGATGCGGCGCAGCGCCTGCCGGCGCTCGGTCACGTCTTCATGCGTCGCCACCCATCCGCCGCCGGCGCGCGGCCGGATCACGGTGTGGATCGAGCGGCCGTCGGGAAGTTCGTTGACGCCGCGAATGGTCTTGCCGCGGGCGATCGCGGCCAACATTTTATCGGCGTAGATCTGCGCATCGCCGTCGAACATGTGGAGCTGCTTGAGATGCTCGAGCAGGCCCCGCAGCGTACAGCCCGGTTTGATGATGTCGGGCGACATTCCGTAAATCTCGAGGTGACGGTCATTCTGCAGCAGCAGGCGCCCGTCGGCATCGAACATTGCCAGACCCTGCGCCATGTTGCCGATGGCGGCGTCCATGAGCATCTTCTGCTCGCGTAGTTGATGCTCGGCTTTCTGCCGCTCGGTGACGTCGATGAGCGCGTTCAGGCGCGCCTTGCCCCCCCGATACGTGAGCCAGCGGGCATAGACCGCGACCTGGATCGCGCGACCATCGGCCGTTTGATGGGTCCAGACGCGGCCGTCATAGTTGACGGAACCGCCCTTGACGAACGCCGTATAGGCCGCGCGATCCGCGGGCGGCCGCACGTCGAATTGCGTCATTGCCATGAATTGCTCACGGCTGTAGCCATAATGCTTGATGGCGGCGTCGTTGACGGCGAGGAATTTCTGAGACTCCGGATCGATCACCCACATCGGCACCGGATTGGCCTCGAACAAAATGCGGAGCGATTCTTCGCGCTGCTTGATGTCGGTAATGTCGATGCGAACGCCGATGCTGCCGCCGCCGACCGTCTGCCGTTCTTCGACCCGCACCCAGCGCCCGCCATCGAGCAGATGCTCGGCCGTGTAGGACGCCTGACGGTGCGCGGCGAGGCGCTCGGCCAGCCACTGCTCCTCACGCCCGCGGGCTTCCATATACTGGCCACACGCCAGACCGGAACGCAGCGCATCTTCGAACCGCATGCCGACGGCGAACTCGATCGGCGCATACATTTCCGCGTATTGCCGATTCCACATCAGATACCGGTCGTCGGCATCGAAGATGGCGATTCCCTCGGCGATGACGTCGAGCGCGTCAAGCAAGCGTCGTTGCGCCTGATTGAGTTCGTCGACCATGGCCACGATCGAACGTTCGGTGCGCTGCTGGTTGTGCTCGGCGTCGGCATAAGCGGCCTCCACCAGACGCGCGAGCTCGGTGAGATCGACTTCGCCGCTCGGAAGCGTGGCGCTTGCCAGTTGTCTGTTGAAGAGACGGTGCATGACGTTGCGGCCAGTCAGGCGGCGTTGGTGGTTATTATTATCGTCGTCGTTTGATTGTGCGGCCTACACCTCGGAACTCGCCGCCGCGAGATCGCATCGATGCCTTCAACCCGCTCAACGCCAACAAATTCAACGAATTCCCTTTTACATTCCGTGAAATAAGACAGTGATCTAAACAGCGGCCGCTCCGGACTGGCGCGATGGTTTAGAAACTCTCAATGCCTCGCGGATGGGCATTTAGGGTTCGCGCTCGGACGATTCGTCCCGTTACCGGACCCAAATACCCAAAGAGGTAAAACGAGCTTCGCGTCGCCTGCGGCGTGGATGTCGGGAAACCGATGAGAGGACGAAGACGTCAGTCTTCGAAACGCCAAGTTGCATGTCGCCGAAAAACAGCTGCCACTTGATACGTCGCCGGTATTGATTTACATCACCAATCGGGCGCCCCGCTTTGCGCCCGGTGCCGCCGGTCTCAACCGGCCGTAAGCGTCTAACGTCATTCAACGCAATCAACGACCGTCGCCGGTCGGATTGCGTTTTTTGTTGCCCGCATCGCGGGACCGTTGGCGACGCGCACCAAAAGGACTGCCATGACCTTGTCACCCTCCCGCAGCCCGGCCGACCACCATCTGTGGCTGCTGACCGCGGTGCTCTTCATCTCGTATCTCTGCGTCGCCATTCCGCTGCCGATCGTGCCGGTCTTCGTCACCGCGCAATTGGGCATGAGCAATCTGTTCGCCGGCCTCGGCGTCGGCATCGCGTTCCTCGCCACCATCCTGTCGCGCGGCGTCGTCGGCCCGTTCACCGACCGACGCGGCGCCCCGCTCGCGGCAAGGCGCGGTCTTGTACTCTACGCTGCCGGCGCCGGCGTCTCGCTGGTCGCCGGATTGCTGGCCGGCACGCCGCTCGTCGCCTTCATCGTGCTGCTCACCGGTCGCCTGCTCGTCGGCCTCGGCGAAAGCCTGATCACCGTCAGCATCGTTTCCTGGGGCGTCGGCATCGTCGGCCCGACGCGCTCGTCGCGGGTGTTGGCGGTGATGGGCGCGGCGATGTACGGCGCGCTGGCGATCGGCGGTCCAATCGGCGTCGTGCTCATCGACCGCATTGGCTTTGCCGCCACGATGGCGATCGCCGCCCTACTGCCCGGCATCGGCTGGCTGATGACCTTGCGGCTGCCGGCCGTGGCCGCGCATCCCGATGCCGCACGGCCGTCCTTCGTCAGCATCGTCGGCCGCATCTTCTGGCATGGTTCGATCGTCGGCCTGCAGGGCATCGGCTTCGCGGCCATCGGCGCGTTCTTCGTCCTGTACTTCCGCGACCAGCACTGGAGCTTCGCCGGCCTCGGCCTCACCGCCTTCGGCGGCGGCTTCGTGCTGGTGCGCGTGCTGTTCGGCCATACGCCGGATCGCGCCGGCGGCCTGCCGGTGGCGATTGTCTCGCTGAGCGTCGAGACGATCGGCCAGGTGCTGATCTGGACCGCACCGCATCCGGCCTTCGCGCTGGCCGGCGCCTTCCTCACCGGGCTCGGCTGTTCGATGGTGTTTCCAGCGATGGGCCGTGAAGTCATCCGCCTGGTCGAACCGCATCTGCGCGGCACCGCGCTCGGCGGCTTCGCCGCGTTTCAGGACGTCGCCTATGGCCTGACCGGTCCGCTGGCCGGATTATTGGCCGACCGCGCCGGCTACAGCCGCGTCTATCTGATCGGTGCCATCGGCGCGGCCGCGGCACTCGCGGTCGCGCTTCATCTGCGACGCAAGCAGGACCACTCCGAGGCCTGAGGCCGCCGCCCAGCGGGTGGCGGGCGGCGCGAGGCCCGCCGGCGGCCCGGGGCTACGTGTTTTCACGGAATGGAATGTTGGACGCCACAGGGCATGTTTCGGCGATGACATCGCCCGATCATGAACCTCGCGATCCGCGTCCACGGCGCAGTTGCTGCGGCGGCGACGCCATGACGCTCGTCAAGACGCATCCGAAGGTCAGCAGCTTCCCCGAGCTGCGGACCTATCGGTGCGAGCGCTGTCAGCGCACCACGACGGTCGAAGCCTGACCGGACCGGCGCTGGTTCGGCATCAAGCCTTCACTTCGGCGGCTCGTAGCCCGGCGCCTTGAAGATAGTGTCGAGCTTGGCGGCGATGTCTGGGCGATAAACCCTGGCGCCCCAGTCGTCCGGCGCCACGTCCTCGATGCCGACCGAGATCGACTTCTCGCTGCTGCCGAGGGTGTCGATCAGCGCCTTGGTAAGCGCCTGGGCAAGCTTCTGCTTGTCCTCGTCGGAACGGCCGGCAAACATTTTGACGACGATGTGGGGCATGGGCGAATTCCTGTTCGTTTCCTTCGTACGCCGGTTGCGCCAAAAATGAAACCGGACTCGCGCATCGGCGCGAGTCCGGTCCCTGCCATGAGAGCGGGTTATGCCAGGATCAGGCTGGAGTGAATTTCGGCAACCACCTGGTGATGCGAATTGATGATCTGCGCCTCGATATCGAAGGTGCCAGCCGGTCCGACGGGGCCGGTTTGCACGCCGGGCGTATGCGGATCGGTATCAATCAGGTTCTTATAGAACGCATAATTCTGCGAATTCTGCGTCACATAGCCGTTGCCGGCATCATCGGCGATGACGACGTTGTGGTGCTCGTCCTGCCAGACCACGTGCGAGCCGCCCGGATTGAGCGTGGCGTCGTAGACTGCGTGCAGCACCAGCGGGTCGTTGTGCTGACCCGGATCGAGATCGATCTTGAAAACGAACTGACCGCCGTTCGCGAGGAATTGCTGGATGGTCTGGTGCGGCCCGGGAGTCGCTCCGGTGTCGAAGCTCCAGTCGAAGCTGGTGGCAGCGCGGTTCGCGTTCGCCACCGGAACGCCATGCGCCGCATCGACCACCTGCGCGCCGGCGGGCACGTGATAGACCAGCGTGCCGTCGTCGGCCACGGCGGCGGGCTGCGCCGTTACGCCCTGGCGATAGTGCACGTCGGTCGCCAATTGCAATGATCCGGCGTTCTGGATTTCCCAGCCGCTGGCGGGATTGCCGGCGCCGTTGAGCGCGTGGCCTGCGCCATCGGTCGCGTTGGCGGCCAGGGTGGCATTGAGTTCGGTCACCGGCAGATCGTGGTGGTCGGTCTGCAGCGTGCTATCGCCGATCTGCAGCACGGAGTGGATATCGGCGATCACATCGTGATGCGGCGCGACGATCTGCTCCTCGATGTCGAACACGCCGGCCAGCCCGATCGGCCCGGTCTGAATGTCGTGCATGTGCGGGTTGGTATCGATGATGCTCTGGTAAAAGGCGTAGTTCTGCGAATTCTGCGTCACGTAAGCATTGCCACCGTCGTCGGCGATCAAGACGTGATTGTGCGCGTCCTTCCAAACGACGTGCGAGCCGCCCGGATTGAGCGTGGCGTCGTACACGGCGTGCAGCACCAGCGGGTCGTTGCCCTGGCCGGGATCGAGGTCGATCTTGACGAAGAACTGGCCGCCCGTGGCGAGAAACTGCTGAATGGTCTGATGCGGTCCGGAACCGACGCCGGTGTCGAAGCTCCAGTCGAAACTCGTCGCGGCGCGGTTGGCATTCGCGACCGGCACGTGATGCGCCGGATCGACGACCTGCGTTCCGGCCGGCATGGAATAGAGCAGATAGCCGTCGGCGGTGACGGCGACCGGTTGCACGGTGTCGCCCTGCCGATAATGGACGTCGGCGCCGAGCTGGAATGAACCGTTGTTCTGGATCTCCCAGCCGCTGATCGGGTTGCCGCTGCCGCTCAAGGTGTGACCGGATCCGTCAGTCGCCGTGACGTCCAATGTCGCGTTCAGCGACGTCACCGGCAGATGATGGTGATGCGGAATGGGATGGTGGTGATGGTCGTGATGGCCGAAATGACCGAAGTTGAAAGCGAACTCGTCGGCCTGATGATGATTGCGATGAAAGAAATCATCCCACCGATCGTCGATGAAACCGTTGCGTCCCGACATAGCGACCCCTCCTCTACGCTGCACGACCACATTCATTTTTTCTGATGTGTTTATTAAATCAAGCGTAGCAGACGGCGCGATGACCGGCGACCGGATTATCCGTAGCCGCGACGCGCCGGTCGCCACGTCATGTGAGGCCTATATCGCGCCGCGTCGGCCGCGGCGTCCGGCGTCCTGTTTCGAGACACACGCAATGCGGCCCGCCCGGGGCGATCGACTGCCGCCTTGCCTGGCCCGGCATCCGGCCGGAGCCGACAAAAGAACGGCGCGTTGACGGGCTCGATCGCTTTTATCGGCGCCGGAGCGGTTGCGGCACCTGCGTCAGGTGGCAAGCCGTTAACGATACTACCGTGGGTATCCATCTACAGGCCCGAAAGTCCCGGCTGGCCACTGGATTGCCTCAGTTTTATGACTATATTGCAGGAGCAAACCTGCGCCGGTTCCGCCGACCTTGGCCCGGCCGCTCTGGAGACATCATGAAGACAATCGACTTTTCCGCGCCGGCGGAGCTTTTTCCGTCGCGCAACCGCAAGGTCGCAAGCAAGGTTCGCTATCGCCGTTTTGACAAGGCGTCTGAAGCGATCCGCTTTGCGGTCGAGGAACTGCCGGAAGCCCAGCTTCTCGGCGCTTACATCGAGATCAACGAGGCTCGCCTGAGCCACCAGGACATTCGTGCTCTCTACGAGAGCGAGGCCTATCCGCTCAAACGCGCGGCCAACGCCTGACGCGCCGCCGCTTCACATAAGACATAAAATCGCCCGGCCCTTGCGCCGGGCGTTTTCTTTTGCACCTGAAGTTCATTCCGCGGGTGGCGGCGAACACGCGCCCAGCCCGAAAATTAAAAACAATTCATCTGCGCGTTTCCGCAGGACACAGGCCGCGACGCCGTTCATTCAATCGAGCACGGCGCAATGACGCACCGCGGCGCATTGCCACCGCGGTGCAAAAACGCCGGGCCGTCCGCTCGACGATCACGGGCCTTCACTGTTCCGTGAAAAGGCGCGCGGAACCGCTCCGCGCCCCCTACGTTAACAGGGCACGGAATTTGAACCTTTTCGCCGGGCCACGCCACTCATGGTCAGCAACCAGATGGGCAGGACCCAGGAGGACAACGAGATGAACTGGTCGATGTACACGGCCGACCGCAGCACCCACCTCAAGATTGTGGTGGTCGGCCTGTTTGCCGCGCTGTTGATCGCCGTCATCGGCATCTCGGCCACGCAATTCAATCTCGGCGTCGACGTCATGTCGGCGCAGGGACCGCAGGTCTACAAAGCCGGGCAGCCGGTGGTGATGACCGTGCGCGAAGGCACCACGATCCGCTAAACCGCGGCCTGAGAGTTTCTGACGAGACGACGATTGACGCTGAACTGACTGACGCTGAACTGACTGACGTTTGAACTTCTGACTGAACCTCCCCCAAGACTTGACGCGCCGGCAATTCCGGCGCGTTCATTTTTTTTTGCCGCGACGATCGCGCGCAGGTCGGCCGCTGGCCCTTGCGTCGCCGCGCAAATGCCGCAGGGTGGTGTGACACCCGAATCACCTCAATCTCGGTCGACCGTTACTCCCGATGCTGCGCCGTGCCGTCATTGCCGTTCTCATGGCCCCGTTCGCCGTTACCCTGTCGGCCTGCGCGCCAGGCTTGTCGACCGGCTCGACCTTCGCCGCCGCCGGCGACTATGAGGCCAAGCTCGCCGCCTATGAGGCGGCACGGCGGCCTTACGAGCAAGCCGCCGAGGCCTATTGGAGCGACGTCAGCGACAAGCGCCGCATCCGAAACGCCAAGCGGCGGAACAATGAGCGCATCCTGCTCGAGGACTACGTGCTGGAGCAGCCCCCGGTCTATTCCGGGCCGCCGCGCCCGGTGGATCCGAATGCGCCGCCGGGACCCAAGCCCGGCGAGCGCCCGCCCGTGCCGGTGATCGCCGACTTCCTGGCCAACGCCAAAAGCCAGTTCGGCTTCGTTCCCGACCTGCCGGCGAGCGATCGCGACTTCAAGCGGGCCTATGCCCGCACCGCTCTGGCCGAAGGCCTGACGCGCGAGCAGATCGTAGGCGTCTATGCCTTCGAGACCGGTGGCAACGGAACTTTCGACACGCAAGCCGGCGTCACGCCGAAACGCGCCACCGCGATCTCGCCGGCGGTGGGCTACAATCAGTTGCTGTCGACCAATTCGGTGTCGATGCTGGCCGAACACGCCCCGCTCATCCTCAACGCGTTGCGGGCGAAGGAGCGCGCGCTTGCCGGCGAGGCCAAGCGCGCGATGGCGCGCAAGATCGACGCGGTCCGCCGCATGATCGCCTACGCCAAATCGGTGCCGGGCAAGTGGAGTGAATATGATCGTCTCGCCAAGCACACCGCGGGCGGCATTGGCATCCACGCCATCGTGCTCGACATCGACATCGGCCCGTTGGTGCAGACGCAGAAACTTCTGAACTCGGTGCTGTTTGCGCGCATGAAGGGCTACCACACGCCGCTCACCGCGCCCGAGCTCGAACTGATGAACCTGACCGGCGATTCCACCGGCCTCGACATGGTGACGATGCCGGCCGATTTCCGCGCCCGCGTACCCACCGCCAACTTCTTCCAGCAGGTCGGCTACGAGCGCAACCCGGTGGCGCGGCGCACCGGCGTGGTCGGCAACCTGATCGCGGACATCGACGAGAAGATGCAGCGCGGCGCGCAAAATCCCGGCGCAAAGGAACTGGCGGCGGCGGCGAACTAACCGCCAGCCGCCCAATTTCGGGCATCGTGCCGAAAGCGGCGGCAAAGGCCGGCACTATCCCCCGCATTCATAAAGACGTTACGCAAGCGTCACCGACCTGTTGCCATCCTCATCGCGTTATGCGGCTCGAGCATCGAGGACCGCATGAGCCAAATTTCGATAGCGCGGCCCGCGCCTATCGCATTCCCCAGCCGGTTCAAACCGCTCGCCGTCAATCTCAATCTGCGCGCTTATTTTCTGCTGGCGCCATCGCTGGTCTTCCTCGTCGCCTTCACCTACTGGCCGGTGTTGCAGGTGCTGTGGCAGGCGCTGCATCAGCAGGACAGCGGCCACACCGTCTTTGTCGGCCTGGCGAACTTCACGGCGATCTTCGCCGACAGCGCCTTCCGGAACGCGCTCGTCAATAACCTGATCTACGCCGTCGCCACCGTCGTGCCGAGCCTCATCCTTGCGCTCGGCTTCGCCATCACGCTTCAGCAATCGTCCTGGGTCAACGGCCTGTTGCGGTCGTTGATCTTCGCGCCGGTGCTGGTGCCGCTGATCGCGGTATCGTCGCTGTTCCTGTTCATCTTCCTGCCCGGCATCGGCCTCCTCGACCACTATCTGGCCATGCTCGGCCTTGCCGGCGCCAACTGGGTCGGCGATCCCGACATTGCGCTCTATTCCATCGTCGGCCTGACGATCTGGAAGAACGCCGGCTACTACATGCTGTTCTTCCTCGCCGGCCTGCAGGCGATCCCGGCCGAGGCGGGCGAGATCGCGATGATCGAGGGCGCCTCGCACTGGCAGCGCCTGCGCTACGTCACGCTGCCTTACCTGCACAACTCGCTGGCCTTCGTCCTCGTCATCGCGCTCCTGAATGTCGTAACGCAGGTCGATCATATTTTCGTCCTGACCAAGGGCGGCCCGTCGGAATCGACCAACCTCTTGCTGTTCTACGTCTATCAGCAGGCCGTCGAGCATTACGACATCGGCAAGGCGTCCGCCGCCACGGTCGTATCCCTCGTCTTCCTGCTCGGCCTGTCGGCCGTGTCGCTGCGCCGCATGGAGCAAAGCGCGGAGGCGCAGACGTGAGCCGCCGCCGCTTCGATCTCGACGATCTCTGGCCGCGGTTCGGCCGCGTCGCGGTGATCGCCGCCGCCGTTCTTTGGACCGTGCCGTTCATCTGGATGATCGTGTCGGCCTTCCGCCCGTCCGATCAGGGCGCCGCCGCGATGGCCTCATTGATCCCAGATTATCGGCCGACGCTCGATAATTTCCGCGAAGCCTGGGCCGACGCCAACTTCCCCCTTTATTACCTCAACACCACGATCATGGTGGCCGGCATCCTCGCCGTGCAGATCGTCACCATGTCGCTCGCCGCCTACGCCTTCGCGCGCGTCAAGTTTCCTGGCCGCACCGTCTTTTTTTATCTCTTCCTGGCGCAGCTGATGCTCGTGCCGATCGCACTCCTGGTGCCCAATCTCGCCACCGTGGCGCGGCTTGGCCTGTACGACACGCTGCTCGGCGTCATGGCGCCCTATTTCGCCACCGCCTTCGGCACCTTCCTGATGCGCCAGGCGTTCCGCACGATTCCGACCGAGCTCGAGGAGGCCGCCGTGCTCGACGGCGCGCGCTGGTGGCACCTCATCCGCTACATCTATCTGCCGCTGTCGAAGCCGGCGCTCATCGCCTTCGCCATCGTCTCCGTGTCGGCGCACTGGAACGAATTTCTCTGGCCGCTGATGGTGATCAATTCGCCGGACAACCGACCGCTGACCGTCGGGCTCGCCATGTTCACCATGGGCGCGGAAGGCGCGCAGGCCTGGGGCGTCAACGCCGCCGGCACCTTCCTCGTCATCGCCCCGCTTCTCATCTGCTTCGCGCTGTTCCAGCGCCGCTTCATCAACAGCTTCGTCACGTCCGGTCTGAAGTGATCACGAAAGGAGAAAATGGAATGTCAAATCGTCTTCTCAGCATGAGCGCGCTCGCGGTGGCGGCGTGTCTCACCACCTTCGGCGCGGCGCAAGCCGCGACAAATATCGAGATGTTCTTCCCGGTGCCGGTCGACGGGCAACTCGCCCGCGACATGGGCACCTTGGTGAAGAAGTTCAACGATACGCATCCCGACATCGTCGTGACGCCGGTCTTCACCGGCAGCTACGACGACACGCTGATCAAGACCAACGCCGCCACCAAGGCCGGCAAGCCGCCGGCAGCGGTGATCATGTCGGCCAACTTCCTCACCGACCTGGTGATCGAGGGCCAGATCCAGCCGTTCGACGACCTGATCAAGGCCAGCGGCAAGACCGACGACGAATTCATGGGGCAGTTCTTCAAGGCGCTGCATCCGAATGCGGTGATCAACGGCAACGTCTACGGCGTGCCGTTCCAGAACTCGACGCCGCTCCTTTATTACAACAAGGAGCAATTCAAGGAAGCCGGACTCGATCCCGAACATCCGCCGAAGACCTGGCAGGAACTGATCGTCGCCGCGCAGAAGCTGACCAAGCGCGACGGCGAACGTGTCACGCGCTGGGGCATTACCATGCCGTCGAGCTACGACTACTGTGGCTGGCTTCTCGAGGCCCTGACGATGTCGAACGGCGGCCGCTGGTTCAACGAGGATTACGGCGGCGAAGTCTATTACAATGCACCGAGCACGCTCGGCGCCGTCACCTTCTGGTCGGATCTCGCCAACAAGTTCAAGGTCCATCCGACCGGCGAACAGAAGGCCCCAGGCGTCTCGACCGCCTTCCTCGCCGGCCAGACCGCGATGATGGTGCTGTCGACCGGTTCGCTCACCCATGTGCGCAAGAACGCCAAGTTCCCGTTCGGCGTCGCCTTCGTGCCGAGCAACGTGCGCAATGCGGTGCCGATCGGCGGCGCGTCGCTGGTGCAGCCGAAGGGCCTCGATGCCGAAAAGCGCAAGGCCGGCTGGACGCTGATCACCTGGCTGACCGCGCCGGAACAGTCCGGCTGGTGGAGCCGCGCCACAGGCTACTTCGCCCCGAACAAGGGTGCCTACGCGTTGCCCGACATGAAGGAGTTCCTGGCCAAGAATCCGGAAGCCAAGATCGCGCTCGAACAGCTCGAATACGCCAAACCGTGGTTCGCCACCTACAAGACGCTCGCCGTGCGCAAGGCGATCGAGGACCAGATGCAGGCCGTGCTGTCCGGCAAGGTCGAGCCGAAGCAGGCGGTCGAGACGGCGCAGAAGAACGCCGACGAGATCATGCGCCCTTATGTCGAGCGCACCGCGCTGAAACTGCCGGCGATGAACTGAGCCGTTGCTGCAACCCGAGACGCGGCGATCCATCCGGGTCGCCGCGTCTCACTTTCAACTGGACCTCTTATGCTGATCGCCCAACTCACCGACCTGCACCTGCGCCCGCCGGGGCTGCCCGCCTATCGCGTCTCCGAGACCAACATGATGACGGCGCGCGCCATCGACAAATTGCGCAAGCTGACGCCGCGCCCCGACGTCGTCGTCATCACCGGCGACATGACCGATTGCGGCCTGCCCGAGGAATACGCGCTATTGCGGTCGCTCATCGCCGACCTGCCGATGCCGGTCTATATGGTGCCGGGCAATCACGACCGGCGCGATCATCTCAAGCGCGCCTTCGCCGACTGGCCGACCATCGTAGCCGATCCCGATTTCGTGCAGTTCGTCGTCGACGACCATGCGGTGCGGCTGATCGGCCTCGACACCGTCGTGGAAAAGTCGAGCCACGGCGCGCTGTGCACACGGCGCCTTGCCTTCCTGTCGGATGCGCTGGCCGCCGCGCCGAACCGGCCGACCATCGTCTTCATGCATCACCCGCCGTTCGACTGCGGCATTCGCCACATGGACGCCATCCGTCTCCTCGACGGTAGCGACGAACTTGCCGCGATCCTGAAGCGGCACCCGCAGGTGCTGGCGCTATGGTGCGGCCACAATCACCGCCAGGTCGAGACGATGTTCGGCGGCGTGCCGACCAACATCTCGCCGGGCGTCGCGCATCAGGTCGCCTTCCATCTCGATGATGATCGCGACGGCTCACTGGTATTCGAGCCGCCCGCCTTCCGCCTGCACCGCTATGCCGGCGGTGCACTGGTCTCGCACACGGTCTATGTCGAGGACTACGCCGGACCGTTCCCGTTCGTCCTCGACCCCAGCTATCCGGGACGCTAGCCGACGTCTCAGTGCACCGTCACGCTCGGCAGCCACAGCGACAGCGCCGGGATGAAGGTCACCAGCATGAGGACGGCGAACATCACGGCATAGAACGGCCAGATGCCCTTCATCACGTCCTCGAGCCTGACCTTGCCGACGGCGCAGCCGACGAACAGCACCGAGCCGACCGGCGGCGTCAACAGGCCGATGCCGAGATTGAGCAGCATCATGATGCCGAAGTGAACCGGATCGACGCCGAGCTTCATCACTACCGGCAACAGGATCGGCGTGCAGATCAGGATCAGCGGCGCCATGTCCATCAGGCAGCCGAGCACCAGCAGCATGAAGTTGATCAGCATCAGGATGACGTATTTGTTCTCCGACACCGACAGGAAGAACGCCGTGATCTTGGCCGGCATCTGCATCAGCGCCATGACGTAGCCAAAGCTCGACGCCATCGCGATCAGCGTCATCACCATAGCCACGGTCTTGAGCGTGCGATGCACGAGGCCCGGCAGGTCCTTCCACTTGTAGTCGCGGTAGATGAACATCGTCACCATGAATGCCCAGACGCAGGCCACGGCGCCGGCTTCGATCGCGGTGAAGATGCCGAGCAGGATGCCGGCGATGATGATGAACACCGTGATCAGGCCCCACAGCGCCTCGATGCTCATGCGGATGGCATCGCGCAGCGGCACCGCCTCGCCGGCCGGATGGCCGTCGCGATAGGCGATGAAGATGACGAGCGCGATCAGCGAGGCGCCGAGCAGCAGGCCCGGGATGACGCCGGCCATGAACAGGCTGATGATCGAGATCGTGCCGCCGGTCGCAAGCGAGTAGATCACCGCATTATGGCTCGGCGGCACTACGATGGCCTGTAGCGAGGCGCTGATCGTGACGTTGGTGGCGAAGACGCGCGGATAGCCGACCTTCTCCATCTGCGGGATCAGCACCGAGCCGATCGCCGAGGTGTCGGCGACCGACGAGCCGGAAATGCCGGACAGAAACGTCGTAGCGAGAATGTTCACCGCCGACAGGCCGCCGCGCACCCGCGTGATGCCGACGATGACATTGGCGAGCGCGACGAGGCGCCGCGCCATGCCGCCCTCCGCCATGATGGCGCCGGCGAGCACGAAGAACGGGATCGTCAGCATCGCCACCTTGGAGACGCCGTCGGAAATCTTGAGCATCACCGCCTCGGGCGGGATGCCGATCCACAGCGCGCCGGCCAGCGCGCCGATGCCGAGCGAATACGAGATCGGCATGCCGATCGCGAAGCACAGGAACAGGGTTCCGAGGAGGATGAACAGATCCATGGCGGCCGGGCCTTATTCGACGGGCAGATGCGGGTCGGCGCCGGCGGAAGCCGGGCGGCCGATGGTCAGGTGTTCGATGATGAAGAGCATCGTGAAGAAGCCGCCGATCGGGATCGGCGAATAGACGATGCCGACACGCAGCCACGGAAATTCAGCGATGGTGTTCTGCCAGGTCGCGATGCACAGCTTGACGCCGTAGACCATCATGAACAGCGCCATCAGCGCCATCAGCACCTCGACGACGAAATCGGCGACGGCACGCGCCTTCGGCGGCAGCAGATCGGCGGCCACCGTTACGCTCATATGCAGGCCCAGCCGGTAGCAGGCGGCGGCGCCGAAGAACGTGACGACGATGGTCAGGAGCACCGCGGCCGTCTCCGGCCACGACGCGGCGCTGTTGAGCACATAGCGGGTGAACACCGCCCAGGGCATGATGAAAGAAATCGCCACCATCGCGACACCCGCAATGACGGCGCAGACAAAATAGGCCTTGTCCATTGCCGCTCGATAGAGCTGCGACATCTTGTTTTCCGCCTCGCCCCGGTCCGGCCATCCCAACATGGCTGCGCCACGCTTCCCCGGCGATCCGGATCAAGCGTGGCGCAGAGCTTGTGAGCTTACTTGGTATCCTGGATACGCTTGATCATGGCGGCGTATTTCGGGCCGTACTTGTCCCACACCGGCTTGACCGCTTCCTGGAACTTCTTCTTGTCGGCGTCCGACACCTGGATGATCTGGATGCCGGCGGCCTTGGCCTTCTCCATCGCCTTGTCCTGGTAGACGTTCCAGAGGGCGCGCTCTTCCATCTGGGCTTCGCGGCCGAACTTCTTGACGTCGGCCTGCTCTTCCTTCGACAGCGAGTCGAAGATCTTCTTCGACATCACGAGCATTTCCGGCACGATCAGGTGCTCGTCGATCGTGTACGACTTGGCAACCTGATAGTGGTTGTCGAACACGAAGCTCGGCGGGTTGTTCTCGGCGCCGTCGATGACGCCCGTCTGCAGCGATGAGAACACCTGGTCGTAGCCGAGCGGCACGCCGTTGGCGCCCATCGAGTTCGCCATGTCGACGAACATCGGGTTGCCCATGACGCGGATCTTCTGGCCCTTGAGGTCGGCCATGTTATGGATCGGCTTCTTGGTCGTATAGAAATTGCGCGCGCCTGCATCCATCCAGGCAATGCCGACGATGCCCTTGCCGCTGTTGGTCACCTTGTCGAGCAATTCTTGGCCGATCGGGCCGTCGATGACGTGACGCATGTGTTCGGTGTTGCGGAACACGTAAGGCAGGTTGAAGACGTTGAGATCGTCGACGACCGGGCCGAGCGCGCCGACCGAAACGCGGGCGAAGGCGATGGCGCCGACCTGGGCCTGCTCGATCGCTTCCTTCTCGCCGCCGAGCTGCATCGAGGGATACATGGCGACGCTGAGACGACCATTGGTCGCCTTCTCCAGCTTCTTGCCCATGCTTTCGACGGCGGCGACGGTCGGATAACCGGTCGGATGCACGTCCGAAGCCTTGAGAACCAGTTTGTCGGCGGCGAATGCGCCGCCGGCAAACACCGTCGAGGCCGCCAGAACACCGGCAGCCAGAATTGCCCTGCGTGTCGTCATGATGGATACTCCTCCCGAATGAATGTTGTTGCTCTGCGTCGTCCGGCCGCGTGGCCGCGGATTGATCGGCGGAGCGTCGTATGTTACTTATCAGGTCATATGATGACCAGACTGGCGAGAGCCGGTCAAGATGGCGGACTGGGCGATTGAATAAAAATCTTTCTCTTCTGAAGCCGATCCAGGCGCCGCGCGGACTAACCGCCGAGATCGTCGCGCGGCTCACCTCGGACATTACCAGCGGCAAGTTGTTGCCGGGCTCACGGCTGCCGACCGAGCAGGAGATGATCGCCGCCACCGGCGTGTCGCGCACCGTGATCCGCGAAGCGGTCGCCGCGCTGCGCGCCGACAAGCTGGTGGTCAGCCGCCAGGGCATCGGCACCTTCGTCGCGGAAAAAGTGCGCCGCCCGTTCCGGGTCGAGTTCGACGAGCATTCGACCTTGCGCGACGTGCTCAACGTCATGGAATTGCGCACCGGGGTCGAGGTCGAGGCCGCCGGGCTCGCCGCCGAACGCGCCAATCCGGCGCAGATCAAGAAGATTTCCGAGCGCTTCGACGCCATCCAGGGCGCGATCGATGCCGGCGCCAATGCCGTCGAGGAGGACTTCGCCTTTCACTGCGCCATCGCCGAGGCCACCAACAATCAGCAGTTCAAGGGCTTCCTCGAATACCTCGGAAGCGTCGTCATTCCGCGTCAGACCGTGTGGGGCAGCAGCGCGCCGCTGTTGCGCCGGAACAACCTCACTTTATTCCAGCGCGAGCATGCCAGGATTCTCGCCGCCATCCGCACCCACGATGTGCAGAAGGCGCGGGCGGCGATGCACGCCCATCTCGGCGCCAGCCGCGATCGCCACCAGAAACTCGCCGCCGAACTCGGCATCAAGTAATTCGGGCCTTCTGCCTCGGCAGATCAGCTCATCACCGTCATGGCCGGGCTTGTCCCGGCCATCCGCGTCTTCCTTCTGAAGAATGAAAGGCGTGGATGCCCGGCACAAGGCCGGGCATGACGAAGGAAAAGTCAAACTGGGAAGAGACTCGAGCATGAAACTCCTCGTCACCGGCGCCGCCGGAGGTGTCGGCACACGCCTGCGCCAGATGCTGCCTGCGATCTATAACGACATCCGCTGGAGCGACATTACCACGCCGGCCGACCTCGCCCCCGGCGCCGAATTCGTCGCCGCCGATCTCGCCAGGATGAACGAGGTCGAGAAGATCGTCGCCGGCGTCGATGGCATCGTCCATCTCGGCGGCTTCTCGGTCGAAGGCCCGTGGGAGACCATCCTGCAGGCCAACATCGTCGGCTGTTACAATCTGTTCGAGGCGGCCTACCGCGCGAATGTCAAGCGCGTGATCTTCGCCACCTCGAACCACGCCGTCGGCATGTATCCGCGCGACCAGAAGATCGGCGTCAACGTCACCGTGCGGCCGGACTCGCGCTACGGTATCTCCAAATGCTTTGGCGAGGCGGTCGGTGCCTTCTACGCGGACAAGCACGGCCTGCGCGTCACCTGCATCCGGATCGGCAACTTCGCCGATACGCCGATCGACAAGCGCCGGCTGTCGATCTTCCTGCACCCGGAAGATCTGGTGCAGTTGCTGCGCATCGGCCTGGAGCATCCGGACATCAAGTACGAGATTTTCTACGGCGCCTCCGACAATGCCGCCGCCTGGTGGGACAATTCCAACGCGCAAAAGTTCGGCTACCGGCCGAAGCACAAGGCCGAGGATTTCCGTGCCGAGGCCCTTGCAGCGCAGCAAAAACTGCCACCGGACCCGGTCGGTGACTATTTCCAGGGCGGTGCCTTTTCCAGCGCCGAATACGACGCCGACAGGCGTCTAGGCTAACCACCCCAGCGAAAACGTCATGCGGCAACGGCCGACCCTATGCTATAGGGTCGGCCTTGGGATCATGTTGCCGGGACTATAGTTTTGCTGAACCGCCCCCTGAACAAACACGATACGATCACCCTGCCCGCTGACCTCTTCGGTTACCGCCTCCTGGCCGACCCGCGCCTGAACAAGGGCACGGCCTTCACCGAGGAGGAACGGTCCGCTTTCCTGCTGCACGGGCTGTTGCCGCCGACCGTGGTCTCGATCGAGGAACAGGCGGGCCGCCGCCTGCAGGCCTTCCGCGAATTCCACACCGACCTCGAGCGCTACGCCTTCCTGCGCGACCTCCAGGACACGAACGAGACATTGTATTACGCGCTGCTCGGCAAGAACGTCGAGGAGCTCTTGCCGATTGTCTACACGCCGACCGTCGGCGCCGGCTGCGCCTCGTTCAGCCGGCTGTTCCGCAAGCCGCGCGGCGTGTTCTTGTCGATCCCGCACCGCAAGCAGATCCGCCAGATCCTGTCGAATCCGCAATTCGACAAGACCGAGGTCATCGTCGTCACCGACGGCGAGCGCATCCTCGGCCTCGGCGACCAGGGTGCCGGCGGCATGGGCATCCCGATCGGCAAGCTGGCGCTGTACACCGCCTGCGGCGGCATCGACCCGGCGACGGCGCTGCCGATCCTGCTCGACGTCGGCACCGACAACGAGGCCAACCTCAACGATCCGCTTTACATCGGCTGGCGGCACAAGCGCGTGCGCGGCGAGGAATACGATGCCTTCGTCGCCGAATTCATCGACGCGGTGACCGAGCGCTGGCCGCACGTTCTGCTGCAGTGGGAAGACTTCGCCAAGGGCAACGCCACGCGCCTGCTCGACACGTACCGCGACCGGCTGTGCAGCTTCAACGACGACATCCAGGGCACCGCCGCGGTCGCGACCGGCACCCTGCTCGCCGCAATCAACGTCACCGGTGAACCGCTGACGCAGCAGCGCATCGCCATTCTCGGCGGCGGTTCGGCCGGCTGCGGCATCGCCAATCTTTTGATGGCGGCGATGGTCGATGCCGGCCTCGATCGCCAGGAAGCGGCGAGCCGTTTCTATTTGGTCGATAAGGACGGCCTGCTGACCGACGGCATGAACGATCTGGCGCCATTCCAGGTGCCCTTCGTGCAGAAGCGTGACGCGCTGGCGCACTGGAATCTCGGCAATCCGAGCCGCATCACCTTGCTCGACGTCGTCTATAACGCCAAGCCGACGGCGCTGATCGGCGTCTCGGCGCAAGCTGGCGCTTTCACCGAAAGCGTGGTGCGCGGCATGGCCAAACACAACAAGCGGCCGATCATCTTCCCGCTGTCGAATCCGATCTCCTGCGCCGAAGCGACGCCGGCCGACGTCGAGGTCTGGAGCGAAGGCCGTGCGCTGATCGGCGCCGGTTCGCCGTTCCCGCCGATCAAACGCAACGGCAAGGCCTTCTCGGTCGACCAGACCAACAACTCCTATATCTTCCCGGGCGTCGGCTTAGGGGCCATCGCGACGCGGGCGCGGCGCATCACCGACACCATGTTCATGGCCGCCGCCAAGGCGCTGGCCGAGATGTCGCCGGCGCGGCACGACCCGGACGCCAATCTCCTGCCGCGCGTCACCCAACTCCGCGATGTCGCGGTGGCGGTGGCGGTCGCCGTCGGCAAGCAGGCTTTTGCCGAAGGCCTGACCGAGGGCGTCACCGAGGACAGCATCGAGGACGCGGTTCGCGCCAAGATGTGGGCGCCGAAGTATTTGAATTACGTGAGGGCCGCCGACGGCGATGGCGCGTCTTTGACATAGCCGCGCGCCACCATGTCTCTCACCGCCACCCTCCTCCAGCTCTCCATCCTCCACATCCTGATGGCGATGATCCCCGGTCCCAACACCGTGGTCGTCAGCTACGTCTCGGCGCGGGTGTCGCGCCGCGCCGGAATGCTCGCGGTCGGCGGCGTCGTCCTCGGCTCGGCGATCTGGGTGATGCTGTCGATGTTTGGCGTCGGCGTGTTGCTGCTCGAGGCCGGCATGGTCTATCGCGCGCTGCGCTGGATCGGCGCCGGCTACCTCGTCTATGTCGGCATCCGCATGCTGCGCGCCGGCGTCACGACAGGCGGCGATCAGCGGCCGCCACAGGGCGCGCGCTCGCCGCTGCTGGCTGGTCTGTTGACCACCTTGTCCAATCCGAAATCGGCGGTGTTCTGGACCAGCGTCTTCGTCGTCGTGGTGCCGGCGCATGCGCCGATCTGGTTCTATGCCGCTGTGGTGGCGCTGATCGTCGTGCAGTCCTTTGCCTGGTACGCTTTCGTCGCGCTCGTGCTGTCGACCGACTTCGTCCGCCGGCATTATTTGCGTCTGGCGCAATGGCTCGACCGCCTCGCCGGCGTCATCATGATCGGGCTCGGCCTCAGGCTCGCCTACGAACTGCGCAACGAGGTCATCGGACGCTGATGCAAAAGACCGACTATCCGCTCTGGGCCCGCGACACCATCCGCTACGGCGACACAGACCGGCAGGGTCACGTCAACAACGCGGTGTTCTCGACTTTCCTCGAGACCGGCCGCGTCCAGTTCCTGATGAACTCCGGCCGGCCGATCCGCGCGCCGGGCTCGAGCTTCGTCATCGTCCGACTGGTGCTCGACTTCAAAGCCGAAATGCTGTGGCCGGGCGAAGCCGACATCGGCAGCCGGGTGAAGAGCGTCGGCAAGTCGTCATTCACCTTGGAGCAGATCATCCTGCAGGGCGAGACGGTCACCGCGATCGCCGAGACCGTGATGGTCATGGTCAACGAACAGACGCGCAAGGCGCAGGCTTTGCCCGAGACCTCCGTTGCCGCGCTCAAGGCGCTGCAGGTGGCGCCGTGACGGCGCCCGCCGCATCGCGCCTGATCGGCACCCTCGCCGCTTTGATGGTGGCGCCGGCCTTCGCCCAGGACATTCGCGGCCTCGAAGTCTGCACTGCGGAAAAGCAGATGGAGCGCCGCACCTCGTGCCTGCAGGCCAACACCGACTTCCTGCAGCAAGCGCTCGAACGCCAGCGCCGCGAGGCGCAGAAGAAGCAGGCCGCGGCCGACGCCGAAATCGCTGCGCTGAAAGATCGCATTGCCAAACTGGAAGCCGATCTCGCCAATCTGAAGAAGGCCGCCGCGCCGGCGAGCAAGGACGGCGCGGCACCCAAGAAATAAGACGAGCCACAACAAATCCCCATGGCGCTCATTCGTCTCTACGGTCGTGTGCTGGCGCTGCTCGGCTCCGAGGCCCGGCTCGCTTGGGCGATCGCCTTCGGCAATCTGGCGCTGGCGACCGCGCAATTCGCCGAGCCGGTGCTGCTCGGCCGCATCATCGACACCTTGAGCGCGGGGCAAGCCTCGCACACCCCGCCGTCGTGGCAGCATCTCACCGCGCTGATGTCGGCCTGGGCGGGCTTCGGCATCTTCACCATCGTCGCCGGCACGCTGATCGCGCTGCACGCCGACCGCCTCGCCCATCGGCGCCGCCAGGTGGTGCTGACGCGCTATTTCGAGCACGTGCTCGAACTGCCGCTCAGCTATCACGGTAACACCCATTCCGGCCGCCTGATGAAGGTGATGCTGGAAGGCACCGACGCGCTGTGGGGCCTGTGGCTGGGCTTCTTCCGCGAGCATTTCGCAGCCATCATCGGACTTCTGGTGCTGCTGCCGGTGTCACTTTTCATCAACTGGCGGCTGGCAAGTCTGCTGATCGTGCTCTGCATCGTGTTCGCGTTCCTGACCGCGATCATCGTGCGCAAGACCGGCTCGATGCAGGAAGAGGTCAACCAGCATTATTCGGACCTCGCCGAACGAGCCTCCGACACGCTCGGCAATATCGCGCTGGTGCAGAGCTTCTCGCGGCTCGAGCAGGAAGTCACCGAGTTGAAGCAGATCGTCGAACGGCTGCTCGCGGCGCAGATGCCGGTGCTGTCATGGTGGGCGCTCGCCACGGTGCTGACCCGCACCGCGACCACGCTCGCCGTTCTGGCGATCATCGTCGTCGGCACCTGGCTCAATCTTCGCGGCGAAGCGACCATCGGTCAGATGGTGACGTTCATGAGTTTTGCTGGGCTGATCATCTCGCGCATGGAGCATACCGTCGCCTTCGTCGACGATCTGGTCAGCCATGTCGGCCAGCTCATCGAATTCTTCCAGGTCTGGGACACTATCCCGGACATCCGCGATAAACCCGGCGCCGTCGATCCGGGCCGGCTTTCCGGCAACATCCGCTTCAACGACGTGTCGTTCTCCTATGACGGAAGACGGCAGGCCGCGGACCATCTCAGCTTCGCAGTCAAACCCGGCGAGACCATCGCGCTGGTCGGCGCCACGGGCGCCGGCAAATCGACCGCCATCGCGCTTCTGCACCGCGCCTTCGATCCGCAATCCGGCAGCATCGAGGCCGACGGCATCGACATCCGCGACCTCAAGCTCGTCTCGCTGCGCCGTAATATCGGCGTGGTGTTCCAGGAAGCGCTGTTGTTCAACCGCTCGATCGCCGAGAACCTGCGCGTCGGCAAGCCGGACGCCAGCGACGATGAAATCCGCGAAGCGGCGCGCCGCGCCCAGGCGCTGGAGTTCATCGAGCGCAAATTCCACGGCTTCAAGGAAGTCGTTGGCGAGCGCGGCCGCTCGCTATCGGGCGGCGAGCGTCAGCGCCTGTCGATCGCGCGGGCGCTCCTGAAGAACCCGCCGATCCTCATTCTTGATGAAGCCACCAGCGCGCTCGATGCCGCCACCGAAGTGAAGGTGATGGCCGCGCTCGATGAGGTCATGAAGGACCGCACCACCTTCGTCATCGCCCACCGGCTCTCCACCGTGCGCAACGCCACGCGCATCCTGGTGTTCGAGCACGGCCGCATCGTCGAAAGCGGCACCTTCGACGACCTGGTAGCGCAAGGCGGCCGCTTTGCCGAACTCGCCAAGGCGCAGTTCATGGTGGCGGGCGGCTGACACAACGGACGCCTGTTGCCTCCGCGCGCGGGCAGCAAAGCCGCGCAATCGATTGCGCCATCGTGTGGTGCATCGCCGGGCCCCTCGGCCGCTACAGAACTTTATCCATGTCGACGATCGTAAACTCCGGACGCGCCGGGTTGGGGCGGCGTCCCGTCTCGACATAGCCGAGCTTTTGATAGAGCGCGATGTTTCGCGCCATCAGCGCATTCGTATAGAGCGTCATTGAGCGCTTGCCGTTTGCTTTGGCGCGCCGCTCGGCCTCGCCGATGAGACGAGGGCCGATGCCCTGCCCGGCATGGTCCGGATCGACGGCGACGCTGAAGATGAGGTCGTGATCCGCCGCGGGCGCGACGACGATGAGGCCGACCACACCTTTGTCATCGCACGCCAGGAGAATCTCGCCGCGCGCCAGACGCGGCGCGTGATCCTCCGTCACCGGTTGCGCGGGATAGCCGATGACCGGCAGCCAGACGGAATAGGCCTTTTGCGTGAGGCTATGGATAACGGCGAGATCCGCCGGCTGCGCGCTTCTGATTGTGACCGTCATTCCGCTCGGCCTCTGTTGCAGATAGTCCACGAGACCAGCTAGGCGGCGCCAAGGTCAAGTCCGGGCTCGCGCCCTTCAGAACACAAAAAAAGCGGCGTCCCTGGCGTCGCCTGTTTCGCGAAGACGGTTGCTCACCAATGATAATTCAGTCCCGCGCGCAGGATGTCTTCGGTGATCGGTGCCTTCAGCGTGTTGGTGCCGGAGGCGGCGCCCATGAAGGTCGCGGTGCCGAGGTCGATGTGCAGGTACTCGGCCTTGGCGCTCCAGTTTTTGGTGAAGCCGTATTCGACGCCGGCGCCGGCGGTCCATCCCGCCTTGGTGTCGCGTGACGTGACCCCGGGCTGCACCGCCTTGATGTCGCCATAAGCCAGACCGCCGGTGACGTAAGGCAGGAAGCTGCCGAAGGCATAGCCGAGCCGCGCCCGCGTGGTGCCGAACCAATTCTGCTCGGTGCGGCATTGGCCGCCACCGTCGGCGGCGCAGACGGCGCCATTGGTTGTCGAACCGGACAGATGCGCCCAGTCGAGATCGGTTTCGAGACCGAGCACGGTGTTGCCGACCTGCCAATTGTAACCGAGCTGGCCGCCGAGCAGACCGCCCCGCGTGTCGAACTTACCCGAACCGGCGCCGAGCGCCGGATCGTCCCAGCTCGAGCGGCCGAGCGCGTAGCCGCCATTGAGGCCGAGATAGAAGCCGCGCCAGTCGAACGCTTGCGGCGGCGGCGCCTTGTAGACCGGCGAGGCTTGGATATGGGGCGGCAAGTCGGCCGCCAGCGCCGGCACGCTCAGCGCCGTCGCCACAACACCCGCTGTCAGGATCGCCGAAAGCTTCATCACCACCCCTGCGCTTCACGAACATCCATCAACGCGCTCAAGCCGCCGGCGTTGCGTGCCACGCGCCTCGGCCTTTAGGTAGTTACAAGTTGGTCATGGAAAAAGGCCCGCGAATGACCGCGTTATGTCGTCGGCCGGGCAGCAGCCGCCGCGCTTTCGCCGCCGATTGGCCGCAATCAGCGACCGCCGCCGTTCTTCGCCAGCATTTGCGGCGCCAGTTCGCGCCATTGGCGCAACGCCGCGCGGAAGTCAGCCCGCGAAACATGCCCGGCCGCGGTCAGCGCCATGCCGCGCAGCAGATAGTGCGTCATGCGCACGAAGGCTTGGACGCGGGCGCGCGCATAGCCCTCCTTCACCAGCGCGTCGATCCAGATGTCGTCGTGGCTCTGGCGATATTCGTCGTAGAGCGCGTGGTAGATCTTCGCCAAGGGCTTGTCGGTGCGCGCCGCCATCTGCAGTTCGAGCAGCGCCAGATAGACGCGGCTGAGGAAGAAGGATTCGGAATCGCTGAGAAAGCGCTCGATGGTCGAGCGACCGTCGAGGCTGTCGGCGAGTTGTCGCGCGTGCTCCTGCGCCCGGATCAGCGCGGCGCGCCACGCCGCCGTTATCAGATCGTATTTCGATGGAAAGTAATTCTCGCGGGCGCCGCGCGACACCTTGGCGCGCTTAGCCACCGCAATGGTGGAAAAGCGCGCATAGCCGTCATCGACCAGGAGATCGATGGCGGCCTGCAGGATCGCCTCCTGTGTGGCGCGGCGGCGCTCCCCCTGCGTGCGCCGCGCCGGTTTCGCCGCCGCCAAGCGCTTCCTCGTCATCGACCGCCCCAAACCTCATCGGCGACCTCGACCACCAGCGCCAGTTTGCGCCGCTCGATCTCCTCGGTGATCTTGTTGCCGTGATGGCTGGAGGCGAAGCCGCATTGCGGGCTGAGGCAGAGATCCTCGAGCGCCACGTATTTCGTCGCCTCCTCGATGCGACGCTTGAGATTGTCCTTGGTTTCCAGTTCCGGCGTTTTCGACGACACCAGGCCGAGCACGATCTTCTTGCCCTTGGGCACGAAGCGCAGCGGTTCGAAGCCGCCGGCTCGCTCGGTGTCGTATTCGAGGAAGAAGCCGTCGACGTCGGCGCGGTTGAACAGCACCTCGGCGACGGGATCGTAGCCGCCCTCCGCCATCCACATGCTCATGGCATTGCCGCGGCAGGTATGCATGGTCACGGCATGCGAAGGATCGCGGCCCTTGGTAATGGCGTTGATGATGTCGGTATAGAGCACCGCCAATGAGGCCGGGTCTTCGCCATCCTGCGCGATCTGACTCTGGATCGACGGATCGCACATCGTCGCGAACGACACGTCGTCGAGCTGCAGATAGGTGCAGCCGGCGGCGCGCAGGTCGGCGATCTCGGCGCGATAGGCCTTGACCACGTCGGCCCAGAACTCGGCCATGTCGGGATAGGCGGTCTGGTCGACGACCTTGCGGCCGCCGCGCATGTGCATATAGGTCGGCGACGGGATGCAGAACTTCGGCGTCCGGCTCACGGCCGATTTCAGAAACGCGAAATGGTCGATCATGATCGGCCGGCTGCGCTTCACCTTGCCGTTGACCACCAGCATCGACGAGGTCTGTGCCACTGTGCCGTCGGCGCCCTTGAAGCTGACGGCGTAATTGCCGTGCGTCCATTCGATGCCGTCGAAGCCGGAGAGGAAGTCGACGTGCCAGAAGGCGCGGCGGAATTCGCCGTCGGTGACCGATTGCAGGCCGACGTCTTCCTGCAGCTTCACCACGTCGCGGATGGCGCGATCCTCGATGGTCCGCAGTTGCTCTTTGCTGATCGCGCCGCGCTCAGCCTGCTCGCGTGCTTCTTTCAGATAGGCCGGGCGCAGCAGGCTGCCGACATGATCGGCGCGAAACGGCGGGCATTGCGGCGCCGCGGACGGCTGGCGTTGCGTGGCGGCTTGACGATGCGCGGGCATTGATCGGTCCTCCCGGTTGTTGCCGCGGGCGTGGTCCGGCGCGCCCGCTGTTACCTGGAGCCTAGGGCAGCCCGGTGCGGCGATCAATGATATAAGCTATTTAGCTTATTTATGTGAGACCGGGATGGCCTCGCTGACATGGTTCGGCCCGGCCGCCAGCAGGTAATCCGTCAGAACTCGGCCGGCCGCGAACGATAGGATGATGACGCCGGACAACGCGACGATGGCGAGAACGTGCACGCGCATTCCAATTTCCAAGGCATTCAAGTGGATCGCGCAAAAGTAGCACGGGTTGTGTTTTCATTCAATTAAAGGTTGTGGCGGTATGGTGTTAAAAGACGTTTGCAATGCGCCCAAATCGAAAGCGGCGCCCCACCGGAGCGCCGCTTCTGAGACGTGATGCCGTTTGTCGAAAGTGAAAACGATCAGGCGTGCGCGCCGCCGGCCGTGAAACGCATCGTGGCGATGCGGTCGAGTTCCTGCTGCTCGCGGGCGTTCTGCTCGGCGCGGTCGCGTTCCTTGTCGCGCTCGTCGAGCATCTCGACCTTCTTCAATTCCTCGAAAGCCTCGCCGAGCGCCGCCTTGGCGTCGTCGAGCTGGCCCTTGAGCTCTTCGGCCGAGCGCTTGAGGTTCTCGCGCCGGGTCATCGCCGCCTTGGCGTAGGTCGGATAGGCGAAATGGCCGGGATCGTGGATGCCGGCGCGGTCCTGCTCGAGACGGATTTCGCGGTCGAGTTCTCCGGCAATGCGGTCGAACTCGGCCATCATCGCCTCGATCTGGGCGACCTTGCGCCGTTTCTCGTCGACCTGAAACTTCTTCAGGCGAATAAGGGTTTCGCGTGACTTCATCGACTCTGTACTCCCCCGAAGCCCCGAATGACGGGCTCGACGCGGCCATACACGCTGCCGCCCAGGCACGCCTCGGACCGTCCAGTTGCGCGACTGTGGGCCAATATCGTTAGTTTTCGGTTTCCAGAATCGATCATTTCCGGCGCACCCGGGGTTAATCGCGGCTTATCAGGGCGCCGCCGGGCGGCCGACGATCTGTTCCAGCATCTGATAGCCCTCGATGAGGCTGGTCGCCTCGTCCTTGCCCTGGGTGAGGAACGCCTCGAGCGGCTTGTGCAGGCCGATCGCCTCGTCGACGTCGGGCGACGAACCGGGACGATAGGCGCCCAAGCGGATCAGTTCCTCCATGTCCGAATAGGTCGCCATCACTTCGCGGGCACGCTTGATCACCGGCAAGAAGTTCGGATCGGCCGAACGCGGCATGGTGCGCGACACCGACTTGAGCACGTTGATCGCCGGATAGCGGCCGCGCTCGGCGATGGCGCGCTCCATGACGATGTGACCATCGAGAATGCCGCGCACCGCGTCGGCCACTGGCTCATTGTGGTCGTCGCCGTCGACCAGCACGGTGAAGATGCCGGTGATGGTGCCCTGGTCGCTGGTGCCGGGTCCGGCGCGCTCCAGCAACCGCGGCAGTTCGGTGAACACGGTCGGCGTATAGCCCTTGGCGGTCGGCGGTTCGCCGGCCGACAGACCGATCTCGCGCTGCGCCATGGCAAAGCGCGTCACCGAATCCATCATCGCCAGCACGTCCTTGCCCTCGTCACGGAAATATTCGGCGATCGACATGGTCAGGTAAGCGGCCTGGCGGCGCATCAGCGCCGGCTCGTCCGAGGTCGAGACCACGACCACCGAGCGCTTGAGGCCCTCCTCGCCAAGATCGTCCTGCAGGAACTCCTGCACCTCGCGGCCGCGTTCGCCGATCAGGCCAATGACCGACACGTCGGCCGACACGTTCTTGGCCAGCATCGACAGCAGCACCGACTTGCCGACGCCGGAGCCGGCGAAGATACCCATGCGCTGGCCGCGGCAGACGGTGAGGAAGGTGTTGAGTACGCGGACGCCGAGATCGAGCGGCGCGCCGACCCGATTACGCGAATGCGCCGGCGGCGGCGCGTTGCGGAACTGATAGGGCGAGGCGCCGGCCTGCAGCGGGCCCTTGCCATCGATCGGTTCGCCCAGCGCATTGACGACGCGGCCGAGCCAGGCCTCGGACGGTCTGACACTCATCGCCGACGACGACACCAGCGCCCGGCAGCCGCGGCGCACGCCCTCCAGCGGGGCGAACGGCATCGCCAGCGCCAGCTTGCCGGAGAAACCGACGATTTCGCAGGGCACCGGGCCGTTGCCGCCCTCGATGGTCAGCCGCGAACCGACCGACATGGCGTATAGCGGGCCGGCCACCTCGACCATCAGGCCACGTACGCCGACGACTCGGCCGTAGATCTCGACGCCATCGATATCGCGAATCTGTTCGGCCAAAGCCTTCATGGGTCGGCTTTCATCGTCTGTGCGGTCCCGCGCGGCGACCGGCGCCTTTACCTCTAGGGCACCGGGAACCCGCCGGACCGGCGCGCCAAAAACGCCGTAAACCTGACCTTAGGCTTACCGGACGACCGGGCTCATTAACTCGGTGTTTACCCGGGTCGTTAATCATTGGGTCATCGTCCGCCGGACGAACCTTGGGACCTTTTGCGACGATTCGCCCAGCACAATGCGGTACGGGCGCCAATCGTCAGTGTCGGTTGAACCGACGGATGAACCGGAGCACGAAGCGGGTCGTGGCTAAAAAACCACTCGGCAGCAAGACTTTAGGGCGATTCGGCGCGTCTGCGCCAGCTTCCGCTTGCGCGCCGGAATCAGGTTTTGTTAACCATGTCCGAATAGTGTCGAATCGGTTTGTCCCACCGCGTTTTTTTCAAGAACTCGCCGCCCAAGCGGCGCTGACCTTAAGCCCGGAAGCGGCGAGATAGGGGACTTCAATGCGCGTTCTACTCATAGAAGATGACAGCGCGACCGCTCAATCCATTGAGCTGATGCTGAAATCCGAGAGTTTCAACGTCTACACCACCGATCTCGGTGAGGAAGGCGTCGACCTCGGCAAGCTCTACGATTACGACATTATCCTCCTCGACCTGAACCTCCCCGACATGTCGGGTTTCGAGGTTCTCCGGTCGCTGCGGGTTTCCAAGGTCAAGACCCCGATCCTGATCCTCTCCGGCCTCGCCGGCATCGAGGACAAGGTCAAGGGCCTCGGCTTCGGCGCCGACGACTACATGACCAAGCCGTTCCACAAGGACGAGCTGATCGCCCGCATCCACGCCATCGTCCGCCGCTCCAAGGGCCACGCCCAGTCGGTCATCAACACCGGCGACCTGGTGGTCAACCTCGACACCAAGACCGTCGAGGTCAACGGCCAGCGCGTGCACCTCACGGGCAAGGAATACCAGATGCTCGAGCTGCTCTCCCTGCGCAAAGGGACGACGCTCACCAAGGAGATGTTCCTCAACCATCTCTACGGCGGCATGGACGAGCCGGAACTCAAGATCATCGATGTCTTCATCTGCAAGCTGCGCAAGAAGCTGGCGAACGCGTCGGACGGCAAGAACTACATCGAGACCGTCTGGGGCCGCGGCTACGTGTTGCGCGAGCCGAGCGAAGCCGACGAGCGGATCCCCGCTTAAGCGTTACCCCTCCAAGAGGGCGACATAAAAAACCCCGCCGTCAGGCGGGGTTTTTGTTTTGGCGGTGCCGCTGCCCATTACGGCGCCCGCTTGCGGCCGGTGACCATCGCTTTGACCAGATTTTCCCGGTGCTCGAAGCTGGCGATCAGCACGCCGATCACGTGGAACACGACCAGGCCGATGGTCAGGTTGGCGAAGGCCTCGTGGATGCCCTCGAGCACCTTGGAGCCCCAATAGGCATCGGTCGTCATCAGGTAGCCGGTGATGCAGCTCCCGGTGATCATGACGAGCAGCGCCACGATCATCGCACCGCCCGCCGGATTGTGTCCGATATAGCGCGGCGCCCGGAACAGCGCGACGTCGCGCAGATAGGTTAGCGTTTCGCGCGGCGAGCGCACGAAGTTCGAGAACCGGGCATGCGCCGGCCCGATCAGGCCCCAGATCACGCGAAAGGTCACCAGGCCGGCGATCGTATAGCCGGCGGCGATGTGCACCGTCTCGACGTCGTCGCCGGTGGCGTAGGCGACGAGAAACAAGGTCGCCAGTGACCAGTGAAACACCCGCACCAGCGGGTCCCAGACTTTCACGGTCGCCGGCGGCGTAACGCCGCCGACTTCCACGAGTTGATTGGTTGCGCTCATGATCCGCGCCTTAGTCCTGGCCGACGATCTGACCGTTGGTCGGATCGAGGAACAATTCGACGCGCTTGCCGGCCTTGTCGACGGCGTAGAATTCGCCGCACGCCTTGGCGAGCTTGGCCTTACGCACCTGGTAGCCCTGGCCTTCGAGCTTGGTCTGGAGCTGCTGCATCGACAGCCACTGGCTCTCCGGCGCGTTGGTGCAGGGCCGGCCCAGGCTGCCGGCATAGGCGGCGCCCGACGCGCCCAGGATCGCGGCGGCGGCGGTGAGAATGACGAGCTTGCGCATCAGAATCTCCATCTGTTTCAACGGACCACACCGTGTGGTCGATGGCGCCACTCTGCCCGAGAGCCGCTGACCGCCGCCTGTTGAGCGATGTCAGCAAATTGTCAGCCTTGGAATGGCGCCGGCCGACAATGAAAACGGGCCGGCATCGCCTGCCGGCCCGCTTCGGTCGCGAGATCTGTCAGCGCCGTTCAGTCGTGATCGTAGCGCTGATGGCTGTCGCGGCGGCCGTCGCCGTCGTAGTCGCGCAGGTCGGTATTGTCGCGCTTGTGCTTGTGCTCGGCGTAACGCGCTTGATGCCGGTCGCCACGGTGGTCGGCCCGGGCGTGCCCGGCTTGAGGCGCCCCCGACGCGGCAGCAACGCGCTCGGTGTTGCTGGCCTGCGCCACCGTGCCGAGTCCGATCAGAGCCGCCAGGGCGCCGAAAATGAGGGTCTTGCGCATAATCCGTCTCCTGCTTCGATGCGGGCCGGCCATTCGGCCCCGCCTGCCGCATCCTGCGCCCTGGCCGCTGACGGACGCCTGTTGATCCATGTCAGCCAGTTGTCAGGTTGTCTCGCCCATGATGATGCTGCTCCCCATGGACCCCGGATGATGCGACTGCGCACCCATGCCAAGCTCCTGACAGCGGCTTTCGTCGCCACGGCCCTCGTCGTGGCGGCGCCGCTGGCGCATGGCCGGGACCGCGACGACCGGCAGCGCGACGAGGTGCGCCGCGCCGTCGAAGCCGGCGAAATCCGTTCGCTCGCGGATATCATCGCCGGCGTCCGCGACAAGCTGCCGGGTGAGGTTGCCGGTGTCGAAATCGAGCGCGAAGACGGTCACTGGATTTACGAATTCCGCGTCATCGACGGCAGCGGCCACCTCTTCGAAGTCTATATCGATGCCCGCACCGGCACCATCGAACGGATCAAGGAGAAGTGATGCGTCTGCTTCTCGTCGAGGATGACGCGCGCATCGCCGCGGACATCGAACGGGCCCTCACCGCAGCCGGCTATGTCGTCGAGACCGCTCGCGACGGCGAGGACGCCTGGTTTCGCGGCGACACCGAAGACTACGGCGCGATCATTCTCGATCTCGGCCTGCCCGGCATGGACGGGCTCGCGGTGCTCAAGCGCTGGCGCGCGGGTGGCCGGCAGATCCCGGTGCTGATTCTGACCGCGCGCGGCAGTTGGGCCGAACGCGTCGACGGCATCGACGCCGGCGCCGACGATTATTTGCCGAAGCCGTTCCGCATGGAAGAGCTGCTGGCGCGGCTGCGCTCGATCGTGCGCCGTTCCGCCGGCCACGCTTCGTCCGTGCTCAGCGCCGGCGACATCACGCTCGACGAGCGCCAGATGAAAGTCAGCCTGCGCGGCGCGCCGGTCACGTTGTCGCCGCTCGAATATCGCGTCGTCAGTTATCTCTTGCGTCACAAGGGCCGCGTCGTCTCGCAGCACGAACTCGACGAGAATGTCTACGGGCCCAACGAGGATCACGACTCCAACGCGCTCGAAGTGTTGATCGGCCGCGTGCGCAAGAAGCTCGGCGCCGGCCTGATCGAGACCCGCCGCGGCTTCGGTTATATCGTGCCGGAATCCGCGCCAGGGGAATCGGCATCATGAAGCTCGGCTCGCTGCGGCTGCGGCTGGTCGCCGGCGGCATGGTCGCGATCCTGGTTGCCCTGAGCATCGCCGGCTTCGGCCTGATCCTGCTGTTCCAGCGCCACGTCACCCGCACGCTGACCGACGATCTCGAAGTCCACCTCAAGCAGCTCATAGCCGGCATCGATGTCGGCCCGCAAGGCACGCTGACGATCACGCGGCCGCCGGCCGATCCGCGCTTTGCCGATCCGCTGTCCGGGCTTTACTGGCAGGTCAGCGGCACCAATGGCCAGTTGCTGCGCTCGCGCTCGCTGTGGGACATGACGCTGAAACTGCCGGCCGACGAAATCGCGCATGGCGACATGCATCTGCATGAAGTGCCCGGCCCCGCCCGCTCGCGGCTGCTGGTCGCCGAACGCAGCATCGTGTTGTCGGCCGGCGGCGCCAAATCCACAGCGCGCATTGCGGTCGCCACCGATCTCGGCCGCGTCACCGCCGCCACCAAGGCGTTCGGCAAGGATCTCGCCATCGCGCTCGGCGTTCTCGGATTGGTTCTGGCGGCCGCGACATCGATCCAGGTTGGGCTCGGCCTGCGCCCGCTCGACAGCCTGCGCCGCGGCGTCGCCGATATCCGCGCCGGCCGGCGCCGCGATCTGCCGGCCTCGGTGCCGGTTGAGGTCCAGCCGCTGGTGGAGGAAGTCAACGCGCTCCTGGAAGCGCAGGCCGGCGAAATCGAACGCTCGCGTGGCCGCGCCGCCGATCTGGCTCATGGCCTGAAGACGCCGCTGGCGGCGCTCGCCGCCGACGTCGTGCGCTTGCGCGACAGCGGCCAGGACGCAGTCGCCAACGATATCGAGGCGATCGGCGAGGCGATGAGCCGGCACGTCGATCGCGAACTGGCGCGCGCCCGGGTCCGCGGCCGCGCCCGCTCGCACGCCGATGTCTCGACCGCGCTGGCGCCGCTCGTGCAGTCGCTGGTCGCGACGGTGGCGCGCACGCCGGCCGCGCAGCATGTGTCGTTCGACATCGACATTCCCGATGACGCGCTGGCGCCATTCGATCGCACCGATCTCGCCGAGGTGCTCGGCAATCTCATCGAGAACGCCGTGCGTCACGCCCGTAGCCAGGTTCGCATTTCCGCCGATGCCGGCGCCGCCATTGTCGTCGAAGACGATGGCGCCGGCATTGCCGAGACTGAAATGGCGCGGGTGCTGCAACGCGGCGTTCGCCTCGACGAGCGCGGCGGCGCCGGTCTCGGGCTGTCCATCGTGCAGGACGTGCTCGCTGCCTATCGCTGGCGGCTGACGCTCGCGCGTTCCCCGCTCGGCGGCCTCAAGGCGAGCCTCGTGCCCGACGAAGCACTCGCCTGAGCCAAGTAGCAAAATCCCCGACGCGCGGAGCGCCGGGGATTTGTTGTCCGGATCGGGCTGGCTGTCGTCGCTTAGTGCGACATGATGCCGACCATGCTGCGGTCGAACGCCATCATCAGTTTGCCGTCATGCATGAAGAACACGGTGCCGCGCGGCACTTCCTGGGCGCGCGCCAGCACGTCGGCGGACGGCGTCTTCATCGGCGCCTGCAGCATCTTGCCGCTCATACCGACGAAATAAGCGTGGCCGGTGGCGAGGCCCCATTCGCTGGCATCGGAAGCGTAAGCGGCGGCGCCGAGCGACAATGCGAGGCCGGCCGCGATGGCAGTCTTGGTCAGGATCGACATGGTGTTGGTCCTTGTATCGAGGGGAAATCGCGAACCCGTCGCGACGTCATCGCTGGATGACGGCGCGGACCCTAGGGCGCCGCCGCCCGGTTGGATAATGCCGAGATGCTATGAATTCGATAGCCGGACGAAACCGGCCGCCGTGCTATCAATGGCGGCCGCGGCAATGCCGGCCGGCGGCCCACGGACGAGACCGACTTTGGACGAGCGCGACACATTGCCGGAAACCACGGCGCAGGCTCTGGCGCTCGTCTCCGCCATGCCCGGCGAGCTGCGCGACAAACTCGCGGCCTATCGCGCGCATAGCGGCCGCCTCGATCCGACGACCGCCGCCGCTTACGACCGCCTGGTGGCGCACCTCGCCTCGATCTACACCGGTCAGGTTGGGCCGGCGGTCGGCGCGGCGATGCCGGATTTCCTGCTGTCGAACGAGAACGGCGAACTGGTGTCGCTCGAGCGCTTTCTCGAGCGCGGGCCGCTCGTCATCAGCATCAACCGCGGCCACTGGTGCCCGTATTGCAAGCTCGACCTGCGTGCGCTGGCGGCGATCACGCCGGACATCCGCCGCTTCGGCGCTCAGGTCATCTCGATCATGCCGGAGACGGCGCACTTCACCAAACAGGCGATCGGCAACAACGCCTTGCCGTTTCCGATCCTCAGCGACGTCGATCTCGGCTACGCGCTGTCGCTGGGCCTCGTCTATTGGGTCGGCGCCGAAGTCAAACAGCTCTACGACCGGCTTGGTCTCGACCTCGAGCGCTTTCAGGGCCACCCCGGCTTCTTCCTGCCGCTCGCCGCCAAGTTCATCGTCGGCCGCGATGGCCTCGTCAAAGCGCGGCAGGTCGATATCGATTATCGGCAGCGCATGGACCCGGCCGCGATCCTCGACGCGCTGGCCAAGCTCTGACGGCGGTCACGCCGGCCGCGCCGCGGGCAAGAGCGTCGTCCAGTCGGCGGCGCGCAACAGTTTCATCAGTCCGGTCGCCGCCGCCGAGCGGCCGCGCCCGGCCACGGCGTAAAGCGACACCGAGCGGCGCAGCCGGACGCCGTCGACCGCGACGCCGCGCAGGGCGACGTTGCCGCGCGCCGATTCCGGCATCAGCGCGATGCCGACATTGGCTTCGAGCAGGCTCAACATGTCCTGGTCGGATAAAATATGGTCGCCGGCCTTCTGTTCGATGCCAGCCGTGCGCAACAGCGCGTCGAGTTCGTCGGCCTGCTCGCAGTAAGGCCGCGAGATCAATCGTGCGTCTGCGATTTCCGCCAGGCTGACGCGGTTGCGCATCGCCAGCGGGTGCGCCTTGTTGACGACGAGTTCGTAGCCCTCGTCGAACAAAGGCCAGGCGTCGAGCCGCTCCCAGCTTTCGCCGAGCGGTCCCGCGACCGCGAGTTCGGAGCCGCCACCCCTGAGCCGGTCGGCGATGGACGGGCCGTCGCCGCGGAAGAACTGCAACTCGAGCCCGGGAAACGCCTTGGCGAGTTCGGTCAGCGCCGGCACCAGCAGCGCGAGATTGATGGTGTGCGACAGCGCTATACGCAGCGGCGCGGTGGCGCCCTTCTTGTAGGACGCCGCCAGCGATTTGGCCGCCACCGCGCTGTCGTGGCACTGCGTCAGGAGCGGCAGCATCATGCGGCCGAGATCGGTCAGATGGGTCAGCGCGCGCTCGCGCACGAACAGCGCGCCGCCAAGTTCGTCCTCGAGCGCCTTGATGGCCCGGCTCAGCGACGGCTGGGGAACGTTACAGTCGGCCGCGGCCTGGGTGAAATTGAGCGCCTTGGCGACCGCGAGGAAGTAGCGAACCTGTTGCATTTCCATCGGAAAAACCCGCCGCCTGCCCGGACTGGCCGTCCGGGCCCGAAACCGCCTCGTCGCCCGGTTCCCTTTTATACCGACTGGCTATGGAAACCATAGCCGGCCGGCATTGGCCCGGTGGCCGGGGCCGGGCGATGCTGGGGGCGCGAAGCAGCTCCGATGTCCGACCCCCGGTGCCCCATGAGAAGCCTGACGCTCGCCGCCGTAAGCCCTCGCCCCGACACCCCGCCGGCACGCGATGTCGCGCAGAGTTTCGCCCTGGATCTTGCTCATGACATCCGCAACGCGCTGGCCGTGAGCACGCTGCATCTGGAAACCCTCGAGCGCCTGGCCGGTCCGAAGGGGCGCAAGGCCGCCAGCGCCGCGCAGGCGGTCCTGGCGCGCGCCGCCGCGCTGTGTTCGGCCTCGCTCGCCGCCTCCCGCCGCACCGACAAGGCCACGCAACGCCGCGGCTTCGACCTGATCAAGCTCATCCGCGAGATCGCCGCGATCTTGGCGCCGACGGCGCCGGCCGGCTTTCGCATCGAGCTCCCGGCGGAAACGCAATGCATCGTGCTCGCCGCGCCGGACGACATCTTCCGCATCGTCTTCAACCTGGTGCACAACGCCATCGGCATCGCCCGGCGTGGCGGTGCCATCGGCGTCGTACGCATCGCTATTAGGCGCGACGGCCCGCGCGTCGTGGTCCATATCAGCGATGACGGCCCCGGCCTGCCGGCCGCCGTGCGCACCGCGCTGTTCCAGCACGGCCGCGGCGGCGCCGCCGATCATGGCTTCGGCATCGCTATTGCCCGCCAGCTTGCCGAGCGTAATGGCAGCACCTTGCGGCTCGATGCCAGCGTCAGTGGCGCGGCCTATGTGTTCGAACTGCCGGGCGTGTGCGCGGTGGCGAAGGCGCGCGAGGGCTGAGCCCGGCCGCTTCGTCGCTGTCGTCCTCCGCGAAGGCGGAGGACCCAGCCCTTCCTCTGACCACGGCGAAGCGCTGGATCGTCCGCCTGCGCGGACGATGACGGCCAGACAGGCACGGCCCGTGTAGCCCGGATGGAGCGCAGCGCAATCCGGGGACTCTCGGACATCACCAGAGCAAGTTCGTCTGGTCGCCACATAGGACGACGATCTCGTGGCGAAGGACTCGATGCTGAGACAGACTATGGAGGCTTTATGTTGACCTAAATTTCTTTGAATATTTAGAGGATACTTTGGAAAAGATCATCGAAAAGCTGACAACGCTGGTCGCAGCTCTAACAGCTCTAATCATAGCTCTTTCGGCCAGTCACGAGCTTGGATATTTTACTTTTATTGGGGGCGCATTTTTTCAATCCTTTGCTTCAGTAAGCGACTACTTTTCAAATGCGCTACTCTGGGCTCCGTTCGCAGCGCTGACAGCCGCAGGATGGCTAAATTACGATTGGATTTGGAAGGCCACCCCAAGACCTCGAAAAGGCGACTGGCCGTCTTGGATCGTTCCGGCACTTATTATTTTGATCCCCGCACTTTCTTTCTTCTTTTTGAAAGAGGGGCCTCCGACGTTCTATTTTATGCTATTTTTGTATGGCTGGCTTTTGTACTCTGAAAAATTTATCAAAGGCCACGACAACACTGAGCCTTTTTTCAAAGAACTACTGAAGTTAGCAAGAATAGCGGTGCCTATATGCGCGGGCCTCTATACGCTCGGCTATACAAACGCAAAATCAGATTTAACGACGATCGACGGCGCCTACATTATGGAATTAAGAGGACAAGACAAACCAGTTTTACGAATTCCCCTTCGAAGTTTTGACAAAGGTGTACTGGTCCGGGATCCTATCGAGAACAGAATTATATTTATTAATTGGTCGGACGTCCGGTCCATCTCAAAGCTGATTGCCAATAGAGATCAATCTCTCGGGTGCAAGTGGTTCAATATTTTATGCAGTCCTCGCATAATTTCTCCCTGACAACCACGGAGCGATAACCAGTTGCGAGCCCGTTTGGTTAGTGGCTTCAGGCGCTCGGGTAGAAATGTTCACATACGCCCCTCAACCCGCCTTCTGCTCGTAATACTTCCGCAGGATCGCATTGATCTTGGTCTGATAGCCCCTGCCCTGGGCGCGGAACCAATCGAGCACGTCGGCGTCGATGCGCAGTGTCATATGCGCCTTGCGGCGCGGCAGCGGCAATTCCGTCGTGACCCAGTCGAGTTCGTCCGTCGTGTCGTCGGGCATGGCGTCGTCGGGATCGCTGCCGTCCGGCAGCGGCTTCAAAGCGGCCGCCTTGAAGTCGGACTTCGTTTCGCCGCGGGCGCGCATGGCGCGCAATTCAGCGTCCGTGTACCTGACGATACGCTCTGATTTCTTTTTCATGGGCTCGTCTCATTGTAATGACGCGGACAACCTCGCCGCGCCAGCACCACACCAGAGTGAACAACGCGCCTTCGATGAAGGCCGTCGTCTTCAGCCGCTCCTCGGCCGCGCGCGGACTCGCCTGATGAATCGCCGGGCGGCCGTCGAAGAAGAGGCCGGCGTCCGCCAGATCGAGCATGCGATCAGCCAGCACCTGCGCCCGCTTGTTTTCGTCCCACTCGAACTCCATGCGAGCAGCTTACTATATGTAAATACACAATGCGCATACAATATGGCGCGAAAGTTGTAGGATTTTATCCATTGAAGCCATAATACTTAGGTGTATATTCCCCGTTATCCCGCCCCGGCTAGCGAGGGGCGTTTGATCAGCGTTGTCAGGGGCGGGGAGCGGTGGCCGGTGGGGTGCGTCGGAGATGCGGCGCTAGGAACCTCGCCGGCGGTCCAAGCCGCTTAAGTCCCGGAGCGCCTGCCGCGCGTCACTGGGGCGATGACGCGCGCGGACCTTACAGCGCGCGGCGCTGCACCACGCTCGCCACCGCCAGCGGCGCCTCGAGCTCGCGCGAGGCCGGGTTCGGCACATAGAGGCCGCGCTTCTCGGTCAACGGCTTGAAGGCGTCGGTCAGGCCGACCACGGTCTCGGCGGCGCCGAGCGCCAGGTAGCCGTGCTCCGGCATCTGCCGGGCCAGCCGCGTCAGCACGTCGATCTTGGTCGGCTGGTCGAAATAGATCAGCACGTTGCGGCAGAACACGACGTCGAAGCGGCCGAGCGGCGAGAAGTCGTTGAGCAGATTGAGCGGGCGGAATTGCACCATGGCGCGGATGTCGGACGCGATCTGCCAGGTTTCGCCGACCTGCGTGAAATACTTGAGCAGGAGCGTGATCGGCAGGCCGCGCTGCACCTCGAACTGGCTGTAGACGCCGGCGCGGGCGCGCTCCAGCACCTCGCCGGCGAGATCGGTGGCGAGGATGTCGAAGCGGAAGGCGGCGAGCGCCGGCTGCTTCTGCAGCATCTCCTTGATGATCAGCGCCAGCGAGTAAGGCTCCTGCCCGGTCGAGGCGGCGGCGCACCAGATGCGGATGCGCTTGTCGCGCTCGCGCGCGCCGGTCAGCGCCGGCAGGATGGTGTCGCGGAAATGATCGAACGGCAGCTTGTCGCGGAAGAAGAAGGTCTCGTTGGTGGTCATCGCCTCGACGGTCGCGACCGCGAGCGGCGAGCCCGGCATCAGCCGGATCTGCTGCACCAGATCGCCGAGCGAGGCGATGTTGAATTTGCGCGCCACCGGCAGCAGCCGGCTCTCGGCGAGATACTGCTTCTCCGCCGCCAGCATCAGGCCGGAGCGCTCGCGCAGCATCTTGCGCAGGAAGTCGAAATCGTCGGGGCTCATGCGCGGTCCCCGGCGTACAGGCGGGCGAGCTTCGGCCCGATGTCGTCGATCGGCAGCACCGCCGAGCACAGCCCGGCCAGCGCCACCTGCCCCGGCATGCCCCAGACCACGCTCGAGGCCTCGTCCTGGGCGATGACATGGCCGCCGGCATTGACGATGTCGTGGGCGCCGGCGAGGCCGTCATGCCCCATGCCGGTGAGCACGATGGCGAGCGCCCGCGCGCCCCAGACCTGGGCGGCGCTGGTGAACAGCGGATCGACCGCCGGCTTGCAGAAGTTGATCGGGGCGCCGTTGCCGATCTCGATGACCGGCGCGCCGTTCTTCTGCGTCACGCTCATGTGGCGGCCGCCCGGCGCCATGTAGATGCGGCCGGCGACGATCTCCTCGCCATGCACGGCTTCCGCCACCGCGCGCTGCGTCAGGCGCGACAGGTGTTCGGACAGGATGGCGGTGAAGGTCGGCGGCATGTGCTGGGTGATCAGCACCGGCACCTGGGCGAGGACGTTGTCGATGTTGGTCAGCACCTTGTTCAGCGCCTGCGGTCCGCCGGTCGAAGCGCCGATCAGGATCGCGCGCGGCGCCGTGAGCGGCATCGGCCGCAGCGTGATCGGGCCGTGCGGCGCGTGGTGCACCGGTTTTGCCGCGGCGATGACCTGCGGCACCAGCGGCGGCGCCAGGATGTGGGTGGTGAGCGGTTCGGCCGGCGGCGGCGGCGCGGCCGCCGGTTTCACGGCGCGGCGGCCGAGGCAGCGGATCTTCTCGATCAGGTCGCGATGGAAGTCCGGCGCGGCATTGATGTCGTTCTGGCTCGACGGCTTGGTGATGTAGTCGGTAGCGCCCAGCGCCAGCGCGCGCAGGCTGATCTCGGCGTTACGCCGCGTCAGCGTCGACGCCATGATGACGGTGACGCCCGGGCGCCGCCTCAGAAGCTGCGGCAGGGCGGAAATGCCGTCGAGTTCCGGCATGTCGACGTCGAGCACGACCACGTCCGGCTTGACGCGCTCGATCGCCTCGACGGCTTCGCGGCCGTTGCGCAGCGACGCGATCAATTCGAGGTCTGGTTCGGCCTCGATCCAGCGGGCGAACAGGCCGCGCACCACGATCGCGTCATCGACGATCATGACGCGCAGCCGCGCGGGGGCTGCGGTCGCCACCGGGGCGGCTGGAAAGGTCTTCGTCATCGGCTCGGGCACGGCGTGACTCAACAAAAGGAGGTCAGATGAGTCCCACTTCCTGGAACTTGGCTTCGACAATTTCTTTGTCGAACGGCTTCATGATGTATTCGTTGGCGCCGGCGTGCAGCGCGCGGGCGATATGCGCCACGTCGTTCTCCGTGGTGCAGAACACGACCTTGGGACCGTCGCCGCCCGGCATCCGGCGCAACAGGCGCAGGAATTCGTAGCCATCCATCTTCGGCATGTTCCAGTCGAGCAGAATGGCCTCCGGCAGCTTGCGGCGGCAGGCGTCGAGCGCCTGTTCGCCGTCCTCGGCCTCCTCGATGGAGAATTCGAGACCTTCCAGAATGCGGCGCGCCACCTTGCGGATGACGCTTGAGTCGTCGACGACCAAGCAGGTTTTCATGTCATTGCCTCGTTCAAATCATATCCAGTTCAGTGTCACGCGGCGGCGGCGCTGGCGTCGGAGGCGAGCACGCGATCGACATCGAGGACCAGCAGGAGTTGCTTTTCGAGACGGTAGATTCCGGACGATACGGCGGCGAGCCGAGCGTCGAGATTGATCGGATTGCGTTCCAGCAGCGCGGCGTCGAGGCTCATCACCTCGCCGACGCCGTCGATCAGCAGCCCGTAGGATTCGCCCGCCAGTTCGACGCCGATCGCCATCGATGTGTCGCTCCGGCGTGCCAGACCGAGCCGGTAGGCAAGATCGACCAGCGTGACGATACGGCCGCGCAGATTGATGAGGCCGCCGATCTCGGGCGACGCCAGCGGCACCTTGGTCAGCCGATCGGGCAGGAATACGTCCTGCACGCGACGGATCGGCAGGCCGAACATCTGGCCGCCCACCATCGCGGTGACGTATTCGTTGAAGACCTGTTCGGTGTCGCTGCTCATGCGCTCCCTCTATGCCGCATCGCCGAGGCCGGCCTGTTCCATCAGCGCGGCGATGAGGCCCTGCCGATCGAACTTGGCGACGTAATCCGCGAGCCCGGCGCGACGGCCGCGCTCGATCATCTCGGGCGAAACCTGCGACGACAGGGCGATGACCGGCATCGCCGCGCAACGCGGATCGGCGCGCAGAGCCTCGGCCAGTTCGAAACCGTCCATCTCCGCCATTTCGATGTCGGTGATGGTCACGTCGAAACTGCGGTCCTGATCGATGAGCGCCAGCGCTTCTTTGGCGGATCCTACGGCGGTTACGGCGTAGCCGGCCGCCTGCAGAACCGGCACCAGCATGTTGCGGAAGAACGGGGAGTCGTCGACCAGCAGCACCGCGTGCTGACGCCGCTGCTGCGTCCGGTCCTTGCGGCGGAACCAGTCCTCGAAAGCAAGTGGCAGGAAGTGCGCGATGTCGATGATCTCGGTGGCGACGCCCTTGACGACGGCGGAACCGAGCACGCCCGGCGTGGCGCTCGCCACTTGAATGTCGAGATGGTCCTCGACGATATCGACGATATCGTCGACCACCAGCGCCATCGAGCGCGCGCCGTCGGAGAAGACCAGAAGCGGTTGCGCGCCTTCGTGCTTGACGGCGGCATCGGTCATGCTGACCAGGGGCATCAACTGGCCGCGGTACTGCACCATGTGGCGGCCATTCGACAGTTCGATCCTGCGCGCGTCGATTTCCTCAAGCCGCGTGATCAGCGAAAGCGGCACGGCCTTCGGCTGGCTCGATCCCGCGCGGAACATCAATAGCGACGTCATGTCGTCGTCGGACTTCTCGAGCTGCTGCGGTTGCGCGCGCTCCGCGGCGGTCATTTGCGATACCACGGTCGAGCCGAACGAACGGGCGACGCCGTTCGGATCGACGATCATGATCACCGAGCCGTCGCCGAGAATGGTATTGCCGGAGAACATCGGGATATCGCGCAGCTTGCTCGACATCGGCTTGACCACGATTTCTTCGGTGTGGAACACGCCATCGACGACGATGCCGAAGCTCTGGCTGCCGACCTGGGTAACGACGATAAAGCCGCCTTCGATCTCGTCCCTGCTGTCGATGCCGAGCAGCCGCGACAGCCGCGCCAGCGGCAGCAGCTTGTCGCGCAGGCGCAGCACCGCGGTATCCTTGATACGTTCGATCCGGTGGTCGCCGCCCTTACGAGCCCGCACCAGTTCGACCACCGCCACTTGCGGAATGGCAAAGCGATTACCGCCGACATCGACGATCAGCGCGGCGATGATCGCCAATGTGAGCGGGATCTTGATGGTGAAGCTGACGCCCTGCCCGGCCACCGATTTCACGTCGATAGTGCCGCCGATCTGATCGATGTTGCTGCGGACGACGTCCATGCCGACGCCACGCCCGGAGACGCTGGTGATCGTCTGCGCGGTGGAGAAGCCCGGCGCGAAGATGAACTTATGAATCTGCGCATCGTTGAACTTGGCGGCGTCGGATTCGCTGATCAGGCCCTGCGCAATGGCCTTGGCCTTGATGCGCGCGGTATCGAGGCCACGACCGTCGTCGGCGAACTGGACGATGATCTGGCCGCCTTCGTGGTACGCGGCCAGGCGGATGTGCCCTTGCGACGACTTGCCGGCGGCGCGGCGCTCGGCCGGAGTCTCGAGGCCGTGATCCGCCGAATTGCGCAGCATATGTGTCAGCGGATCCTTGATCAGATCGAGCACCTGGCGGTCGAGTTCGGTTTCCGCGCCCTGCAATTCGAGCTCGATCTCCTTGCCGAGATCGTGGCTCAGGTCGCGGATGATGCGCGGAAACTTCTGCCACGCATTGCCGATCGGCTGCATGCGCGTCTTCATGACGCCTTCCTGCAGCTCGGCGGTCACGTTCGACAGCCGCTGCAGCGGCGCCTTGAACTCGGAGTCGTCGTGCCGGCGCACGATCTCGAGCAACTGATTGCGCGTCAGCACGAGCTCGGACACCATCGTCATCAGTTGCTCGATGGTATCGACGGTGACGCGGATCGATTGTGTGCCGGCTTTCGTCGCCTCGTCTTCCTTGACCGCATCGATCCGGAGCCGCTCCTCCGCCGGCGCCGCCGCCGGCTTCGGCTGACGGCGGGCCGAAGGATCGACCGGCGTTTCCCGAAAGACGCGCTCGAGCTCGTCGAGCGGCACTTCGCCGGCACGCAACGGCCGGCCGAGCGCCTGTTCGGTGGCGGCGATGGCCGGTTGTTGTGCTGATGCCTGAACGTGCTCGGCGATGCGCTCGAGGTCGCCGATCAGGTCGCTGTCGGTGCCGTCCGGCTCGGACTGATCGCGCTCCAGCGCCGCGAGGATTTCCTTGATGCGGTCGATGGTGGCGAGAATGACGGTGACGGCCTCGCGCGTGGCCGGCAAACCGTCGCGAAACTTGCCCATCAGGCTTTCAGCGGCATGCGCCAACATTTCCAGCCGCGGCAGGCCGAGAAAGCCGCAGGTGCCCTTGATCGTATGAACAAGGCGGAAAATATTATTGAGAATGAGTGCGTTATTCGGATCCTGTTCGAAGCGCACGAGTTCGACGTCGACCACGTCGAGACTCTCGTTCGTCTCGGTCACGAATTCCCGCAGCAGATCGTCCATGGACAAAGGCCTTCGTCGACGGGCGAACGCCCGCGCCCAGCTCCCCGCCGGAAGCATCGCCAGTTTGGTCGACGAAGGGTTTAATTTTGGTTTCGCAACTCTAAACAGGCAGCCGTTTAGAGTTTGTTAACCACGCCAGCGCCGACGTTATTGGGCGCCGACCACCACCGCGTCGCCGTCCATTGCGACCGAGGCTTTGAGGCCGCAGGCCTCGGCCAGCAGGTGAGCATAAAACGGCTGGATACGATGAGCATCGAGGCCGTCCGGGCCGGATTCGCCGGCGAGCAGCGGCGGCACCGTCGCGAGCACCTTGGCGTTGGTGCCGGTGGCGTGAATGCGGAAGCCGACGGCGTCGCCCTCGCCCACCGGATCGACCGTCAACTGACCGCCGCGCGGGATCGCCTGGCCGGCGATCAGCAGCAGATTAAGCAGCAGCTTGACGCGGTTCTTCGCCATCAGGACGCGCGGAATATTCCAGGCGATCTTGGTCTTGTCGTCCTCGAGGAAGCCGCGCGAGATCTTCTCGGCGTCACCGGTGTCGATCTGCGAGCCTGCCGAGCCGGCCGCGCCAAAGGCGATCCGGCAGAACTGCAGCTTGGCGGAGGCGGTATTGGCGCTCTTTTTGATGAGCTCGAGAGCGAATTCGCGGGTTTCCTCGTCCTTGTCCTCGGCCAGCACTTCCAGGCCGTTGACGATGGCGCCGACCGGGCTGATCAGGTCGTGGCAGACACGCGAGCACAGCAAAGCGGCAAGATCGAGCGCCTCGATGGACGAACCTGACATGACATTGGCCTCCGCGCGGTAAGGGAGATCGAGGCGGGCGAATCGCTGTCGCATCGACCCTCCGCGTGATACACCGCGCCTACCTCACCGCCAAGGACGCATCGCCAACCCCTCCGGCCACACGTGCAAACCATCTCGCCGCAGCAGGCTGAAAAGCTGATCGACGCCATCAGCGACATCGCCTCGCGCGCCAGCGCCGCCATCCTCGCCATCCCGCTGTCGGCCGCCGCGCAGCGCACCAAGGACGACCTGTCGCCGGTCACGGCAGCCGATGAGGCGGCCGAGGCCGTGATCCTTGAGGGTCTCGCCCGCCTCTGCCCTGGCGTGCCGGTCGTGGCGGAAGAAAGCGTGGCGCAAGGCCGACTGCCGGACCTGATCGGCGACAGTTTCTTTCTCGTCGATCCGCTCGACGGTACCAAGGAATTCATCGCCGGCCGCAACGAATACACCGTCAATATTGCCCTCATCACCGGCGGAACGCCGATTGCCGGTGTCATCGCGGCACCGGCGCAAGGGCGACTATGGCGCGGCGTCATCGGCGTCGGTTTGGCCGAACGGCTGAGGCTCGCATTTTCCGCCCCGGCCTCCGAGGCCACCGAGCGGCGCGCCATTCACGTCCGCCCGGCGCCGGCGCTACTCAAGGCCGCGATGTCGCGCAGCCATCTCGACAGCGCCACGCAGGACCTCATGTCGCGATTGCCGATCGGCGAACGTTATATGTGCGGCTCGTCGGTGAAGTTCTGTCATCTCGCCGAAGGCAGCGCCGACATATATCCACGGCTGTCGCCGACCTGCGAATGGGACATCGCCGCCGGCATCGCGATCCTGGCCGCGGCGGGCGGCGCCGTGGCGGCGCCCGATGGCGGCGTACTTCGCTTCGGCAACCGCGCTGACAAATTCCGCGTACCGGGCTTCATCGCCGCCGGCGATGCGCAGAGCCTGAAACGGCTCGCTGAACGCTAGTATCAATCAGCGCGCGATGCCGTGCGCGACGCCCGGCCACTTCTGGCTGGCACGTTCGATGATGCGCGCCGGATCGGCGAGAAATTCGCTGCGTGCGCCATTGTCATAAAACAAATACAAGCGCTCGCCGTTGATCGCCCAGATCAATGGATGACCGGCGACCGCCGTGCCGCGGCCGATCGCCACAGGATCGTAACCGCCGAACTGCGGAGCGTAGACCTCCGGGTGCTCCGAGAAGGCGCTACGGTTGCCGACATTGACGAAGCGCCAGACCACGCCGCCGAAGCCCAATTCCAATTCCGGCAGGCCGAGCACCGCCTCGCCGCGCGAGAAATAGGCGACCGGGTCGAAACCGCTGATCGCCAGCCCGCTGTCCGGATTGACGACGATGGGTTCGGCGCGCGGGCCCGGATTGGCGCGCCCCGGCACCGTCACGGCAGCCAGCGCCAAAAGCGGCAACAAAACGGCGCCAGCCAGGGAGGCGAGCAGCCGTCCTCGCTGTTTCTGCCGCTTTCGCCGCTGCCGTGCTGCCGTCATAGTTCCAAGGGACACAAGACCGATTCGAACCGCTCCGCCGCAGCCTAAGGCTACCGGCGTGAGCATCAGGTTAAACGGCGGCGACGACATAAAGCCCTGCCAAGCATGGAGCCTTCGATGCGCACCACGATGCGGTTTGCGGCCCTGACCTTCTGCCTTCTGGCGACCGGAGCCGGATCGGCCGCGGCACAAACGCAGGCCCCGCCGCCGCCACCGCAGCAGATCCAGCCGCAGCCGGCGCAGCAGCAGCGCGGCGGCACCTTCAGCGTCGACGAGATCGTGCAGACCGGCCACCAGTTCTTCGGCACAGTGTCGCGCGGTCTCGCCCAGGTGGTCGAAAAGGCCGTGGGCCAGTGGGGCCAGCCGAACGGCTATATCCTCGGCCAGGAAGGCTCCGGCGCCTTCGTCGTCGGCCTGCGTTACGGCGATGGCACGCTCTACACCAAGAACGCCGGCGACCTGCGCGTGTTCTGGGAAGGCCCGTCGATCGGCTTCGATACCGGCGGCGAAGGCGCGCGCACCATGATGCTGGTTTATAACCTGCCGGCCACCGATGCCGTTTACCAGCGTTTCGCCGGTATCGACGGCTCGGCCTATTTCATCGGCGGCTTCGGCATGACGGCGCTGACCGCCAACAACATCGTCATCGTGCCGATCCGCTCCGGCGTCGGCCTGCGCCTCGGCGCCAATATCGGCTATTTGAAATTTACGCCGAAAGCGACCTGGAATCCCTTCTGACCGCGGCTCGAGTCCGCCTTTTGTTAACGCCCCGAGTGCTACGCCTCGCCGCGCGCGCCAAGGTTAAGGACGCGCGCGCGGGTTTAGGTTAATCTGTAGCATTGCTGGCATCCACGCCCGGCCGGTGTCATGGTCGGATCGGGGAAGAGCGGGCGAGGCGTTGCGTTTGGAGGCGTCGTTCCATGGTTGAGCCGATCATGTATTTCGGCATCGGGTTTTTCGTCGCGGCCCTGGTCGGGCTCGTCGTCGTTCCCCTCGTCCACAGCCGCGCCGTCCGCCTGACCATGCGCCGTCTCGAAGCCGCGACGCCATTGTCGATGGCCGAGATCCAGGCCGACAAGGATCAGCTCCGCGCCGAATTCGCCATGTCGACCCGCCGGCTCGAAGTCGCGGTCGAGGGCCTGCGCACCAAGAGCACCGGCCAACTCGCCGAACTCGGCAAGAAGGGCGACGCCATCAATCGCCTGAAGATCGAACTCGGCGAAAAGACCGCCACGATCTTCGCGCTCGAAGCGCGCGACAAGGCGCTGCGCGACCAACTGCGCATCACCGAGGAAGAATTCGCCGTCAAGACCAGCGCCATGCTCGATGCCCAGCGCGCGCTGTCCGAAAAGGAAGCCGAACTCGCCAAGCTGGTGGCCGCGCTCGACGAGCAGGCGAGCGTCAACGAGGCGCAGAAGGTTGATCTCGTTTCGCTCAAGACTCAGGTCGACGCTCTGAAATCCCGCCTCGACGACGCCAGCAACGAACTGCGCACCGTCGAAGACCGCCGTGATTCCGAGCGCGTCGAACTCAAGGCCGCGACCCAGGAACTGTCGGAAGAGCGTGGCAAGGTCGAGAACCTCGGCCGCCGCGTCGGCGAACTGGAAAAGGCGCTGGTGGCGCAGACCACCGAGGCCGAGATCCTCGGCCGCCGCGCCCAGGACATGGAAAACCGCCTCGGCGAACAGACCCGCCTGCTGACCGAAAGCGAAGTCGAACTCAAACACATGCGCGCCGACATGGATGCCGCGCGCAAGACCGAGGCCGACCTGCGCACCGCGATCGCCGAACTCGACTCCCGCGCCAATGCGGCGACCCAGCAGTTGCGCGCCGAGAACGCGCAGCTTCTCGCCGAACTCGAACGCACCCGCGACGAGCGCGACAGCGTCACCCGCGACCTCAGCGCCCTCAAGCGCGAGGCGGAAGAGAACTGGGCCTCCGAGCGCATCGAGAACTCGCTGATGCGCGAGCGCATCAACGACGTCGCCGCCGAGATCGCGCGGCTCGCCTCGGCGCTGGAAGGTCCGAATTCGCCGATCGACGCCATTCTCGCCGCCGAGACGGCGCGCGACCGCGCCGTCATGACCGAGGGTCATGTTTCCGGCACCGAAAACGCCACGCCGGCCGGCGGCAACCTCGCCGACCGCATCCGCGCGCTGCAGACCCAGGCGACGCGCATGGCGCAGGCCGACGAGCCGAAAGTGCCGAACTAGGCTTCGAGGCGGGCAACCAACCTCCGCTCATTCCCGCGCAAGCGGGAATCCCGAAGACCCTTCTCAACCCCTGTCATTCCGGGACGCGCTGAAAGCGCGGACCCGGAATCCAGACGGGTCCCCGGTGGTGGCTGGATTCCGGGTTCGCTCGCTGACGCGAGCGCCCCGGAATGACCGACAGCGGCGGCCCCACCGCGCAGCCCCCGCATTCCGCCAAAGATTCCAGCGATTTGCGCGGCTTGCCTTGACACTGCCGCAGCGCATTCCTTATATCGCCCGGCTGAATGGCCGGGCGGTTAGCTCAGCGGGAGAGCACACCCTTCACACGGGTGGGGTCATAGGTTCAATCCCTATACCGCCCACCATCTTGAACGTCGATGCTGCCGAAGGCCCGCGCGAACGGGCTTTTTTGTTGGCGCCTTGACGCGCCTGACACCGGCGCGGCCACTCTCCACAGCCGCGTCACGCCACGCAGTTGCTCCGACATGCACGCGCAGGCGATAAGCACCGCCCGCTGAATCGCGAACGAGTGCCCTTCATGTCCGAACTCATCTTCCAGCGCATCGCCACCGAACTCTCCGTCCGCGTCGAACAGGTCAAGGCGACTGTCGAACTGCTCGACGGCGGCGCCACGGTGCCGTTCGTGGCGCGCTACCGCAAGGAAGTGACCGGCGCGCTCGACGACGCGCAATTGCGCACGCTCGACGAACGCCTGAAATATCTGCGCGAACTGGAAGAGCGGCGCGAGGCGATCCTCAAATCGGTGCGCGAGCAGGGCAAGCTCGATGCCGCGCTCGAGGCGCAGATCATGGCGGCCGACAACAAGAACCGCCTCGAGGACATCTACCTGCCCTACAAGCCCAAGCGCCGCACCAAGGCCGAGATCGCCAAGGAAGCCGGTCTCGAGCCGCTCGCCGACCTGCTGCTGTCGCAGCCCGACACTGACCCGCAGACGGCCGCGGTGGGTTACGTGAACGCCGACAAGCAGGTCGCCGATGTCGCGGCGGCACTCGACGGCGCCCGCGCGATTCTCGTCGAGCGCTTCGGCGAAGACGCCGACCTCATCGGCGCCTTGCGCGAGGCGTTCTGGACGCAAGGCCGCCTCGTCTCCAAGCTGCGCGACGGCAAGGCCGAGGCCGGCGCCAAGTTCGCCGACTATTTCGACTACGCCGAATCCTTCGCCAAGCTGCCGTCGCACCGCATCCTCGCGCTGTTCCGCGGCGAGAAGGAGGAGATGCTGAACCTCACGTTCGAGGACGAACCGGCGCCCTCGCCGGCCGGCGTGCCGAACGCCTATGAACTGAAGATCATGCACCGCTTCAACGTGTCGGACCGCGGCCGGCCGGCCGACCGCTGGCTGTGCGAGACCGTGCGCTGGGCCTGGCGAACGCGCATCCGCGCGCACATGAATATCGATCTGCGCCTGCGGCTGTGGAACGCGGCGGAAGAGGAAGCCGTGCGCGTCTTCGCCGCCAATCTGCGCGACCTGCTGCTCGCCGCGCCGGCCGGCCCGCGCGCCACGCTCGGCCTCGATCCCGGCTTCCGCACCGGCGTCAAGGTCGCGGTTGTCGATGCCACCGGCCAGGTGGTCGCCACCACCGCGATCTATCCGCACGAGCCGCAGCGCAAGTGGAACGAGTCGCTCGCCATCCTCGGCAAGCTGATCGTCGAACACAAGGTCGAGCTCATCGCCATCGGCAATGGCACCGCCTCGCGCGAGACCGACAAGCTGGCGAGCGAACTCGTCAAGCTGCTCGGGCCGGAGCGTAAACTGTCGAAGATCGTGGTGTCGGAAGCCGGCGCCTCTGTCTATTCCGCTTCCGAATTCGCTTCGCAGGAATTGCCGGACCTCGACGTCACCTTGCGCGGTGCGGTGTCGATCGCCCGCCGCTTGCAGGACCCGCTCGCCGAACTCGTCAAGATCGATCCGAAGTCGATCGGCGTCGGCCAGTATCAGCACGACCTGTCGCAGCACAAGCTGGCGCGCGCGCTGGACGCCGTGGTCGAGGATTGCGTCAACGGCGTCGGCGTCGATCTCAACACCGCGTCGGCGCCACTCCTCGCCCGCGTCGCCGGCATTGGCTCGACCCTGGCCGACAACATCGTCGCGCATCGCAACTCGAACGGACCGTTCTCTTCGCGCAAGAAACTGCTCGACGTGCCGCGCCTGGGCGCCAAGGCGTTCGAGCAATGCGCCGGCTTCCTGCGCATCCGCAACGGCGACGACCCGATCGATGCCTCCGGCGTGCATCCGGAATCCTACCCGGTGGTGCGCCGTATCCTCGAGGCGACCAGGAGCAACATCCAGGTCCTGATCGGCAACGCCGCCGAATTGCGCAAGCTGTCGCCGAAGGATTTCATCGACGACAAATTCGGCCTGCCGACCGTTACCGACATCCTGCGCGAACTGGAAAAGCCCGGCCGCGATCCGCGCCCGGCGTTCAAGGCGGCGGAGTTCAAGGAAGGCGTCGAGACGCTGAAGGACCTCAAGCCCGGCATGATCCTCGAAGGCGCGGTGACCAATGTCGCCGCCTTCGGCGCCTTCGTCGACATCGGCGTGCATCAGGACGGCTTGGTGCACATCTCGGCGATGTCGCGCACCTTCATCAAGGACCCGCGCGAGGTCGCCAAGCCCGGCGACATCGTCAAGGTCAAGGTGCTCGAGGTCGATGTGGCGCGAAAGCGCATCGCGCTGAGCCTGCGCCTCGACGACGAGCCAGGCTCCACGCGGCCGCAAGGCGCCAAGCCGTCCGAGCGCAACGATAAGGCGGTGAAGGCTTTCACCGCGCGCAAGCCGCAGGAGTCCGCCGGTGGCGGCGCCTTGGCCGAGGCGATGCGCCGCGCTGCGGAGAAGAATACCCAGCGGCGCTAGCGGCGCCGGCCGCCAACCCGCCGCGCCACGGGCGCAACCAAAACCGGCCTTCGCCGTTGTTCCATCCGGAATGGCCGCCTGCCGTCGGCAGGACGGTATTTTGGTGGCCGGGGGCGATCTTGAACAATCGAGACAGTCATCGCGAAGCCGTGGAGGCGCCGGCAAAGACCGCCTCCGTGGTGCTCACCGAACGTCTCAACCCGGACAACTGGGCCGTCGCCTCGCATGTCGCCGTCTGCGGCATCTTCCTGATCGCACTGGTGGCTGCGCTCGATCTGGCGCGCCCGGTGCTGCTGCCGGCGACCTTCGCCTTCGTCATCGGCCTGATGCTCGGGCCATTGTCGGCGAAGGCAGACCGTCACGGCGTGCCGACGATCGTCACTGCCATTGTGTTGTGGCTGCTGGTCCTCGTGATCTGCTACGGCGTGATCGCGCTTTTGGCGACGCCGGTGCTCGACTGGATCGGCAAGGCGCCGGAGATCGGCCGCATCGTCAAGGCGCGCCTGCATTTCCTCGACGGCCCGATGTCGGCCTTGCGCGATCTGCGCAACGCCTTCCTGCCGGAGAACGAGCAGACCGGTGCGGGCGTCGATATCGCCAGCTTCGTGCAGCCGGCGCTGGCGATCGCGACGCCGGCGCTCGGCCAGACCTTCATTTTCTTCGGCATGTTGTTCTTCGTCCTGCTTGGCCGGTCGCGGCTACGCCGCGCGCTGGTGACCGGTTTCGACGACCACGACACGCGGCTACGCTTTCTCAAGATCTGGAACGACATCGAAAACCAGCTCACCAGCTATCTGAGCGTCGTCGCCGTGATCAATCTCGTGGTCGGGCTCGGCGCCGCGGCGATCGCCTTGGCCGTCGGCCTGCCGAACGCCATAGCCTGGGGCGTGCTCGCTTTCATTCTCAATTTCATTCCTTATATCGGCGCGCTGATCATGCAGTTGATCCTGGTCGGCGTCGGACTGGTCACATTCCCGACCTTGCCGCACGCCCTCGCCGCGCCGCTTCTCTATCTCGGTTTCACAACGCTGGAAGGGCACTTCATCACGCCGAGCATCATGGGCCGGCGGCTCACGCTCGTGCCGCTGATTGTGTTCTTGGCGCTGGTGTTCTGGACCTGGCTGTGGGGGCCGGCCGGGGCGTTTCTCGCCGTGCCGCTGCTGATTGTCAGCTTGGTCGCATTCCACCACATCTTCCCCACGCACACGCCGACGCTGCCCGATTAGCGGCAAATTTGGTCATGGAACCGCTCGGCGGGGGTCGGCGTTACCGACGTGAAACAGTTTCTCACGATCGAGGGGTACTCATGTCGACCCGTAGTAAAGTCGCCGCGTCCACCGCCGAAGAGATCGAAGCCATCAAGGAACTCATGGGCGATCTCGAGACGCGTCTGCGCCGGCTCGGCGGCACCGCGAAGAGCGAAGTGTCCGGCGGCGCCAGCGACATTTCTGATTTCGTCAATGAAGCGCTAGCCGGCATCATGGATCGCGTCCGCTCGGGCGCCGGTGCCGTGTCCGAAACCGTCGCCGACAAGGCGACCGCCGCCGGCAGCGACGCGGTGAAGAAAATCGTCAACGAAGTCGAGGCGCGGCCGCTGACCATGCTGGCGATCGCGGCTGGCATCGGCTTTCTTTTCGGGATCACCAAGCGGTAGAGAGCGCGCCATGCGGCTTACCGACGTCGCTCAATCGACCGTCAGTCACATCGTCGGGCGCCTCATACGGCGCGCGGCGCTGTTCGCGGCGCTCGGCCTACTGGCGATCGTCACGCTTTATTACGCCAGCGCCGCCGGTACCGTCGCGCTGGCGCTCGAATATGGGCCCATTTATGCCTACCTGATCATGGCCGGCATTTACGCGCTGGCCGCGATTGTCGTCGTGATCGCGCTGCTGGCGACGCGACCGAAGGCCCTGCCACCGCAGGACAAGATCGCCGGCGCGCTGTCCTCGCCCCGCAACATGCAGATCGCCATGCTGGTCGAAGCCGTGATGCTCGGCTACACGCTCGCGCGCAAGAGCGGCGGCAAGAGTCTTTTATAGCTACGACCGGCGGACCGGCGGCTCGCGCGTCAGATTCTTGGCGCCGAGTTCGTCGAGATACCTCTGCCAGTTAGCCGCGTGATCGCGGCCGAGGCTGTACAGATAATCCCAGCCGTAGATGCCGGTCGAGTGCATGTCGTCGAAGACCAGACGCACCGCGTAATTGCCGATCTGCAACACCTCGATGATCTCGACATCGCGCTTGCCGCCGACGGTCTGACGTTCGGCCGGCGAATGCCCCTGCACTTCCGCGCTCGGGCTGCTGACCCGCAGATATTCCGCCGGCAGGTCGAAGCGCTGCCCGTCCTCGAAAGCGACGGTGAGCGTCCTACGATCCTTATGCAGGCGCAATTCGGTCGGCCAGATCTGGATGTCGCTGTCGCTCATGATCGTCCCTCGCCACTCTTGTAGCGTGGCCTCGATCGCAAGACAAACGGCGCGGCAATAGGTAAAGCAGCGCGGCCGCCTGACCGCGTTCGAGAGTCCGTAACCCGTCTCTTATGGTAACGCCGGCACCCGACCAGCCGTTCGTGTCAGCGCTCTACGAAGGCCTTTTCGATGACGAAATGGCCGGGCTCGTTGCTGCTGCCTTCGACGAATCCGCGCGTCTGGAAGTTCGTGCGCAGTTCGGCCAGCATGCTCGGACTGCCGCACAGCATCACGCGATCCTGCTCGATGTCGAGCGGCGGCTGACCAAGATCGGCGAACAATTTGCCGCCGTCGATCAGATCGGTGATGCGCCCGCGGTTGCGGAAAGGCTCGCGCGTCGCCGTCGGGTAATAGATGAGTTGGCTGGTAATGAGCTCGCCGAAGTTTTCGTCGGCCCGCAAAGTCTCGACCAGTTTTTCACCATAGGCGAGTTCCGCGACCTGCCGGCAGCCGTGCACCAGCACGATCTGCTCGAAGCGGTCATAGATGTCCGGATCCTTGATGACGCTGGCGAAGGGCGCGAGACCCGTCCCGGTCGACAGCAACAGCAGCCGGCGGCCGGGCAAAAGGTTGTCGGCGATGAGCGTGCCGGTCGCCTTGCGGCCGACGAGCACGGTGTCGCCCTCGCGGATGTTCTGCAATCGCGAGGTCAGCGGCCCATCCGGCACCTTGATGCTGAAGAATTCGAGTCGATCCTCATGGTTGGCGCTCGCCATGCTGTAGGCGCGCAGCAACGGACGGCCATCAACCTCCATCCCCATCATCGTGAATTGGCCGGAGACGAAGCGGAACCCGGGGTCGCGGGTGGTGGTGAAGCTGAACAGCGAGTCGGTCCAATGACGAACGGACAGCACGTGTTCCTTGTTGAAAGCGCTCATTCCAAGTCCGGATCAAAGGGGATCAATCGGGCGGGCGGCTGGACCATATCCGAAGAAATTGCTGCGATGCAATATCACTGTGCATAGGTTCCCCGATCAGGCGGCATGACATACCCGCCCTGCCGCCAATACCGGTGCTGGCGCAAGCACTTACGGCGTTCGCTGGGCCGCCGCCTTGACGCCGATCAAAGTCGTTGCGTCGACTACTTCTCGAAGGCCGGGTCGATCGGCACGCGATAGCCGTTCACCAGCCGGTTGGTTTCGTTGGCCATGCCAACCACCGCCATCAACTCGCCGAACATCGCCGGCGTCATGCCGGCCTTCTCCGCCGCCGTGCTGTGGCTGGCGATGCAGTAGCCGCAGTTGTTGGTGACGCTGACGGCGACATAGACCATTTCCTTGACCAGCGGATCGAGCGCGCCGGGTGCCATGATCTCCTTGACGCTCTCCCAGGTCCGCTTCAGCGTTTTCGGATCGTTGGCCAGGTATTTCCAGAAATTGTTGACGTCGGCGACATTGCGCGAGGTCTTGATGTCGTCGAATACGGCGCGGACTTCCGGCGGCGCGTCGGCATACTCGATCGGCTTCGGTTTGCTCATGATCGCTGATCTCCCGGTCCGGTTGAATGGTCGGCAATGTCGCCGAGCTGCCGCCGGCGGTCAATTCGCGCAGTCCTCCGAGATGGCGGTGCTCTGCGTCCGCACGGACCGGTCCGACCGTGGTTTTGTCGTGACGCGCCGGCCGATCCGGACTATCAAGCCCAACCTCTTTTCGACCAGTACGAGACATGCTTCCTGAACCAGATCGCCACACCGTCGCAACGCATTGGGGCACGTATCGCGCCCAGTTCGAGGACGGCAGGCTCGCAGCGCTCAAACCGATTGACGAGGATCCAGACCCCTCGCCGCTCTCCGATGGCATGATCGATGCACTCGACAGCCCGGCGCGCATCCGGCGGCCCGCGGTGCGCCGCTCGTTTCTCGAGAACGGTCATCGCGCCACCGGCAAGCGCGGCGCCGAACCTTTTGTCGAAGTGACATGGGATCAGGCACTCGATTTGGCCGCCGCCGAACTCAAACGTGTCCGCGAGACACACGGCAACGGCGCGATTTATGGCGGCTCTTACGGCTGGTCGAGTGCGGGACGCTTCCATCACGCCCAGAGCCAGGTTCACCGCTTTCTCAACAGCATCGGCGGCTATGTCCGCTCGGTGCAGAATTACAGTTACGCGGCGGCCGATACGATCCTGCCGCACGTCATCGGCGACAAGCGTGGCCTCATCGCGCATCACACGACTTGGCCGCAGATTGCGCGCCACACGAAGCTCATCGTCATGTTCGGCGGCGTGCCGCGCAAGAACGCGCAGGTCAGCTCCGGCGGCATCTCGCGGCACATATTGCGCGAGTCACTGGCCGAAGCGCGGAGTAATGGCGCGCAGATCGTGTCGATCAGCCCGATCTGCGATGATACCGAAGCCGCCGCCGGGGCCGAATGGCTGCCGATCCGTCCGGGCACCGACGTCGCCTTGATGCTCGGCATCGCTCATACGTTGCTCGCCGAACAACGCATCGACCGGGCATTTCTCGCCAGCCATACGACCGGCTTCGAACGTTTCGCCGCCTATCTCGATGGGCGCAGCGACGGCGTCGCCAAGAATGCTGACTGGGCTGCCGCGATTGCCGCGATTTCCGCCGACACGATCCGCGCCCTGGCACGACGTATGGCGGCGAACCGCACCATGATCCAGATGGCCTGGTCGTTGCAGCGCGCCGACCACGGCGAGCAGCCATACTGGATGGCGATCGTGCTGGCGGCGATGCTTGGCCAGATCGGCCTGCCCGGCGGCGGCTTCGGCTTCGGCTACGGCTCCGTCAATGGAGTCGGCCACGCGGTCCCCGACATGAGCTGGCCGTCGCTACCACAGGGCGATAACGCGATCCGAGATTATATCCCGGTCGCGCGTATCGCCGACATGCTATTGGACCCGGGCGGTGCCTACGACTTCAACGGTGAGAGACGCATCTATCCCGACATCCGCCTGGTCTACTGGGCCGGCGGCAATCCATTCCATCATCACCAGGATATCAATCGTCTGCGCCAGGCGTGGCAGCGCCCGGAGGCGATCGTCGTCCATGACTCATGGTGGAATGCACTCGCCCGGCACGCCGACATCGTCTTGCCGGCGACGACCGTGCTCGAACGCAACGACATCGCCGCTTCTTCGCGCGACCGCTTCATTGCCGCTTCGCACCGCGTCGCCGCGCCTGCGGGCGAAGCCCGCGACGATTTCGATATCTTTACGGCGCTCGCCGAGCGGCTGAACGTCGCCAAGACCTTCACCGACGGACGCGACACCGAAGGCTGGTTGCGCCATCTCTTCACCCTCGCGCGGCAGCGCGCCGAAGCAGCCGGACATCACCTGCCCGACTTCGAGACGTTCTGGAAGAAAGGCTACTGCATCCTGCCCGAGCCGGAACTCGTCCGGCAGCAATCGCTGCTCGCCGATTATCGCGACGCGCCTGAAAGCCATCCGCTCAAGACGCCGTCGGGCCGCATCGAGATCTTTTCCGAAACCATCGCTGGCTTCGGCTATGCCGACTGTCCAGGACACGCGGCCTGGCTCGAGCCGACCGAGTGGCTCGGCTCGCCGATCGCCGCCCGCTTCGGTCTTCATCTGATCACGAACCAGCCTGCGCAGCGCCTGCACAGCCAATACGACCATGTCGGCCTCTCGCGTGCCACCAAGATTAACGGCCGCGAACCGATCCGCATCCATCCACGCGACGCTGCCGAGCGCGGCATCGCCGAAAGCGACATCGTGCGCGTGTTCAACGATCGCGGCAGTTGTCTCGCCGCGGCCGTGCTCTCCGACGCCGTGCGCCCAGGCGTCGCGCAATTGTCTACCGGTGCTTGGTATGACCCGGTCAAGCCGGAGAGCGACAATTCGCTCGACGGTCATGGCAATCCGAATGTCCTGACGCGCGATCGAGGCACCTCGCGCCTCGCCCAGGGCCCTAGCGCACAATCCTGCCTAGTCGAAATCGAAAAATATACCGGGCCGCTGCCACCGATCACGGCGTTCGATCCGCCGCCTTTCACCGACCGACCGGCGTCAAAGTCTCGCTGATAAATATGACTATCCGCATGAGACCACGCCACGGCCACGCTCTGACCCGGCCATAAAGTGTTGCCGCCTTCAGCACGTCGGCTGTATTCAAACGCCGACCTCGCATCGATCGACAACGCGGCCGTCCCAAAGAAAAAAGAAAATATATCACCGTAACGGTATCGACGTCCGCCTGAAGCCGGCGGACCTCATTTCCGCATGTTGCAGATTGCCGCGCCGGCAATCATATTGGATTTCATGAATGTATCGGAACGACTCGCGGAGAACATCATGCAGGGAATGCGACTCGTCTGCTGCGCCGCGCTATTTGTCGGCGCGCTGCAAACGGTACCGGCCTTGGCCAACGACAATGCCAAGCCTTACAAAGTTTCGTTCTACTTCGCGGCCCATCAGGATGACTGGCAGTTGTTCATGAATCCGTCCGCATTCGAAGACGTGATCAGCGCCGCGGCCAAGACCGTATTCATCTACACCACCGCCGGCGATGCCGGATTGGGGATTGGCACGGGCGGGCGCAAGCATCCGTACTTTCTGGCGCGTGAGAACGGCGCCGAAACGGCGGTGCGATTCATGGCCGACGCCGACGACGCGCCGGACAGCCGGAGCGCGTCGCACATGTCGTTCAACGGTCATCCGATCTACCGGGTCGCCTATCGAAACACGGTGAGCTATTTCCTGCGGCTGCCTGATGGCAACCTCGATGGTTCAGGCTATTACGATACTGGCTTTCAGTCGTTGAGGCGGCTCGCAAACAACGACATTGCCGCTGTCGCCGCCGTTGACGGTTCGACCGTTTATCACGGCTGGCGCGATCTGACCGCGACCCTGCGCGGGATAATCACCTTCGAGCGGGGCAACCTGACACTGGCGCAGATCAACATTGCCGAGGTCGACCAACGCCGCAATCCGAACGATCATTCCGACCATCAGATGACGGCGAAGGCGGCGCTCGACGCGGCAAATCATCTGCCGTGCGTGCGGCGCGTCTATTACATCGATTACGCCAGCGCCCGGCTGCCGGAGAACCTCAATTCCCAGCAGCGCGACCGCGAAAGTTCGGTATTTGCGGTAACGCTCGCCGGCGTTCTCGCGCTGGATCACCGGACGTCGTGGCATCACTACGACAAAGCCTATGTCGGCCGGAACTATTTCCGTGTGGAAGAGCCGTCGGGTCGTTGCGGCGAGGCGGAAACCCGGATTTCCGCCGTGAGACACTGACAAGCCGGTTTCGGCCGAGTCGCACGAATGCAAAGTGGCGCTCCCTAGGGGACTCGAACCCCTGTTTTCGCCGTGAGAGGGCGACGTCCTGGGCCGCTAGACGAAGGGAGCGTAGGGCCACGGAAACTTCCGGTGACCCCGGAGATAGCCGCGATCCGGCGGCAGTGCAAGCGTGGCGGTCGCAGCGCGCATTCAGAAGGCCATTCGAGGGTTAAGAGCCGCCGGTGAGCCGCCCGTGACCGGCGCCAGATCCGCGGGCAAGCGCCCTGCTCCATTCTCCCCGCGTCCGGACATCTAGCATCGTTAGGGGAAGCCCATGACCGATTTCGTGCAGCCCGCCGGTTTCGCCAGCCGCCCGGCGCACGGCCCGCTGCTGCGTGCAATCTTCAACCTTGTCGACAGCTGGCCGCCGCTCGCCTTTGCGGTCACCGCCGCGGCCACGCTCGGGTTGCTGTTCCAGGTCGGGCACTTCTACGAGCATGCGGCACAGGTCACCATCTGGATTCTAGGCGACTACTCCAACATCTGCGGCCGCGACACGCCCTGGATGTCGCCCTGGGTTACCGAGTGGGTTCGCCTCGCCGGCGTCTACCTTTTTCCGCACGACGGCACGGCGCGACAGATGATGCTCGGCATGGAGCTCTTGCACCTCGTTGCCAATTTCATCTTCCTCAGCAGCATCGCCTGCCTCTACTACGTCATTACCTCGAAATGGGTCCGCCGGGCCTTCGTGATCGAAGGCTTGCATTTATGCGAGCATCTCGCGCTCACCTTGACCGCCTACTATGTCGGATATCCGATCGGCGTGAGCACGCTGTTTGGCCATGCCGGACAGTTCGGCGGGCGCGAATTCGCCGTCGGCTACCGCGTCGTCTGGCATTTCCTGCTCAACCTGCTGCCGATGCCGTTCTGCATGATCGCATTGATGGACTACTGGCATCCGCACCGGAAGGACGTCGCCCTGGCGCGCGCTCTGCGCGGAACGGGCTCCGCCCCGCTCACCGTTGCGGATTGAGTCGCAACCGGCCAAGCGGCTTCAACGTATCAGGATCGTAGGTGCGCAGTTCGGTAGCGCCGCCGACATCAATCGTCACCACGATCTGGGCGTCGCCGACTGCGGTCGAGATTACCTTGGCGCTGGCCGGCAGGGTGTCGGTCACCTCGACCACGGTGCCAGGCGTGCCGGTAGCGGTCCCGTCGGCGGGGCTGTCCCCAGCCTTGAAAACCTTGTAACCGATGGCTCCGAACACCGCTCCGATGGCAACCACGGTCGTCACCGACGCGATCAGCATCAGCCGCCGCACCTTGGCGATAGCGGCGGCCTGGTCGGGCTCGAGGGGCAGCGGGTCGGGCATCGGCTCACCGGATTTCAGGTTCTATATAAAGACAGCATGGGCAGCGTCACCGAAACAGTCAGCGTCGCCGCCGAGGACGAAGGTGCCCGGCTCGACCGCCTGCTCGCGGCGCGCCTGCCGTCACTATCGCGGTCGCGGCTCAAGGCGCTTATCCTCGATGGCCGAGTGACATTGCGGCAGGCTGCCCGGCACGAAGCGGCGCGCACCATCCTTGATCCGTCGGCGCAGGTCAAATCCGGCGACATCATCTCAGTAACATTGCCGCCGCCGGAAGACGCAAGGCCCGCCGGCGAGGATATCCCGCTCAACATCGTCTACGAGGACGGCGACCTCATCGTCATCGACAAGCCGGCCGGCCTCGTCGTGCATCCGGCGGCGGGCCATGCCACCGGCACCTTGGTCAACGCGCTGATCGCCCATTGCGGCGACAGCCTGTCCGGCATCGGCGGCGTCAAGCGTCCGGGCATCGTGCACCGGCTCGACAAGGACACCACGGGACTGATGGTCATCGCCAAGAACGACCAGGCGCACAAGGCGCTGTCGAAGCAGTTCGCCGACAAGCTCGAGAGCGGGCTCGAGCGCGGCTATCTGGCGCTGGTCTGGGGCGCACCGGATCGGGCGCGCGGCACCATCGACGCGCCGCTCGACCGCCATCCGTCATCGCGGGAAAAGCAGGCGGTGCGGGCCGGCGGCCGCGAGGCGGTGACGCATTGGGAATTGCGCGAGGCCTTCCCGGGGCCGGATGGCAAACCGGTCGCCGGCCTGATCGAATGTCTGCTCGAGACCGGCCGCACGCATCAGATCCGTGTGCATCTTGCCCATATCGGCCACCCGATCATGGGCGACGAGACCTACGCCACCGGCTTCAAGACCAAGGCGGCACGGCTGACGCCGCAGGCGCGCACGGCACTCACGGCACTGGGACGGCAGGCGCTGCACGCCGCGATTCTGGGCTTTACCCACCCGCGCAGCGGCGACCGGCTGCATTTCGAATCGCCGCTCCCTGCCGACATGGCCGGCCTCGCCGACGCCTTGCGCCGGCGGGCGTAACACCTGCGCCCCCTTGAAAATCGCAGCCCGGTCCCCATCTAGGCTTGGTGACCACCCCACCTCTAGAAGTCCCTCCCGCCCGCGCCTCTGGCCCCGGGCGGCGTCGTCAATTGCGGCAGTACCATGGTAGCCGGCGCCCCCAAATGCCCTGCGACACCCTGTCCGCATCCCAGATTACGTCATCGGTACAGTCCCTTAGCTGAACACAGCGGGGTCACGGCGACGTGACGGCGGAATCCTTCCGCTGCCCGTCGCGAACCAGTATGCTGCATCCGCGTTCGTTGGAGAGAGCGAGCGCAATTCGGATGCGCACCGTCGGCTCGGGGAGCGACGGTGACAACCGCCTGCCGACCCGTCGGGGGCATTTACAAGGAGGGCGCTAATGGCCCGTTCTGCTGCAATCCCGGCACTGAGTGCCGAATCCGGTCTTTCACGTTACCTCGAGGAAATCCGTCGGTTCCCGATGCTGGAACCGCAGGAAGAGTACATGCTCGCCAAAAGCTGGCGCGAGCACGGGGATCGTGATGCCGCGCACCGTCTCGTCACCAGCCATCTGCGTCTCGTCGCCAAGATCGCGATGGGTTACCGCGGCTATGGCCTGCCGATTTCCGAAGTCGTGTCCGAGGGCAATGTCGGCCTGATGCAGGCCGTAAAGCGCTTCGAACCGGAAAAGGGTTTCCGTCTGGCCACCTATGCGATGTGGTGGATCAAGGCGGCGATCCAGGAATACATCCTGCGCTCGTGGTCGCTCGTGAAGATGGGCACGACCGCGAACCAGAAGAAGCTGTTCTTCAACCTGCGCAAGGCCAAGAGCAAGATCTCGGCCCTTGAGGAAGGCGATCTTCGTCCCGACCAGGTCAAGGTCATCGCCACCCAGCTCGGCGTCACCGAGCAGGATGTCGTCGACATGAACCGTCGTCTCGGCGGCGATGCCTCGCTCAACGCTTCGATCCGCGACGACGGCGAGTCGGGCGAATGGCAGGACTGGCTGGTCGATGATGCCCCGAGCCAGGAGCGCATCCTCGCCGACAGTGAGGAAAGCGATAATCGTCACAAGGCGCTGATCGGCGCCCTCGACGTGCTCAACGATCGCGAACGCCGCATCTTCGAAGCCCGCCGTCTCGCCGACGATCCGGTGACGCTGGAAGATTTGGCGGCCGAGTTCGGCGTGTCGCGCGAGCGCGTGCGCCAGATCGAGGTTCGTGCCTTCGAGAAGGTGCAGAAGGCGGTGAAGTCCTCGATCGCCACGCTGGAGACGCCGAAGACCACACCGCAAGTAACCTCGGCGGCGATGCACTAAACGTCGCCTGTCCCTATGAATGCCAAAAGGCCGGGCTCATTGCCCGGCCTTTATTGCATCCGCCCGCCTCCCGGCGATTGCCGGCCCAGGGCCAGCCCCCGATGCCGCTTCAAGAATCCGTCAATTTACGCTCTGCCTTGAGCGCCTCAAAAGTTGGCATGTTCGGACAGTACGTTTTCCATTCCGTGCCGTCCGGATCACGCCGCAATTCGTACTGACATTGTTTCTTATCGTCGCAGAACGAGCAGACGCGCTGCAGATCGTGAAAGACTGCCGGCTCGACGCGAGCCACTTCGTCCGGATTCATATCCATCGAGGCCAGGCGCTGCACCATCGGATCCGCCGCGTGCGGGCTCATCTGATTCACGCGCTCAAGGTCGGCGACGGACAGGCCGACATCGGCGGCAATCTGCGCCGTTTCCGCCCGATCGAGTGGCAGCGGCGCTGCCAGCCGGCGGCGGAACCAGTCGGCGACTGCCCTCAGCGGCGAACCGTGGCCGTCCATCGCTGTCATTGTCATGCGGACCTCCTGCCGTCGCCATAATGCGAATTCGAATTGTGAAACTAGCAATGACGCCGCCGGCGTCATTGACGCAGGTCAACCGACCTTTCCTTTCGCCACCGGCACGGCCGCGATAAAAATCGACGCCCGCTCACGAGATATGTCTTGCGATATATTTTTATATAACATATCTACGAGCTATCTTAAGATATATCTTTATGAAGATAGGTATATCGTCTTGAACTGAAAGGAGTTCCAAATGTTTGGCCATCGTCATGAGGGCCGCTGTGCCCATGAATTCGCCGGTCGCCATGGGCGCGGTCGCCACCGCCATAGTCCCGGCCGTCACGGTTTCGGTGGTGCGGGCGGCGACGACCTGAGGCACGCCGGTCGGATGCTGGCGCAGGGCGACCTCCGTCTCATCGCGCTCAGACTTATCGAAGGGCAGCCGCGGCACGGCTACGATATCATCAAGGCGCTCGAGGACACGACATCGGGGTGGTACTCGCCGAGCCCCGGCATCGTCTATCCAACCCTCACCTACCTCGAAGAAGTCGGACACCTGACATCGCAGCCCGAGGGCGCCAAGAAGCTCTACACCATCACCGAGGACGGGCGCGCGCATCTGAACGAGAACCGCGATCTGGTCGACGCTGTGATGAAGCGGCTGGCGCTCATCGGCGAAAAAGCCATGAAGGTGCAGGCGCGCGAGGAAGAAAGCGAACGCAGCGACAGCCGTTGGCGCCGCATGCAGTTGGTCCGCGCCGCACTCGACAATCTGCGGGAAACTGCCGCCGAACGCCTCGAGAACGACGCCGATGCCGAAGCCAAGGTCGTCGAAATCCTGGCGCGGGCGGCGGGCGAAATTCGCCGCATTCAATGAAAGACCCGCTAATCTTGCCGAGTCGGGAGAGCTCCGGCTCGGCAAGATATTTGGCGCCGCCAACGCAAGTCACAGGGGTTCGCATGATTCTGAAATTCGCGGTCGGCGATCTCACCATTCATCGCATCATCGAGCAGGAAACCGCCTTTCTGCCGGCGCTGGAGATGCTGCCCGGCCTCACGGCGGACGTGCTGGCCGAGAACCGCGCCTGGATGCGGCAGGCCAAGGCGCTGGACGAAAAGGATATACTTCTCCTCGCCTTCCAGTCCTATGTGGTTAAAACACCGCATCACACCATCCTTATCGACAGCTGCATTGGCAACGACAAACCGCGGGCGCGGCCGATGTGGCACATGAAGACCGACGACACCTATATGCGCGCGCTCGCCATCGCAGGTCTCTCCGTCGACGACATCGACTTCGTGATGTGCACGCATTTACACACTGATCACGTCGGCTGGAACACGCGGCTAGTGAATGGCCGCTGGGTGCCGACCTTCCCCAATGCGCGTTACGTGTTCGCCCAGCAAGAACTCGACTACTGGTCCGAACAGAACGCTAAAGCTCCCGTGCCGCCTTTTGTCGACAGCGTACTGCCGATCGTCGAAGCCCAGCGGCACGAAGTCGTCGGCAACGATCACCAGATTGGCGACCATGTCCGCATCGTGCCGACGCCGGGCCACACGCCCGGCCATGTCGCTTTCGGCATCGGTCGCGGCAAAGACGATGCCGTGTTTTCCGGTGACCTCATGCATTCGCCGATCCAGGCGCTCTATCCCGAGATGTCGGTGAAGTTCGACGTTGATCCAGCCCGGGCCGCGACCACTCGCCGCGGCTTTCTCGAGCGCTATTGCGACACCGATACTTTGTGCTGCACCGCGCATTTTCCGTCGCCGTCCGTCGGCAAGATCAGGCGCCAAGGCAACGGATTCGCCTGCGCTGCAGCGTGAAACCGGCAAACGGCGGGACGAGTTAAGCCGCGTTGCGGCGCACGCGCGAAATCGTGAAACAATTCCGCCTCAGATCGTGTTAGAGTATTTGCAAGGCTCGTGGCAAGACCGCGGCCGTCATAAAGCTTGGCCAGGGTCGAAACGTGCCACGGCAGCCTGAACATGCCTCAGGAGGCGCGCAATGGCTCAATCCCATCTGATCGTTGGGGCGGCTGATAATTCCGTCACTCCCACGATACGCCGCATCGGTTTCGCCGATCTCAAGGACGCTCTGTCGCAAGGCGCGGACGATTTCCTCGCCATGCCGACGCACGCCATCTTCCTCTGCGTCATCTATCCATTGTTCGGCTTGATCGCGGCCCGCCTCGCCTTCGGCTATTCGGTGCTACCGCTGCTTTATCCGTTGGCGACCGGATTTGCTCTGGTCGGTCCACTCGCCGCGCTCGGTCTCTACGAGCTCAGCCGGCGACGCGAACAAGGTCTCGATACCTCGGCCTCGCATGCCTTCGATGTGTTTCGCTCGTCATCGATCGGCGGCATCGTCGCCCTCGGCCTGCTGCTGACGCTGCTTTTCGGTCTGTGGATGGCGGCGGCCAACGCCATCTACATCGGTAACTTCGGTTACAAGCCACCGGCCTCGATCGGCTCCTTCATCAGTGACGTGCTGACCACCGACGCCGGCTGGAACCTGATTGTCGTCGGCAACGTCGTCGGCCTCGTCTTCGCTGCAGTGGCGTTCACGCTGACGGTGGTGTCGTTCCCGATGTTGATCGATCGCGACGTCGGCGCCGCCGGTGCGTTGCTGACCTCGATCCGCGCGGTCATCGCCAATCCGCTGGTGATGACGGTGTGGGGCTTGATCGTCGCGGCGCTGCTGCTGATCGGTTCGTTGCCCTTCTTCATCGGCCTCACCGTGGTGATGCCGATTCTCGGCCACGCGACCTGGCATCTCTATCGCAAGCTGGTCGTCGCCGACGACAGCCCACAGCCGACCTATCGCGACGACAGCCAGCGCGTTAGGCGGCCGGCGGCGGACTTCCCGGCGGCGCTGTTCCCGTGGCGGAAGTGAGCTAACCCACAAAACAATGGCGGGGCTTTTGGGCCCCGCCATTGAAAAAGTGAGCGTCGAAAACGGGGACTATTCGCCCCAGGCCTTGAACGATTCCGCGAAGGCGCGAGCGCCGGGCGTGCCTTTCTCGACGGCGAGAATGGCGCGCTTGCCGCTGGTGTAGACAATCGGAATGTCGAACCAGTCGCGGTCCTTGAGCAGTTCGACATTGCGCTGCTGATCGACGCTGACGGCGGACAGGCCGATCAGGAAGTAATTATTGGTCACCTTTACCGACAGGCCGGCAAGCGGTAGACCGCGCGCCTGCTCGTTCTGTTTCATCAGGATGCCCGGCACGTTGGCGATGCCGCCTTCGGGGAAGTCGGACGGCAAGGTGAACATGATCTCGATCGTGTGGCTCGCCGGCAGCGCCTTGTCGGTGTTACGGCGCAGCGACCAGGTCATCCGCATCCGCCGTTCCGGGATTTCGACGTCAGCGCGGATGGCCAGCTCCGGCGCCAGACCAGCACCGGGCGACACCGTCTCGGTGCGCCACACCGCCGACCCGACATAACGCTTGCCTTGCGGATCGGACGGATCCTCGTCATAGAGCACGACCTTCTGCGCCACCGCGGCGGCCGGCGCAGTGGCCGGCGTTGCCGTTGAATCGTTGGTGGCGCCTATGCGATCGGTGATCTTGGGACGGCCGGCCGGTGCTTCCGCCGTTTTCGACGGCGTCGGCGCCGTCGTCGTGGTCGCCGAACGGCTAAGACCGGCCACCACCGACTTATAACTGTCGACCACCGCACCGCGCTGCCAGTAACCCACAGCCGCGGCGGCGCCGAGCACGATCAGCAATAAGGCGACCTTGACGATCCGCCCGTAAGCGCGCGCCGGCCGGCCATAGACCGCGTCGTCGTCGTCCTCCTGCGCCGGCGGAGGCGGTACGGCGCGACGCGCCGGCTCGTAGGCCGGCGCGGCCGGCGGCGCCTCGAACGGCGCTGAGGGCTCGGCCTCATAACCGGTTTCGTCGGCAGCGCCCGGAACGCTCGGCTCTTCGGCGGGAGGCTCGAAATAATGCGAGGCAGGTTCGACCGGGCGTTCATCCGGGATGGCATCGACATGCGCCTGCAGATCGGACTCGGGCCCGGCGTGTGCCGCTTCCGGCAGCTCCCGATCTTCGAGGTCGTGATAGGCTTCGCGCGCGCTGCGGCTGGCCTCGTGGCTCGCTTCGCCGAGACCTTCGGCTTCCGCCATGGTATCGCGGAAATTACGCAACGCCTGGTCGCGGAGCGAAGGCGACGCCTCTTGCGGCGCGGCCAGCTCCTCGCTCGCCTTCTTGGCTGCCTCGGCTTCGAGGCGCCGAATAGCGTCCTCCAGCCCCAGCCGCTCGCGCGTGATGTCAGCCTCATCGAGCGGCGGATCGACGCCCCGTAGCTGGTTGACCAGCGCCGCGCGGGCGCGCTCGTACAAGGCGCGACGGTTTTCGCCAGTATTCTTGTCGAGGCCTGCGACGGCGCGGGCGATCAGGGGGTAGTAATCGGCCATTGCGTGTTAATGGAACCTGCTTTGCGTGTTTTCTAAGGCGCGCTTGGCTTTCCTCGGGCGGTCAGGTCTCGAACGGATTGGTCATCAGGATCGTATCGTCACGCTCGGGGCTGGTCGACAACAGCGCCACCGGGCAGCCGATCAGTTCCTCGATTCGGCGCACGTATTTTATCGCCTGCGCCGGCAATTGCGCCCAGGACCGGGCCCCGGCGGTCGGCTCCTTCCAGCCATCGATCGTCTCGTAGATCGGTTCGACGATGGCCTGGGCGTGCTCGCCGGCTGGCAAGTAATCGATCTCGCGGCCGTCGAGTTTGTAGCCGACGCAGACTTTGATTTCGTCGAAGCCGTCGAGAATATCGAGCTTGGTCAGCGCGATGCCATCGATGCCGCAGGTCGAGACCGTCTGGCGCACCAAGACGGCATCGAACCAGCCGCAGCGGCGGGCGCGGCCCGTGACCGTGCCGAACTCGCGGCCGCGTTCGCCGAGCATCTTGCCGATCTCGTTGTGCATCTGATCGGTCGGAAACGGCCCGTCGCCGACGCGCGTCGTGTAGGCCTTGGTGATGCCAAGCACGTAATCGATGGCGTTGGGCCCGAGGCCCGATCCGGTCGCCGCCTGCCCCGCCACCGTATTCGACGAGGTGACGTAAGGATAAGTGCCGTGATCGATGTCGAGCAGCGCGCCCTGGGCGCCTTCGAACAGGATACGTTTGCCCTCACGCCGCTTGCCGTCGAGCAGCCGCCACACCGAGTCCATGTAGGGGAGCACCCGCGGTGCCAGTGTCGCGAGATGATTGTACAGATCCTTCGGGTCGATCTCGGCGAGGCCATTGCCGCGGCGCAGCGCGTTGTGATGCGCCAGCAGGCGGTCGATCTTCGGTGCCAATGCCGGCAGGTCGGCGAGGTCCATGAAACGGATGGCGCGGCGGCCGACCTTGTCTTCATAGGCCGGGCCGATGCCGCGCTTGGTGGTGCCGATGCGCGCCGAAGAATTCTCGCGGATCGCCTCGAGGTCGCGATGCAGCGGCAGAATGAGCACGGCGTTTTCGGCGATGCGCAAAGTGTCCGGCGTTACCTTGACGCCCTGCGCGCCGAGTGTGTCGATTTCCTTGAGCAAGGCTTCGGGATCGATCACCACGCCATTGCCGATGACCGACAGCTTGCCGTCGCGCACGACGCCGGACGGCAGCAGCGACAATTTATAAGTGGCGTTGCCGATCACCAACGTGTGACCGGCATTGTGCCCGCCCTGAAAACGGACCACGACATCGGCCTGCTGCGACAGCCAGTCGACAATCTTGCCTTTGCCTTCGTCGCCCCACTGCGACCCGACAACCACGACATTCGCCATGAAAGCTTCATCTCCGCGTCAGCGTTCGGACACTGACGCCGGGCGGTGCCGGCCAGGTCCACCTTCGGATAAAGGATGGAGGCCCTCGAAGCAAGGCAAACCGGCCTCGCCACGCAAGCGTGTGCACGGTTATTTCGCCTTGTTTTTCAACGGGCTAAGGGAGACGCGGCGGACCGCTTCAGCTCACGGCTGCAGCACGTAGCGTCCGGGCGCGTCGTCGAAGCTGTGATAGCCGCCGGCCATCCCTGGCGGCGCCACCCAGCCGCCCGAACGGGCGGAGAGCCAGGCGCTCCACTCCTCCCACCAGGAGCCTTCCCTGGTCGGCGCCATGCCCGCCCAGGTATCGGGATCGATATGGCGGGCATCGGCCGGCGTTGTCGTGACCTGATAGCTGCGGCGACGGTGGTTGGGTTCCGAGACGATGCCGGCGTTATGACCACCGGTGGTCAGGAGATAGGTAACCTCGGTCTCGGTCAGGCGGTGGATCTTGTAGGTCGAGCGCCAGGGCGCAACGTGGTCGCGCTGCGTGCCGACGGCGAAGATCGGCACCCGGATATCACCGAGCGAGACCGGCTTGTCGCCGACCACATAACGGCCCTCGGCCAGATCGTTATTGAGGAACAGCTTGCGCAGATATTCGCTGTGCATGCGGTACGGCATACGCGTTGCGTCCGCATTCCACGCCATGAGGTCTGTCATCGGCTCGCGTTCGCCCATCAGATAAGCGCGCGTCGAGTACGACCAGACCAGGTCGTTCGAGCGAAGCATTTGGAAGGCGCCGGCCATCTGCGTGGTGTCGAGGAAGCCCTGCTCCCACATCATATCTTCGAGGAAGGCGAGCTGGCTCTCGTTGATGAACAACATCAACTCGCCCGCTTCGGTGAAATCTGTCTGCGCCGCGAGCAAGGTCAGCGACTGCAGGCGATCGTCGTGATCGCGCGCCATCGCCGCCGCGGCGATCGACAGCAGCGTGCCGCCGAGGCAATAGCCGACACCATGAACCTTGCGGTCCGGCATGATGTCGGTGATGCGGTCGAACGCCGCCATGACACCGAGGGACAAGTAATCGTCCATGCCGAGATCGCGATCGTCGGCGTCCGGATTCTTCCACGAGATCATGTAGACGGTGAAGCCCTGCTCGGTGAGATACTTCACCATCGAATTGTGCGGCGACAGATCGAGGATGTAGTACTTCATGATCCAGGCCGGCACGATCAACACCGGCTCGGACCGCACCTGCGCCGTTGCCGGTGCGTATTCGATGAGTTCGATGAGACGATTGCGGTAAACGACCTTGCCGGGCGTGACCGCCACATCGCGGCCGACGACGAATCTTTCGGTGCCGGCTGGCTTCTTGCCGGCCTGCTTGCGCTCCAGATCTTCGATCAGATTCTGAAAGCCGTTCACCAGATTGCGGCCGCCGGTCTCGGCAGTGCGCCGCATGATCTCGGGATTGGTGAACAGGAAGTTGGAGGGCGAGGCCATGTCGAGCACCTGCCGCGACATGAACTCGACCATCTTTTCATGCTGCTTGCTGACGCCGCGCAGGCCGGTGGTGGCGTTGTGCCACCATTGCTGATTGAGCAGGAACGACTGGTAGATGACGTTGAACGGCCACTTCTGCCAGTCCTCGCCGTCAAAGCGGCGGTCCTGCGGCAACGGCGTGATGCAAGGCTGGGCGCCGTCGCTCCGTAGCGCGTAGGTGGCGGCGTACTGCATCAAGCGTCGCGACTTGCGCAGCGCCTTGTCGACGAGTTGCAGGCGCTTGCCGGGCCGGTTGGCGATATGAACGGCCCAATCCATATAGGCCTGCATCAGCGCGCTGGGCGACAGGCCCATGGTCAACCGCGCCATCGCCGCGTGCTGCGAGCGGTCGATGATATCGGCAAAGGCGGTTATCGCATAAGGATCGCGCTGGTCCGCCTCAGGGGCCGGCCCTCTGGCCGGTTCGGCCGACGAAGATGCCGGCGGTGCATGGCCAGCCAAGGGCTGGCTGACCGTCGCCGGCTCGGCCGAGATGACGTGCACCGGCAGGTTCGCCACCGGCGCCATTTCGTCAGTAACAGCAGTGTGTTCGACGGTTTGCGGCAGTTGCTCGTTCATCGCGCGTCACCCTAACCGGACCGGTGCGGAAGCTCATGACCTAAGTCAAAGGCTAGCAGCCAATTGTGACACGAATCGCGCGCAAAAAGGCCGGCGCGAGTGACCGCGCCGGCCCGAAAATGCGTTAACGCAAAGCTCAGAAATGCAGCGGCTTGGCCGACTGCACCTGCGGCAGCGCCCGCACCTTGGCGAGCACGTCCTCCGGCAGTTCGCCGTCGATCTCGATCAGCGCCACCGCGTTGGCGCCCGGGGCCTCGCGACCGACATGGAAGGTGGCGATGTTGATGTTCGCCTCGCCAAGGGTGCCGGAGAACTTGCCTATGAAGCCCGGCTTGTCGAGGTTGGTGATGTAGACCATGGACGGCGCGAATTCGGCGTCCATACGGATGCCCTTGATGTTGACGATACGCGGACGGCCGTCGGCGAACACCGTGCCGGATACGTGGCGCGACTGGCGCTCGGTCACCACCGTGATGGTGATCAGGCTGTCGTAATCGCCGGCCACCTGCCGCGTCGTCTCCTCGATGATCATGCCGCGCTCCTTGGCGATCACCGGCGCCGAGACAACGTTCACGTCGCCGAGCATCGGCCGCAGCAGGCCGGCGAGCGCCGCCGAGGTGAGCGCGCGGGTGTTCATCTGCGCCACCGCGCCTTCATAGGCGATCTGCACCTTTGAGATGCCGGTCTCGGTAAGCTGGCCGGCGAAAGAGCCGAGTTTTTCGGCGAGTTCGACGAACGGCTTGAGCTTGGGCGCTTCTTCAGCGGTGATCGACGGGAAGTTGATAGCGTTGGTGATGGCGCCGGTCATCAGGTAGTCCGCCATCTGTTCGGCGACTTGCAGCGCGACGTTCTCCTGCGCTTCCGTCGTCGAGGCGCCGAGATGCGGCGTGCAGATGACGTTGGGGTGATTGAACAGCACGTTCTCGGTTGCCGGCTCGGTGACGAAGACGTCGAAGGCGGCGCCGGCCACGTGGCCCGAATCGAGCGCGGCGCGCAGCGCGTTTTCATCGACCAGGCCGCCGCGGGCGCAGTTAATAATGCGCACGCCCTTCTTGGTCTTGTTCAGCGCCGTGGCGTCGAGGATGTTTCTCGTCTTGTCGGTCAGTGGCGTATGCAGCGTGATGAAGTCGGCACGCTTGAGAAGTTCGTCGAGTTCGACCTTCTCCACGCCGATATCGACGGCGCGCTCCGGCGACAGGAACGGATCGAAGGCGACGACCTTCATCTTCAGGCCGAGCGCACGGTCGGCGACGATCGAGCCGATATTGCCGCACCCGATGACGCCGAGCGTCTTGGCCGTGATTTCGACGCCCATGAACTTGTTCTTTTCCCACTTGCCGGCCTGCGTGGAGCGGTCGGCTTCCGGAATCTGGCGGGCGAGCGCCAGCATCAGCGAGATGGCGTGCTCTGCCGTGGTGATCGAATTGCCGAAGGGCGTGTTCATCACAATGATGCCCTTGGCGGTCGCGGCCGGAATGTCGACGTTGTCGACGCCGATGCCGGCGCGGCCGATCACCTTGAGGTTGTTGGCCTTCTCCAGAATCTTCGGCGTCACCTTGGTGGCCGAGCGAATGGCAAGGCCGTCATAATTGCCGATAATTTCGGCGAGCTTGTCCTTGTCCTTGCCGAGCGCCGGCTGGAAATCGACCTCGACGCCGCGATCCTTGAAGATCTGGATGGCGGCGGGAGAAAGAGCGTCGGAGATGAGAACTTTGGGCATGGGTTTTGTCCGGTTCTGCTGTCATCGTCCGCGAAGGCGGACGATCCAGCGTTGAAGCGAATGACTTGAAAGAGCTGGATGCCCCGCTTTCGCGGGGCATGACGCTACGGGGTTCGCAAACGAACTTACGCCGCCTTGGCGAGCGCGGCCTTGGCCTGTTCGAAGGCCCAGTCGAGCCACGGCGTCAACGCTTCGACGTCCTTGGTCTCGATGGTGGCGCCGCACCAGATGCGCAGGCCCGGCGGTGCGTCGCGATAGAACGCGATATCGTTGGCGACGCCTTCCTTCTCCAGCATCGAAGCGATGCTCTTGGCGAAAGCCGCCTGCTCGTCGAGCGTCAGCTTGGTCACGGCCGGGTCGGCGACGACGAGACACACGGAGGTGTTCGACCGCGTCTCGGGCTTCTTCGCCAGATGATCGATCCACGCCGTCTTGGCGACCCAGTCGGCGAGCACCTTGGCGTTGGCGTCGGAGCGTGCCTGCAAACCTTTCAGGCCGCCGACCGACTTGCCCCAGTTCAGCGCGTCGAGATAGTCCTCGACGCACAGCATCGACGGCGTGTTGATGGTCTCGCCGACGAAGATGCCTTCGTTGAGCTTGCCGTTCTTCGTCATGCGGAAGATCTTTGGCAGCGGCCAGGCCGGCTTGTAGGTTTCCAGACGCTGAACGGCGCGCGGCGACAGAATGAGCATGCCGTGCGCGCCCTCGCCGCCCAGCACCTTCTGCCAGGAGAAAGTGACGACATCGAGCTTGGTGAAATCGAGATTCTGCGCGAAGGCCGCCGAGGTGGCGTCGCAGATGGTCAGGCCTTCGCGGTCGGCCTTGATCCAGTCGCCGTTCGGCACGCGCACGCCCGAGGTGGTACCGTTCCAGGTGAAGACCACGTCGGTCTTGAAATCGACCTTGGCGAGATCCGGCAGTTCGCCGTACGGCGCCTTCAGCTCGGTGACGTCCTTCAGCTTGAGTTGTTTCACCACATCGGTGACCCAGCCTTCGCCGAACGATTCCCAGGCCAGCATGGTGACGCCGCGCGCGCCCAGCATCGACCACAGCGCCATTTCCACGGCGCCCGTGTCGGAGGCGGGCACGATGCCGACTTTGTAATCGGTGGGAATATTGAGGATTTCGCGAGTCAGATCGATGGCCTGCTTGAGCTTGGCCTTGCCGATCTTGGCGCGATGGGAGCGACCGAGGGCCGCGTCTTTGAGGGCTTGGAGGGTCCAGCCGGGGCGCTTGGCGCAGGGGCCGGACGAAAAGTGCGGGTTTGCCGGCCGCACGCCGGGCTTCGTCGCTGTCATAGCCTATCCTTCCAGATAGAAGCCCCTCGTTGGGGAGGGGTGTCCCACTGGCGGAGATAGTCGATCGGCCCTCGCCGGTCAACTGCGGCGCGGCAGATCGCGGAAATTTTTGGAGTTAGAAGCGAATACCGACGCCGACGCGGCCGTTATTCAGGGAATTGCGGATGCCGTTGATCTCGGCAAACGCCAGGTATTCCCATTCGGCGCGCAGGAACACGTTCGGCGTCAGCGCGACGTCGATGCCGAGACCGCCGGCGAAACCGGCCGAGAACGCGTTGTTCTTCGAATCGACATAGGTATTGTCGGTACTGTAGGGACTGCCACCGCCGCCACCGACGTCGGTGCCGCTCGAGCGAATGCGCGTAGTGACGGAATAGTCGAACCGCCCGACCGCGACGCCGGCGAAGGCGTAAGGCATGAACTGGCCGAACGGATAACCGGCGCGGGCGCGGAAGGTGGCGTAGTCCTTCAGCTTGACCGATGATTGGGCATCGATCGTCACACTGTTGTTATAACCGTTCGACGTATTGAACTGCCGGCTGGTGGAATCCGCTGCCGACTGCGAAAAGCCGGAAGCCTTGTTGTAGGTGACATCGGCGCCGATGATGACGCCGTCCCATTGCGCGCTGTAGCCGATGAAGCCGCCGAAGGTGCGCCCGTTGGTGGTGCCCGATGGCAATGTCGTCCAGGTTTCGGGGTGATACTCGCTGAGGACGATCGTATTGCGCAGGTCGTAGGCGACCTGCTGGCTGTTGCTCGAGCCGAAATCGGTGCTCATGTTGCCGACGCCGAACTGGCCGCCGAAGTTGACGCCGTCCCAGCGGAATCCGGCGGGGGCCGGACCAAAGGGTTCGAACGAGCCGCGCAGCGGCGCCTGGCCCGGCCAATCGGCCGCCGTCGCGGTGAGCGGTACGGCGGCCATCACAACCGTCACGCCGACACAAGCGGCGCGCCAGATGGCGTGCATCCGACGCAAGCGCGTTGCGCTATCGTACCGTGGGTAAGTCATCGAAATTCCAACGCAGGCCGACCCGCACTTCGTGGTTGACGATATTCTTGAGCGTCATCTGCCCGGCGGCGTCGCTGGCGGTCGAGACATCGCCGAGCGCGAGATAGCGATAGCCGACATCGAGCTGCATGTTGGGCGCGATCCGGTAGGCGACGCCCGCCATTGCCGCCCAGGCGAAATTCCATTGGCTGTGCGCGCCGTCGCCGCTGAACGGCGGCGCCACGGTGCTTTGATAATCGCTGACGCGCAGCCGCGACGCGCCGAGGCCGCCGCCGATATAGGGTGTCGCGCTGTACCAGGTGCCGAGATCGAGATAGCCGTTGAACAGCGCGGTGATAGCGGAAACCTTGGCCGTGGTGTCGCTCGGCGCCAACGTCGTCGCCTCGTATTTCATCGGCGAGCCGAAATCGATCGTCGCGTCGGTGCGCAGCCAGCCGGTTTTGACACCGAGACCGACCCCGCCGGCAAAGCTGCCGCCGAGCTTCTCGCTGCCCGGCGCGGGAAAGGTCGGCGCCGGATTGGAGCCGGACAGATGTCCCCAGCGATAACCGAGATCGCCGCGGAGATACCAGCCGCTGAGCAGCGGCGCCGCGGGCCGCACATAGGCCGGCGGCGGCAGATCGACCGGGCGGCTTCCCGGCATGTCGGCGGCGTGCGCGCCGGCCAACGCAGCAGTCACGTTCGCTATTCCGATCGCCGACGTCCGAACTAGACCCATAACCCCACTCCTTCGCGACACGGCGCCGCGTCTCGATCCGGCGGCGTTAAGCCACCATCAACCAAGAATCTTCACCAGGCGGCCGTGCCGTTAACCGAGCGTAACGGCCGCCCATCGTCAGCCTTTGCTCTGCAGCGGCGGCTGCACGTAGACCGGCGGCGGTGCATAGACCGGCGGCGGCGCGTAATACTGCGGAGCGGGTCTGGAGAACCAGTCGACGCTGTCGAGATTGAAGCGCAGACCAAGTTTCACGTCGTGCGACGTGAGGTGCTTGAACTCCATCGGATTGTAGATGTTGTTGACGCCGGTGTAGGTGTAGATGTCGCCGGAGTTGGCATCGCCGAGATTGACGTAGCGATAGGCCAGTTCAACCGTGAAGTTCTTCGTCACCTTGTAGGCGAGACCCGCGTGCAGCGCCCAGGCGAAGTTCCACTTCGACGCATCGTCGGCAAAGGCAACGCCGCTGGTGACCGTGTTAACGTCCTGGAAGCTCGAGATCGTGTTGCGCGAGGCGCCGACGCCGGCGCCGACGAACGGCGTAAAGCCGTTCCAGGTGCCAAGATCCACATAAGCGTTGAGCAGGAACAGCCATTCCGACTTGGAACCGCTGTATTCGTCGGTGTAAGTGTTGCCGCCCGAGGTGATGATCTGCGAGCCGTGGAAATTTGCCCTTGAACGATACTCGCCGGTCAGGTCGAAACGCAGCCAGTCGTTGAAGTAGTAGCCGATGCCGAGGCCGAATAATGGCGAAGCGTCGAAGCCGATTCCGACGTTGGTCACGGCATTGTTGGCGTCCTGGATATTGGTCAGGTCGCGAACGCGTTGATTGGTGACGCCGATGTCGCCGCGCAGATACCAGCCCGAGTATTCCTCGACGACGACCGGCGGTGGCGGTGGAACGTAGCACGGCACCGCGCCCGGCGGCGCGCGTCCGGCCGCAATCGTCGCGGCATCGTAGCAAGGTGGCGGCGAATAGTCGGCCGCGTAAGACGCCGTCGTGGCGAACGACGCGATTACGGCGACGATTCCGATTTTCAGACGCGCACTCATAAGGCCGTCATCCCTCAGCTGCTCCGCCACGCACTTCGCGACGAAGGATGAGAGGACGATGGCAGCAAATCCTTAAGTGGCTCTTAACCCTGTTTATTAACGACGATTTTTAACGATTGGCGCAGCCGCATTCTGCGCGCCCCCTGCGGGACAGCGACGAATCGCATGTTTTAAGATTTGTTTTACGGCTGTGGCAGAGCCGCGCCGATGGAACTTTTCTAGCGGCGCAGGGCGCGCCGCGCCCAATCGTGACTGACGAGTTGCTCGGCCAACGTCACCAGCGCGCTGCGGGCCGCGGGTTCCTCGATCGCCAGGAAGGCTTCCATCAAACGGACGGCTTCTTGCATACGCGGGTCGTCCTTGCCGCCGGGCATGGACTTCGCCTCGAGGTGCTGCCGTTCATCGTCACGACTGCACTCCTTCGCCTTGGCCTTGCTGTCGAGCGGAACGATATTGTCGGCGGTAAAGAAGGGAGGCTTGTTCATGGGCATGCTGACTGCTGATGGCGACTGCGGGAAAGTGGCGCTCGGTTCCACAACCGGCCGGCCTGGCCGGGGTTTGAGAGGATCATCGCCACTGAAGAATGCCAGCCTCGGCTGCGTGGCGAATACAACCGCTCATTGAGAATGGCGGCGGGACGCTCATTTGTCATTACTGCGGATATCGCGTTTTGTGAGGTTTTATCTCATAATCCACCGATGGAACTCCGCCACCTTAGGTATTTTGTCGCGGTTGCCGAGGAGCTGCATTTCGGCCGGGCCGCCGCGCGCCTCAATATCTCGTCGCCGACGCTCAGCCACCAGATTCTGGCGCTGGAGAACCAACTGGGCGCGAAGCTGTTCCTGCGCCGGACCAAGAGCGTCGTGACCCTGACGCAAACCGGCAAGCGCTTCCTGATCGAGGCCTACGCCACTCTCAAGCAGGCGGCCAATGCCGAGATGATCGGACGGCGCGCGGCGCGCGGCGACGTCGGTTCGATCGCGGTAGGCTACTTGTTCTCCGCTGGCCTCAGCGGATTCATATCGAGGAGCCTGGTGGCGTTTCGCGAGGCTCATCCCGACGTGCAGTTACAACTACGCCGCCTCGTGACATTCGAGCAGTTTCGCGCCTTGACCGACGATACGCTCGACGTTGGCTTCACCGCAGCGCCGCGCGATTATCCGACCGGGTTGACCGGCTTCGTCGTCGACCGCCAGCCTTATTATGTCGCGATTCCGGAGCGCAACCCGCTCGCCAAGCGCAAACTGATCACGCCGGAAGTTATCGCCGACGAGCCGTTCGTCGCGGTGTCGCTGGAGATGGAAGTCGGCTTCGGCGGCGGCAACATCGCTGCGATCACGCCGCCCGGCAAGTCGCTGCGCATTGTCGAGCGCGGACCGGACATCTTTTCGGTGCTGACCTTATGTGCGGCCGGCATCGGCCTGAGCGTCATGTCGGAGCCCATGACAAATGTCCACATTCCGGGCTTGGTCTTTCGCAAGGTCGAAGGCGTGAGCCGCACGTTCCAGCTTGCATTGGTCTATCGCCGCAACGAAGCCGCGCCAGCCGTCAAGGTCTTCATCGAATTCATGCGGGCCCAGACGAACGCGACGAAGATTTGAGCTGGCGCGCGAACATGGCGAGAGTCTCCCGCCAATCGACCGCGGTGGCCGCGGCATCGTGCACGTCGCGATCCGGCAAAGAATAGCCGTGATGCGCGCCGGCGTGGAAACTGCAGCGATAGGTCAGGTCGCTGCGTCCCTTGAACGGCGCGGCGAGCGCCGCGAGAATCTCCGGTTCGCTGAACCGGTCGTGCTCGCCATGGCCGCAATAGACCTCGCCCTTCATGCGACCGATCAGGCGATGCGGCGAATCCGGCGCGTCGGTGACCAGAAGCGTGCCGTGCAGACTGGAGGTGGCGCGGATCCGATCGGGAAACGCTTGCGCGGCAAAGAATCCGATGCGTCCGCCGAGACAGAATCCGACCGTACCCGCCGGCCCCGGCGAGACCGGCTGTGCGCGGGAAAACTCGAATATCGCCCTCACATCGGTCTCGATCATCTGACGCGTCAGGCCGCGGCCGAGCACCAGCATTTCCTGCTGCAATTCTTGCGGCAGCGTGTCGAACGACACCATCCGGCCGGCCGCGTTGCGTCGCTCGAAACGGAGCTTGCCTTTGCGATAATAGAGATTGGGCACCACGCAATAATAACCCTCCGCCGCGACCTTGCGCGCGAGAGCGAACAGCTCCTCGCGCAGGCCCCAGATGTCCATGAACATGATGACCAGAGGAAACGGACCGCCTTTGCCCGGCCACGCCACGTAGGCGTCCATCATTCCATCGGCGGTCGGGATGTCGACGGCGCGGCCAATCGGGTTCATGGGATCGTGCCGCGGTCGTTATTTCGCGTTGGCGGCCTGGATGCGCCTGATGATGGCGGCCCAGGTTTTGCGATCTTCGGCCATCTGGGCGGTGACGCGCTCCGGCGGTCCGCCCCACGGCGTCAGCCCGACCTTGTTGAACGCCGCCCGCGTTTCCGGCTTTTTCAGGTAAGCGTCGATCGCGGCGTTAAACTTGGCGATGATTGCCTTCGGCGTGCCGCGCGGCGCGAAGATCGCGTTCCAGGTGGCGCAGGTAACATCGATTCCGGATTCCTTCAGCGTCGGCACGTTGGGGATGGCGTCGAGCCGCTGGTCGGAGGTGATGGCGAGAATCCTGGCCGCCATGACGCTCGGGCCGAAAGCCGGCGTGCCCAATTCGATCTGGCCGCCGAGCAGATCCTGCACGATCGGCGTCGCGCCGCGATAATTGATGAAGTTGCCTTCGATGCCGAGTTTATCGAGCAACAACGCGCCGCAATATTGCCCCATGGTGCCTACGCCCGGCATGCCGATATTGACCCTGTTGCCGTTTTTGGCCGCCCACACCTTGAAGTCGGCGATGGTCGACACCCCCAGCTTCGGCGCCACCAACACGGCGTTCGGCGTGGCACCGACAAGGATGACGGGCTCGAAGTCCTTGTCGGCGTCGAAGCCGAGGTTCTTTTCCAGGATCGGCCTGAACACCATCGGACCGATTGCCGAGATGACGAAGTTGTAGCCGTCTGGCGGCTCCTTGCCGACGGCAAGCAGGCCGACGACGCCGCTGCCGCCGGCCTTGGTTTCGACGATGAAGGTCTTGCCGAAGGATTCGCTCATCGCCTGCGCGATCGAGCGGGCCATGAAGTCCATGGTGCCGCCGGCGGCAAACGTCTGCGTCAACGTCACCGTGCGCGCCGGCCATTCCTCCGCCGAAACAGCGAACGGCGCGAAGACGGCAGCAGCAATGACCGCAGCCGCCGCGACATGGCGAACCGCATTTCCGAGTTTCGTCGACCGACTGGACATCGCGCTATCCCCCGAATTGCTTCACCCGCCACGCACGGTGCAATTGCAACGAGCGATGCCGCAACCGTCGCCGATCTTCGGAAAAATTGCAAATGTTCACGGCGGCCGGCGGGGTGCCAAGTGCCGTGTCAAATGTAGCAACGGACCGTCCGGGCTCGGCGTAATAACGCCTAGTGATCCTCGCCCATTTCGCCGATGTGGTGCTGCGCATAGAGTTGTACGCCCAGCTTGGCGACGAGGTCGAGCTGGGTTTCGAGGAAATCGATGTGATGCTCTTCGTCGGACATCAATTTCTCGAACAGGTCACGCGTCACGTAATCCTTGGCGCCGTTGCAGTAATGCGCGGCCTCCTGATAGAGCGCGCGGGCCGACATTTCAGCGGCGAGGTCGCAGTCGAGGATTTCCTTGACGTCCTGACCGATATGTAGCGGATCGAGCACCTGCATGTTGGGGAAGCCGTCGAAGAAGATGATGCGCTCGACCAGCTTGTCGGCGTGTTCCATCTCTTCGATCGATTCCTTGCGCCACTGCTTGGCGAGAGCCTTGTAGCCCCAATTGTCGAGCAGCCGGTAGTGCAGCCAGTACTGATTGACCGCGGTCAGTTCGTGGCGCAGCGCCTTGTTGAGATACTCGATGACCTTGGGCTCGCCCTTCATGACGCCTCACATCCTCTTATGGCTGGCGCGCCACGAAACGATGACGCCGTTCCAGTGATTGTCCTGAGAACAATTCAACGAATGGCGCGAGCGGTCAAGCCGCGCCACGCGCGTCGTTCACGCCGCCATTATGTGGAATGTTCCGTGCAAACGCTTAATCGCGCTGCGGCGCGTGCGCGGCGCAGGCGCATCCGGCCGGACAGCCGCCGACGCCGCCGATCGCCTCATCCATGATCTTGCGGATGGTGCGCGCGCAGCGGCCGCACTGGGCGCTGCAGCCGAGACAGCCATAGACTTGTCCGGTCGTGCGCGGCGCCGACGTTGCGCAGGCGCTGCGCACAGCCTTGTCGCTCAATACATTGCAGGAGCAGACGATCATCGAGAAAACCCGGCTTGCCCGAAATCCAATGCAAATTCGGGAAATTTGCTAATAGCCGCCTTGCGCCAAGTCAAAACAAATCGCAGTTTAAAAGAGTTCTATTATATTGAAATATAAAGACTTTTTTCTTGTCACAGTTCTGAATCGTTCTATGGAAGAGACAAATGCAAGTCCCGGGAAGGGGTTAACCCGTTCCTAAAAATCTTCCAGAAAGCGGACAATTGCTACGCCGCAACCTTGGTCAGCGCGTCGATGACGCTGTCGACCGCCGCCTCGACCACCGCCGCGTCGTCGCCCTCGCCCATGACGCGGATCACCGGCTCGGTGCCCGACGGACGGACCAGCAGGCGGCCGTTGCTACCGAGCTTCTGCTCGGCGCTGGCGATCGCGGTCTTGACGCCGGCATTCTCCAGCGGCTTGCCGGCCTTGAAGCGCACGTTCTTGAGTACCTGCGGCAGCGGATCGAAGCGGTGACAGACTTCCGACACCGGCTTGTTGCGGCGCTTGACCACTGCCAGCACCTGCAACGCGGCGACGAGGCCATCGCCGGTCGTGCTGTAGTCGGAGAGAATAATGTGGCCAGACTGCTCGCCGCCAACATTGTAGCCGTCGGCGCGCATGCGCTCGAGCACGTAGCGGTCGCCGACCGGCGTGCGCAAGAGATCGAGGCCGATGCTGCCGAGATAGCGCTCAAGGCCGAGATTGGACATTACCGTGGAGACGATGCCGCGCTTGGTCAGGCGGCCGTCTTCCTTGAAGCTCTCGGCGATGACCGCCATCAACTGGTCGCCATCGACGATGTGGCCACGCTCGTCGATGATCATGACGCGGTCGGCGTCGCCGTCGAGCGCGATGCCGATGTCGGCGCGCATCTCGCGCACCTTGCGCGAAATGGCGGCAAGATCGGTCGAGCCGCACTCCTTGTTGATGTTGAAGCCGTCGGGCTCGACCCCGATTTCGATGACGTCGGCGCCCATTTCCCACAGCGCGCCGGGCGCGACCTTATAGGCGGCGCCGTTGGCGCAATCGATGACGACGCGCAGGCCCTCGAGCGAGAGATGGCGCGGCAGCGTCAGCTTGGCGAATTCGATGTAGCGGTCCTGCACGCCGTCGATACGCTTGGCGCGACCGAGATCGTGGCTTTCGGCAAGTTGCGTGGCGAGGTCGGAATCGAGAAGTTCCTCGATCTTGAGTTCAACTTCGTCCGACAGTTTGTAGCCGTCAGGGCCGAACAGTTTGATGCCGTTGTCGTCGAACGGGTTGTGCGAGGCCGAGATCATGACGCCGAGGTCGGCGCGCATCGAGCGCGCCAGCATGCCGACGGCCGGTGTCGGGATCGGACCCGTGAGCAGGACGTCCATGCCGACCGAGGTGAAGCCGGCGACCAGGGCGTTCTCGATCATGTAGCCGGACAGCCGGGTGTCCTTGCCGATCAGGACGCGGTGGCGGTGATCACCGGTACGGAACATCAGTCCCGCCGCCTGGCCGACCTTCAGCGCCAGTTCCGGCGTGATCACCTTGTTGGCACGACCGCGAATACCGTCGGTGCCGAAATAGCGACGAGCCATACCCCTTACCCCTTACCCCTTACCGCAACCCTGAACCTCGGCCATGAACGGCCTGAACCTCGGTCATGAACGGCCGCACCACGGTCTTGAAGCGCGCTTATTGGACGAATGCGGCCGTGGGTCCAGTCCCTTGGAGCCCCGCCCCAGCCTTCTCATAATACGTGCAACGGCTTGTTCTTACGTCAAAAATTGTGAGTAATCATTACCGGCAGCGGTTAATGTTTCCACAGGCGACCCCCGGCCGCGGCCGTCCGGAACCCGGCATTCCGAAGCCTTTTCCGCTGTGCTACGGGATTGACCACAAAAGCCGGTCAAAAACGGCACCTCGAGAAACGCCCCGACGAGAACTCCCATGAAAACCGCCGCCTGCATCGACGACCTGCGCGCCATCGCCCAACGCCGTGTCCCCCGCGCCTTTTATGACTACGCCGCGTCCGGCTCCTACAGCGAGCAGACCCTGCGCGCCAACCGCGCCGATCTGGAAGCGATCATCCTCAAGCAACGGGTCCTGGTCGACGTCTCGGCCCGCGACCTTTCCACGACCGTGCTCGGTAAAAAGCTCGCCGCGCCGCTGATCCTGGCGCCGGTCGGCCTGCTCGGCATGCAGCACGGCGACGGCGAAATCCTCGCCGCCCGCGCCGCCAACGAGGCCGGCATCCCGTACACGCTGTCCACCATGTCGATCGGCTCGATCGAGCACGTCGCCGAAGCGACCGGCAAGCCGTTCTGGTTCCAGCTCTATGTCATCCGGGACCGCAACTTCTCCAAGCAGTTGATGGACCGCGCGCTCAAGGCGCAGGTCGATACGCTGGTGCTCACCGTCGACCTGCAGGTGCTCGGCCAGCGTCACCGCGACGTGCATAACGGCCTGACCGTGCCGCCCGAGTTCCGCATCAAGAACGTCATCGACATCGCCACCAAGCCGGCCTGGATCTGGAGCGTGCTCAAGGCCAAGAGCTGGACCTTCGGCAATATCTCCGGCCACGTGCCCGGCATGGAGAACGTCAACTCGCTGTCCAAGTGGACGCAGGATCAGTTCGATCCGGCGCTGAACTGGAAGGACGTCGAGTGGATCAAGAAGTACTGGCCGGGCAAACTGATCATCAAGGGCATCCTCGATGTCGATGACGCCAAGATGGCGGTCGAACTCGGCGCCGATGGCATCGTCGTGTCGAACCATGGCGGCCGCCAGCTCGACGGCACCTCGTCGTCGATCCGCATGCTGCCGCGCGTGGTCGCGGCGGTCGGCCAGCAAACCGAGATCCTGTTCGACGGCGGCATCCGCACCGGCGCCGACATCGAACGCGCGCTGGCGCTCGGCGCCAAGGCCTGCATGATCGGCCGCGCCTATGCCTGGGGCCTGGGGGCCGGTGGCCAGCAAGGCGTCGCCAAGGCGATCGACATTCTCAAGAAAGAGCTCAGCGTCACCATGGCGCTGACCGGCGTCGCCAAGGTGTCGGAGATTGATGGCCATGTGATCGAGGGCGGCACGGCGCAGACCAAGGCATGAGCCGTCCCGAACCGCTGAAGCTGGCCGACTTCCGCTACGTCACCGACATCACCACGCGGTGGATGGACAACGACGTCTACGGCCACATCAACAACGTCACCTATTACTCGTTCTTCGACACCGTAGTGGCGAACTTCCTGATCGAGAGCGGCGTTCTGCAGATCGCGACCAGCCCGGTGGTCGGCCTCGTGGTCGACACGCAGTGCAGCTATTTCGCCTCGATCGCCTATCCCGACAAGGTGCGCGCCGGCTTGCGCGTCGCCCATGTCGGCACATCGAGTGTGCGCTACGAGATCGGCATCTTCCGCAATGACGACACCACCGCGGCGGCGCAGGGCCACTTCGTGCATGTCTATGTCGAGCGGGCCACCAACAGACCGGTGCCGCTGAGCGACAAGCACAAGACGGCGCTGGAGGGGTTGAAGGCCTGACGGTTCCTTCCCTCGCCCCGCGCTTGCGGGGAGAGGGAAAAGAGCGCTCACCGCCAGCCCATACCCGGCGCGACGTGCTTGAGGATCGCCTCGATCACATGGGCGTTGTAATCGACGCCCAGCTGGTTCGGCACCGTGAGCAACAACGTATCGGCCTCGGCAATCGCCTCGTCGGCCTTCAACTGTTCGATCAGCGCGTCCGGCTCGGCGGCGTAGGAGCGGCCGAAGATCGCCCGCTCCTTCTCGCCCAGAAAGCCGATCTGGTCCTGGCTGTCGTCGTGGCCGAAATACATGCGGTCGCGATCGCTCACCAAAGCGAAGATCGAGCGCGACACCGAGACCCGCGGCGTGCGCGTGTGCCCGGCCGCCTTCCACGCTTCGCGAAAAAGCCTAATCTGTTTGGCCTGCTGGATGTGGAACGGCTCGCCGCTCTCGTCGATCTTCAGCGTCGAGGATTGCAGGTTCATGCCAAGCTTGGCCGCCCATTCGGCGGTGCCGTTGGTGCCGGCGCCCCACCAGATGCGCTCGCGCAGGCCCTCCGAATGCGGCTCGAGCCGCAACAGCCCCGGCGGATTGGAGAACATCGGCCGCGGATTCGGCTTGGCGAAGCCCTCGCCTTTGAGCACCTCGAGCAGCACTTCGGTGTGGCGCCGCGCCATGTCGGCGTCGCTTTCGCCCTCGGGCGGCGCGTAGCCGAAATAGCGGAAGCCGTCGATCACCTGTTCGGGCGAACCGCGCGAAATGCCGAGCTGCAGGCGGCCGCCGGCGATGAGATCGGCCGAGCCGGCATCCTCCGCCATGTAGAGCGGGTTCTCATAACGCATGTCGATGACGGCGGTGCCGATCTCGATGCGCTTCGTCCGCGCGCCGATGGCGGCGAGCAGCGGAAACGGCGAGGCGAGCTGCCGGGCGAAGTGGTGGACGCGGAAATAGGCGCCGTCGGCACCCAGCTCCTCGGCCGCGACGGCGAGATCGATGGATTGCAAGAGCGCGTCCGCGGCCGAGCGCGTGCCCGACTGCGGCGACGGGGTCCAGTGACCGAAGGAGAGGAAGCCGATGTGTTTCATGGGGATTTCAAGGGTTGGACCTTTGAAAAGTGAGACTGAACGCTTCCGTTGACGCCAGTTGAGCGTGTGCGATTATACACGCGTTAGGAAGCTCACAGGACGTAATATGCCACAGTCGATTGCAACGTTTGCGAACTTCATTTGCAGATTCGGAGATAAGCGCGCTCTGATCGATTATCTCGTAGAAATTGTCGCACCGGCCTTCACCAAGGATACTTATGTCCGCACGTATGGCGACACAACGCACTTCCATTTTTACGAAGTGAAGATAGTCACGGTGGACGAGAAGTCTGATCCGCCCGTCAAAGCCCTTGCGGGAAGATTCATTAAAGACACAGAACTCACCCGTTACCAAGTTTTCGACTCCAGGAAAGGATTAGTGCATGACGAGCAACGCATGCGATCGTCTCCTTCGGCATTCTTTGTGCTGTTGTTGAACAACCACCGCGTTATCTACTATCCCGAAACTCCTCATGCTCCAACTCTCAGCGAATTTAGAGCCACAGCAGAAAATTTCCTGCGACTACGGCACAAGGAATTTATCGAAGAACTTTACAAGTCGGCTAAAGAAACAAGGAGCTCCACACCGGAGAATCAGAAAATACTTCCGCAAGTAACAAAGAAACAGCTCAACGAAGAACATGAGCGCCCTACGCTCGAAATCGTTCCGCTTACGTCTGCGGAAGGCGTTCGAGCGTTCATCGAACGATATGCGACACTTAAGAATATAAATTTTCGGATATTGAAACCGAATCCAGATATCGACGCTGGAGAGATTTTTTCTGAATTCAGGGAACTGGCTGACGAACTGAACGGAAATCGCGCCTCCGTAACGATAGGTAATGCAAAGGAGGGCCTGAATATAGAGGCAGCGATTGATGCCGTTTCCGAAGCGACGGAAAGCGGCAATCAAGACCTTTCTCTAAATGGAGTTGACCACTCCGGGAACACGTTGAAAGGGACCAATGAGCACTTTCAAATATCTGTGCCAATTGATGAGGCGCCAGCAACAACAGGAGGCTTGATAAATCGCCTCTACGGAGCATTTATAGCTTTGGCAAGCACGGGAGACATCACTCTTCCAAAAATTACGCAAGATGAAGTCGAAAAAATCAGACGCGCAATCGGGATGCTCTAGTCCATGCATTGGACTGATAAAATCTTTCAGGAGAAGACTTTCTCCTCCGTATACTTCAAATCTCGGAAGGTTTGCTCTAGCCGTGTAAACTTCAACACCGCTATGTTCGCCTTTCTTTTTGTTGCAGCCTATCTTGGCGCAAACTTTCATTTTGGGATGGGCTGGATTTCGTTTCCGTCCGTTATTGTCACTATTCGCGCGATCGGCGAAGTTGGACTGACAGTCACGACCCAACTATTGGGCTTCTTAATTGCGGGTTTTGCGATATTTGCAAGCATCACAAAGCCAGAAATTTTTATTATGCTCGCCAAATTACCTCACACGGAAGGAGGCATTACACGACTACAATTTATCTTCTTCAATTTCATGTTCGCATTCATTCATTTTATCCTTTTCTTGGCCGCCTCGGTATTCATCAAGATAATTCTTCCGCCCAACGGACCGTTCTCCGGACTTCTTCAGATGTTCTCAAGCGCGTGTCCGATGGTACTTTCGGTACTAGCAGGTCTATTGCTGTGCGCACTAGCGGCATGGCTCGTCTTTATTTTGATGCTCCTAAAATCGTTTATCTGGAACATGTATCAGAGCATTCTGTTGACGATTGCCGCAGATGGAAAATTAAGAGAAGATACTGCAAAGAGATCAGCCACTGACACATGAGTCGTGCCTAATCGTCTGACGCCGCCGAGTTCGCTTCACGTTCCATACTGGCCTCGGTGTCATCACCCTCCCGACTCACTGCGCTCTCCACCTCGCCCCTCCAAAGGGGAGTGAAAGAAGAGAACCCCTTGCCATCCTCCCCCCTTCCATGCCCCCATTCCGCCCATGACAGGCGAAGTCACCATCAAGGACGGCGCGCGGCTTGAGCCGCATCCCCTGCGCGCGGCCATTCTCGGCGAGGTGCACGCCCGGCCGTTCACCGCCATCGCCACGCCGCGCCGCGTCCTCCATTTCGCCTTCGCCACCCCGGGCGAGGCCGGCCGCAAGGACCGCGCCGCGCTCGCCGCATACTGCGCGCGGGCCAAACTCGAGCCGCTCGACGCCACCGCGCGGCATCACCGCATCACCGTCGGCGACGCGATCCTGCGCTGGGAGCAGCATTCCGAATTCACCACCTATACCTTCGAGCTCGCCTCGCCCGCCGGCCAGCCGTTCTATCCGGACGCGGCCTCGCTCGCCTCGCCGATGGCGATCGTGCCGCAACCGGGGCCGCTTCTGGTGGCACTCGATCTCAATCTCGTCGCCGACGACAAGAAGCGGCCGGTCGCGGTCGATTATCTGTTCGATCACGCGAGCCTCGCGGTCGCGGAGAATTCCGACGGCGCCGCGCTGTTCGCCACCGATTTCCAGCCGGACCCGGCCGGCTTCGTCCGCATCATCGTGCTCGACCGCGGCCTGGGGCCCGAGCGCGCCGGCGCGCTGGTGCAGCGGCTGATCGAGACCGAGACCTATCGCACCCTGGCGCTGCTCGGCCTGCCGGAGGCGCAGCGGCTGTCGCCGTCGATCTCGCGCATCGAGACGCGGCTCGCCGAACTCACCGAGGAAATGCGCCGCGCCGAGGGCTTGAGCGACAATCAACGCCTGCTCGGCGAACTGACCGCGCTCGCCGCCGAACTCGAAGCCGGCGCCGGCGCCAGCCATTACCGCTTCGGCGCCAGCCGCGCCTATCACGAGATCGTCGAACTGCGCCTCGCCACCATCGGCGAGCGCAAGGCCGGCGTCTATCCGACCTGGTCGTCGTTCCTCGCAAGGCGGCTGACGCCGGCGATGCGCACCTGCGTCACCACCGAGGAGCGGCAATCGACTTTGTCGCAGCGGCTGTCGCGCGCCGCCAATCTGTTGCGCACGCGGGTCGATGTCGAACTCGAACGGCAGAACCGCGACCTGCTGAAGTCGATGAACGAGCGCACGCGGCTGCAACTGCGGCTGCAGACCACGGTCGAAGGCCTGTCGGTCGCGGCGGTGAGCTATTACGTCGTCGGCCTGTTCCACTACGTGATGGAAGGCCTGCATGCACGCGGGCTGCCGGTCGATGTGACTTTGGCCACGGCGCTGTTCGTGCCGGTCGCGGTGCTCGCGATCTGGCTCACGGTGCGCGGCATCCGCAAGAAGCATATCGGCGGGGAGTAATTACTCCGCCGCCTGTCGCGCCGGCGGCTCGTCGGCCAGCGCCAGCACCTGATGGATCTGCGCCACCACCTGCGCGCCCTCGCCGATCGCGGCGCCGACGCGCTTGGTCGAGCCGGCGCGCACATCGCCGATGGCGAAGATGCCGGGCACGCTGGTTTCCAGCGGCATCGGCGGGCGTCCGGCGTCGCGGTCGAACGATGTGCCGGTGACGATGAAGCCCTTGTCGTCGGTGACGACGCAATCCTGCAGCCAGCCGCCATTCGGATCGGCGCCGATGAACAGGAACAGGTGACGCAACGGAATCGACTTCTCCGCGCCGCCGCGCACCTCGCGGAAGGTGGCGCCGCGCAGGCCGGACGTATCGCCGTCGAGCGACACGATCTCCTTGCCGACATGCAGCGTGACGTTCGACAACGCCTCGATGCGGTCGATGAGATATTTCGACATCGTGGCTTCGAGGCCGCGGCGCACGATTAAGTGCAGGTGCTTCACCTTCGGCGCCAGATAGACCACCGCCTGGCCGGCCGAATTGCCGCCGCCGATCAGCGCCACCTCCTCGCCTTCGCACAATTTGGCTTCGATCGGCGAGGCCCAGTAGGAAATGCCGTTATTGTCGAAGTCCGACAGGTTGTCGATCGCCGGGCGGCGGTAGCGCGCGCCGGAGGCGATGATCACGCTGCGCGCCTGCACGGTGCCGCGGCCATCGGCCAGTTCGAGCTTGAACGGCTTGCGCGCCATGCAGTCGGCGCCGCCGCAGTCGAGCTTGTCGACGGTGAGCGGAATGGCGATCTCGGCGCCGAACTTCTGCGCCTGGTTGAAGGCGCGGCCGGCGAGCGCCATACCCGAGATGCCGGTCGGGAAGCCGAGATAATTCTCGATGCGCGCCGAGGCGCCGGCCTGGCCGCCGAAGGCGCGTGTGTCGAGCACGATCATCGACAGGCCTTCCGAGGCGCCATAGACCGCGGCGGCAAGGCCCGCCGGTCCGGCGCCGACCACGGCGACGTCATAGACCTTGCCGTGGTCGAGCTCCGGCGTGATGCCGAGACAGGCGCCGGCTTCGGCGTCAGTCGGACGCTTCAAGAGCTTGCCGTTCGGGCAGATCATCAGCGGCAATTCGTCGTCGCGGATGGCGAAGCGCTCGACCGCCTCGCGCGCTTCCGCGTCGGTGTCGACATTCATCACCGAGCAGGGATAGCCGTTGCGCGCCAGGAAACCCTGCAAGCGCACCAGGTCGGGCATGTTGGGATGACCGATCAGCAGCGAGCCGGCGCCTTCGGTCTGCAGCAGCGCGACGCGGCGCAGGATATAGGCGCGCATCACGATCTCGCCGAGTTCGGCGGAGCCGACCATCAGCGCGCGGATATGGGCGGCGTCGAACGGCAGCGCGGTGAGACCTTCCGGCCCGGCGCGGCCCGACGGAATGCTGCCGCGGCCGCTCAACTGGCTGACCTCGCCGGAAAACTGGCCCGGGCCGTGCGAGATCACGGAAGCAAATTTGTGCAGGCCGTCGCGGCGGACGATCTCCAGCGTGCCCGAAAGGACCAGATGCGCCGGCACGTCGCGCTCGCCGGTCTCGAAGATCGGCTCACCGGGCGCAAAGGTCTGCACCGGGCCGCTGGCGAAACGGGCCATGGTTTCGGCCTGAGCCGGGTCGAGAACCGGAAACATCTGCTCGAAACGGTCATCGGCGACGCTCATGTCACACTCCACAGGCATCCGGCATGCGGCCGGCCACAGTTTACGCAATTTCCACGCCGGACTCCATTGGCGGCCCCCGGCGCCGCGCGCTCATAACATCTGCGTCATGAGTTGTCCTGGAACGGTGCTGCGCGGCTGTGCTCAGATATAGTGCAAAATCCGCGATGCCAGAGCGACGGAGAAAGCCGATCCATGCGCAGCAGCCGCTTCAACTTCCCCAATGCCAAAGGCGAGCTTCTCGCCGCCACGCTCGACGAGCCATTGGGCAAACCGACCGCCTATGCGCTGTTCGCGCACTGCTTCACCTGCGGCCAGAACAATCTCGCCGCCAAGCGCATCGCCGAACGGCTGACGGAACACGGCATCGCCGTGCTGCGTTTCGATTTCACCGGGCTCGGTTCCAGCGAAGGCGAATTCGCCAACACACATTTTTCCTCGAATGTCGATGATCTGGTCGCCGCCGCCGATCACCTGCGCAAATCCTACGGCGCGCCATCGATCCTGATCGGCCATTCGCTCGGCGGCGCCGCGGTGCTGGCGGCCTCGCACCGCATCGCCGATGCCCGCGCCGTGGTGACGATTGCGGCACCTTACGATCCGTCGCACGTCACCGGCCTGTTCAAGGACGAAGTCGATAAGATCCGCGCGCAAGGCAAGGTCGAGGTCAAGCTCGCCGGCCGGCCCTTCACCATCACCCGCGAATTCCTCGACGACATCGCCGGCAAGACGCTCGACGACAAGCTGGCACATCTCGGCAAGGCGCTGCTGGTGTTTCATTCGCCGACCGACGACACCGTCGGCATCGACAATGCCTCGCATATCTTTCTCGCCGCCAAGCATCCGAAGAGCTTCGTCTCGCTCGCCGGCGCCGACCATCTGCTCACGAAGAAGGCGGATGCCGTCTATGTCGCCGATGTTATCGCCGGGTGGGCCGGCCGCTATCTCGAGCAGGCCGAAGGCATGACCGAGGAAGAAGTCGAGGAAGGTCTGGTGCTGGTGCGCGAGACTCATGCCGGCAAATTCCAGCAGGCCATTCTCACCGGCCCGCATCGCCTCATCGCCGACGAACCGGAAAAGCTTGGCGGCATGAACTCCGGCCCCGGCCCTTACGACTACCTGCTCGCGGCGCTCGGGGCCTGCACCTCGATGACGATCCGACTCTATGCCGAGTTCAAGAAGATCCCGCTCAAGGATGTGTCGGTGCGGCTGACCCACGGCAAGATCCACGCCAAGGATTGCGAGACCTGCGACACTAAAGTGAGCACGGTCGATCGCATCGAACGCTTCATCACCCTGGAAGGACCGTTCGATGACGAGCAGCGGCAGAAGCTGATGGAGATCGCCGACAAGTGCCCGGTGCACAAATCGCTGTCGGGCGGCATCGAGATCGTGACGCAGGAGCGGAGGTAACGACCTGCCTCAGCGTCGTCGATGATGGTGTCCATTGCGTTAAGGCAGGACACCAAGGCCGACGCGACGGTATCGGCGTGCATAATGCGCGGTTTATCGCGCGTTGTTTTATCACGTTGTTATCTTCTGGCTGATTAGGTGTCCGTGAGGGCGGCGATCGTCAAGAACGTGTGTAATGAGCGTATCAGCGATTGGTGCGAGCCAGGTTGCCTCCACGTACAGCTCCGAGAGGGGCGAGGCGCCGGGTGCGGACCACGATAACGACGGCGATGAAGCGGCGGCGACGCCGGCCGTGCAGGCGACACCGGCACCGGGCACCGGTACCGTTGTCGACAAGATGGCCTGAGACGAATGTGAAGAAGCCCGGCATCGTCCGGGCTTCTTTTTTTCACATCGGCGTGAACCTTGTCGCTCTTCAGTCATTCTCATCAACCGTGGCCCGGTTTTTGAATGACAGCTTTCATGAAGAGCAATCGAACCGATCCTCGGCTGGTCTGGATGGTCACGGTGTTGGCGGCGGCGGTGTTCGTCGTTTACGTGACCCATATCTGACCAATCATTCCTTTGTTCTGACGAGTCTTTGGCTTAGTGGTGCGCGGACACCGCGCCCGCCAGCGCTGCCGCATGACGCGCTCATGAGCCACCATTCCTTGCGGCTTGACGGTCCGCAATGTCTCCTGCACATTAGAACAAATAGGGAACATTGGGCCGAGAAATCCGTTGGTTTTCTGACAGATTACCTCGTTTTGCCAAAGGCTTAACTCATGCTCGACGAACTGCGTCAGCATCTAGCGCGCTTGCAGAAGCCGGCCGGCCTCGCGGACGGTCCGGCGGTGCTGCCGCTCGGCGTACCGGCTGTGGACGGCGTGCTGGGCGGCGGGCTGGCGCGCGGCGCCTTGCACGAAATCGCGGCGCTGAGCGAAGCGCACCTGCCGGCGGCGACCGGCTTTGCCCTGGGGCTGGCGGCGCTGCCGGGTGAGGGGCAAATCGAGAGCACCGGCAACGCCCCCTCACCCACCCGCCGTCGCTTCGCTTCGGCGGGCGACTTCTCCCCGCACGCGGGGAGAGGAGAAGGAAGAAGGTTCGTCCTCTGGATCTCCGAGGAGATGGCGCTGAACGAGAGCGGCGCGCCGCATGGCGCCGGCCTCGATGCCTTCGGTCTGTCGCCGCAACGGCTGCTCACCGTGGCCGTCGCCCATCGCCAGGATCTGATGTGGACGATGGAAGAAGCGCTGCGCTGCCGCGCCGTCGGCGCCGTGATCGGCGAAGTGCGCCATGGCGCGCTCGATCCCGTCGCCGTGCGCCGGCTGTCGCTGGCGGCCGGCGACAGCGGCGCGCTGGCCTTTCTGCTGCGGACGCAGCCTTCGCACGACGCATCCACCGCGGCGACGCGCTGGACGGTGGGAAGCGCCCCCTCCGCCACGCAGCAGCGCCACGAACTGGGCGCGCCGCGTTTTGCCGTTCACCTCACCCGCAATCGCCGCGGCCCGGCCGCGTCCTGGATTCTGGAATGGAGACCGACCGATGAGCGCTTCATCCTCGCCGCGCATGCTGAGCCTGTGGCTGCCCCGCTTCGCCACCGATCGCATCAGAAGGTTGCGTGAGACGCGTGTCCCGGACGCGATGCAGCGTGACGCGCAGCGGAACGATGCATCGCAGATCCGGGACCCAGCCTCTGGATCCCGGGTCGGCAGCGCACCACTTCGTGCTGCGCTGCGCCCGGCAAACGAAATGGTCGTCGTCGCCGGCCGGCGCGGCAATGCCGATGTGCTGATCGCAGTCGATGAGACCGCCGAACGGCTCGGCCTGACGCCGGGCCTGGCGCTGGCGCAAGCGCGTGCCATGCATCCCTCGCTCGATGTCGTGCCGGAAGATGCGGGCGCCGATGCCGAACTGCTCGAGAGCATCGCCGACTGGTGCCTGCGCTATACGCCGCTCATTGCCTGCGACGCGCCCGACGGATTGCTGCTCGATATTTCCGGTTGCGCGCATCTCTACGGCGGCGAACACCAGCTGGTCGCCGATCTGGGACGCCGTCTCACGCAAGCAGGCTTTGCCTATCGCATCGCCATCGCCGGCACCATCGGCGCGGCCTGGGCGGCGGCGCGTGACGGCCGGCCCGATGCTTATGCCAATGGTGAGGAACGCGACATCCTCTGTCCCTTGCCACTCGGCGCCTTGCGCCTGCCGCCACCAATGGTGGCGTCGCTCGCCCGCGTCGGCTTGAAGTGCATCGGCGACATCATCGACCTGCCGCGTTCACCGCTGACCGCACGCTTCGGTATTGATCTGCTGCGCCAGCTCGATCGCGCGTTGGGCCGCGAGCACGAACCGCTGACGCCGCGGCTGCCGGTCGCGCCTTACGTCGCCGAGAAACGCTTTCACGATCCGATCGCGCGCGAGGAAGATGTGCTCGGCACCGTCGAGTTGCTCGCGGTGCAGCTTGCCGCGGCGCTGGAACGGCGCGGCGACGGCGCCCGCCGCATCGAACTCACACTGTTCCGCACCGATGGCGCGTTGCGCCGCATCGCCGCCGGCACGGCGCGACCGTTGCGCGACCCGGCCGACATGCGCGCGCTGTTCGCCGAACGGCTCAATGCGTTGGCCGACGAACTCGATCCCGGTTTCGGTTTCGATATGGCGCGGCTGTCGGTGCTCACCGCCGAACCGGCGCCGCCCGAGCAGATCGGCATCGGCGCGGCGGAAGATGCCGGCGAACTGGTGCGTCTGGTCGACCGCCTGAGCGCACGGCTCGGGGCGCAACGCGTGCGCCGCGCGGTGGCGCAGGACAGCCATATCCCCGAAGTGGCGTCGGTGTCGCTGCCGGCGCAGGCCACCGGCACGGATGACGGCTGGGCCGCGTTCCATCGCTACCGCGCCGAGGTTGACCTCGCGCCGCGGCCGCTGCGGCTGTTGGCGCGGCCCGAGCCGATCGAGGCGGTCGCCGAAGTGCCGGATGGCCCACCGCTCCGCTTCAAGTGGCGGCGCGCCCTTCATGACGTTGTTGTCGCCGAAGGCCCTGAGCGCATCGAAGGCGTGTGGTGGCAGGAAGAGAATGTGGAGGCTTCACCCGCCGGCAACCGCGCCCGCGATTACTTCCGCGTCGAGGACAAAGGCGGCCATCGCTTCTGGCTGTTCCGCGCCGGGCTGTATCGCGACCTGACCCGCGCCGATATCGCGCAAGGCGCCATCGCCGCGCCGGCGTGGTTCGTGCACGGGATGTTTGGATGATGCTTTCTTTCACCCTCTCCCCATAGGCGAGCGAACGCTCGCCGTTCGGCGAGCTTTGTGGGAGAGGGTGGCGAAGTCGAGCGAAGCGAGACTGAGCCGGATGAGGGGGAATGCCGAAGTATCGAGTACAAGAGTTCAAGCGTAGTCAAGCCAAGGCATTGCGTCAGTCATCAACCGATGCCGAGGTCAGGCTTTGGCGGATCCTGCGTTCAAGGCAACTGAACCACATCAAATTTCGCCGTCAGGCACCCATTGGACCGTGGATTGTCGACTTCGTCGCATTCGAAAATCGGTTGATCGTCGAAGCCGACGGCAGTCAGCATGCTCAAAGCCATCACGACAAAGTTCGCGATCGCGATCTGCAAGAACGTGGTTTTCGTATTCTGCGCTTCTGGAACAACGATATCCTGCTCAGCACGAATGGGGTACTTGAAGCCATACTAACCGCATTCGATAAAGCCCCCTCACCCGGCGCGCTGCGCGCGCCACCCTCTCCCACAAGGGGAGAGGGTTAGATGCGTTACGTCGAATTCGCCACCGCCACCAACTTCTCCTTCCTGCGCGGCGCTTCGCACCCGGAAGAGCTGATGCTGCAGGCGCAGGCGGTCGGGCTTTCCGGCCTCGGCGTCTGCGACCGCAACTCGGTCGCCGGCGTGGTGCGCGCACATCTGGCCAAGCGCGAGCAGAATCTAACCTTGCGCTATCACCCCGGCGCGCGGCTGGTTTTCACCGATGGCACGCCCGACATTCTCGCCTATCCGCGCGACCGCGCCGCCTGGGGCCGGCTGACGCGCCTGCTCACCCTCGGCAATTTAAAAGCTAAAAAGGGCAATTGCCTCCTCACCCTCGACGATCTGATCGCGCATGCCTTCGGGCTGGAAATGATCGTCATGGATACGCGCGTCGCGCGCGCGCCGCGCGCTGAGCCCGGCCCTGGCTTCATGACGACGCTGGAGCCAGGCCGCATTGCGCCGGAGAATGCGACGCTGGCGACCGTGGCGCGGCTGCGCGCCATCGCGTCCGGCCGCGTCCGGCTCGCCGCCTCGATGCTCTATCGCGGCCAGGACCGCACGCGGCTCGCCCATCTCAAGACATTGGCACGCGAGGCCGAGGTGCCGCTGATCGCCGTCAACGACGTGCACTATCACCACCCCGACCGCCGCATGCTCGCCGACGTTTTAACCTGCATCCGCGACAAGGTGACGATCGACCGCGCCGGCCGCAAGCTCGCCGCCAATGCCGAACGCTTTCTCAAAGCTCCGGGGGAAATGGCGCGGCTGTTCCGCGACGCGCCGGAAGCGATCGAGGAGACGCTACACCTGTCCGACGCGCTGACCTTCTCGCTCGACGAACTGAAATACGAATATCCCGACGAGCACGTGGCGGGCTTTGCCTCGCCGCAGGAGGCGCTCGAACACCTCACCTGGCAAGGCGCGGCGAAGCGCTATCCGGACGGCATCGACGAGGCCACCCGGCAGAGCATCGTTCATGAATTCGCGCTGATCGCGCAGCGCCAATACGCGCCTTATTTCCTCACCGTGCACGACATCGTCCGTTACGCGCGCTCGCAAGGCATCCTGTGCCAGGGCCGCGGCTCGGCCGCCAATTCGACGGTGTGCTATTGCCTCGGCATCACCGAGGTCGATCCGGTGCGCGGCGGGCTACTGTTCGAGCGCTTCATCTCCACCGAGCGGCAGGAGCCGCCCGACATAGACGTCGATTTCGAGCACGAGCGCCGCGAAGAGGTCATCCAGTACATTTACAAGAAGTACGGCCGCGAGCGCGCCGGCATCGCCGCCACCGTGATTTCCTATCGCGGCCGCTCGGCAATCCGCGAGGTCGGCAAGGCTTTCGGCTTGAGCGAGGACACGATCGGCGCGCTGTCGTCGTCGATCTGGGGCGGCGGTGGCGGCGCGGTGTCGGAAGTGAGCGTCAAGCGCACCGGGCTCGACCCCAACAGCTTCCGTATGCAACAGGTCGCGGCGCTGGCGCGCGAGATTTCCGGCTTCCCGCGCCATCTGTCGCAGCATGTCGGCGGCTTCGTCATCACCCGCAGCCGGCTCGACGAAGTGATGCCGATCGGCAATGGGGCGATGGACGACCGCACCTTCGTCGAATGGGACAAGGACGACCTCGACGCGCTTGGCATTCTCAAGATCGACGTGCTCGGCCTCGGCATGCTGTCCTGCATCCGCAAGGCTATCGATCTGGTGGAGCAGCATTATCCTGATGGGCGCGAGAAATTCACTCTCGCCACCATCCCGGCCGAGGAAGACGCCGTCTACCGCATGCTGCAGCGCGCCGATTCGCTCGGCGTGTTCCAGGTCGAAAGCCGCGCGCAGATGACCATGCTGCCACGGCTGAGGCCGAAGACGTTCTACGATCTCGTCATCGAGGTCGCGATCGTGCGTCCCGGCCCGATCCAGGGCGACATGGTGCATCCTTATCTGCGGCGGCGACAGGGCCTCGAGACCGTCACCTATCCGTCGAAAGATCTGGAAGCGGTGCTGGCGAAAACACTCGGCGTGCCGCTGTTCCAGGAACAGGCGATGAAGATCGCCATCGTCGCCGGCGGCTTCACGCCGGGCGAGGCCGACAAATTGCGCCGCGCCATGGCAACCTTCAAGCGCACCGGCACCATCGGCACGTTCCGCGACAAGATGGTCAAGGGCATGCTGGAGCGCGGCTATCCACGCGACTTCGCCGAACGCTGCTTCGGCCAGATCGAGGGCTTCGGCGAATACGGCTTTCCGGAAAGCCATGCCGCGAGCTTCGCGCTGCTGGTCTACGCCTCGGCCTGGTTCAAGTGCCATTACCCGGACGTCTTCGCCGCCGCGCTGCTCAACGCCCAGCCGATGGGCTTTTATGCGCCGGCGCAGATCGTGCGCGACGCGCGCGAACACGGCGTCGAGGTGCGCGGTCCCGACATCAATCATTCCGACTGGGATTCGACACTGGAGCCGGGCGTTCGTGCGGCTGATCGCCTGCACGCTCTGCATCAGGACATGCGCGGCGACATCCGCACCACGCACGCCATCCGCCTCGGCCTGCGCGAGATCAAGGGCCTGAGCGAGGACGATGCGAAGTTGATCGTGGCGCGGCGCACTGTGCATTACGACTCCGCACGCGATCTGTGGCTGCGCACCGGCCTGTCGCCGCGCGTGCTGGAGCGGCTGGCCGACGCCGATGCCTTCTCATCGCTCGGCCTGACGCGCCGCGATGCGCTGTGGGCGACCAAGGCGCTCGGCCGCGTCGGCGATGCGAATGACGATCTGCCGCTGTTCTCTTCTCTTGCAGCCAACTCGGCCGTCATACCCCGCGCAAGCGTGGTATCCAGCGTTTCACACGGAAGAGCTGGATCGCCCGCCTTCGCGGGCGACGACATCAAAAACACGCGCGAACCCGACATCGCGCTGCCGCCGATGCCGCTCGGCGAGGAAGTCGTCAACGATTACCGCTTCCTGCGGCTGTCGCTGCGCGCGCATCCGGCGCAGTTCCTGCGCGCCGACCTCACCGCGCGCCGCATCGTCCGCAACGATACGCTGCGCATCACCGCCAGCGGCACCCGCGTCACCATCTCCGGCCTCGTCACCTGCCGGCAGCGGCCAGGTTCGGCCAATGGCGTCGTCTTCATGACGCTGGAAGACGAAGGCAGCGTCGCCAATGTCATCGTCTGGCCCAAGGTGTTCGAACGCGTGCGACCGATCGTGCTCGGCGCGCGCTATGTGTCGGTGACCGGCCGGATGCAGTCGGAGTCCGGCGTCATCCACGTCGTCGCCGAGAAGCTCGACGACCTCACCTTCCTGCTCGGCCGCCTCGCCGAGCAGGGCGCCGACATCGACGCGCTGGTCCGCGCCGACGAAGTCCGCCGCCCGGTCGAGGAGATGCGCGAAGCCCGGCTCGACGGCGGCCGTGAGAGCCGTCTCACCCGTCTCATCCGCGAAATGCCTGAGCTCGTCGCCGATCTCGGCGTCCATGCGCCGGGCTCGGCGCATATCCCGCTGCGCCAGGCAGCCTTGCCGAAAGCACCGCCGCGCAAAGCGGGCTGAGGCGTTCACAACAGCTTGCGATAGACCAGGAAGCCGGATTTCTCCGCCACCTGATCGTACAGCCGCATCGCCGTCGCATTGGTCTCGTGCGTCTGCCAATAAACGCGTGGCGAACCGGCGGCCGGCGCCGCGGCATAGACGGCTTCGATCAAGGCGCGGCCCACGCCGCGGCCGCGCGCCTCGTCGCGCGTGAAGAGATCCTGCAGATAGCAGCTCGGCCCGATCGATGTCGTGCTGCGGTGATAGAGATAATGCACGAGACCAAGCAGCAGACCGCCCTCCTCCGCCACGATCGCGTGCACCGGCTCATCGGCGGCGAAAAAGCGTTCCCACGTCGTACGCGTGATCTCAGGATCGAGCGCCGTCGCTCCGGAGCGGCCGTAGAAGGCGTTATAGCCGTTCCAGAGCGGCAGCCATTGTTCATAATCGGCACGGGCAACGGGGCGAACCGTCAATGTCGCGGGCATGTCTTCCTCGCATGCATGTCCTGCATCCTCGCGTCTCGCCCAGCAACGCTAGCACGCCGTCGCGCCGCCAGTGACAACTCTCAATTCGGCGTGACGCCATCGCGGCCGACATTGATGCGGTCGGCGCCGAGCGAGCCGTCGAGCTTGCGCTTCACCGACGGCACCAGGACATGGGCGCCGACTTTCAATTCGTCGCGGCTACCGGAAACGTAATCGAGGATCACCACATCCGGCGGCACCATGATCTTTTGCTCGCCACCTTTATACTTCACCGTCAGCGTGCGGCCATCGACGCCTGCCACCGTGGTGTCGATGGTGGCGTTGGTCATGGTGCCGCCCGGCGCGCGGCTCCACGGCCGGAAGCCCTCGCCCAAGCCGCGCTGGCTCTCGGCGAACACGGTGATCCGCATGGCGCGCTGGCTGCCGTCGGCCTGCGGCATGGCACCGACGCCGATGAAGGCCCCCGGCTTGAGATCGGCGAGCGTGCCGGGCGTGACGCCGAACACGACGAGCTTCTTATCGAGCGCAATCTCGAAAAATCCGCCGCCCTCATAGGGCCGGATCCAGATCGTGTCGCCGTCGACTTTCTCGATGGTGCCGGGCAGCCGCAGCGGCGGCTGAAGTTGCGCCGGCGCCGAACCGCACGACAAGACCAAAGCCGCCATGGCGGCGAATGCCGCGCCGATCGCCCGATGCCACGGTTTCATGCCGCTGTCCTCCCGGAGGCGCCCCTCCGCAACGAACACCGCGGCGGCCTCGATCATCCCTGGCTTTTCGCCGGCCGCGGCTTTTTCGGACCCTTGATTTTCACCTTGTCCTTGCCCGCGTCCTTGACCTTCGCCTTCGCCGCCTTGGCTTCGGCTGTCGCCTCCAGCCCTTCGGCGGCGAGATCGTCCTCGATCAACTTGCGTAATTCCGGCGTCACCTCCGGCTTGACGCCGAACCAACGCTCGAAGCCGCCGACCGCCTGGTGCAGCAACATGCCGAGGCCGTCGGCCGTGCGCAGGCCCTTGTCGCGCGCCGCCGCGAGCAGCGCGGTCTCCAGAGGTACATAGACCAGATCGGCCACCACCATCGACGGCTGGCAGCGTAGATTGATCTCGATTTTCGGCAGCCCGACCATGCCGAGCGAGGTGGTGTTGACCAGCAGGCCGGCGCCGCCGAGCAGCCCGGTCATCTCTCCCCACTGCGCCACACGCACACGCGCACCGAACTGCTCGCGCAACGCCTCGGCGCGCTCCGGCGAACGATTGACGACGTGAACGCGCTGCACGTCGCGCTGCAACAGCGCGAACACCACGGCGCGCGCGCCGCCGCCGGCACCGAGCACGACCGCGCTTTCCAGCCCGCGATCCCAGCCCGGCGTCATCTGGTCGAGATTGGCGAGAAAGCCTTCGACATCGGTATTGGTCGAACGCAATTTATCGCCTTCGAACCACAAGGTATTGGCGGCGCCGACGGCGCGGGCCCGATCGTCGGCGACGGTCAGCTCCATCGCGGCCTGCTTATGCGGCACGGTGACGTTGCAACCGACATAACCGCGTTCGCGCAAATGGCCGATGAAGTCGGCAAACTGATCGGGCGGAATCGCCTCTTTGCGATAATCCGCTTCGATATTGTACTGGCGCATCCAATATTGATGAATGAGCGGCGAGCGCGAATGGCTTGCCGGCCAGCCGACGACGCACGCAGCCTTGCGACTGTCACTCATGCCCAATGCCACTCAACCGCGTCGCGCACATCATCGAAAACCCCAACTGAACCGTCGACATCCAGCTTCCCGCCCCCGGGTCGGCATGGCTTCGCTTGCGTCCGCCGCTATGCTATAGGCCTCCGCGACGCCGCATTTATTCTTTGCTTGGCCGGCCGTCAACGCCATATCCTCGCCGCTCACTTCCACCGTGGTTTACCCGATGAAATCGATCTTTTTCGACTGCAATGACCAGCTTGGCCCGGTCTGGGAGCAGATTCTGCGCCCGGACGATCCGCCGATCGACATCAACATGACGCCGTTCAAGCGCGAGGAATTGCCGCTCGTCATCGCCGGCTACGACATCGCCATCGACGATCACTCCTACATGCCGACCGACCTGATCGAGCGCTGCAAGCAGCTCAAGCATGTCGTGTTCCTCGGCACGGGCGCCGCGAGCTACATGAACATCGCCGAGCTGAACGAGCGCGGCATCAAGGTGCACACCATCAAGGGCTATGGCGACACGGCGGTGGCCGAGCACACGATGGCTCTGTTGTTCGCCTGCGCCCGCGATATCGCGCGCATGGATCACGAGGTACGCGGCGGCATCTGGCAGCCGAAGGAAGGCATGCAGCTCCTCGGCAAGACCATCGGACTCATCGGGCTCGGCGGCATCGGCAGCGAGATGGCGCGCATGGCCAAGGGCATCGGCATGAACGTGATCGCCTATAGCCGTACGCCGAAGCCGGAGCTGGGCATCGAGCAGGTCGATATCGACACTCTGCTCAAGCGTTCCGACGTGGTGTCGATGCATCTGACGCTTGGCGATGAGACGCGTGGCTTCCTGTCGGCCGAGCGCATCGCCATGATGAAGCACGGCGCCCTCCTGGTGAACACGGCGCGCGGTGCGCTGATCGACGAGCAGGCGCTGATCGATGCGCTGAAAAGCGGCATCATCCGCCACGCCGGCCTGGACGTGTTCCACTCGGAACCACTCGATCCGAAATCGCCGCTGGCGCAACTGCCGAACGTGACCCTGACTTCGCATGCCGCGTTCCGCACACTGGAGGCGTCGCAGACGCTGCTGCGCCGCGCCATCGACATCGTAAAGAAAATCAAGGAATGAGCTGATCCACCGCGGTGGCGCGTCCGTATCGCGGGTAACCCATAGAGGCTGTCATGCCGCTGATCGTTCCCGCCTACGCCGCGCTCTTCGGTCTCATGTTTGCCGCCATCTCGTTCCGGGTGGCCAATACGCGCCGGATGCGGCGCGTCAGCCTCGGCACCGGCGGCGATCGCCAGCTCGAGCGCTACATCCGCGTCCAGGGCAATTTTGCCGAATACGTGCCGATGGCGCTGATCCTGCTGACCTTCCTCGAACTGCAGGAATGGCCGGCGTGGCTTATCCACGCACTCTGTGCCGTTCTGCTGATCGGGCGCGTGCTTCATGCGCTCGGGATCGGCCGCGAGCCCGACAATTTGCGGTTCCGCGCGTCGGGCATGATCGCGACGCTGAGCGTGCTTATCGTCACGTCGATCCTTCTGCTGGCCGGCGGCATCTGGCGCGGCTCCCTATAGCCGCGCGGCTCAGCGGATCGCGGCATTGACCCTGGGCAACACCTTTTCCGCCAGCAGGATCATGGAGCGGCGGCCGAGATCGCGGTCCGCCCAGTCCTTGCCGGCATAGAGCAGCGTGCCAAAATCACCGACGCTTTCGCGGAATTTCAGCAATTCGTCGGCGACCTTGTCCGGCGTGCCGTAAGTGATCAGCGTGTTGCAGACATCTTCGAACGTCACTTCATCGTCCGGCTGATCGCGCCGGGTCTTGAACAGTTCGAGCCGGCCGCCGCGCTTCACCTTGGCGAATAGCTGCTTGTAGTAATAGATGTAGGGTCCGTCGGGATCCATGGCGTAGTCGCGCGCCGTCTTCTCGTCATCGGCGACGAAGATCGACCGCGCCACGCGCCAGTTCGCCGCGTCGACCGTGCGGCCGACCCGCTCGCAACCCTCGATATATTTCGGCCAGTGGCTCCTGACCCATTGCGGCATCAGGAAGTTGGCCGACACCGGATCCCAGCCGCGCGCCGCGGCCTCGGTGATGCCTTTGGAGAATGGCGCCGTCGCCATCACCACGATCGGCGGGTGCGGCCGCTGCAGCGGCTTGGCGATGAAGCCCTGGCCGATCTCCGGCACGAATTGCCGTTCGACGCTGATATTCCAATATTGGCCCTTGAGATTATACGGCGGCTCACCGGCCCAGATGGCGAGCACCTGATTGATCGCCTCGAGAAACATGGCGTTACGGTCGGCGTCGAGATTGCCGAACACCTCGGCGTCCGAGAGAAGCCCGCCGGGGCTGATGCCGAACAACAGGCGGCCGTCGAGCATGTGATCGAGCATGGCGAGTTGCGCCGCCACCATGGCCGGATGCGTGTTCGGCATGTTGATGGTGCCGGTGCCGAGCTTCATGCGTTTAACGCTGTCGGCCAGGCTAGCGAGGAAGACGACGCAGGAGGTGATGTTTTCGGCCCGGTCGGTCACGTGCTCGCCGCAATAGGCCTCGGTAAAGCCGAGCTCGTCGGCGAGGATGAAAGCCTCGCGGTCCTCGCGCAGCGATTGCCTCCAGTCCTTGTCGAGCGGATGGATCGGCATGGTGAAGAAGCCGAGCTGCATGTTTCCCCCGGTGACGTTCTTTTGCATTTCAGGGCGGCGACGATAGGCGATCGTGCCGCGGCGTGAAAGACGCCTGCCGCCGCGGCGATGGCGCAACGCCGCCCGAAATGACAAGATGCGGCGGCAGCGGAGCGGAGACGGCATGGCACGGAAGACCCAGGCGGCGGCAAAGCGGCGGGCGCGGGCAGCGAAAGGTGGGCGGGCTACCAAGGGTACCGTCGGCGTCGTCGGCCTCGGCATCATGGGCGGCGCCTTCGCCCGCAACCTCAAGCGCGCCGGCTGGCGCGTCGTCGGCTACGACATCAGCGCCGCGCGCCGGCTCGCGGCCAAGGATCGCGGCATCCGCATCGTCCGCAATGCCACCGAAGTGGCGAAACAAGCCTCGGTCGTGCTCACCAGCCTGCCCTCGCCCAAGGCACTCGCGTCCGTGGTCCACGAACTCATAACCGCCAAGGTACCGCCGATCACGCTCGTCGAACTGAGCACCTTCGCACTCGCCGACAAGCAGAAGGCCGAACGCCGACTGCGCAAGGCGAAGCACACGATGCTCGACGTGCCGGTGAGCGGCACCGGCGCCCAGGCGGCGCGCGGCGATGCCGTATTCTACGCCAGCGGCGACAGCAAGGCGATCAAGCGGCTCAAACCGATGTTCGCCGACTGCGGCCGCGCCGCCTTCGACGTCGGCGCCTTCGGCAACGGCAGCAAGATGAAATACGTCGCCAACCTCATGGTCGCCATTCACAACGTCGCCAGCGCCGAGGCCATGGTGCTCGGCATGAAGGCCGGCCTGCCGCCGCAGACGGTGTTCGATCTTATCAGCGCCGGCGCCGGCCAGTCCCGGATCTTCGACCTGCGCGCGCCCATGATGGTGAGGAACGACTACGACGCCGTGACGGCAACGATCGACATGTTCGACAAGGATATCAAGCTGATCGGCGACTTCGTCCGGGCCAACCGCGTGCGCACGCCTTTGTTCGATGCGGTGCTGCCAGTCTACGACAAGGCGCTCAAGTCCGGCCTCGGCGCCAAGGACGCGGCCGCGGTCTGCGCCGTGCTGGAGAAGATGGCGCGGCTCAAGCGCGACAGCATCGGCAACATCGGCAACATCGGAAAGATCGGCAAGACCCGGGCGCCGCGTCAGGCATAGAGAAAATCGAGCGTCGCCGTTTCCTTGATCACGGCGGCGTCGGTGGCGTGGCGGCCGGCGCTCGCCTGCTCCGCCTGCGTCTTTGTGGCCTGGAGATAAGCGCCGAGGTGGCGCGCCCATTCGATGATGCGGCGGTTCTCGGTGAGCCGCGCCGCCTCGAATGCCATGAGCGCGGTGGCGACATCGCCATCCGTGGCGAGCGCCTCGGCCAGGGCTGCGGCATCGTCCGCCGCCTTCGACACGCCGGCGCCGACATGCGGCCGGGCCACGAAGGCGGCATCGCCGATCACCGCCACCCGGCCGAAAGCCATGCGCGGCGACGACAGATCGTAGATCGGCTGCAGCAACGGCTCGTCGATCAACCGCACCAGAGCGCGGAACGGCGGCGCCAGCAGGCGCTCGGCGGCGTCCCGCATCTCGGCGATGGCCTCGGCGCGGATCAGGGCCGGCGGAATGGAAATGTCGTGCTCGCGGCCGTGCGCATCGGTCAGCAGCCATTTGAGCTTGGTGGCCTCGTCGGCCGGCCGGTACCAGATGACATTGGTGCGGCGGTGTCCCGCGCGCAGATCATTGTCCGGCCCGGCGACCGGATAGCTCAGGAACTGCTCGCCCGGCGGCAGGCCGAACGACATGATGTCGAAGATCGCGTCGCGGGTGTCGCGCGGAATGCGGTGTTCGGCGATCAGCGCGCGCCAGGCGACGTAGCCGGCATAGAGCGGAGCAACGTCAGGCGCGACGAACTGGCGCACCGTGGAGCGGATGCCGTCGGCACCGACCAGCAGGTCGGCGGTTACGTCGCCGTCGATAAAATGCGCGGTGACGCCGCCTTCGGTCTGCGTAAAACCCTTCAGCGTCCGGCCTCGATGATATTGTTCGTCCGGAAAGGCCTGGCGCATCAGGCGAAATACGCGTTCCCATGCCGTCGCCACCTGGGCACAATCGAGTTCGTCCGAGATGTCGCCCCCGGCGTTCAGGATCTGGCGCCGCGCAATGCGCACACCGAGATCGTCGGTCCTGAGACCCAAGCCATTGAGCCGGGCAATCAACTCGGGTTGCGCGACGATACCGGCGCCCCGGCCGGACAGTTCCTCGCCGACGCGCTCATAGACGTCGACGCGCCAGCCGCTGCGCTGCAACAACAGCGCACTCAACAGCCCACTCATCGAACCGCCGACGATGACGGCGCGCCGTTCCCTGCCCACTGCGACCCTCGCCGCGTCTTCTTGTTCCACGGTGTTTGCCCTATACTAGCGCAAAGACACAGCGGAGGAATGCCATGGCCTTCGGCAGCAACGCCCTGACAATGGTCGACAAGGCGCCCGAGACCAAGACCACCCTGCAATGGACACCGGACATCGCCGCCGAATTCGAGCGAGAGGCCGCCGACCCCAACCCGTGCGTCGGATCGACGCTGCTGTCCGAGAACGAGCGCACGCGCGTCTGGATCATCCGGCTGGCGCCGGGCGAGCGCTTCGGCTTTCACCGCCATGTGCTCGATTACTTCTGGACCTCGGTCACCGGCGGCCGCGGCCGTCAGCACGTCAGCGACGGCACGACGGTGGAATACACTTATCAGCCGGGCGAGACCCGGCACGAGAGCTACGCGAAGGGCCGCTACAAAGTGCACGACCTGCAGAACGTCGGTGACCAGGACATGGTCTTCATGACCGTCGAGTTCAAGGATTCCGCCAACGCGCCGCTGCCGCTGCCGGCGGGCCTTCGCCCACAAGCCGCGGCCTGACCGCGGTCCGCGCTGTGGGCCCCACGCTCGGCTACAGGTGCCGCCGCGCGCATGGGAATGCTTCACCTGCCCGATCAATAGGCTAGCCAAGCCGCCGCGGTTCCTGCACACTTGCCGCAAGGACGAAGGCGGCACCGCGCGGCATGCAGCCGCCGCCAAAAAGACGATAAACGTCGAGCTTCGGGAGAAGCCGGCGGAAAAAACGTGGGGAGGTCAAATGCCGGCTCATCGCAGCCCATTTCGGCATGAACGGCGGCATGGCGCCCGGCTTGGCGCCCGGCTTGGCGCAAAGCCCGGCTGCCTTTGAGCACGCCACCGCGATGAACGACCGCCTCGGCCCGCCGGTTTTCCCATGCAATTCGACCTGCTGATCAATGCGATCATCGCCGGCCTGATGCTCGGCGCTTTCTATGCCGCCGTCACGGCCGGCATTTCGATTTCGTTCGGCATGCTCGATATCGTGAATATCGCGCATCCGGGCTTCATCATCCTCGGTTCCTACATCGCCTATATCGTCAACAGCCGGCTCGGCATCGATCCGATCGTGGTCGCCGTTCTCGCTCTGCCGGTGTTCTACGCGCTCGGCGCGCTGGTCTACGGCATCTATTTCCAGTCCTTCGAGAAGCGCGGCCAGGATTCGCTGCGCGGCCTCGCCTTCTTCTTCGGATTGCTGTTCGTCACCGAGGTAATGCTGATCCTCGTCTTCGGCGTCGATTACCGCTCCGTCACCACGACTTATGTCGGCGGCAGCATCAATATCGGGCCGATGGAGTTCCCGCTGCGCATGCTGGTGCCGGCGGTCGTGTCGCTCGGCATGTTCGCCGCCCTGCAGCTTTATATGTCGCGCACTTTCATCGGCCGCGCAGTGATGGCGGTCTCGCAAGATCCGCAGGCGCTCGAATTGATGGCGGTGGACCCGACCCGCATCAAGCGCATCGCCTTCTCGCTCTCAATGGCGACCTGCGCCATGGCCGGCGCCTTCCTCATCGTCATCCAGCCGGTGCTGCCGTCCTCGGGCCGCGAATATATCGGCCGCGTTTTCGCCATCTGCGTGCTCGGCGGCTTGGGCAGCCTGCCCGGCACGCTGATCGCCGCGCTGCTCATCGGTGTCATCGAAAGCATCGCCACGACCTTCTACGGTCCATCCTGGGCGCCGGCGGTATCGTTCGGCCTGTTGCTGCTCACCCTGGCCGTACGGCCTTCCGGACTTCTGGGACGCTGAATGCGCACGCCTCTGTTCACGCTCATCCTGTCGGCGATCGCGGCGGCGCTCTATCTGTCGTTCCGCTTCATCGACAACGACTACCTGTTCTTCGCCGGCTACGTCGTACTGCAATATGTCGTCATCGCCACCGCCTGGAACGTTCTTGGCGGCTATTGCGGCTATGTGAATTTCGGCAGCGCCGGCTTCTTCGCCATCGGCGTCTATTCGACGATCTTCTTTTACAATATCGGCCAGTCGCCCGGCGACGTGTTCCCGGAATTCCTGCTGGGGCCGATGCAGTGGATCTTCCCCTTGCCGCTGCCGGTGCTGATCCTGCTCGGCGGCGTCTTTGCCGGACTGGTCGGTCTCGGCATGGGCTACCTCACCTTGCGGCTGCGCGGCGTGTTCTTCGCCATCGCCACCTTGGCGCTCGCCGTCGTGCTGGAAACGTTCATCGTCAACTGGCCCTTCGTCGGCGGCTCGCGCGGCGCCTACGTCATTCCGCCGGAGAAGATCGCCGTGTTCGGGACCTTCATCCAGTACCTGTTCGTGCTGATGCTGATCCTGGCGGTCGGTTCGCTCGTCGCCGCCCGGCTGGTCGAGCGCTCGCGGCTCGGTGTCGGTTTCGCCACCATCCGCGACGACGAACTGGCGGCGGAAGCCTCGGGCGTTCCGACTTTGCGTCTTAAGCTCGTTGCCACGGTGCTCTCCGGCGCGTTGTTCGGCATGGCCGGCGCGCCCTTCCCGTTCTACATCGGCTATGTCGAGCCCGGCTCGGCGTTCAACCTGTCTTATGCGGTGAACGCCATCGCCATGCCGATGATCGGCGGCACCACGTCCTGGATCGGGCCGATGGTCGGCGCTCTGATCCTGTCGACGCTGCAGCAAGTCGTCACCGTGACCATCTCGTCGGCGGTCAATCTCCTGATCACCGGTCTGCTGCTGATCGGCTTCGTCATCCTGGCGCCGAACGGCCTGGTCGGCCTATGGCAGGGCTGGACGGCGCGGAGGAACAAGTCATGAGCCAGATCATGGGCGAACCCGTGACCGAAACGTTCGACGATGTGGCCGAACCGCTGCTCGCCATCGATCAACTCGGCAAGCGTTTCGGCGGTTTCGTCGCGCTCGACACGGTCGATCTTTCGGTGCCGGCCGGCCAGCGCCTCGGGCTGATCGGACCCAACGGCTCGGGCAAGAGCACGCTGGTCAACTGCATCAGCGGCACGCTGCAGAACGAAACCGGCAGCGTCATGTTCGGCGGCCGGCGCGTCGACGGCCTGCCGGCGCACCAGCGCGCCCGCCTCGGTCTGGCCCGCAGTTTCCAGTTACCGCGGCCGTTCCGCAGCATGACGGTGGCCGAGAACATCCGCGTGCCGCTCATCTACACCGTCGGCGCACGCCACGGCGTCCACCTGACATCGAGCGAGCTCGAAGACCGCTGCCTCGAGGTGCTGAGCCTGGTGGCCCTGCAGGACAAGGCGAAGAAGAGCCCGCTCGACCTGACCCAGGTCGAGATGCGCAAGCTCGAACTCGCCCGCGCCATGGCGGCGGAACCGAAGCTGCTGATCGCCGACGAATCGATGGCCGGCCTGTCGCATTCCGAGGTCGAGGACATCGTCGCGCTGCTGATCCGCATGAACCAGCGCGGCGTCACCATCATCATGATCGAGCACATCATGCGCGCGGTGATGGCGTTCTCGCAGCGCCTCGTCGTGCTCGTCTCCGGCCGCAAGATCGCCGACGGCGCACCGGACGAGGTGATCAAGGACAAGGACGTGGTGGGAGCCTACCTTGGCACCTGAATTGGCACCCAATCCGGCGCGCGACGCCAACAGCATCGCGGTCGAGGGCATCGATGCCGGCTACGGCCTGGTGCGTGTGCTCGAAGACGTGTCGCTCAAGGTCGACTCCGGCGAAACCGTGGCGCTGCTCGGCACCAACGGCAACGGCAAAAGCACCTTGATGAAGTGCATCATGGGCTGGGTACGGCCGTCGAAAGGCAGCATCGTCGCCGAGATCGACGGCGAGCGACACGACCTCACCCGGCTGTCGACCGTCCAGATCGTCGATCTCGGCATCGCCTTGGTGCCGGAAGGCCGCCGCCTGTTCCCGCGCCAGACGGTGGAAGAAAACCTGCTGCTCGGGGCCAGCCGTCCCAAGGCGCGGGCGCACATCAAAACCAATCTCGACTTCTGCTTCGAGACATTCCCGCGGCTCGCCGAGCGCCGGCATCAACAGGCCGGCTCGATGTCCGGCGGCGAGCAGCAGATGCTGGCGCTGGCGCGCGCGCTGATGACCAATCCGCGCATTCTGCTGGTCGACGAGCCGTCGGTCGGCCTGTCGCCGCTCCTGGTCGGCCGCACCATCGACGCCATCAAGACGCTGAAGGAGCACTTCAAGCTGACCGTGCTGATGGCCGAGCAGAACTTCACTCAGGCGCTGCGCATCGCCGACCGCGGCTACGTCATCGTCCACGGCCGCATCGAGTTCGAGGGCAACTCGGCCGACGAACTCAACAACAATGACCTGATCCGGCAGTTTTATCTGGGGGTGTAAGGTGCTCTTACCCTCCCCCGCCAGGCGGAGGGTCGGCGGACGAAGTCCGCCGGTTTGGGTGACGCGACCGCCAGCCACACATCCTCCGTCATGGCCGGGCTTGTGCCGGGCATGACGAAGAGCAATTGGTTAGATAGAGGCCAAAAAAAACGCCGCGGATTTCTCCGCGGCGTTTTGCGTTCGCGTCGCTACGACCGACTTACTTCGTCATTGCCTTGTCGTAGGGATAGATCAGCTTGCCGGTTTCCAGGCTCGGCGGGTCGATCACGGTCTGGTAGCTCATGCCGCGCCAGGTATCGAGGTTGGCCGCATCGGTGATGCCGTGATATTGCACGGTCATCATGCGGTCCTCCGCCCATTCGCCCTTGTTGCCGAACTTGATCGGACCCATCACGGTCTTGACGGTCGCCTTTTTCAGATAATCGGCGATCTTGGTGTCGTCGAGGCTCTTCGAACCGGCGATGCCGGCACCGAGCACCTGCATCTGCGCGTAGCCCCAGCCGCCGAGATAGTAGCCGAGCGGATCGACGCCCGCGGCCCCGGCCTTGGACTGGTACTCCTTGAAGAAGGCCTCGGTGCCTTCATACATCTGCTTCTTGTCCGGCACCCAGGTCTCGTAATTGACGATGCCGTTGAGCTTGCTCTTCAGCTTGTCCTTGAACACCGTCGCCTGCAGGCCGACCATCGCGCCGCCCATCATCTTCGGCGCCAAGCCGACTTCGTGCGCCGCCAGAACCATGCCGATGGAGTCGAGCGGGTAGGAGCAGATCATCACCAGGTCGGGGTTCTCCGCTTTCACCGCGCGCACGATCGGCGCAAAGTCGGTCGTCTTCGGCGGCGGCGGATAGGCCTTGTCGTAGACGATCTTGAGGCCGAGCTTCTTGGCCGTGGCGCGCGCACCCTCGCAGGCGTTCTGCGAGAATTCGGCGTCGGCATAGGTCAGCGCGATGGTTTGCGGCTTCGGCGACTGCTTCATCGCCGCGTTGAAATAGCCTTCGGTGAACGATCCCTTGGTGTTCTGGCCGGTCGGGATGACGGCGAAATACTTGCCGTATTTGAACTTGTCGTTGATATCGAGACCGAACAGGCTGACGAAGACCTTGCCCTTGCGGATCACCACCGGCATCGCCGGCGCGATCTGGTTCGAGGCATAGCCCGAGACCACGAGATCGACCTTATCGACGTCGAGCAGCTTGGTGTAGATGCCGGGCACTTCGGAAGCCTGGCTCTTGTCGTCGTAATATTTCAGCTCGACCTTCTTGCCGAGCAGACCGCCCGCTTTATTCACCTGGTCGGCCCAGATCTCCATGCCGAGCAGCGCCTGCTTGCCGTTCGGCGCCAGGAAGCCGGTGAGCGATTGCGAGAAGCCGATCTTGATGGTGTCCTGCGCGCTGGCTTGCGGCGCGCCGAACGTGGCCACCGCCGCGAGCGTCAGGCCTACGCCCGCGAACAAAGCAAGCTTCCGCGATTTGAGCTTTTCGAGCATCCAGTCCCTCCCAAGTGTTTTCATTTTATTCGGTGGATCAATCATGCCAGCGACCGGCGCAACGGTCCACTATGGTTTGATGTCGGACATGCGTGCATGCAGTGGGCCGGTGCCCGCAGGCGCAATTGTTGCAGTGCACGGTGCCGCGCCGGTTGCCGCCGGCGGCGGCGTCCTTGATGATGGCGGGCGGCTCGCCAGCACGGAGTTCTTGTCCACATGTCACGTCAGGTCATCGATATTTCAGTGCCGCTCGAAAACGACGTGGCGGCCGACCCACCGGGTTACGGGCCGACGATCGATTATCTCGACCATCAGGCGACCGCCGCCGACATTCTCAAATTCTTCCCCGGACTAAAGAAGGAAGACCTGCCGGATGGCGAAGGCTGGGGCTTCGAATGGGTCAGGCTGTCGACGCACTGCACGACGCATCTCGACGCGCCCTATCATTTCGCCTCGACCATGAGCCGCGGCCAGCGCGCGCTGACGATCGACGAAGTGCCGCTCGACTGGTGCTTCCAGCCGGGCGTCAAGCTCGACTTCCGCCATTTTGCCGACGGCTATGTCGCCACCGCCGCCGACGTCGAGGCCGAACTCATGCGCATCGGTCATGAACTGTCGCCGCTCGACATCGTGGTCGTGAACACCTCGGCGGGCGCGGCCTACGGCCAGCCGGACTACGTCATGAAGGGTTGCGGCATGGGCCGCGAGGCCACGCTCTATCTGCTCGAGCGCGGCGTTCGCGTCACCGGAACGGACGGCTGGAGCTGGGACGCGCCCTTCATCTTTACGATGAAGAAATATGCCGAAACGCACGACGCCTCGATCATCTGGGAGGGCCATCGCGCCGGCCGCGAGATCGGCTATTGCCACATCGAGAAGCTGCACAATCTGGAGAGCCTACCGGCGACCGGTTTCACGGTGAGTTGCTTCCCGGTCAAGGTGCGCGGCGGTTCGGCCGGCTGGACGCGGGCCGTGGCGATCATCGACTGAAGTGCAGCTGCGTCCTAGAATGCCGCGATGAGCAAGCCAGCCGCGACCAACCTCCGCATCGACCCCGAACGCCTCTGGGGCGACCTGATGGAAACCGCCAAAATCGGTGGCACCGCGAAAGGCGGCATCTGCCGCCTCACCCTTACCGATCTCGACCGTCAGGTCCGCGACTGGTTCAAGGCCGCCGCCGAGAGCCTCGGCTGCACCGTCACCATCGACGACATGGGCGCGATGTTTGCCCGCCGCCCCGGCCAGCGCAACGACATCCCACCGATCGCCATGGGCAGCCATCTCGACACCCAGCCGACGGGCGGCAAGTTCGACGGCGCGCTCGGTGTCCTCGCCGCACTCGAGGCACTGCGCACCCTGCACCGCGCCGGCTACGAGACCTTCGCGCCGATCGAGGTGGTCAACTGGACCAACGAGGAAGGCTCGCGCTTCACCCCGGCGATGATCGCCTCCGGGGTGTTCGGCGGCGCCTTCGATCGCGATTGGGCCATGGCGCGCACCGACCGCGCCGGAGTCTCCTTCGCCGATGCGCTCGACGGCATCGGCTATCGCGGCCCGCAGCGTTGCGGCGAACATCCGTTGTCGGCGTTCTTCGAGGTGCATATCGAGCAAGGCCCCAACCTGGAGGCCGAGAACAAGGACATCGGCGTCGTCACCGGCATCCAGGCAATCCGCTGGTACGAGGCGACGTTCGTGGGCCAGGACAGCCATGCCGGCACCACGCCGATGCACCGGCGGCACGATGCCCTGCTCGGCGCCTCGCGGCTGGTGCAGGCGATCAACGCCGCCGCGCTCAATCATCCGGGCGCGGTCGGCACCTGCGGCCTGCTCGAAGTCAAACCGGGTTCGCCCAACGTCATCCCGGGCGAGGTATTCATGACCATCGACCTGCGCGATCCGCGCGAGGGCGCGCTCGATCAGATGGCGCAAGAGATCGCCGCGGAAGCCGAGGCCATCGGCGACGAACTCGGCCTGCAGATCGCGCTCAAGAACATCCTCACCCAGCCCGCGGTGCATTTCGATCCGTCATGCATCGCCTCGGTGCGCGCGGCCGCCGCAGCCTCGGGCTTTTCGACCAAGGACCTGATGTCCGGCGCCGGACATGATTCGGCCTATGTGGCCCGCGTGGCGCCGACCACCATGATCTTCGTGCCGTGCAAGGACGGCATCAGCCACAACGAAATCGAGTACTCAAGCAAAGAGCAATGTGCCGCCGGCGCGCAGGTGCTGCTGCAGGCCGTGCTCGACTACGACCGCAAGCTGGCTGAGACGTCTCGATAGACGCTCGTCGCGCGGCGGCTAGGCATTCTCCGTTCATTCCCGCGCAAGCGGGAATCCAGATTGGGTCCCCGCCTGCGCGGGGACGAACGGCACACGGACAAGACTACATCGCTTCCTTGCGGGCGTGCAGCGCCATGGCGATCAGGGCCACGCCGCCGAACACCATGTTGATGCCGACCAGCAGGCCCAGCGCCCAGACCGCGGTCGACGGCAACCCGGTCAGCAGCATCACCGCCAGCACCAGATCGACGATGCCGCTCGCCAGCATCCAGCCCCACTGGCCGGACAATTCGCGACGGTGATCGAGCGCGAAGAAGATCGAGGCGATGCCCTCGATGATGAAGAAGGCGATCAGCACCAAGGTCAGCGACAGCGCCCCGGCGATCGGCTGCGCCAGGAGCCAGCCGCCGGCGAGGATGCCGAGCGCCGCCGAGATCAGCGCCCACCAGAAGCCCGGCGCGTTGCGCATCCAGAAGGTCGTGATCAGACCGATCACGCCGCTGATCAGGAACAGCCAGCCGAACAGGATGGTCACCGCCAAGGTGGCCAGCGGCGGAATCAGGATGGCGATGGCGCCGAGGACGAGCAGCGCGATGCCCTCGGCCAGATAGAGCTTCCAGTGCTCATGGATGGCCTTGACCACCGCCCGCTCAATGGCGGCGGCATCGCTGGTTTCGGCTCGGGGCGGCGGCAGGTCGGTCGGCATGACGAACTCCATGACACGTGGTGGCGCTTCTGCGCGGCAAAAATAGCCCAATACCGGCGCGGAATACACCTTCGGCTATTTTTCCAGCCAATCCGCGCATTTGGCCACGTCGCCCTGCCCGCCCCACGGCATGATTGGCACAGTCGAGGTCGAATTCTTCGGCGAGCCCTCGATCAGCCTGTCGCTGTAGACCATGTACACCAGAACGTTGCGTTTCACGTCACAGCCACGGACAATCTGCATCTTCTTGAAGAACAGCGAGCGGCGCTGACGAAACACATCTTCGCCCTGCTCGAATTTGGCCTTGAAGCTGATCGGCCCGATCTGCCGGCAGGCCAGCGAAATGTCGGAGACTTCCTCGGCGACGCCGATCCAGCCCTTGAAGCCGCCGCGTTCCGGCACGGTGAAATGACAGGCGACGCCCTCGACCTCCGGGTCGTCGAGTCCATAGGTCGCCAGCTTGTCGTTCGGCGTCAGCCATTTGAACACGGTCGACTTTTTGAAGATCAGGTCGGGCTGATCGGCGGCCAGCGCGACGCCGCTGCCGACCGCGAGAAACGCCGCGAGAACAATCTGGGCCAAACGAAACAAGGGTTCCTCCTACTGCCAGACGCCTGACGCGTAGATAGGATCGGCGAGCGCGTAGCGAAAGCTGCCGGTAGCCCGATCTCCGGCCTATTTTGATATTGTAGATTGCGTATTGTTGTTACGTTTTCGATTAACGAGCTCATAAAAGCGGCAGTGTATTCTATCAATACGAACCGCAGTCGCGGCTGATTCACAAATCTTGTCGGCACCACCGACCGAGGCTTTTCGCCATGCGCTTGAACACACCCGTTATCGATGCCGAGTTTCCTTTGGCCGAAGGCAAGACGATCGTCTCGACGACCGACTTGCACGGCAACATCACCTACGCCAATACCTACTTCATCGAAGTTAGCGGCTACACGGAAGAGGAACTGATCGGCGCGCCGCAGAACATTCTGCGCCACCCGGACATGCCGGCGACGGCGTTCAAGAACCTGTGGGACACGATCAAGGCCGGTCAGCCATGGCGCGGTCTGGTCAAGAACCGGCGCAATAGCGGCGAATACTACTGGGTCCTGGCCAATGTCACGCCGGTGATCGAGAACGGCAAGCCCGTCGGCTATATGTCGGTCCGTACCAAGCCGACCCGCCAGCAGGTCGACCTTGCCACCAAGCTGTACGCGCAGGAGCGCGCCAAGCCCGGCAGCGTCAAACTCTGCCAGGGCCAGGTGGTCACGTCATCGTGGACGAGCTTTGACTTCATCCAGCGGTATTCGATGACGACGCGCACCCGCGTCATCATGGCGATGCTGCTGGCGTCCATCGCTATCGTCGGCGGCGTCAGCTTCGCGCAAGGTCTGCCGTGGTGGGTCGGTGCGACCGCAGGATTCGCCTTAGCCCTCGCCGGTTCGGTCTGGTTCTATCTCGAACGCAACATCCTCGGCCCGATCAAGGAAGCGGTTCGCGTCGCGCAACGCATGGCCGGCGGCGACCTCACGAGCCAGATCGTAACCACCCGCACCGACGAAATCGGGCAGTTGATACGCGCCACGGCGCAGCTCAATACTAACCTGCATTCGATCGTCGGCGACATCCGCAACAACTTCAGCGACATTCTGAGCGCGACCGGGCAACTTTCCAGCGGCAATCACGACCTGTCGGAACGCACCGATTCGCAGGCCGCCGCCCTGGAGGAAACCGCCGCCAGCATGGAAGAACTGACGTCCGCGGTGAAACAGAACGCGGACAACTCCCGCGACGGCGACGAGTTCGCGACAAACGCCCAGCAGATGGCGGAAAAGGGCAGCACGATCGTCGGCGACGTCGTGTCCACCATCGCCGAAATCAGCGAGTCCTCCAACAAGATCGCCGACATCGTCGGCATCATCAACGGCATCGCCTATCAGACCAATCTGCTGGCGCTCAACGCGGCGGTCGAGGCGGCGCGCGCCGGCGAGGCCGGGCGCGGCTTTGCCGTGGTGGCGACCGAAGTGCGTAGCCTGGCCCAGCGCTCGGCGGCGGCGGCAACCGACATCCGTCAGTTGATCGAAACATCGGTCGCGAAGGTCAAGCACGGGACCGTGCTCGCCAACAATGCCGGCACGGCCATGCACGAAATCGTCACCGCGGTGGGCCGGATGACCGGCCTGATGGCGGATATCGCCAATGCTTCGAACGAACAGAGCACCGGCATCGCCCAGGTCAACGACGCGGTCATGCAGATGGATCAGGTGACGCAGCAGAACGCCGCCCAGGTTCAGGAAGCGGCGGCGGCGACCGACAGTCTGGGGCAGCGCAGCAACAAGCTGATGCAGGCGCTCGAGGTCTTCAAGCTCGGCCGTTCCGGCGCGCCGGCGGACGAAGCGACCGACAGACCTCAGCGGCAACGGCCCGAGAAGGCCCGCCGCGCCGTGCGCAAGGCGGCCTGATCCCCAACCCGTTCACGGTCACGTGGCTCACTCGCCCGCGCATCGCACCGATGCGCGGGCTTTTCTTTCTTACATGCCGAGCAGGCGCGGCAGGAAGGTCGAAAGGCCTTCCCAATAGGTGACCAGCACCAGGAAGCCGAGCATCGTCAGGAGCCACGGCCACACCGCGACCGTCAGTTCGGTAATGCCCATCTTTGCCACGCCCGACGCGACATAGAGATTGAGGCCCACGGGCGGGTGGCAGAGACCGACCTCCATGTTCACCGTCATCAGGATGCCGAAGTGCACCGGGTCGATGCCGAGCTTGACCGCGACCGGGAACAGGATCGGCGCCATGATCAGGATGATCGACGACGGCTCCATCACGTTGCCGGCGAGCAGCAACAGGACGTTGACGATGAGCAGGAAGCCGATCCAGCCAAAGCCCTGCGCGATCATCCAGTCGGCGAGCGCGTGCGGGATGTTTTCGTACGTCATCAGGAACGAGAACAGCACCGCGTTGGTGATGATATAGAGAATCATCGCGCTGAGGTTCGCCGACGACAGCAGAACGCGCGGCACGTCGCGCAGCGTCAGATCCTTGTAGACGAACACCGCAACGATGAAAGCGTAAACAGCGCTCACGGCGGCGGCCTCGGTCGGCGTGAAGAGGCCCGAATAGATGCCGCCGATGACGATGACGATCAGGGCAAGGCCCCAGAACGAATCGCGGAACGCCTTCAGCCGCTGGGCGAAACTCGCCTTGGGCATTCGCGGATAATCGTTACGCCAGGCGCGATACCACGTCGTCAGGCCGAGCAGGAACGCCAGCAGCAGGCCCGGCACGATGCCGGCGATGAACAGCTTGCCGACCGACGAATTGGTCGAGACGGCGAACAGCACCATCGGGATCGACGGCGGGATGAGAATGCCGAGCGAGCCCGAGGTGGTGACGACACCGGCGCCGAACCGCTTCGGGAAACCCTGGGCCACCATGGCCGGCAGGATCACCGAGCCGATTGCGACCACGGTCGCCGGCGACGAGCCGGAGATCGCGGCGAACAGCGCACAGGCGACGACCGCCGCCAGCGCGAGACCGCCGTACCAGTGGCCGACCATCGACGTGGCGAAGGCGATCATGCGCCGCGCCACGCCGCCATGGGTGAGGAAATTGCCGGCGAGGATGAAGAACGGGATCGCCATGATCTCGAAGTTCTCGATGCCCGTGAACAGCTTCAACGCCACCGATTCCGTGCGGACGTCGGTCAGCGTGAACATGAAAGTGAGCACCGTGAGACCGAGCGCGATGGAGACCGGCATGCCGGTCAGCATCAGCGACAGCAGCAGCGCGAACACGATGATCACGCGCATGAACTGCGGCAGCACGATAATGTGGGCGGACTGCGCGAAACAGACCGCGGCGATCAGGATCGGCAGCAGGATCAGGACCACGCCGAGCGGCGTGATCCCGCCTTTGTCCGGCGCGGCCGGGGCGTGCGCGACATCGGCCGGATGCAGCGCATCGGTCGCAACGGCTTCGGCTTCGACACCGTCCACGGCGCCGGCATCGTGATGCGGCAGCTCGCCGGTCCAGAAGAACGCCCACGCGACCTGGAGGAAGCGGAAGCACATCAGACCGGAGCCCAGCGGAATCGCGAGGTAGACGATCCACATCGGCGCTTCGAGGTCGTTCGACTGCTGACCGGTGTGCCACATCTGGGTGACGAAGGAAGCGCCGAAAGCGGCGACGATCGCGGTGAACAGCGCGCCGCACAGCAGCGCAAAGGTCACGACGCGCCGACGCGACTGCGGCGCCAGCATGTTGACCAGCACGTCGACGCCGACATGGATGCCGGTCCGCACGCCGTAGGCGGCGCCGAACTTGGCCATCCAGATGAACATGTAAATGCAGAGTTCCTGGGCCCACGACAGGTCGCGAGCGGCCAGCCACTTGAAGATTGCCGTCAGGATCGCCGCCAGCGTCGTCAGGCCGTGCGCCGTCGACCATTTGGCGAAGTCGATCGAGAGCCCGGTGCCGTAGCGATGGATGACCGCAACGAAGATCAGCAGCGTCGCGGCGGTGATCAGGGCGGCGATCAGCCACTCTTCAAGATGATCAAGCGCGCGAGAGAGCACTTTCCCCACGAGATGTTCCCCCTCAGAAACAGTGGGGACCGGGAGTGATTCCACTCCCGGTCCGATTTTCCAGATTAGACTTATTGGCCGTCAGATTACATCTGGACGTGCAGCTCTTTGGCCATCAAGTCCAGGATTTCCTGGCCGACGCGGCCCTTGGCCCAGGTGTAGGTCGGGCGCATGGCCTTCTGCCACTCGGCCTTCTGCTCGGCCGTCAGGTAGTGGAGCGTGGTCTTGCCCGACTTCTTGATGGCTTCGAGCGCGTCCTTGTTCTCCTGAGAGGCGATCGAGTTGGTGTAATCGGTCGCCTCGGCCATCGCCTTGTCGAGCTGCTGGCGGATGTCCGCCGGCAGGCCGTTCCAGAACTTGGTGTTGACGATCACCGCGTACTGCAGGTGCGCGTGGTTGGAAACGGTGATGTCCTTCTGCACCTCGTAGAACTTCTGCGTCAGATAGTTCGACGGCGTGTTTTCGCAGCCATCGACGACGCCGGTCTGCAGCGCCTGATAGACTTCCGAGAAGGCCATGATCTGCGGGATCATGCCGAGATCGCGGAAGTAACGATCGGCGATCTTGGAGCCCGAGATGCGAACCTTGAGGCCCTGGAAGTCGGCCGGGTGGATCAGCGGCCGGTTGGCCGAGACCATGTGGAAGCCGTTATCCCAGTAGGCGAGGCCGGAGATGCCCTTGGCCTCGAGCTTCTTGAACAGCCACTTGCCAACCGCGCCCTTCATGGCCGCGTCGTAGGTGGCGTCGTCCTTGAACAGCCACGGCAGATCGAGCGCTTCGAATTCCTTGACGCCGAGCGGCGCGAACTTGGCGGTCGACGGCGCCAGCATCTGCACGGAGCCGAGCTGCAGCGCTTCGATCTCTTCCTTGTCCTTGTACAGCGTCGAGTTCGGATAGACTTCGACCTTGACCTTGCCGTTGGTGTACTTCTCGGCCAATTCCTTGAATTTCAGCGCGCCTTTGCCCTTCGGCGTATCGTTGGCGACGACATGGCTGAACTTGATGACAATCGGCGACTGGGCGCTGGCGGCGTTCGCTGTGAGGGCGAGCGCGGCAACCGCCGCGCCGATGAGCGCAACAAATTTATTCATGAGCATCCTGGGCGTTTTCCTGCTGGACCGGGCACTTCCGGCCCATATGGTTGCAGCCGGCCATAAATTGACGGTCTCGGCCAGCTTTGTGGGCAGGACGATAGCTTGCGGTACGCCAAGGGCAATATAAATTTAGTATAACGATTTTATTTTGCGCTGCACAATAAGCGCCGATTCATCAAGCCCAGAGCCGCTCTTTCTCCATGCCCTTGTAGAGGTCGGCGACAAACTCACCGTAGCCGTTGAACAGCAGCGTCGGCCGCCGCTCACCGGTGCCGATGACCTCTTCCGTCGCCTGACTCCAGCGCGGATGCGGAACTTTCGGGTTCACATTGGCCCAGAAACCATACTCGGAGGCCTGCAGCTTTTCCCACATGCCCTTGGGCCGCTCCTCGACGAAGGAGAAGCGGACAATCGACTTGATCGACTTGAAACCGTATTTCCATGGCACGGCCAAGCGTAATGGCGCGCCATGCTGCTTGGCCATCGGGTGGCCGTAGGCGCCGGTGGCGATGAAGGCGAGATCGTTGGTCGCTTCCGCCATCGTCAGCCCTTCGACATAGGGCCACGGATACCAGGGCTGGCGCTGTCCGGGCGCGACCTTCGGATCGAGGAATGTCTCCATCCTGACGTACTTCGCCGAGCCCTGCGGATTGGCGAAGGCCACCAGCTTGGCGAGCGGGAATCCGGTCCAGGCAATGGCCATGCCCCAGGCTTCGACGCAGCGGTGCCGATAGGCGCGCTCTTCGAGGCCCATCTTCTTGATGAGATCGGCGGCATCGAGTTCGATCGGCTTCTCGACGAGGCCGTCGATCTTCACCGTCCACGGCCGGATCGGCAGCTTTTGCGCCTGCTCGGCGACATCCTTGGACGAGTTGAACTCGTAGAAGTTGTTGTAGTTGGCGTTCACCTTTTCCGCGGTGATCGGCCGGTCGAGCGTGTACTTGTCATTGCGCTTGGCCGGATAAAGACCCGCATTCGGATCGGGCAGATTGGCCGCGTCCTCGATGCGCTGCGCCCGCGCCGCACCGGAAACCAAGGCCGGAGCCAGCGCCAGCGCGCTGGCGCTGCCGATCAAAAGCTTGCGCCGGCTGAACACCAGATGTTCCGGCGTGACCTGGCTTTCCGGAATCTCCCAACCGCGGCGGCGGATGATGTTCATCGCTTCTGACCCCTCTGTCGACCGATGTCGCCTGAAGTTGACCTAAGTCGGCCATGGATCACAAGCAAATCACGGATGTTTGTCTCCCCCTCCCTGCCCCGCGAGCGCCACGCAGCGTGGGCAGGGGAAGGAGAGTTATTCCGCCGCCTTTCTCGCCGCCACCACCTGATCGGCCTGCCGGCCGGTCAGTTCGGCCATGTGGTCGAACTTGAAACTGAACGAGCCAACGCCCGCGGTCGCCGAGCGCACCTCGACGATGAGGTCGCCGATCTCGGCTTCCGCCATTTGCGCCCGCACCGTATCCCAGCCGTCCCAGCCCTCGCGCGTGTCGAAGCCGAGGATATGGCCGCGCCGGCCTGACAGGATGGCGTTGATGCGCGCTGTCGCGTCACTGGGGCAGACGATCTCGACCAGGTGGATCGGCTCGAGCAGCACCGGTTGGCATTGCGGCAGGCCTTCGACGATGGCGATGCGGCCGGCGGTGCGGAACGCCATGTCGGAGGAGTCGACGGTGTGATACGAGCCGTCGGTCAGCGACACCTCGACATCGACCACCGGGAAACCGAGCGGCCCGTGAGTGAGCGCATCCTTGACGCCTTCCTCGACCGCCGGGATGTAATTGCGCGGCACCACGCCGCCGGTGATCATGTCATTGAACTTGAAGCCGCCCTCGCGCGGCAGCGGCTTGATGTCCAATACGACGTCGCCGAACTGGCCGTGGCCGCCGGACTGCTTCTTGTGCCGGCCGCGAATGGTGATCGATTTGCGGATGGTCTCGCGATAACCGACCTTCGGCCGATGCGTCAGCACCGGCACGCCGTAGCGATCGGCGAGGCGTTCGGTGGCGACACGCAGGTGCATCTCGCCCTGCCCCCACATCACCACTTCGTGGTTCTCGGTATTGTGGATCACCGTCAGCGACGGGTCTTCTTCCGTCAGCTTGGTGAAGGCGACGCCGAGCTTGACGTCGTCCTTGCGTTCCTTGGCCTGCATCGCCATGGCCAGGATCGGCGCGTAAGGCTTGATCGTGACCAGCGCATCGATGGCGTGCTTGCCGGCCGACAACGTGTCGCCGGTTTTGGCGCCGTCGAGCTTGCCGAACGCCACCGTCTCGCCGGCCTTCGCCGCGCCACGTTTACTGAACGTCGCCCCCATCAGGGTAAAGACGCCGGAGACGCGGCCGGCATCGCGCCGCGGCGCCAGGAAGTTGGCGCCGTCGGCGACCTCGCCGTTCAACACGCGCGCCACCGACATCTTGCCGCCATGCGCGGTGTGGAAAGTCTTGAGAACGAGAGCAACGGGATCACCGCCCGCCTTGAGGCCGAGGCGCTCGGCGGTCTCCTTGACGCCGGGCGCCTCGTGCCGCAACGCCTTCAGGAGTCGCAGCACGCCGTTCGAGCGCGTCGCCACGCCGAGCAGCACCGGACAGACGACGCGGTCGCGCAGTTCCTTGGCCAGGTCGTCGAACACCCGGTCGCGCGGCGGCTCCATGTCGCCGAGCAATTGCTCGAGCAATTCGTCGTCGTGATCGGCGAGCGTCTCCAGCATCGTGAAGCGCGCTTCCTTTTCGCGATCCTTGTTCTCGCCGGCAAGCTCGATCACTTCCGACGCGGCGCACTCGCGATAGACATGGGCGCGCTCGAGCGCCAGATCGACGAAGCCGGAGACGATGTCGCCGTTCCAGATCGGGATCTGCCGCAACAGCAGCGGAATACGCGAGGCCGGCTGCAGCAGCTTGATGGTCTCGCGAACGCGCTTGTCGGCCTTATCGATCTTGTTGAGGAACAGAAAGTGCGGGATGTTCTGGTCTTCGAGCTCGCGCAGGATGAGCTGAAGCTGCGGCACCTTCTTCTCGTCCGCCTCGCAGACGACGACGGCGGCATCGACCGCCGGCAGCACGCAGCGCATGTCGTGAATGAATTCGATCGAACCGGGACAGTCCACAAAGGTGTAGCTGTCGCCCATGAATTCGGTGGTGGCGAAGGTCGCCTCGACGCTCATCTTATGATGGCGGGCTTCCTTCGAAGAATCGCCGACGCTGGAGCCGGCATCGACGGAACCTTGGCGCGCGACGGCGCCGGTGCGCGCCAGGATCGCTTCAAGCAGCGTGGTCTTGCCGCTCTGGAATGGGCCCACCAGCGCGATGGTGCGGGGGCCCCTGGAACTTATCAGCGAGGAACTCGTGCCTTTCTGTTGCGTAGCCTGTTGCATGGCAACCTCCCTGGCCGGGAGCTGGACCAATGTTACCCGGCCCGTGCAGTGATCGTTTCAGGCCGAGGCGGCACTGGCAAGTCACGATTGCCGGTTTGCATTGCAAAATCGCCAGAGCAGGTTTTCGGCAACATTATCGGAAATTCAAATCGACGATATTCTGTGCCGTAACGGCTTTGTCGACCAGCCCCTGGGCCTGATACCAGGCGATCCTTGCGCCGATATCGGCGGTATCGAGGCGCGCCTGAGGATCGATGTACAGGATTTCGCCTTCGAGGATCGCGGCGGCTTCGTCGCGTGCGGCATGCGGATGAATATAGAAAGCGAGAATCTTGGCCGCCTGCTGCGACTCCTTGTTGGAAATCCGCTTGCTGTATTTGTCGAGCCGCAGGAAAGCGTTGAAAAAGTCGGCGGCACCGCGACGATAGGCGCGCAGGAATTTTTCGGTCACCGTGCGCCGGTCGCCAAGCATTTTCGCCGCGGCGAATACCGCGCCGAGTTCCGGCTCGGCGATTTGCGAACACCACGCCATCAGCTTGGCCTGGTTGGTGGCGAGCAGATTGCGCGCTTCCAGCATGGGGAGCACGGCGACATCGGCATGGTTCTCGGCGACGGCGCGCGCGGCGGCGGACGGCGAGCCGGCAAATTTCAGGGTGAAGTCTTCGGCCTTGTCGCCCTTGGTCCGTGACGCCTGCACCAGTTGATAGTGCAGCGATGTGCCGACCTGATCGACGACGACAATGCCGTTGCCGACCTGGTCGAATTTACGCAGGCCGCGACCATAGGCGGCGGTTGAGATCACGATCTCGTTGCCTTCGAAACCGTTCTTCTCGCGGATTTGGCCGGCCACGGCCTTGAAGATGCCCTGGCTCGCCAACTTCACGGTGTCCGCGGACCAGTTGGCCAGGCCGATCTCGGCGCTGCCCGACGCCATCGCCTTCACCACGTCGGCGTCCGACGGATAGGCGGTCATGTCGAGCGTAATGCCTTCGGCTTTGAAGTAGCCGCGCGCCGCCGCCACAAACAGGGCGCCATTGGCGACGTTTCGCATGGTCGCGACGGTGACGCGTTCGTCGGCCTGGGCAGCTGACAGGGAATAAACAAGCAGGGCAATGGCAATGGCGATGCGGAAAATCATACCGCCACCTTAGCCAAGGCGATTGTGATTCGCTCTCGCCGAAATAACAAAGTCCGACCGGCCTCGTACCGAGGAGCGGTCCGCAGGACCGCGGCTCGAAGGACGAGGCCGGCCAGACAGTTATTTCAAATTGCCGCAGAAGCGCTGGATGCGCGTGCAGGCGTCCTCGAGGTCCGAGGTCTTGGTGGCGTAGGAGATGCGGAACGCCGGGCCGAGGCCAAAGGCCGAGCCCTGCACCACCGCCACGCCTTCGGCTTCGAGCAGTTCGGTGACAAAGTCCTCGTCGGTCGCGATCTTCTTGCCGGACGCCGTGGTCTTGCCGATGGTGCCGGCGCAGGACGGATAGACGTAGAACGCGCCTTCCGGCGTCGGGCACTTGATGCCGTTCGCCTGATTGAGCATCGACACCACAAGGTCACGGCGTTCCTTGAAAATGACGTTGTGCTTGGCGATGAAGTCCTGCGGACCGTTCAGCGCCTCGACCGCCGCCCACTGCGACGCCGCCGCCGGGTTCGAGGTCGACTGCGACTGCAGCATCGCCATCGCCTTGATCAAAGGCTCCGGGCCGCCGGCATAACCGATGCGCCAGCCGGTCATGCAATAGGCCTTCGAGGTGCCGTTGATGGTCAGCGTGCGCTCGTAGAGCTTCGGTTCGACCTGCGCCGGCGTGTAGAACTTGAAGTCGTCATAGACGAGGTGTTCGTACATGTCGTCGGTCATGACATGCACGTGCGGATGACGCACCAGCACGTCGGTCAGCGCCTTCAGCTCGGCATGGGTATAGGCGCCGCCGGTCGGGTTCGACGGCGAGTTCAGCAGAAACCACTTGGTCTTCGGCGTGATCGCCTTTTCGAGCTGTGCCGCCGAGATCTTGAAGCCCGATTCCATCGAGCAGACGACCTCGACCGGCGTACCGCCGGCGAGATAGACCATGTCGGGATAGCTCACCCAATACGGCGCCGGGATGATGACCTCGTCGCCGGGGTTCAGCGTCGCCATGAAGGCATTATAAAGCACCTGCTTGCCGCCGGTGCCGACGGTGATCTGCGACGGCTTGTAGTCGAGCCCGTTCTCGCGCTTGAACTTGGCGGCAACCGCGGCCTTGAGCTCCGGGATGCCGTCGACATTGGTGTACTTCGAGGCGCGGCCCTCGCGGATCGCCTTGATCGCGGCTTCCTTGATGTTGTCCGGCGTGTCGAAATCCGGCTCGCCGGCGCCCAGGCCGATGACATTGCGGCCCGCCGCTTTGAGCGCGCGCGCTTTGTCGGTCACCGCGATGGTGGGCGACGGCTTGATGCGCTTGAGGCTGTCGGCGAGGAAGGCCATCCAAGTTCTCCGGGGGGCTGAAAATCATCGATCCGGGCCGGTCGCGGCCCGGTTTGCGGCCCCTTGGTAGTGCCAGCGCGGCCTTCCAGCAAGGCCCTAGTCCTTGAAGAAAATCGATGACTGCCATCGCTTCGGCCAATCGCGGCGTGCCCCGGATGCGGCCATTTCGCGGCGTTTTTCGCCCGGCATTGGCGGGTGCCGGTTAACGGGCGGGCAACCGGTCAATGGTACCCCGGAGCGGGTGTTTCCCCAGGACGTCACGGATAGACCTATGACGGACGGCGTGCGCGGCCTCGGCCGCATCGACCGCATCATCTGGAGCCTGATTGCCGGGGTCGCCGCGTTCGACCTCGTGGCGGCGCCGTTCGCCGGTTTCACGGTGGCGTGGCATTCATTTCTCGCGCCACTCGGCGCCACGGCAGCGCTGCTCGCCGGGCAGTTCTTCTATCGGCACCGCCGCAGGGATCTGCGTCTCGCCGGAGCCCTCGGCACCACGGCGCAGATCATCGCCTTTGCCGCGGTCGCCGCGCCGCTGTCCTACCTCGCCGCCAGTTGCGCGCATTTCCCGAATTGCGACCGCTGGCTCGAACTTGCCGACGAAGCGCTCGGCTTCGACTGGTTCGCCATTCTCGACTGGCTCAAGGCGCACCCGACCTTGGCCTATATCCTCCGCATCATCTACTCGACGCTGATGTTGCAGGTGCTGGTGGCGGTGCTGGCCTTGGCGCTTTCGGGCCGCGTCGCCGAGCTGCGCGCCTTTGCCATCTCCTTCATGGCCATGACGCTGGTGGTCATCGCCTTGTCGACGCCATGGCCGGCGCAAGGCCCCTGGGTCGTGCACCATCTGGTCGGCAAGGACGGTCTCGTGCCGCCGGCAAGCGCCGGGGCCTGGCCGCTGATGGCGGGGTTGCGCGACGGCACCGTCCGCACGCTGATGGCGGCCGGCGCCGACGGCGTCATCACCTTTCCAAGCCTGCACATGGCGCTGGCCGTCACCGTCACCGCTGCGCTGTGGCCGATCCGGTCCGTGCGCTGGTTCGTCGTCGCACTGAATACGCTGATGACGATGTCGATCCCGATCGAAGGCTCGCATTATCTCGTCGATATGCTGTCCGGCAGCGCCGTCGCCCTGGCCGCGCATGCTTTTGCCCGCCGCCTCACGGCACCGCACGCCTCGCCTCTCGCAACTGCGAGAGACATCGGCACCGAGATCGCGCCGGCCTCAGTGCCTCTGCGCTAGCGTCCGCGCGCGCGCCGAATACAATCGTTCGCATCCGCGACTCGACCGGCTTCGTTCTCCACGGCTTCGAAATATTTTTTCCGTAATCGAGCGCGTATCGACTGGAAAGCTCTGTAAAGCGTCGCAACTTAAAAACGTTCTCAAAAATCTGTCGTGCGCCGGCCTTCGATTTGCCGGACTTTGCCGTCATATCGGCGGCGCGTTCGACGGGGACATTGTGGCGAGGAATTTGGCGGGACGTTTCGATATGTACACGCTCTACTCGATGCAGCGCTCGGGCAACAGCTACAAGGTCCGCCTGGCGCTTGCGATGCTCAAGGCGCCCTACCGGCTCGTCGAAGTCGACATCCTTCAGGGCGAGAGCCGAACTCCGCAATTCCTCGCGATGCATCCGAGCGGCCGCGTGCCGTTGCTCGAGGTCGCACCGGATCGCTATCTCGCCGAGTCGAACGCCATTCTCTGGTATGTCGCGCGCGGCACCGAGCTGGCGCCGGAAGATCCGATCGAGCGCGCGGAGGCGCTGCAATGGATGTTCTTCGAGCAGAACAGCCTCGAACCGAATATAGGCACCGCCTATTTCTGGCTGTCACTTGTCAAGGGCGGACGCGATCTAAGGGAACATTCGCTCGACGACTGGATGGAGAACGGCAACCGCGCGCTGCGCGTGATGAACGCGCACCTGACGACGCATGACTTCTTCGTCGCCGACCGTTTCACCATCGCCGACATCGCGATCTATGCCTATACGCATGTCGCGCATCTGGCCGATTTCGACCTGACGTCCTACACCGCCGTACGGCAATGGCTCGATCGCGTCGAGGCGCAGCCGGATTACGTCGCGATGGACTGGCAGCCGCAGACCATCGCCGCCGAGTAATCGGCAGCGTGCACGGCATCGTAATTTTTTCTGGATGAACCGAAAGACGACGCTCCTGAGGCGACGCCTGAAAGGCATCGGCCGCCCGAAAGCCTGAGGGGGATGGCTTCCGGGCAGCCGATGGTTACGCGTTATCGCTTAGCGCGACAGCGCGGCAGCAGTATTGCGATCGAACGCACGCTGTTCACTGACAGTGAAGTTCGACTTCGCCGCGGGCGCGTAGGCATAAGCTTCCGTGCCGTAGGTCTGCTGGGCGACGACCGCCTGGTTGACGTCCTGATGCAGAACTTCGGACGCATCGCTGGCGAAGGCCGAAGTGGCGAAGCCGGTCGCGAGCAGCGCGGCGGCGAGAGCAAGCTTGGTGTTCATCTTGGTCATTGCATTAACTCCTCTTGGCAAGACTAGAGGTCATGTAGATGTCACGTCTCGTTCGACAAGTGGCGCGCGATCACCGTTCACCACGATCGCAATCACGGTCGCGTGCGACATGCGTGATCGCACGGAAGATGATTCTTTCGCGCGCTTCGCCGTCATTGGACAAAACCCACTGCGCGGCGGGCTTTTTTAATGACGGCTTTTGCTTCTTGATGGCGCGCGACGAGCGAACGCGCGGTGCGACGCGATCATGAGAATGGAAAATCGCGGCGACATGAATGTCAGCCATGCAACGGCCGACAGGATCACCGCTGTTACCAGCAAAGCATAATGTGAGTGCCGAAACGCAATTCACCACATGATGTCATGATAACGATCGCGCCCGTGCATCGATCGCGTGCGTCGCTGTTGGTCTAAAGTCGAATGCATCGCGCACCGACACCGCCGCGTAGGCCGGCGCCCGCCCCGCCCGGCGATGCGAACGACGCGCGGCACGAGGCGCGGCCCCGTCGCGGTCACCTTTCGTTAACCTTGTTCGCCACGAAAGCGCCGCGGTTCTCGAACCGCTTCGCCACAATCGGGTCGAACCAACGCCGGGTTCCAACGTTAGAAAACTGACACTTCGGCAATGGGAACCCTTGGTTTCGACGGTTTTCGTCATGCACAAGCCCAGTTATTCCGCAGGTTTTCGTGGTCCGGCCGACCGTCACGGCGCCGGCGTCGAATCAGGCCGCGTCATCCTCGCCGAGCTGACGGCGATCGCCGGTCTTTTCATCGCGACGCTGGTCGCGGCGACCGTCGTCTCGGTCGGCATGGCGCGCGCCAGCGTGGCCGACGGCGTCATCGACAATGACGGCGGGCTGTTCGCCATCGCGCTCGTGCTCGGCCTGGCCTTCATCGCCATCGGCGGCTTCGCCACGCTGATGCCCGGCAGGCGCCGTCATCCGCGGCACTAATCCGCAGCCGCTTCGGCGATGTGACGCGTTAAGGTGACGGCATTCTGCCGAGCGAGGTCACCGACATGCTGTCCGTCACGCTGCGACAATCCTTCACCGCCGCCATCATCGCCGCTGTGCCGGTCGCGGCCGGCGCGCAAACTTTCCCGTCATCGGCCGGTCCGCTCAAGGTCGAAACCGTCGCGCGCGGCCTCAATCATCCCTGGTCGCTGGCCTTCCTGCCCGGAGGGCGCATGCTGGTAACCGAACGTGCCGGCCGCATCCGCATCGTCGCGCCGAATGGCGATCTGTCGAAGCCGCTCGACAATGTGCCGGGTGTGCACAGTGGCGGCCAGGCCGGCCTGCTCGATGTCGCCCTCGACAGGGACTTTGCCGGCAACGGCACGATCTATTTCTGCTTCAACGCCGCCGCCGACAATAATGTTGCGGTGGTGCGCGCGCGTCTCGACGCCGCGGCGCTCAAGCTCGACGACGTCAAGGTCATCTTCCGCCAGAAGGGCCCGGCGGGCCGCGCCAACGTCGCCTGCCGCATCGCGCAGGGCGCCGACGGCAATCTCTTCGTCAGCCTCGGCGATCACTTCGGCGCCAAGGAATTGGCGCAGAAGCTCGACAATGCCATCGGCAAAGTCGTGCGCATCAAGCCCGAGGGCGGCGCGGCGGCCGGCAATCCTTTCGTCGGTCGCCAAGGCGCGCTGCCCGAGATCTGGGCCTACGGCGTGCGCAATCCCGAAGGCCTCGCCTTCAATCCCGCCGACGGCCAATTGTGGGAACAGGAACACGGGCCGATGGGCGGCGACGAGATCAACATCATCGGGCCGGGCAAGAATTACGGCTGGCCGGTGGTGAGCTATGGCGTCAATTACGACGGCAGCATCGTCGGCACCGGAAAGCAAACGGCCGAAGGCATAGTCGATCCGGTCTGGCACTGGACGCCGTCGATCGCGCCGTCCGGCATGGCTTTCTACACCGGCGAGCTATTCCCGGCGTGGAAAGGCAGCCTGTTCAACGGCGCGCTCAAATTCCAGTTGCTGTCGCGCCTCGAGATAAAAGACGGCAGACCGGTGAAGGAAGAACGCCTGCTGCAGGATTTGAAAGAACGCATCCGCGACGTGCGCCAGGGACCGGATGGCGCGCTCTATCTGCTCACCGACAACGAAGCCGGCAGGATATTGCGGGTCGTGCCCGGTCCCTAGCCGCCGTATGGCGATGCCGCCGTCCTGTCAGAACTTGTGAAACACGAAGAACGCGCCCAGCGCGATGAAGCCGAAGCCGATGCCCTGGCTCCAGGTCAACGCCTCTTTGAGGTAGACCGTCGAGAACACGCCGAAGATCACCAGCGTGATGACCTCCTGGATGGTCTTGAGCTGGGCGGGGTTATAGACGCCGCTGCCGATGCGGTTGGCCGGCACGGCGAGGCAGTATTCGACCAGCGCCAGGCCCCAGCTAATGGCGATGACGTGGAAAATCGACACCTCCTTGAAACGCAGGTGCCAGTACCAGGCGGTGGTCATGAAGATATTGGAGCCGATCAGCAGCCCGATCGGCATAAGGTAAGATGACAGGGGTGGCATGAATGTCTCTGTGCGTGGACGGTCGGCTGACGATTGTCAGGAAGAGGCGCAAAGCGCAACGCTCGGCCGGCTGTGGGGTTTCGTTCGGCCTCATAAATTCGGCGTAACAAGGGCGGCGGCATGATAGCCTGCCCCGCCCGTTCAGTTCGGAAATCGCCATGCCCCGCTTACGCCTCGTGTTCGCCGCCGCCGGTCTCGTCCTGGGCGCCACATTGGCCGTCGCCCCCTCCCAGGCCCAGCAGAAGCCGTCGGTCGCCCCGGCCAAACCCTACAAATCGGTGATGGTTTCGCCGCCGGCCGAGATGAACGACGCCGGCCTCAACGCCCTGCGCGACAAGGTCGGCGAGGCGGTCAAAACCCGCGACCGCGCCGCGCTGGCGCCGCTCACCGTCGCCAAGGGTTTTTTCTGGGAGCGCGAGGGCGGCGACGCCGGCAAAGGCAGAGCGGGCATCGATGTCCTCACCGCGGCGCTCGGGCTGACCAGCAAGGATGCGGTCGGCTGGGACATTCTCGGTGCTTTCGTCGACGATCCGAACGCCGCGCCGTCGCAAACCCGCAAGGACGCGGTCTGCGCGCCGGCGGATCCGCGCTACGACGCCAAGGCTTTCGACGCCCTGCTCAAGGACACGCAGACCGACGTCTCGGAATGGGGTTATCCGGCGTCCTCGGGCATTGAAGTGCACGCCGCGGCGCAGGCGAGCGCACCGGTGGTCGGCAAGCTCGGCCTCACTTTCGTGCGCGTCATGCCGGAGGAAAGCGCCGCCAACCCGGCCTATCTGCGGGTCCTGATGCCGAACGGCAAGACCGGCTACGTCACGGTCGACTCGCTGGTGCCCTTCGGCAACGACCAGCTCTGCTACGTCAAGCAAGGCGGCGCCTGGAAGATCGGCGGCTATATCGGCGCCGGCGAGCCGCAATAATGGCGGAGCCAGCGCCGCGTGCCGTGATCTGCGCGCAATGCGGCGCCGCCTTCACCTGCAGCGGCGATACGAAGTGCTGGTGCATGGATGCGCCCTTCCGCCTGCCGATGCCCGACGCAGAGGCGGCCGGCGATTGCCTGTGCCCGGCCTGTCTGCGCGAGCGAGCGCGGCAGATCGGCGCCGATCGTCATCGCACTGTCACATGACGCGCGTGAGGATAATTCCATGTCCTCCGCCCGCACCCACGCGATCGATCTTGCCACCGGCCATCCCGCGACCGGCATCGTCTGGGCCCTTCGCTTTGCCGCCGACGGAACGGCCGAACGCATCGCCAACGACAAGGTCGACGAGATGCTGCGCGAGCCGGCCGGCGGCTGGATCTGGGTGCATCTGGCATTGGCCGACACCCGCTGCCGCGGTTGGATCACGCAATACGCGCCGATCTCGGAGATGGCGCGCGAAGTGTTGGCCGGGCCGGAAAAACATCTGCGTCTCGACGTGCTCGGCGATGAGGTCGTCGGCGTCGTGCCCGATCTGCAGCAGGGCTTCATCGAGACCGGCGACGAGCTGGTGCGCCTGCGCTTCGTCATGACCGAGCGCATGATGATCACGGCGCGCCAGCAGCCGGTACATTCGGTCGAGCACACGCGCCGCGCCATCGACAGCGGCAAGCGCTTTCCGACCGTGGTGTCGTTCCTCGACGCCATCATCGATCATTTCGCCGACGCCATCGCGCAGATGGGCGAACGGCTCGGCGGCGAACTCGACGTCATCGAGGAAAACGTCATGCGGGAGGAGCCGGCCGACGAGCAACGCCGCGTCGGCAAGGTGCGGCTCCAGGCGGCACGGGTCCACCGGCAACTGGCCCAGCTCAAGGCCATGTTCGCCCGGCTGGAGCCGAGGCTTGCCGCCCACAACAAGCCCGCGGCCGACTCGATCGGCGCGCTGGCGCACAAGCTCGACGCCATCGACCATGAGATCGGCTCGATCTACGAGCGCGCCCGCCTGCTGCTCGACGAGGCGGCGGCCAAGGTCAGCGCCATCACCAACAAGCGGCTGTTCACGTTGTCGATCCTGACCGCCTGCCTGTTGCCGCCGACGCTGGTGACCGGCTTCTTCGGCATGAATACCAAGGACCTGCCGTTCCAGAACACCGATGGCGGCACCTGGCTGGCGCTGCTCGTCGCGTTTGCTGCGGGTGCGATAAGCTATTGGGCGTTGCGGAAAATGCGGGCGCTCTAGGCGCGCAAATGTCGCGCCGGCGGCGCCTGTCCGTCCCTTGTCCGGTTTGACAAATTGCGGTCGCCGCCACTAGGCTGCCGGCAATAACAAGTCGTCATACATCATACAGGGAGGAGAATATGAACAGGCTTGCCGTCCTGGCAACGGCTGCGGTTCTTGCGACGACCGCCGCCCATGCTCAGCAAATCGTCACCAAGTATTCCGGTATCCAGCCGAACGAGCATCCGGCCAGCTACACGGAAGAATATTTTGCTCAGGAAGTGGGGATCCTGACCAAGGGCTCGGTGAAGATCGAAGTCTATCACAACACCCAGCTCGGCGACGCGGTCGCCAACGTTCAGAGCATCCGTAACGGCACCATCGGCTTCACCACGGTATCGGCGTCGAACCTGAACCAGGTCGTGCCGGCGATGGACATGTATTCGCTGCCGTTCCTGTTCAAGAATGCCAATCATTTCTGGTGGTTCCTGGCGCAGCCGGAAGCCGCCGAACTCGCCAAGCCGCTCGAAGCCAAGGGCATCAAGGTGCTCGGCTATATCGATTCCGGCGCGCGCAACTTCTTCACCCAGAAGGAGATCAGGACGCCGGCCGATCTCAAGGGTGAAAAGATCCGCGTGATGGCCTCGCCGGTCATGGTCAACACCATGAAGGCGCTGGGCGCGACCGGCGTGCCGGTGGCGTGGTCGGAACTGTACACCGCGCTGCAGACCGGGGTGGTCGACGGCGCCGAGAACAACCACCCGTCCGTCGTCGCCAAGAAGTTCTACGAAGTGTCGAAGTACTACACGCTCGACGAACACATGCGCATCCCGGACGTCATGGTGATGTCGATGAAGCTGTGGAACCAGCTCAACCCCGACCAGCAGAAGGCGGTGGTCGAAGCCGGTCAGCGGGCGCAGGCCTATATGCGCGGCGCCTGGCACGTCTCGGAAGTCAAGGATCTCGCCGAGCTCAAGGGCAAGTTCAAGGGCATCCTGACGGTCGACAAGGCGCCGTTCGTCAAGGCGGTCGGGCCGATGGTGCAGGAAGAGGCCAAGCGCCTCGGCGTCGAGAAGACCGTCGCCTTCATCCTCGACAGCCAGAAGAACTTCTGATCGTCGCTTGGCGGTCATCACCTCATAGGGCGGCGGACAACCGCCGCCCTTTTCATTCGGGGGGAATCCGTGGATCGCTTCTTTGCCTTGTTCGACCGCTTCATCGCATTGGTCGCCGCGCTGGTGCGCCTCGTCTGCATTGTGCTGGCGACCGCGCTGTTCGTGATCGTGGTCGTCGCCGTCATCTTCCGCTACGGCTTCGACCAGGCGGTGTCGTGGACCGAGGAAGTGCCGCGCTATCTCCTGATCTGGATCTCGTTTCTCGCCGCGGCGAGCTGCGTGCTGCGCCGTGAGCACGTCGGCTTCGACGTCCTTTTCTATGCGCTGCCGAAAAAGCCGCGCAAGGCGCTCGGCGTCTTTCTCAGCCTGCTGGTCTTCGGCTTCGGCTGGGTCGTGTTCCGCTACGGCATCACCTTCGTGCAGGACTTCGGCTCCGACCTGATGGAGACGATCCCCTACACCAACTACTGGTACTACCCGGCGATGCCGATCTCCGGCTTCCTGATCATGCTGTTCTCGCTCAAGGTGATGATCGACGAGCTGCGCAGCAGCGACGCCGGCGCCATTGCCGGATCGTCGGTCGAAACCGTCGGCATGGAGCGCTAGGCCATGACGCTCGCCATTCTCGGCCTCGCCTTCATCGTCCTCACCGTCATCGGCCTGCCGATCTCTTTCGCCGTCGGCGTCGCCTCGGTCATCGGCACCTTCCTGCTGTCGGGCGTCGACAACGCCACCATCGTCCAGCGCATGCTGACGGCCATCAACACCTTTCCGTTGCTGGCCGTCATCTTCTTCGTGTTCGCCGGCGTGCTGATGGCGCGCGGCGGCATCGCCCGGCGTCTCGTCATGATGGCCGAGGTGCTGGTCGGCTGGCTGCCCGGCTCGCTGGCGCAGATCGTCTGCGTCGCCTCGATGTTCTTCGGCGGCGTCACCGGCTCGGCGGTCGCCGAGGTGTCCTCGATCGGTGCCATGATGATCCCGGCGATGGAGAAGGACGGCTATTCGCGGCGCTTCGCGACCGCCATCGTCTTGATGGCGGCGACCATGGGCCCGATCATCCCGCCGTCGATCGGCATGATCGTGTTCGCCCACGTCGCCGGCAATGTCTCGATCGCGGCTTTGTTCGTCGCCGGCGCCATTCCCGGCGTGCTGATCGGCATTTCGCTGATGGCCGCGTCCTTCGTTCACGGCAAGCTCTATCACCAGAAGAAGCTGCCGGAGATCCCGACGCGCGAGAAGATCATCCGTGTGCTCGACGGCTTCGCCGGCGTGTTCACGATGGTGATCATCCTCGGCGGCATCATCTCCGGCGTCTTCACCGCCACCGAAGCCGGCGCCGCCGCCTCGGTCTACGCCCTGATCCTGACCGTCTTCGTCTACCGGGAAATCAAGATCTCCGAGCTGCCGGAGATCATGTGGGAGTGCTGCCTGACCAACGCGGTGGTGATGCTGCTGATCGCCACCTGCTCGGTCTATACCTGGATCCTGACCTACGAGAACCTGCCGATCCTTTTGGCCGACAACTTCTTCAACCTGATCCAGTCGAAGTGGGCCTTCCTGCTGCTGCTCAACCTGTTCCTACTGGTGGTCGGCATGTTCATCGACATGACGCCGGCGCTGATCATGCTGGTGCCGATGCTTATGCCGCTGGCCGCCAAGTTCGGTATCGATCTCGTCCATCTCGGCCTGATCATGGTGATCAACCTGTCCTTCGGACTGACGACGCCGCCGGTCGGCACCGCCTTGTTCGTGGCGCTCAAGGTCGGCAAGATATCGATGGACAAATTGCTGCCACCGCTGTTGCCTCTGCTCGCCTGCATGCTGGTGGTGCTGTTCTTCGTCACTTACGTGCCGGAGTCCTACGCCTGGCTGCCGCGCTCGTTCGGCCTCATGAAATAGCGCGCATGATCCCGAAAAGTGAAGGCCGGTTTTCGGATAGGATCATGCGCAAACAAAATAGGGATTGAAATGCCCGTTACGGAAATCGCCCAGATCGAGGTCAAGCCCGGCATGGAGGCCGAATTCGAGGCCGGCGTCGCCAAGGCCGCACCGGTGTTCCAGCGCGCCAAAGGCTGCTCGGCGATGCGGCTCGAGCGCTCGGTCGAGAAACCGCAGCGCTACCGGCTGTTCGTCAAATGGGCGACGCTGGAAAACCACACCGTCGATTTCCGCAACTCGGCCGACTTCCAGGCCTGGCGCGGTCTGGTCGGCCACTGCTTCGCCGCGCCGCCCGAGGTGGAACACACGAGCGAGGTCGTAAAGGGCTTCTAAGCGGCCTAGTGCTGCAACGATGCGGCTTGCCGTTCGAGCCACAAGCGCTCGGCCGGACCGGGATTGAGCGCCAAAGCCACGCGGTAAGCCGAACTTGCAGCTTCCATCTGGCCGTTCCGCCGCAACAGATCGGCGCGTACCGCGTGGTACGGCAGGAAAGTCACCAGCGCGTCGCCGTCAATCGCGGCTACGTCGGCCAGCGCTTCGGCCACGCCGCGGACTTCGGCCAAGGCAACCGCGCGGTTGAGCCGCACGATCGAATCGTCGCGAACCGACAACAACGCGTCATAAAGATGAAGCACCGTTTTCCACGGCGCCGGATCGTTGAGGCTGCGGCGCGCGCACCACACGCTGTGGATCGCGGCATGCAGGACGCGCGAACTGTCGCCGCCCTCATTGGCGGCCCGCTGCAAATAGCGCTCACCCTCCTCGATCAAGGGCCGCCGCCAGCGCACCGGATCCTGCTGCGACAGCGGCACCATAGCGCCATGCTCGTCCAGCCGCGCCGGCCGCCGCGCTTCGGCGAAGCGGATCATGGCGGCGAGCGCGAGTACGTCCGGTTCGCGTGGCAAAAGTTCGGCCAGCACGCGTGTCAGCGCCAGCATGTCGTTGGCGTAGGACGCATGCGTGCCAAGGCCGGCGGCATCTTCATGCGCCTTGGCATAGGCGATTTCGATCGTCGACAACACCGCGTCGAGCCGTTCCGGCCAGAATTCCGGCTGCGGAATTTCGAATGGCACGCCGGCATCGCCAATCTTTCGTTTGGCGCGCACCAGCCGCTGCGCCATGGTCGGCTCGGCGACCAGAAAAGCGCGCGCGATCTCGGCGACCGACAAGCCGCATATCAGCCGCAACGTCAGCGCGGCGCGCGCGTCAGCCGCCACCGCCGGATGGCAACAGACGAAAATCAAACGGAGCCGTTCGTCCGGGATGAGGTTGGCGTCGTCCGCCATCATGTCCTCGGCGGTGGGCTCGAGCGGCGGCGGCTCGGGCTGCAGGCGTTCGCGCGTGCGGCGCCGCCGTAGGATGTCGAGCGCACAGCGCTGCGCCGCGCGGTAGAGCCAGGCCGCATGGTCGGCCGGCGCGCCCTCCGCCGGCCAGACTTGCGCGGCCCGGACGCAGGCTTCGGCGAAGGCGTCCTCGGCGAGATCGAGGTCGCGATAGCGGGCTGCGAGCGCGCCGGTAATGCGCGCGCTCGCGTCCCGAAACGCCTGGTCAAGGGCGTCAGCCGACATCGCCGCCGAGCAGCGGCCGAATTTCGATCGAGCCGTCCTGCGACACCGGAATTTTCTTGGCGAGCGCAATCGCGGCGTCGAGATCCGTCGCGTCGATGATGTAGAAGCCGCCGAGCTGTTCCTTGGCTTCGGCAAACGGCCCGTCGTGCACCGTCGTCTTGCCCTGGGTCCGGCGCAGGGTCGTCGCGCTGCTGCTCTCCTTCAGCCCGGCGCCGCCGATCCGCCTGGCACCCAACTCCCGGGCAAAGACCATGTGTTTGGCGACGATCTCCTGCATCGCCGGGCCGCTCTTGTTCGGGCCGTAGAAGGCCTCGTCCTCATAGATCAGGAAAGCGTAGTGCATGGGATTGATCCCTCGGTTTCAGGCGGCGTGAATTCGCCACTCCGCCCCATAGACGCGCGAGCCCAGGCCGGATCGACAGCGGCCCCAAAAAAATATCGCACCGACGAGCGGCCGATCATCACCGGCATGACCCCGCGCCTCTCGTCGGATTCATGATGATATTATAGAGGTTTAGGCGCGATCACGCCGCCTGGCCGCAGCCCTGCGGCTTGAACACCCTCTCCGTCTGCGGCGGATATTTGCCGAGCTTGCTCGCTGGCCGGATCGGGCGCGCGACGAGATTGCCGCCGCAGTTCGGGCAGACGCCGGCAAGCTTGGTCTCGACGCAATCGCGGCAGAACGTGCACTCGAAGGTGCAGATCATCGCGTCCGTCGCCTCCGGCGGCAGATCCTTGTCGCAGCATTCGCAGTTCGGACGCAGAGCCAGCATGGCGGTCACCTCATTGATAACCGCAAGTGTGACCGCGATGGCGGGGGCGTTCAAGAGCGTCAGACCACCAGCCCGCCCATCGGCTTGATCTCTCCGCTGCCGGGAAACACGTCACGCGACAGGGCCTTCTCGTCGGCGCGCAGGTGATCGCGCAGCAGGCCCTTGAGCACCGCGCGCAGGTCCGTGGTCGGCTTCAAATCGCGCGCCTGATAGAGCGACTGCTCGCTTAACCCCGGCCAGTCGGCGATGACACGGCCGCCCTTGAGCGCACCGCCGGCCAGCAATGCAACGGTCGCGGTGCCGTGATCGGTGCCGTCGGTGCCGTTGATGCGCGCGGTGCGGCCGAATTCGGTGGCGACCACGACCACCGTCTCCTTCCAGGCGCCGCCCATGTTACTTTCCATGGCGCCGAAGGCGCCGTCGAGCGCGCCGAGCAGCGCCGACAGCCGGCCATGATCGGCGCCCTCATTGGCGTGCGTATCCCAGCCGTCGAATGCCAGCGCGCCGACCCGCGGGCCGTCCGGCCGCGCCATGAACTTGGCGGCGGCGCCGGCGGCTTCGGCGAAATAGGCGCGCACCGCCGCGCCCGGCAGACCGGGCGTCGCCGCGATCTGCTTCGGCGACATGCCGTTCATGTCGCCTTTGGCGATCGCCGCCAGCGCGCCGCGCTCCTCCAGCGCCTTTGCCAATGCCGGATCGGTGTGGCGATAGAGATCGATCAACCGGCTCATCGTGTCGTTCGAGGCCGGCGGCAGTTTCGACGGCGTCCACGACATCACCGGCGCCTTGCCGCGCGCCACCAGCGGCGTAATCGGCCCGACGGCGAAAGCCTGTCGCGCAGCGACGCGGTCGGCCGGCTGCAACGCCGACCAGGCGCGGTTGAGCCAGCCGCTGTCGCTGCCGCCCGGCGTGACGATGCCACTCTCCAGCACATCCTGGCCGTCGAAGTGCGAACGCTCGCGATACGGCGTCGCCACCGCGTGCACGATCGCGGCCTGCTTGGCCTGATACAGCCGGTGGAAATTCGGCATCGCCGGATTGAGCGCGAAGAAATTGTCGAGCGGCAGCGCCGCGTATTCGCCGTCGGTACGCAGGCCCTTGTCGCCGCGCAGCCGCACCCAGTCGGCATCGCCGACCGGCGCCACGGTGGCGAGGCCATCGAGCGCGCCGCGCAGGATGACGACCAACAGCCGCGGATCGCGGCCCTCGGCCTGCGCCAGCTTCGGCATATAGGCCCAGGCGAACAGCGCGCCGGCGCCGAGCATCAACTCGCGGCGGGTCGCCAGATGCGGTGAAAAGCGTTCATCGTTGCTCATACCGTTCACCTACGTTGGAATTCCGGCGCCATCAGCAAGAGCGCCACCGCCTGGGCGCGGCTCTCGGCGCGTGCCAGGGTTTCGCGCGTATCGCGCGACAGCAGCGGTCCGAAGCTCTGCTCGGCGACGGTCTCGGGATCGACCAGTTCCGCGACCTGGCGCGAGAAGCGATTGGCGATGTCGAGGCGCGACGCCAGGCCGTCGGTCCAGGCGTCGTTCATGTCGGAAAAGCCGTTCGGCGCCGGCGGCCGCCACAACGGCTCGCCGAGCATGTTGTCGGCATTGATCAGCGGCCGGACGTCGGACGGCAGGATGCCGGTGGCGCGCATCGACGCCACCATCCATTCGTTCGGCTTGCGCAGTTTCGTGCGCGGCGCGTCCCAAGCTTCCGGCGCCGTCACGAGGGCAATCGACACTTCCTTGAGATCGCCGTCGGTGTCGGCGAAACGCTGGCGCAGCCGCTCGACCAGCGACGGCGGCGGTTCGTCGGCGACGAAGTGCCGGGCCAGCTTCAGCGCGACGTGCTTCGCCGTCGCCGGATGCGCCGCCAGCCGGCGCAGCGCCGCCTCGCCCTGCGCCACGCCGTCCTGCGCGTAGTCGCGATCGATGACATGCTGCACGCCGGGCTCGTGCATGCGCTCGTTGAAAAAGAAGGTGCCGGCGCGCGGCCCATCCTGCCGCACCGGAACGATGGTCCAGCCGGTGATGACCTTGGCGAAGTTGGTGACGTCGGCTTGGCTATAGCCGGTGCGCACGCCGAGCGTATGCAGCTCCATGATCTCGCGGGCGAGGTTTTCGTTGAGGCCCTTGCCGCGGCGCTTGCCGGCGAACGAGTTCGGCCCGATCGAAGCGGTGTTGTCGAGATAGAACAGCATCGCCGGGTGCTGCTCGACCGCCAGCAGCATGTCGGCGAACTTGCCGGCGATATGCGGGCGGATCGCCTCGCGCTCGAATGCGCCGCAGATCGGCCGCGTCACGCCCTTGTCGGCGGAAATGCAGAAATGGTTGGACCAGAACCACACCAGCCGTTCGGCAAAGCCGACATCGGCATTGAGCGCGGCGTCGAGCCGGGCGCGCGCTTCGTCGAGAAAGATCTGCTGCGGCACGCCGGGCTGTTGCTTCGGCTTCTGGTCCATCGCCGGCGTGCCATTCGGCGGCGGCGCGGCGGCACCGGCGCCCGCTTTCGCCATCGCATTGCGCGCGGCGCGGTCCTGCTCTTCCTCGACGCGGCGGGCGAGCCGCGCCGCTTTCTTTTCCTGGCGGAAGTCATAGGCCGCGCGCAGCGCTTCCGCGGTCGTCATCAGGTCGTCGTTGACGATCTGTCCGGCGCCCGGCTTGCTCAGATCGGCGATCAGCGCGCCGCGCGGGTCATTGGCGAAGGCGTCCAGCGCTCCGGGCTTGGGTCCGAGGCCGAAGCGATGCAGCGCTGTTGCCGTTTGCGATTTGGGGTCGAGCGCCATGGTGCCGTTCACCGTCTTGCCGCTGTTTCATTGTCATCCAATGAAACTCCGGCGAGTTTGCGGCGGCGATGATGAACGGTCGCTGACCGGCGATATTAAAAAGCCGTAACAAAAACGCCGGAACCCGTCGCTAATCCCGCACCGATGGCATCGCGCGCACCGCCTCCGCGGTTGCCTCGTCCGCCGGGAAAAACGACTCGATCCATCACGACCGCGCGCTGTTCGACTGGCAGCTCGGCCCGCAAGACGGCCCGGTCTTCGTCACGGGCATCGACGTCGCGGTCGTCGCCGCCGATGGCCGCCTCAAGCAGACCGACGGTTTCTTCACCGAACTCAACACGCCGCCGCAGTAAAATCGGCCGGCCGCGCCCGCCCGGCTCGTCGCGGCCGGGCGGTGCATTTTCCGGTGCATCGCCGGGCTTGTTCGCCACCGTGCGGACACGAAGCGCTACTATAGGTCTGAGATTCCCATAGTCAGCGGGCCCGCGTGCCATTCCGGCGCGACGGCCCTTTGCGCATTGAGCACGGCCGATGTTCGCCCGTTTCGAGAAAGTCCTCGCCCCGACCGCCACCACCGGCGAGCAGGCGCCGCCGCCCGGGCTGATCGCGTTCTATTGGCACTTCGTGCGCCAGGCGAAAGCGCTGTTTATCGCGCTGTTCGCCATCGGCTTCGTCGTCGCCATGCTCGACATCCTCATTCCGGTGTTCATCGGCCGCGTCGTCACTTTGGTGTCGAAATCCGACCCGGCGGCGCTGTTCGCCGAGCACTGGAAGATGCTCGCCGGCATGGCGCTGGTGCTGGTCCTGATCCGGCCGCTGGTGTTCACGACGCAGCACCTCGTCATGAACCAGGCGATCGCCGCCAACGTCTCGAACCGCATCCGCTGGCAGAACCACTGGCACGTTGCCCGGCAGTCCTGGGCGTTCTTCCAGAACGATTTTGCCGGCCGCATCGCCACGCGCGTCATGCAGACCGGCCCGGCGATCCGCGAGAGCCTGGTGTCGATGCTCACCGCGGTGTGGTTCATCATGATCTACGGCACCAGCGCGATTTTGCTGCTGGCCTCCGCCAATCCGTGGCTGGCGGTGCCGGTGTTGCTGTGGTTCGCCGGTTATGTCGCCATGCTGCGCTATTTCGTGCCGCGCATGCGCGACGGCTCCAAGGTGATGTCGGAGACGCGCTCGCTGCTCACCGGGCGCATCGTCGATACCTACACCAACATCGTCACGGTGAAGCTGTTCGCGCGCGCCCGCGACGAGGACGCCTATGTGCGCGACGCGCTCGACATGCACACCGGGCGCTTCCACGCCCAGCTGCGTCTCAACACCAAGTTCGCGATGACGCTGTCGACGTTGAACGCCCTGCTGATCACGCTGACCGGCGCCTTCGCGCTGGTGCTGTGGCGGCAGGGCCATGTCGAAGTCGGCGTCGTCGCCATGGCGTTGCCGATGACGATGCAGATCGTCTCGGCCTCCGGCTGGGTGGCCTGGCAGATCACCGGCATCTTCGAGAACATAGGCGTCGTGCAGGAAGGCATGATGACGATCGCGCAGCCGATCGCGCTGCCCGACGACGAGGACGCGCGCGAGATCGAGATCACGAAAGGCGACATTGCCTTCGACAACATCCGCTTCGGCTACGGCAGCGAGCGTGGCCTGATTGAAGGCCTCAACCTTCGCGTCAAGGCCGGCGAGAAGATCGGCCTGGTCGGCCGCTCCGGCGCCGGCAAGTCCACACTGGTCAACCTGCTGCTGCGCTTCTTCGATCTCGAAGGCGGCCGCATCCTGATCGACGGCCAGGACATCGCCACGGTGACGCAGGAGAGCCTGCGCACGCAGATCTCCGTGGTGACGCAGGACACCTCGCTGCTGCACCGCTCGATCCGCGACAACATCCGCTACGGCCGGCCCGGCGCCACCGAGGAGGAGATCCGCGCCGCGGCGGCGATGGCGCATGCCGACGAGTTCATCGACACGCTGGAGGACTGGAAGGGTCGCCGCGGCTACGACGCGCATGTCGGCGAGCGCGGCGTCAAACTGTCCGGCGGCCAGCGCCAGCGCATCGCCATTGCCCGCGTCATCCTCAAGGACGCGCCGGTGCTGATCCTCGACGAGGCGACCTCGGCGCTCGACAGCGAGGTGGAAAGCGCGATCCAGTCGAGCCTCGGCGTGCTGATGCGCGGCAAGACGGTGATCGCCATCGCCCACCGGCTCTCGACCATCGCGCAGATGGACCGCCTGATCGTGCTCGATCACGGCCGGATCGTCGAGGAAGGCACGCATGACGAACTGCTGCGCGCCGGCGGCCACTATGCCGCGCTATGGCGGCACCAGTCCGGCGGCTTCCTCGACGCCGACGATCAGCAGGCGGCGGAGTAGATTTTACGACGCCGCCTGGCGCCGCCGCTCGTATTCGGCCTGCGCATAATGCTCGCGCTTGGCTTCCAGCATCGCGAGGTCGGCGCGCTTGACCACCTGCTCGAGCCGCTCGCCGGGTTCGCCGGTGGCGATGCCCATCGACAGCGACAGCGGCAGGTCAGTGTAGAACTCGTTGTTGATGACGATGAGGTCGTTGATCACCTTCATCATCGCCTTGCCTTCGGCGATCTCGACGCCCGGCAGGATCACGGCGAATTCGTCGCCGCCAATGCGCGACGCACGCGCCGGCTGCTCGACGATGGAATTGAGCACCTCGCCGGCGCGGCGCAGCAATTGGTCGCCGGCGGCGTGGCCGAGTTCGTCATTGGCGGCTTTCAGGCCGTTGAGGTCGGCCATGATGATGGTGACCGGCCACGGCCCCTTGCGCTCGAGACGGTTGAGTTCGTCGGCGAAGAACGAACGGTTGCACAGCTTGGTCAGCGCATCGTGGCTGCCGAGATATTCGAGATAGGCCTCGGCCTTCTTGCGCGCGGTGATGTCGGTGAGCGCGATCTGCACCAGCGACCAATCGTGCTCGCGGCCGGGAAACACCGAGAACTGCAAGAGCAGGTTCAGCTTGGTGCCGTCGAGCGTGTAGTTCACCACCTCGCGCTGCTGCAACAGCTTGCCATTCCAAAGGTCGATGAGCTGCTCGCGGAAGCACGGCCCCATCTCGTCGCGCATGACCGTCGGCAGGCCGCGCAGCAGCGCCGCCTTGTCCGGCGCGCCGAACAGGCTGAGCGTGTGCTGGTTGACTTCGATGATGCGGATTTCGCTGATGCAGCGCTGCACGAACTCCTCGTGCACGTCGGTGAAGACGCGCAGGTCGGTGATGCCCTGCAGCCGCACTTCGTCGATCAGCCGCTTGACGCCGGAAAAATCCTCGACCCAGAGCGACACCGGCGAATGCGCGAACAGGCCACGCGCATAGTTCTCGCTGCCGGCAAGCCGGCGGCGGGCATCCTCGCGGTCGGTGACGTCCTCGGTCGACAGCAGCACCCGCGACCAATCGTTTTCGTGGCCGGGCAGGATCGTCGCCTTGAGCTGGATGTCGAGCCGGTCGCCGTCGAGCGTGTAGTTCACGGCGTTGCTGGCGAAGGAGCGCTCGCCGTCCCAGAGCTGGATCAACTCCTCGATATGCGTCGTCAGCATGTCGCCGCGGAAGACCTGGTCCAGATTGGCGGTGAGGTGCGCGAGGTCGCGCGCGCCGAACAGGTCGAGGGTCTTGCGGTTGACCTGCAACAGGCGGATGCGGCCGGCGCATTCCCTCACCCGCTCCGGATGGCCGGTGAGATGCTCGCGCAGCGAGACGACGCCGGCGCGCCGCCAGCCGTCGAGCAGCGCCTTGACGCCCGAGTAATCCTCCAGCCACAGCGGCACCGGCGCCAGATCGAAAATGCCGGTGTCGAAGGTGGTCCCGTCTGGTGGCGAAGGTGCGTCGGTCATGGCTTTCCAGGCAACTGTAATTGATTCTCAACCGGGAGTGGCGGCCCGGATCGTCTTATCTGGCACGAAGATCGTGAGCAATTTGCTTACGGACACCGGGCGCCCGTAGCACGCCGGCGTGGCGCCGCGGGCGTGCGGTTCCACCCGCGGCAACCGCTCTTATCCCCGGCCAATCCCGTAAAGATCGCCGGAATTCGGCAAAGGCGATATCGCGTCCGGGAGTTCCGGCCGCGCCACACGGTCGGTCGGGTTTGACGCGCGGCGTTAAGGAATTGCTAACGGCCCGGCGCTGAACCTGTGGTTGTTAATTCTTTGGATAAATCGCGCCGCTTTTATCTCCTCAGCGCTGCCGGAGGTGTTGCATGGACATTCTGCCCCGAGTCTTGTTCGTCATTGCGGGTATTGCCGCCGGCTCCACGGCCGTGAACTATTTCGTCTTCGGCAACACCGCCGACTACGGCCTGCCGAACGGCCGGCTGGGCGCATGGCGCGAGGCGAAGGTGCGCACGGCGTGCTTTCCCGCCCTCGAGTTTCCGCAGCAGGACGCCGCCAATCCGAAACTGCCACAGGGCGATCATCGCATCGACCGCCAGGATTACATGCGCATGGTCGACATGACCGCCGCGTTGCACTGCTACCTCGTCAGTCAGCGCAACGCGGTTTGCGACCCGAACAATCGCGCGTATATCGTCGATTACGCTTCGAAATACTTCGCCAAGATGGACGACATGATCGCCGTCGCCAGGCGTTATGACGAGAACGAAGTCGGCAACGTCCGGCAGCTCTGGAACAGTCCGAACAATCGCGCGGTGATGGCCGCCTTTGACGATCACATCCGCAATGGTCGCCTGATGAAAGGCGACTTCGGCTTCAGCATGCCCGCGCCGCTCGTTGTCATTTTCGCCAAGTACCCCCAGGCCGCCGACCAGTGCCGCCAGGAACGGCCGGCGGCGGCCGGCACCACGTGAAGGCCGCGCAATATGCCTCCCGTACCTGAATTCGGCCGACGTCGGCATCGCTTGCCGGAGCACGACCCCGAGCCTGGCCGCGGCGATGGCACCGGCGGTTCGGACAGCCTCATGGCGACGTTCAAGCTTGCGGCGGCGGGCTTCGCGATCGCGGCCCTCGCCGTCGGCGGCTGGACCCTGCTGTCGGCGCCCGAGCGGCTGGCGCCGTTGCTGTCGGCGATCGGCGGATCGAGCCATAGCCTCGACTTCTCCGGCGATCGGCTCGGCCGCGCTTCCACCGCGCCGTTGCTGAAAGTCTGCATCGACATGGAGCCCTATCTCAACGGATCGGCCAACGAACTCGAGCCGGCGGACATCCTGAAAATTCTCGAGGGCGGCGACTTGCAGAGCCGCGGCGTCGGCTTGCTCGGCGGCAAGGTTAATCGGAAGGCCGAGGTGTCGCTGGCGTTGAGTTGGGGCGGCCTCGCCGACTGCGTCTATCGACAAGGCGCATCTCGTCTCTGCGACATCGACAATCGTGCGCTGGCGGTCGAGGCCGGGTCCAGCTTCATTAGGCGCGCGGACCGCATCGTGGCCGGCGGCGGCCAAGCCGCGGCGGCCGACCTGCAGACGATGCGCGCGATCCGCGATCGCGTGCTCGAGGCCCTGCAGCGTCACCTGCACAGCGGCGTCCTGGTCGCGGCGGATTTCAGCAGCTTCACCCCGACCGAGATCCGCAACGCGCTCAAGGCCACGGAACCGGCGCGCAACGACTGCAAGCCGCTCTAGCGGCGGAGGTCCGCACCGCGCCGGCTGCTGACAGAATGTGTCAGCAGGATTGGGCACATCGAGCTCTGCTCCCTTTCCCCCGCACCGGACTCGTCCCATATTCCGGCCATGGCCAAGTCCCCCCCGAAAAAGCCCGGCAAAGACCCGGCCAAACCCACCCGCGCCAAGGCCAACCGCCCGGATTCCCCGGCGGTGCCGCAGGCGCTCGCCGATATCCTCAATCCGGCCCTCAACAAGGGCACCGCGGGCCTCGGCTCCGGCACCGGCGAAAGTTCCGGACTCCGGCCGCCGGCCGATAATTCCTGGGATCGCCGCTCCGGCAACGCCGCGGAACATCGGGCGCGCAAATCGACCAGGGGTTTCGAGGAGGCGCGGCAGACCGACTACAGCGCCTCGCCGATTACCGGGCTCGACCCGGCGCTGGCAGCGGAGTTGGGGCTGTCCCCGGACGACGACACTTCTCCCTCTTCCCGCCCGGCGGGGAGAGGTGAAGAGAAAGGCCTCGACAAATATCGCCTGCCCAAGGCCGACCTGCCGACCGGCCCGGGCGGACTGTCGTCGATGGGCGTCGCCGCCACCGCGGAGTCCCTGGAAAGGCTCTTGCGGGAGGGCCGCCCGGAATTCGCATCCGCCGGCGAAGTGTGGACGCCGCACCGCCCGCCGCGCCCGGAGAAATCCGAAGGCGGCGTGCGCTTCGAGATCAAGTCGAGTTTCGAGCCCAAGGGCGACCAGCCGCAAGCGATCAAGGAGCTGGTCGAGGGCGTCAAGCGCCACGACCGCACCCAGGTGCTGCTCGGCGTCACCGGCTCGGGCAAGACCTTCACCATGGCCAAGGTGATCGAGGAGACGCAGCGCCCCGCGCTCATCCTGGCGCCGAACAAGACGCTCGCCGCGCAGCTCTATGGCGAGTTCAAGTCGTTCTTCCCCGACAACGCGGTCGAGTATTTCGTCTCTTACTACGACTACTACCAGCCGGAAGCCTACGTTCCGCGCACCGACACCTATATCGAGAAAGAGTCCTCGATCAACGAGCAGATCGACCGCATGCGCCACGCCGCGACCCGTGCGCTGCTCGAACGCGACGACGTCATCATCGTCGCCTCGGTGTCGTGCATCTACGGTATCGGCTCGGTCGAAACCTATTCGGCGATGACGTTCACCTTGAAGCAGGGCGGCAAGGTCGAGCAGCGTCAGTTGCTCGCCGACCTGATCGCGCTGCAATACAAACGCACGCAGGGCGACTTCTTCCGCGGCTCGTTCCGCGTCCGCGGCGACACCATCGACATCTTTCCGGCGCACTATGAAGACCGCGCCTGGCGCGTGCATCTTTTCGGCGACGAGATCGAGAAGATCGAGGAGATGGATCCGCTCACCGGCGCCAAGACCGACGAGCTGGAATTCGTCAAGATCTACGCCAATTCGCACTATGTGACGCCGCGCCCGACGCTGATCCAGGCGATGGACGGCATCAAGCGCGAGCTGAAGCTGCGGCTCGACCAGCTCAACGGCGCCGGCCGCCTGCTGGAGGCGCAGCGCCTCGAACAGCGCACGCGCTACGATCTGGAAATGATGGAAGCCACCGGCTCCTGCGCCGGCATCGAGAACTATTCGCGCTATCTCACCGGCCGCCAGCCCGGCGAGCCGCCGCCGACCTTGTTCGAATACGTGCCGGACAATGCGCTGGTCTTCGCCGACGAGAGTCACGTCACCATTCCGCAGATCGGCGCCATGTTCAAAGGCGACTTCCGGCGCAAGGCGACGCTGGCCGAATACGGCTTCCGCCTGCCCTCCGCTATGGACAACCGGCCGCTGCGCTTCGAAGAATGGGATGCGATGCGGCCACAGACCGTCGCGGTGTCGGCGACGCCGGCGGCTTGGGAGCTGAACGAATCCGGCGGCGTGTTCGTCGAACAGGTCATCCGCCCGACCGGCCTGATCGATCCGGAAGTGGAAATCCGCCCGGCGCGCACCCAGGTCGACGATCTGGTCGGCGAAGTGCGCGAGGTGGCGCGCAAGGGCTATCGCTCGCTGATCACGGTGCTGACCAAGCGCATGGCCGAGGACCTCACCGAATATCTGCACGAGCAGGGCATCCGCGTGCGCTACATGCACTCGGACATCGACACGCTCGAACGCATCGAAATCATCCGCGACCTGCGCCTTGGCGCGTTCGACGCGCTGGTCGGCATCAACCTGCTGCGCGAGGGCCTCGACATTCCCGAATGCGCGCTGGTCGCCATTCTCGATGCCGACAAGGAAGGCTTCCTGCGCTCGGAGACGTCGCTGGTGCAGACCATCGGCCGCGCTGCGCGCAACGTCGACGGCAAGGTGGTCCTCTACGCCGATCAGGTCACCGGCTCGATGCAGCGCGCCATCGACGAGACCAACCGCCGCCGCGACAAGCAGGTGGAGTACAACACCGCCCACGGCATCACGCCGGAAAGCGTCAAGAAGGGCATCGCCGACATTCTCGACTCGGTCTACGAGCGCGACCACGTGCTGATTTCGACCGGCGGCAAGGGTATCGGCGGCGAAGGCGAGTTCGCCGACGCCGCGACCATCGGCCACAATTTTGAGACCGTGCTGGCCGATCTCGAGGCACGCATGCGCGAGGCCGCCGCCGACCTCGACTTCGAGGAAGCCGCGCGACTGCGCGACGAATTGAAGCGCCTGCGCCAGACCGAGCTCGCCGTGGTCGACAACCCGACCGCGCGCAACATCATGGTGACGCAGGATCCCAAGCTGCGGCGACACAACAAGGCGGCGGCGAAAGCCGCGGCCCAGGTCGATCCGACGTCGCGTCCGCACAAACCGCATCTCGACGAGATGGGCATTGCGACGTGGCATGAGTTCAAGCCGTCAAGGCCGGGAGATGCAAAAGCGCAAAGCGCGTCTTCAAGAGAAGGCCCGCGTAAACCCAACCTCGACGAAATGGGCCCCGGCGTTGAATCGATCCCGGCCCGGAAAGGCGAAGGCCCGCGGAGCACGATGGGCAAGCCCGGCCAGCGCGGCGGCTTCAGGGCGAATAAGAAGCGGCGGTGATGTCCGACATCGGCCTCCTGAACGACCCGCTCAGCATGGCCTTCATCATTCTGCTCGTCGGCAGCCCCGGCCTGCCGATCGGCGCCATTGCCGGCGCGTTGATCTGGCGGCGCCATCGCGTCGCCGGCGCCGTGATCGGCGCCATCATCGGCTTCGTGCTGTGGTTCTTCGGCTGGATGTGGCTCGCCGATGTGATCTGAGCGCGCCGATGCGCACCACAATTTAAGCAAATTGGAACGCTGATATCGTCGTCAGGGGCGGCTTGTGGGCGATGCGCGCGACCGATACGCTCGCTTGCCGGGATGTTGTGGCTGAGGTGCCGCCATGAAAATGAGTCGGCTCGGCTATTTTTCCGAGTTTTTGCTGTTTCCGCCTTTGCTCGTCGTCGCCACCTTGTGGGCCTATCGCAGCCCGACGCCGGCGCATCCCGTCGGCCTCGCCGCGCTTTATGGCGCCGGGTTGTCCGCCTGGACCTTGATCGAATACGTGTTGCACCGCGCCGTGTTTCATCACGCGCCCATTCTGTCGCGCATCCACGAAGCGCATCATCACGACCCGCAAGACCTGATCGGCACGCCCGGCTGGGCCAGCGCCTCGATCGGCATCGTTGTCGTCGCCGGTCCGCTCTGCGCGACGCTCGGCTTCGATTTCGGCGCCGCAGCGACGGCGGGCCTCGCCACCGGTTATCTGTGGTACGTGTTCGTGCATTACGCGACGCACCACTGGCGCCCGCGGCGCAACACCTATCTGTACCGCGCCCGGCTGCGCCACGCCCGCCACCATCATATGTCCGAGAGCGGCAATTTCGGCGTGACCACCGGCTTCTGGGATCACGTCTTCGGCACGGCGCTGGAGATGCCGGAGGGACGGCGGGCCGAGGCCGGATAAGCGCTAGCCGCGCATTTTCGCTTTCCCCTCCCTCATCTTCTTGCTTGCCCCCTGTGGGGAGAGCATGGATTGCCTCAATAATTATTCCTAGGACTATTGACTCTGCCGCCGCCCTAGGCCTATATTCCCCGTTATCCCGCCCCTGCCAGCGAGGGGTGTCTGATCAGCGTCTCCAGACGCTGGGGCGGG
>JAFECJ010000020.1 GCA_018242205.1 Pseudomonadota bacterium
CGATGCCGGAAGTCGATCGCGTGCTCGGCAATGAAGAGAAATTGAGCGCTGCCGGATGGCGCGGCGACGCGCGCGTCGCCGTCGGCGATATCATGGCCTCAACGAGCATCAAGGCGCATGGCGTCGATGCTATCGACGGCCACACCCGCGCTTTCGTCCAGGTGCAGAATGGCTGCGATCATCGCTGCACCTTCTGCATCATTCCGTTCGGTCGCGGCAATTCGCGCTCGCTGCCGATTGACGATGTGATCGCGCAGGCGCGCCGCCTGACCGAAAATGGCTATCGCGAGATCGTGCTGACCGGCGTCGATATCACCAGCTATCGCGACGGTGATTTGAAGCTCGGCGCGCTGGTCAAGCGGCTGCTGCGCGACGTGCCGGAGATCGCGCGGTGGCGGCTTTCATCGATCGACTCGGTCGAAGCCGATGTCGATCTTCTCGACGCGCTCGCCAACGAGCCGCGGCTGATGCCGCATCTGCATCTGTCGCTGCAGGCCGGCGATGATTTGATCCTCAAGCGCATGAAGCGCCGCCATTCGCGCGCCGAGTCGATTGCTTTCTGTAACGAGGTGCGGCGGTTGCGGCCGGATGTGGTGTTCGGCGCCGACGTCATCGCCGGCTTTCCGACCGAGACCGAAGCGATGTTTCAGCGTTCGCTCGATCTGGTCGAGGATTGCGGCCTGACGCAGTTGCACGTCTTTCCGTTCTCGCCGCGCCCCGGCACGCCGGCGGCGAAGATGCCGCAACTCGATCGCGGCGTGATCAAGGAACGCGCGCAGCGCCTGCGCGACAGAGGCGAAGCGGCGTTGCGGGCGCATCTCGACGCTCAGGTGGGCGCGACGCATCGCGTGCTTACCGAACGCGGCGGCATCGCCCGCACCGAGCAGTTCACCGCGGTGCGGCTCAATTCACCGCTCGCGCCCGGTCTGTTCCTCGACCTCACCGTCGCCGGCCACGACGGGCGGCAGTTGCTCGCGGCTTAGAGGTTCGAACGCGCCGTTATCTCCGTTCGTCCCGCGAATGCGGGGACCCAGAAGCGGCTCACTCGGCGCTGGCTGTTGCAGCATCTGGGCTCCCGCTTTCGCGGGAGCGAACGGAGTTCGTATCCGCGTCCGGGTTCCAGCCGCACAGCTTCAACAGCACCTGCATATGCTCCGGCACTGGGGCTTCGACCGTCACCGCCGGTTTGTTCTTCGAGATCGGCACGGTGATCGACCGCGAATGCAGATGCAGCGGCGGGATGCCCGAACGGTCGGCGCTGCCGTAGATCGGATCGCCGACGATCGGCCAGCCCATCTCGGCGCAATGCACGCGCAGCTGATGCGTGCGGCCGGTCAACGGCTCCAAAGCGAGCCAGGTCTTTCCGTCGCCACGCCCCATCACCTTCCAGGTCGATTGCGCAGGCTTGCCGTGCGGGTCGGGCTTCATCCACCAGCCGCGGTTCTTGTCGATCTCGGCGAGCGGCATGTCGATCAGGCCCTCGTCCTCGGCCGGGCCGCCTTCGACCACGGCCCAGTAGGTCTTGCCGACCTTGCCCTGCTTGAACAGCTTGCCGAGCAGCGCCAGCGCCTTGCGATGGCGGCCGAGAACCAGGCAGCCCGAGGTGTCCTTGTCGAGCCGGTGCGCCAGTGCCGGATCGCGCGGCAGGCCGAAGCGCAGCGCGGCGAAATAGTCCTCGAGGCTGGCGCCGCCCTTCGGCCCGCGATGCACCGACAGGCCAGCCGGCTTGTCGATGACCAGCATCATGCCGTCGCGGTACAGCAGGCGGGCGAGCATCTCGTCGGGGGTCATTGTTCCGCTTCCGGCATCGGAGCAAAACCGCTATCACGGCCCCACCATGAACGACAGCACCGAAAAGCAGAGCTGGTGGAAGCGCCTGAGCGGGGGGCTCAAGCGCACCTCGGCGTCGCTCGGCACCGCGATCAGCGACCTCGTCACCAAGCGCAAGCTCGATGCCGCGACCCTCGACGACCTGGAGAATGAGCTGATCCGCGCCGATCTCGGCGTCGGCTTCGCCAGCCGCATTACCGACACACTTGGCAGCGGCCGCTACGAGAAGGGCATCGCGCCGGATGAACTGCGCGCGCTGCTCGCCGGCGAAATCGAGAAGGTCATGGCGCCGGTCGCCAAGCCGCTCGAGGTCACGGCGGCGCCCTTCGTCATTCTCGTCTCCGGCGTCAACGGCTCGGGCAAGACCACGACCATCGGCAAGATGTCGGCGCGCTTCCGCGCCCAGGGCAAGAAGGTGATGCTGGTCGCCGCCGATACGTTCCGCGCCGCCGCCATCGATCAACTGAAGATCTGGGCCGAGCGCACCGGCGCGTCCATCATGGCGCGCACCCCCGGCTCCGACCCGGCGAGCCTCGCCTTCGACGCGGTGACACAGGCCAAGACCGACGGCACCGAGGTGATGCTCATCGACACCGCCGGCCGTCTGCAGAACCGCGCCGAGCTGATGAGTGAACTGGAAAAGATCGTGCGCGTGATCAAAAAGGTTGAGCCGACCGCGCCGCATGCCGTGCTGCTGGTGCTGGATGCCACCGTCGGCCAGAACGCACTGAGCCAGGTCGAGATCTTCGGCAAGACCGCCGGCATCACCGGACTGGTCATGACCAAGCTCGATGGCACGGCGCGCGGCGGCATTCTCGTGGCGATCGCCGAGAAGTTCAAACTGCCGGTGCATTTCATCGGCGTCGGCGAAGGCGTCGACGACTTGAGCGATTTCACCGCGCGCGATTTCGCCCGCGCGGTGGTGGGAATTGAGGATTAGCGACGCTGTCATTCCGGGGCGCGGCTGAAAGCCGCGAGCCCGGAATCCAGCGCTGGATTCCGGGCCCATTGCTTCGCAATGTTCCGGAATGACGGTAAGAGAGAAAGCATGCCCGACAAGAAACAACTCAACCCCCTGCTCAAGCTGGCGCTCGATATCGGGCCGCTGGTGCTGTTCTTTGTCATGAACGGCAAGCTCGGCATCTATTACGCCACCGGCGGCTTCATGGTCGCGGTGCTGGCCGCGCTCGCGGTGTCCTATGCGCTGACGCGGCACATCGCCGTGATGCCGGTGGTCACCGCGGTGGTGGTGCTGGTGTTCGGCAGCCTGACGATCGTCCTGCACGATGACCTGTTCATCAAGCTCAAGCCGACCATCATCTATCTCTTGTTCGCCGGCGCGCTTTTCTTCGGCATCTTCTTCAACAAGCCGCTGCTCGGCATCGTCTTCGACTCGGTGTTTCACTTGACCGAGGAAGGCTGGCGCAAATTGACCTGGCGCTGGGCGCTGTTTTTCGTCTTTCTTGCCGTGCTCAATGAAATCGTGTGGCGCACGCAGACCACCGATTTCTGGGTGAGCTTCAAGCTGTTCGGCGTCATTCCGCTGACGCTGTTGTTCGGCGCGCTGCAGGTGCCGCTGCTCAACAAATACGCCGCGCCGGAGAAGGAAGATTAGGCGACCTGCGCCGCCGCGGCGCGCGGGCGCAGATACGGCTTGCGGAAGGCGAGGAAGCGCCTTTCGAAGCAGGCGTAGGACAGCGCCGCCACCGGCAGGAAGGCGATGAAGGCGAGCGTCGCGATCGGCCAGGCGATGTAGAAATCGCTCGCCGTGCCGGCGCGGCCCCAGAAGGCGTGGCGCATCGCGATGATCGGAAAGAAGTGCAGCAGATAGATCGAGAACGACCACTCGCCGATGCGCGTCAGCGCGCGGTCGATGGCGCGCGGGATGTGGAGCGTCGCGCCATCATACCAGGCGATCAGCGCGCCGAAGGTGATCGCCTCGATGGTCGGAATGACGATCCAGATCGGCGACGGCGACGGCGCGCCGGTGCGGTTGTAGAAGCCGCCCATGGCGTCGAACTGCGTCCAGATGACCAGGAATGACAGCATCGAGATCGCGGCGACGACATTGAGCGCCGGCCGGCGCAAGGCACCGGACATCGTCGCATAGGCGAACATCATGCCGAACACGAACTGGTCGATGCGGCCGAAGATGGTCCAGTAGGCGATGTGCTGCGCCTCGCCGAAAGTCATCCACCAGTTGACGCGGAACATGAGCGCGCCGGCAATCACCAGCATCAGTGCGCCGGGTCCCTGCCGGCGAACCAGCATCAGGAGCAGCGGGAACAGGAGATAGAAGTGCAGTTCGATCGAGATCGACCAGGCGCCGCGCGGCCAGGTCGGCAGCAGGAAGCCATTGATGAGGTCGCTCATCGGAATCGGCTCGCCGGTCATCCGGCCGATGACCACCCAGGCGGCGATGCAGACGATCAAGAGCGGCGCCAGCCGCATCGCGCGATTCCACAGGAAGTTCGGGAAGTCGATGTCGTTGTCGCCGACCAGCTTGGCGAACAGATAGCCCGACAAGGTCATGAACAGCGCGACGCCGGTGTGGCCCTCGTCGAACAGCGCCAGCGGGAAGATCGGTTGGCTGGCATAGGGCACCGGATAATCCGGCGTCATGTGCAGGAAGTGCCAGACGAAGACCAGATAGGCGGCGAAGGCGCGCAAATGGTCGAGCCGGGAGAAGTGCTGGCCGCTGGTCGAGCGCAAAAGGTTAATCCTTCCTGCCCACGGGACTGGCGCTCAGGAAGAGGTATCACCGCCGGCTCTAACGATTGGTTACGCGAGGGCGCCGCTTCTTCGGCTACTTCTGCGCCAGCGCCTTGTCGATCTGCGGCTTCAGCACCGCATTGACATTCTGCGGCGTGATCGGCCCCACCAGTTTGTAGGCGATCTTGCCGTCGCGATCGACCAGGAAGGTTTCCGGCACGCCATAGACGCCCCAGTCGATCGAGGTGCGGCCTTTTTCGTCGGCGCCGACGGCGCTGAACGGATTGCCGAAGCGGTTGAGGAAGCGCCGGGCGTCGTCGGTCGCGTCCTTGTAATTGATGCCGACCATCTTGAAGCGCGTATCCTTGGCGAGCTGGTCGAGCAGAGGGGCTTCGTCGCGGCATGGCACGCACCATGACGCCCAGACGTTCACCAGCGTCACATTGCCCTTGAGCACGGCAGTCGTCAGGCCAGGCACTGGCTTGCCGTTGATCGCGAGATCCTTGATCGGCGGCAGGTTGGTTTCCGGCACCGGCTTGCCGATCAGCGCCGACGGTAGCCGCGACGGATCGCCGGCGCCGAGGCCGAAATAAAACAGCGCCGCGATGCCGATGAAGATGACGAGCGGCAGCAGGACGATGAAGTTACGCGAGCGTTTGCGCGGCGCGCCGTCGGTCGTGGTGCTCATGCTTCACCCTCGCGCGCGCTTTGCGACCGGCGCTTGATGCCACGCTGCTCGAGATCGCCGAGGATGCGCCGTTGCGCCGCGTAATCGCGCAAGATCCAGACGATCAGCCCGACTACGACGACGACCGTTGCGACATAGGCCGCGATGATGAAGCTGGCGTGAGGTCCGAGCGTTATCACTGTTACGGGCTCTTCTTTTTGCGCATGATCTGGTCGGAAAACCGCTTCACACTTTTCGCGATCATGCGGCTGCTGCCTGCATCATGCGCATGGAGCGAACGCGGCGGCGTAGAATCTCGTTGCGCATGGCCGCGAGCTGCAGCGTGAAGAAGAGCAGCGTGAAGGCCAGCGCCATGATCAAGAGCGGCCACAGGATCGACGGATCGATCGCCGAGCCGCCCATGCGTAGCACCGAGGCCGGCTGGTGCAGCGTGTTCCACCAGTCGACCGAGAATTTGATGATCGGGATATTGATGGCGCCGACCAGCGCCAGGATCGCGGCGGCGCGCGCCGAACGGTTGGGATCGTCCGCGGTCCAGTACAAGGCCAGCATGCCGAGATAGAGAAGAAACAGCACCAGCACCGAGGTCAGCCGCGCGTCCCACACCCAATAGGTGCCCCACATCGGCCGGCCCCACAGCGAGCCGGTGACGAGGCAGATGAAAGTGAAGGCGGCGCCGATCGGCGCGGTCGCCTTGGCGGCCACGTCGGCGAGCGGATGCCGCCAGACCAGGGTGCCGAAGGCGGCGACCGTCATCAGACCCCAGCCCATCATCGCGAGCCAGGCCGCCGGTACATGGAGGAACATGATCTTGACGGTGGCGCCCTGCTGGTAGTCGTCCGGTGCGTAGGCGACGCGATAAAGCGCGTAGGCGAACACGATCACGGTGAGGCCGGCGAGCCACGGCAGCACGCGGTTCACCAGCGCCAGAAATCGCGTCGGGTTGGCAAGGTCGATTAGCGCCATGACGATGCACCTACCACTTCGCCGGCCAAAACGGAATGAGCGCAGGAACCTGATCTCTGTACCATTCGTAGTCAGCGCCAAATTTGCGAACGAGGGCCCGTTCCTCAGTCTTGTACTTGTAGATAATCGCCAAGACGATCGCGGCAAAGCCGATGATTCCGCGCCATGCAGCGGTTTCGATGGCGGAGCCCAGCAGCGCGAACAAGATACCCGCATAAATCGGGTGCCGGACATATCGATAGGCGCCGGTTACAACAAGTTCATGTTCTCGCTTGAGTGTGACGGAAGCGCTCCAATTGCGCCCGAGGGCGACCCGCGCGTAGCAGGCGAAGCCGAGGCCCAGTGCCACGATGACGGCACACAGCCAATAGACAGTTTCAAATTCCTTGAATTGACGGATCTCAAATGGCGGGGGCAACAAAGTTGGAAACGTCATGATCGCCGCGCCGATGAGGATTGGGACGCCATGCAGCCAACGTGACAGGTCACTTTCGCGCCACTCATTGGTCTTGGCGGAGCGGGCCGACACAACCCAGAAGGCAAGCCAGAGCAGCCAGAGAGCAGGGATCGTCTTGTGCAGCAGTTCATGCGGCATGCGTCACTCCTGACCCTGACGCAAGGCAGCGGCCGCCGCAAACGGGCCCAGAACAAAGCTGGCCAGAGATAGCGCGCAAAGAATGGTGAAAGGTGGGCCGAACGGGGCGGGCCCGACGATCGCCGCATTGGCGGCGGCGACGCCGAAAATCAGCACAGGCACGGTCAGTGGCAGCACCAGGATCGCCATCAACAGTCCGCCGCGACGCAAGGTCACCGACAGCGCAGCGCCGATCAGGCCGATGAAAGTGAGCGCTGGCGTGCCGGCGAGCAATGTCAGCGCCACATAGCCCATGGCCGTCATCTCGACATTGAGCATCAGGCCGAGCACCGGGGTGATGACGATCAGCGGCAACGCGGTGGTGAGCCAGTGCGCGATCGCCTTGGCCGCCACCGTCATTTCAAGTGGCAGCGCGCTCATCGTCAGCAGATCGAGCGAGCCGTCGTCGTGGTCGCTGGCGAACAGGCGGTCGAGCGCGAGCAGGCTCGCCAGCAGCGCGCCGATCCACAGCACCGCCGGGCCGATCCGCGACAACAGGTTGAGATCGGGCCCGATGGCGAAGGGGATCATCGAGACGACGACGAAATAAAACAGCGCGCCCATCAGCGCGCCGCCGCCAACGCGCGTCGCCAGCCGCATGTCGCGGAGCAGGAGGGCCGTAAAAGCGGTCATGAATCGCGTTCCATTGTACCGGTCATCCCCGCGAAAGCGGGGATCCAGTTCTTTGCCGCGCTGAGGCCTGCCCAAGGAAGCGCTGGATTCCCGCTTTCGCGGGAATGACCGGAGATTGGATGTGGGACTCTCATCCCCCCAACCCCATCTTCAACTCGCGCGGGGCGTTGAGCCCGATCGGCCCATGCGTCGCGGCGACGATCATGCCGCCGCCGGCGAGGTGCTCGCGCATGAACGCGGCGAGGCGGCCCTGCGATTGGGTGTCGAGCGCCGAGGTTGGCTCGTCGAGCAGCCAAAGCTGGCGTTTCACGGCGAGGAGCCGCGCGATCGACAGCCGCCGTTTCTGCCCGGCCGAGAGGTAGGCCGCCGGCAGGTCGGCGAGCGAGCCGAGTTCGACAGCGTCAAGCGCCGGGGCGACCGGCACATCCGCCGGGGCGCCGAGAAAGCGTGCCCAGAATTGCAGGTTCTCGGCGACCGTCAGCGACGGCTTGGTAGCATCGAGATGGCCGAGATAATGCGCCTGTTCGGCAAGGCTTGCCTCGTCAGGGCCGCCCGACAGGCCGACCCGGCCGGCCGCCGCCCGCAGCAGTCCGGCGATCACCCGCAGCAGCGTCGATTTACCGGAGCCATTGCGCCCGGTGACGATCATGGCCTCGCCGGCCGAGACCGCGAAATTGACGTCGGCGAACACCCGCCGCCCGCCGCGCTCGCAGGCGAGGTTCTCGCTGACGAGCTGCATCGAACCGCTTCTCATTGAACCTGTCTTTGCTGGGGCGTGCGGTCGTTTGTGACCATTCGGAACAACAGCCTGATCAAAATTGCCGCCTTCTTACTCTGGAATGATCCCAGTCATTATGGCATCTGACGAGAAAAGACCTTATAAGCCAGCCGACGCGGCGCCGCGCTATCGGAAAATGCGCTGCCGAGCCAAAGCTGGGTGAATACCCCTTTCAGGCCAATGGCTTAGCGCCAAGGATGCCGCAGCCGGATCATCGTCCCCACCCGGGAATGGAAACACAATCATGACCTCTCTCGACAGCTTTAAATGCGCCAAGACCCTCAAGGTGGGTAGCAAGACCTACGCTTATTACAGCCTGCCGACCGCCGAAAAGAACGGGCTGAAAGGCATCTCGCGCCTGCCGTTCTCGATGAAGATTCTGCTCGAGAACCTGCTGCGCAACGAAGACGGCCAGACGGTCACCAAGGAAGACATCAAGGCGGTCGCCGAATGGATGAAGTCCAAGACCTCCACGCATGAATTCGCCTTCCGCCCGGCGCGCGTGCTGATGCAGGACTTCACCGGTGTGCCGGCGGTGGTCGATCTTGCCGCGATGCGCGACGCCATGGAGACGCTCGGCGGCGACCCGAAGAAGATCAACCCGCTGATCCCCGTCGATCTCGTCATCGACCACTCGGTCAACGTCAACTTCTTCGGTAACAACAAGGCGTTCAAGATGAACGTCGAGGAGGAGTACCGGCAGAACCAGGAGCGCTACACGTTCCTGAAGTGGGCGCAGCGTTCGTTCGACAATTTCCGTGTCGTGCCGCCCGGCACCGGCATCTGCCACCAGGTCAATCTCGAATACCTGTCGCGCGTGGTCTGGACCAAGAAGGACAAGGTCACGATCGGCAAGAAGGAAGCGACCATGGAGGTCGCCTATCCGGACACTTTGGTCGGCACCGACTCGCACACCACGATGGTCAACGGCGTCGCCGTGCTCGGCTGGGGCGTCGGCGGCATCGAGGCGGAAGCCGCAATGCTCGGTCAGCCTTTGTCGATGACGCTGCCGGAAGTGATCGGCTTCAAGCTCACCGGCAAGCTCAAGGAAGGCCTGACCGCCACCGACCTCGTGCTCACCGTGACGCAGATGCTGCGCGCCCGCGGCGTGGTCGGCAAGTTCGTCGAGTTCTTCGGCCCCGGCCTGACGCATCTGTCGGTCGCCGACCGCGCCACGCTTGCCAACATGGCGCCGGAATACGGCGCGACCTGCGGCTTCTCGCCGGTCGATGACGACGCCATCGCTTATCTGAAGGACACCGGCCGTCCGAACGACGTGGTCAAGCTCGCCGCCGCTTATGCCAAGGCGCAGGGTATGTACCGCACCGCGCGCACGCCGGATCCCGTGTTCACCGACGTGCTGACGCTCGATCTTGCCACCGTGCAGCCGTCGCTGTCGGGCCCGAAGCGTCCGCAGGACCGCATCACGCTGGGCGAAGTGCCCGCCGGTTTCACCAAGGCGATGGAGAAGGAATACAACAAGGCGAGCGAGCTGCATAAGCGCGTCGCCGTCGAGGGCCGCAAGCACGACCTCGGCAATGGCGACGTCGTCATCGCCGCCATCACCTCCTGCACCAACACCTCGAACCCGAGCGTGATGATCGGCGCCGGTCTGCTCGCCCGCAACGCGGCAAAGCGCGGCCTCAAGGCCAAGCCGTGGGTGAAAACGTCGCTGGCGCCGGGATCGCAGGTCGTCGCTGAATATCTCGCCAAGGCGGGCCTGCAAAAGGATCTCGACAAGGTCGGTTTCAACCTGGTCGGCTTCGGCTGCACCACCTGCATCGGCAACTCCGGCCCGCTGCCGGAAGAAATCTCCGAGGCGATCAACAAGAACGATCTGGTTTCGGCCGCCGTGCTGTCGGGCAACCGCAACTTCGAAGGCCGCGTCAACGCCGACGTCCGCGCCAACTATCTGGCGTCGCCGCCGCTGGTCGTTGCCTACGCGCTGGCCGGCTCGATGTATGTCGATCTGACCAAGGATCCGATCGGCACCGACCAGAAGGGCAAGCCGGTCTATCTCAAGGACATCTGGCCGACCAACAAGGAGATCGCCAAGTTCGTCGCCAAGAACGTGACGAAGAAGATCTTCGCCGCCAAGTACAAGGACGTGTTCAAGGGCGATGCCAACTGGCGCAAGATCGCGGTCCAGGGCGGCCTGACCTACAAGTGGGACGACCGTTCGACCTATGTGCAGAACCCGCCGTATTTCGAAGACATGAAGCGCACGCAGACCAAGATCGACGACATCGTCGATGCGCGCGTGCTCGGTCTGTTCCTCGACTCGATCACCACCGACCACATCTCGCCGGCTGGTTCGATCAAGGAGTCTAGCCCGGCGGGTGAATATCTGCGCGATCACCAGGTGCGGCCGAAGGACTTCAACCAGTACGGCACGCGCCGCGGCAACCACCAGGTGATGATGCGCGGCACCTTCGGCAACATCCGCATCAAGAACCAGATGGTGCCGGGCGTCGAAGGCGGTTTCACCGTCCACTATCCCGACAAGCAGAAGATGACGATCTACGACGCGGCCATGAAGTACAAGGCCGAGAAGGTTCCGCTCGTGGTCTTCGCCGGCAAGGAATACGGCACCGGCTCGTCGCGCGACTGGGCGGCCAAGGGCTCGGTGCTGCTCGGCATCCGCGCCGTGATCACTCAGTCGTTCGAGCGCATCCACCGCTCGAACCTGGTCGGCATGGGCGTGCTGCCGCTCAACTTCGAGGAAGGAACCTCGTGGCAGTCGCTCGGGCTCAAGGGCGACGAAAAGGTCACCATCCACGGCCTCGAGAACGGCCTGAAGCCGCGGCAGAAGCTGACCGCCGAGATCACCATGGCCGACGGCAGCGTCAAGAAGGTGCCGCTGCTTTGCCGCATCGATACGCTCGACGAGCTCGAATACTTCCGCTCGGGCGGCATTCTGCAGTACGTGCTGCGTCACCTCGCCGCGTAACCGTAAGCGCATAACGTTCCGCGTCACCCGCCCCTCACCGCGAAGTGAGTGGCGGGTGATTTACTTTTCACCCATATAGTGGCGGTGGGCCTAACCGGGGGGTGGAGCGCCCGGATCGTGGATAGTGCCGCTATGGACTTGCGCCGAGACCTGCGCCGAGACTTGCGCCGCCTGAGCTTCTCCCTCGCCGCCATTTGCGTGTCGCTGGTCGTCACCAGCCCGCTCGCCGCCGCCGAACCGAAGGCGGTCGTCGAACTGTTCACCAGCCAGGGCTGCTCGTCCTGTCCGCCGGCCGACAAGCTGCTCGGCTCGCTGGCGCATGATCCGTCCGTCATCGCGCTGAGCCTGCCGGTCGACTACTGGGATTATCTCGGCTGGAAGGACACGCTGGCCCTGCATGGTCATGCCCTCCGCCAGCGCGCCTATTCGGTGGCGCGCGGCGACCGCGCAGTCTACACGCCGCAGGCCGTGGTCAACGGTGTCGTGCATGCGCTCGGCAGCGATAAGGGGGCGATCGAAAAGGCGATCGCGGTTAGCCGTAACGGCGCCAAACCGCTGTCGGTTGCGGTGTCGATCAAATTGCAGGGCGACAAGGTCGTCGTCGATGTGCCGGCCGGTGCCATCGAAGGTGCGGGTGCCGAAGTCTGGCTCTGCCCGGTCACAGGCAGGATTCAGGTCGCGGTCGGCCGCGGCGAAAACAGCGGCAAGGCCCTGACCTACTACAACGTGGTGCGCCGCTGGGTGAAACTCGGCACCTGGAGCGGCAAGGCCGAAAGATTCAGTTTGACGTTGAACGAACTGTCGAACGCCAACCTGCCGCTCAAGGACATCGATCGTTTGGTCGTGATGGTCCAGGACGGCAGCGCGGATAAGCCCGGCCTCATGGTTGGTGCCGCCACGGTGGCGTTGAAGGACGCGCCCGCGCTCTAGTCTCTTTCGCGAAGTTGACCGATGCGCGCCAATCTCCCGCGCGCATTGTCGTGCGCGCGATGGTCCAAAGAAACGAACGCAAAAAAATCGAGCCGGCTTTGGGGCCGGCCCGAAGGTATAGGGGATTGAATCGAACGCTACTCAACTTGAACTCAATCGGCCCGGTCCGAAGATCCCCGGGGGGCTGGGGGGCTGAGGAATCCGGAGATCGAACCGGACCGGGCCTTGAGGCAACGATCGAGTTATCCCAAGAGCTCATGACCGGCGATTGACCGAAATAGGGCGTTATTGTGGGCGGAATTGACGAGTTCGTGATGGCATAGGCGGGGATTTGCGGCCGCTATCAGAGGTATCCTGCCGGATCAGCCTTATGAAATCAGGGGCTTGCCGTCGGCGCGCTGCGGCGCAATCATCGGTGGGCAGCACAGGGAGGCCGCATGACGTTCGTTTCCGGCGATTCCGATCCGAGCGCGTCGTTGGGGAGCGGCGCCTCACGCAACCCCGCCGCCCCCGCCAACTGGCTCAATCAGGTCACCTTCAATCGCCGCGAACTCAACCGCATTCTCGACCTGTACGGCCGCATGGTCGCCGCCGGCGAATGGCGCGATTACGCCATCGATTTCCTCAAGGATCGCGCCGTGTTCTCGGTGTTCCGCCGCGCCTCGGAAGTGCCGCTCTATCGCATCGAGAAGAATCCGAAGCTGGCGCAGAAGCAGGGCGCCTACAGCGTCATTTCGGCGACCGGGCTGATCCTGCGCCGCGGCCCCGAACTCGACCGCGTGCTGCGCGTGCTCGACAAGCCGCAACTCGCTTACGCGCGCTAGCGAGCAATTCCAGGAAAAGTGGCTACCGGTTTTCCGTCCGGAATTGCGAGCAAATAAAAAGTGTTACGCCGGCGCGCCGTCGCCTTTGCCGAGAGCCAACTGCATCTGGACGGTGTCGAGCCAGCGGCCGAATTTGTAGCCGACGGCCTTGAACACACCGGCGTCGCGGAAGCCGCAGGAACGGTGCAGCCCAATCGAGCCGGCCTGCGCCGAATCGCCGATCACCGCCATCATCTGCCGGAAGCCGGCTTGTTCGGACAGCTTGATCAGCTCCTTCATTAGAGCCTTGCCGACGCCGCGCTTCTGCATGTCCGGAGCGATGTAGATCGAATCCTCGACGGTGAAGCGGTAGGCCGGCCGCTCACGGAACGGCCCGGCATAGGCGTAGCCGACCACCTGACCGTCGATCTCGGCGACGATGTAAGGAAACGGCCCCCCGCGCAGCTTCTCGTAGCGGCGCAGCATTTCGGCCTCATCCGGCGGCTCGAGTTCGAAAGTCGCGGTGCCGGTGCGCACGGCATGGGCGTAGATGCGGGCGATGGCCGGGATGTCGGCGGGCGTGGTCGGGCGGATCGACAGGGTCATTGGATGTGACGTCTTCGGCAGGATCATGGGACGCGATGGCACCTATCACAGAATATCGTTGGCAAGCGTGGCGTCCAGTCGCGTTCAATGGACGCTCCCAGGAGAAAATGCATGTTCACGCTTTACTATTCGCCGAACAGCTGCGCGCTGGCCTCGCACATCGCGCTTAAGGACGCCGGCGCCGACTATCGCCTGCAACGGGTCGATTTCGCCAAGACACAGCAGCGCTCTGCTGAGTACCTGGCGCTCAACCCCAAAGGCCGCGTGCCGGCGCTGGCCACGCCCGGCGGCATCCTCACCGAGACGCCGGCGATTCTCGCTTACGTGGCGCAGACTTACCCGGAGGCGGGGTTGGCGCCGGCCGATCCATTTCGCTTCGCCAAGGTGCAGGAGTTCAACAGCTATCTGTGTTCGACGCTGCATGTCGCGCATGCCCATCGTATGCGCGGCTCGCGCTGGGCCGATGACCCGGCGGCGATCGAGGCGATGAAGCGCAAGGTGCCGCAGTCGGTCAGCGCCTGTTACGACTATGTCGAGACCCAGATCGCCGGGCCGTGGGTCATGGGCGAGGACTATTCGATCGCCGATGCCTACCTGTTCACGGTGGCGCAGTGGCTCGAACTCGATGGCGTCGATCCGGCAAAATATCCGAAGGTGATCGACCACCGCGCCCGGATGGCGGCGCGGCCGAACGTCAAGACGGCGATCGACGAAGAGTTCGCCACCCAGGCATAGAAATACCCGGCATAAAAAAACGCCCCGGCTTTGGGCCGGGGCGTTTGCTTTTGCAACGGCTGTTCTGCTTAGCGTCGGTTGCCACCGCTGCGTTAGCGGCGATCGCCCAGGAAACGCAGCATGAACAGGAACAGGTTGATGAAGTCGAGGTAGAGCGTCAGCGCGCCCATCACCGACTTGCGGCCGGCGATGGTGCCGTCATCGTTGACGTCGTACATCTCCTTGATCTTCTGGGTATCCCAAGCGGTCAGGCCGGCGAAGATCAGGACGCCGATCGCCGAGATGGCGAATTCGAGGCCCGTGCTCTTCAGGAAGATGTTGACCACCATCGCCAGGATCAGGCCGAACAAGCCCATGATCAGGAACGAGCCGATCGGCGACAGGTCGCGCTGCGTGGTGTAGCCGTACAGGCTCAGCGCGCCGAACGACGCCGCCGCGATGAAGAACGTGCGGGCGATCGAAGCGTGGGTGTAGGTCAGGAACACCGACGACAGCATGACGCCGAGCAGCGCCGCGTAGAGCATGAACAGGCCGAGCGCGGTTGACGGCGCAAGCGTGTGTACGCGGAAGCTCAGGAAGAACACGATACCCAGCGTCGCCAGGAACAGCACGATCATCAGCGGGCCGCCGTAGATCGTCTGGCCGAACGAGGTCAGCGCGAGTTGGCCGGCGCCGGTGGTCTGCACCGCGGCGTTGAAGGTCAACCAGCTGACGACACCGGTCAGAGCGACGCCGGCCGCCATGTAGTTGTAGACGCGGAGCATGTAGGCGCGCAGGCCCGCATCAATCTCCGCGGTGCGCGTGGCGAAGCCGCCGCGGGCCGCTACGTTACGGTCGAAATCCGACATCGAAGTTTCCCTCTCACTGCGCCGGCGATTGTCATTTGACGGTGCCGGCTCACGTCTGGCGCCGTGGCTTATGGCCGCGACGCTCGTGCCCCGAATGTAGTCGCTGGGGAGGTTCCGCGCCAGATATGGCCCGATGATGACGGCCCACATTGCCGAATATTAACCTATCGGCGCGTGCCGGATTCTCGCGCAAAAACAAGGCTTGACGGCCAGCCGGTATCCGGCGCGGCTGAATGTCGCTGCCGGACCAATACCTTAGGCTACAGATTACGCAGCACCGGGGCCGGCTTCTGGCCCAGCGCCCGCAACGTGCCGGCCAGGCCGAGCGCCACCGTGACGACGACCGCGGCCAGCGTGGCGGCCAGCGCTGGACCGGGCTGCCAGACGAAGGGCAGATGCATGAGTTCCGTGACGATCAGCCAGCCGGCGGCGCTGCCGCTGAGGACGCCGAAAACGGCGGTCGCCGCCGCGATCAGCAGATATTCGGTGGTGTAGGCGCCGATGAGACGCAGCCTTGTGGCCCCGAGCGTCTTGAGGATGACGGCGTCATAGACGCGGGTGTGATGACCGGCGGCGAGCGCGCCGCCCAGCACCAAAGCCGCGACCAGCAGCGTCAACGCCGAGGCGCCGCGGATCGCCAGCACCAGATTGCCGATCAGTTCGCCGATGGCGTCGAGCGCGTCCTTGACACGCACGGTGGTCACCATCGGGAAATCCTTGGCGAGCGCGCGGATGATCGCATTTTCTTCCGTCGTGGACGATTTACCGTCCGGGAACGTCAGCGTCGCCAGCCGCGTATGCGGTGCGCCATCGAACACATGCGGCGAGAACACCATGACGAAATTGATGCTCAGGCTCTGCCAGTCAACCGTGCGCATGTTGGCGATGGTCGCGGTAATGTTGCGGCCAAGCACGTTGACGGTGACGCTGTCGCCGATCTTAAGGCCGAGGCCGTCGGCGATCTTTTTCTCGAACGACACTAAAGGCGGGCCATTGTAATCCGGCGCCCACCATTTCCCTTCGGTCAGACGCGAGCCGTTCGGTACCGTGGCCGAATAAGTGATGCCGCGATCGCTTTGCAGCACCCAGGCGGCCTCGTCCGAGGGCTTAAGGTCCTGCGCCGCGACCTTGCGCGCCGAGATGATGCGGCCGCGCAGCATGGGCACTTCTTGCAGCTTTGCGTCGGGTGCCTGTTTGGCGACGAAGGCATCGAATTCAGGCGCCTTGTCCGACGGAATGTCGAGGAAATAGAAGGCCGGTGCCTTGGCCGGCAATTCGTTGGCGAACTGGTTGCGTAGATTGCCGTCGATCTCGATCACGGTGACGAGCAATGCGATGCCGAGGCCGAGCGATAGCACGATGGTTGGCGTCAACGCGCCGGGACGGTGAATGTTGGCGACCGCCATGCGCAGGCCGGTCGAGCGCGCGCGCGGCGCCCGCCGCGCCAACGCCATCACCAGCACGCCGACCAGACGCAGCAGCACGAAGACGGTGGCGGCGACGCCGACATAAATCAGCGCGACGCGGCGGTCATAAGCGAGCAGCACCGCCAGCGTGCCGAGCGCGGCGACGGCGAGCGCGGTCAGCGCCATGTAACTGCGGCGCGGCCAGGCCGATTGCGCGGCGACGACATCGCGGAACAGTGCGCCGACCGGCACGTCATGGGCGCGGCCGAGCGGCCACAGCGCGAAGGCCAAGGCCGTGAGCAGGCCATAGACCAGCGACAGGATAAGTTCGGGCGTATGCACCGCCGGCACGATCGGCAGCGGAATGATCGAGCCGAAGGTCCAGACCACGACGAAAGGCAAAGCGGCGCCGAGCACGGCGCCGATGGCGCCGCCGATCAGCGCCAGGATGACGACCTGCGTGAGGTAAATTGCGAAGACGCGGCGGCCGCTGGCTCCCAGCGCCTTGAGCGTCGCGATGGTGGCGCGCCGGCGGTCGAGATGGCTCTTCACCGCGTTGCCGACCCCGACGCCGCCGACCAGCAGCGCGGTGAGGCCGACGATGGTGAGGAATTGCGTGAAGCGTTCGACATTGCGCTCGAGCTGCGGCGAGGCGTTGGTGCGGTTGCGAATTTCCCAGCCGGCATCCGGCAGCCGGGTGCGGGCCTCGGCTGTGACGGCCTTAATCGCCTGTTCAGAGCCTTCGCCGGGCAGTTTCACCTGATAGCGCCAGCGTACCAGGCTGCCGGGTTGCAACAGCCCGGTGGCGCGCAAGGCTTCTTCGCTGATCAGCAGACGCGGGCCGAAGCCGATGCCGACCGCGAGCTTGTCCGGCTCGTTGGCGAGCGCGGCGCGGATGACGAATTGGGTATTGCCGACGGTGACGTGCGCGCCGGGCTTGATGGCGAGCCGCGCCAGCAAGGTCGGGTCGGCGACCGCGCCATAGGCGCCGTCGCGTTTGGCGAGTGCCGCATCAAGCGGGCCGGCCGGATCGAGCGTGACGTCGCCGAACAGCGGATAGGCTTTATCGACGGCCTTGAGTTCGACGAGCGTGGCGTCGCCGCTTTCGCTGCGTGTCATGGCACGCAAGCTGGCCGCGCGCGAGACCTCGCCTTTGCTCTCGAGGAAAGCGAGTTCGTTGGACTTGGCTTCGCGCTGAATCAGCACGAAGGACAGATCGCCGCCGAGAATAACGCGGCCCTCGCGCGCCAGTCCGTCATTGAGGCTGGCGGCCAGCGAACCGACGCCTGCGATCGACATGGCGCCGAGCGCGATGCAGGCAATGAAGACATAGAAGCCGGCCAGGCCGCCGCGCATCTCGCGCAAAGCGTAGCGTAGCGGGAGCCAGCGCATCAGGCTGCTCATTCGTGGCCGTCCACAATATGGCCGGAGCGCAGTCGCACGACGCGGCCGCACTTCTGCGCCAACGCAGGATCGTGTGTGACCAGCACCAAGGTTGCGCCATGCTTCTCGTAGCCGGCAAACAACAATTCTACGATCTGCTTGCCGGTGTCCTCGTCGAGATTGCCGGTCGGCTCGTCGGCGACCAGGATCGACGGGTTCGGCGCCAGCGCGCGCGCCACCGCGACGCGCTGCTGTTCGCCGCCCGACATCTGCGCCGGGTAATGTTGCAGCCGATGGCCGAGGCCGACGAGTTCGAGCTCGGCGCGAGCGCGGTCCTGGGCGTCGGCGATGCCGGCCAGCTCGAGCGGCACGGCGACGTTTTCCAGCGCCGTCATGGTCGGGATCAGGTGGAAGGACTGGAAGACGATGCCGACATGGCGGCCGCGGAAGCGCGCCAACTCGTCCTCGCTCAAGTCGCCCAGCGTCTCGCCGGCGACCGTCACCGCGCCCGTGTCAGCGCGTTCCAGCCCGGCCATCACCATCAGCAGCGTCGATTTGCCGGAGCCGGATGGACCGATAAGGCCAATTGCCTCGCCCCGGCCTATATTGAGGGCGATGTCCTTGAGGATATGGACCCTCGCGGCTTCATGACCGAGGGACAGATTGACGCCGGTCAGTGCAATCGCCGGCCCCGGCGCGGAAGGCTCTTTCATGGTGCTCCACCGAATTCGATCGTCCTCATATGGGGAAATATTCGGCTCCGTCCAGCGGGCTGCGGCAATCTTACTGGCGATATTGTTGCCCATTTGGGGTGTTTTCGGGCCGGCCCAGGCCGTCGCCGCCGACAAGCCGGTGAAAATCGTCGTTCTCGGCGATTCGCTCAGCGCCGGCTTCGGCCTCGAGGTGCAGGACGCCTTTCCGAGCAAGCTGCAGGCGGCGCTCAAGGCGAAGGGCTACGCCACCGAAATGATCAATGCCGGCGTCTCCGGCGACACCGCGACCGGCGGGCTCGAACGCTTCGACTGGTCGGTGCCGTCGGACGCCGACGCGGTGATCCTCGAACTCGGCGCCAATGACGCTCTTCGCGGCGTCAACCCGGACGTGACCAAGGCGGCGCTCGACAAGATCCTGACCAAGATCGATGCAAGGAAAATTCCCGTGCTGCTCGCCGGCATGAAATCGCCACCCAATATGGGACCAGACTATGTGGCGAAGTTCGACGCCATCTATCCGGAGCTCGCCAAGGCGCATGGCGTGATCTTCTATCCGTTCTTTCTCGACGGTGTCGCCGCCGACGGCAAACTCAACCAGCGTGACGGTATGCACCCCAATCCGCAGGGCGTCGATGTAATCGTGAAGAACGTCATGCCGAAGGTCGAGGAGTTGATCGCCAAGGCGAAGGCGCGCGCAGGATAAGCGATCATGCCCCGTCTTTTCACCGGCATCGAAATCCCGCCGGGTGTTGCCCAGGCGCTGTCGATGCTGCGCGGCGGCTTGCCTGGCGCGCGCTGGATCGATCCGGAGAACTATCACATCACCTTGCGCTTCCTCGGCGATATCGACGAGCTCACCGCGAATGACGCGGCCTCGATTCTCGCCGAGGTGCGAAAACCGGCATTCGATCTGCGTTTCGAAGGGCTCGACGCCTTCGGCGGTCGTCGGCCGCGCGCGGTATTCGCAGCGGTCAGCGCTGAGGCGGCGCTCGGCGACTTGCAGGCCGAGCACGAGCGGCTGATGCGCCGCATTGGTCTGACGCCGGAGACGCGCAAGTTCACGCCGCATGTCACGCTGGCGCGCTTGCGCGATACGTCGAGCCTCGATGTTGCGGATTATCTTGCGGCGCGCGGCTTCTTCCGCACCGCGCCGTTTCCGGTGACGCGCTTCGTACTGTTTTCCTCGCGCGCCTCGACCGGCGGCGGACCTTACGTGGTGGAAGAGGAGTACCCGCTTCTCAGTGCCTCATCCTGAGGAGCGCTCCGAAGGAGCGCGTCTCGAAGGATGTGCGACGGCCTCATGGTTCGAGATGCGCTGCTGCGCAGCCCTCCTCACTATGAGGGTCTCTTACGCCGCGTGGAACAGCCGCAACTGCGCGTCGAACATCGCGCTGGTCATGTCCTGGGCGTCCGCCATCACCTCGCGCGCGATCGACAAAGGCGTCGAACGCGGTGCCTTCACTTCGCCGACAACGCAGCCGAAATCGAAGGTGAAGTCCGCCTCGAACTTGCGCGCCAGTTGCTGCATGCGGCGATTGGCGGCGAGGCAGTCCATGCGCAAGAGCCGAATGCCGCGATTGCGCGCCGACAGTAGCGTGCGTTCCAGAAGCGCGGTGCCGACGCCGTGGCTCTGCCACTGCTTTTCGATCGAGAACGCCGCCTCGGCCTCATGGCTGAACAGCGGCCCGAGCGGGCGCAGCTCGGCTGCGCCGCGCAGGACGCCATCGACGAAGAAGCCGTACACGACGATGCCGAAGTCGCGGATGGTCTCGGCGTGCTTGATGAGGAATTCGTCGGAGACAGCGCCCGAAAACCGCGTGGCGCGGCTGTCGTGGTCGAGCCGCAACAGGTGATCGCGGTAGGCTTCGGTCTCGGTCGGCCACAATTTGCGGAGCAGACCGCCACCGGGCAGAGGTTCATTCATCGCCATCATCCTCAGTCAAATCGTCAGTTGGCCCTGCCTCGTTCTCCCGGTCGTTTTGTTGGCACACATATATTAATGCACTGCAGCAAAACAACCGGTTATGACCGCCGTGCCGAGAACTCACATTTGCAAAAAGTGCATGACTAACAATGCATTGCTGGTAAAGTGCAACGCAGCATAACAAACCGGCACGGGGCGGTATCCAGCGAGCGCTCGGTGGTATCGGCATCCTCTGAACGGCCATTTACAGCGGCGACTGTTGGCCTTAGCAGAGTGCGTTACCGCCGCCGGCCCGCGCCCGCCTCTCCAACCCGCCTTATGCCCGCGAATGCCTGAGACCTTTTCCCGCCGTTACGCGGCGCTGGTTGCCTCCGGAAAGATCGAGGCCGACCCCGCCCAGGCGGAACTCGCCCGGCATTTCGCCGCGCTCGAAGAGCGTCTTGAAGAGCGGCGTCTGGCGCGCAAGTCGTCCTCGCTCGGTTGGCTGTTCGCCAAGAAGGCTAAGGCTGCGCCGGTCAAGGGGCTCTACGTCCATGGCGAGGTCGGCCGCGGCAAGACCATGCTGATGGACCTGTTTTACGAGTCCAGCGCGGTCGAAAAGAAAACGCGTGCGCATTTTCACGAGTTCATGGCCGACGTGCACGAGCGCGTGCATCACTACCGCCAGGAGATCAAGGCCGGATCGGTGCCTGACGTGGACCCGATCCTGCACGCCGCCAACGAGATCGCCGATACGACGCAGCTTCTTTGCTTCGATGAATTCCACGTCACCGACATCGCTGACGCGATGATCCTCGGCCGCCTGTTCACCAAATTGTTCGAGCGCGGCATCGTTATGGTGGCGACGTCGAATCTGGCGCCGCGCGATCTTTATAAAGACGGCCTCAACCGTGCGCTGTTCGTGCCGTTCCTCAAGCTGTTGGAACAGCAGTGCGAAGTCGTGCGGCTCGAGGCGCGCACCGATTTCCGCCTCGAAAAGCTGACCGGTGTGAACGCCTGGTACGTGCCGCCGGATGCCAAGGCCGAAGCGGCGCTCGACAAGGCCTGGCACAATCTGGTCGGCCATGCCGAAGGCGCGCCGCACGAACTGATCGTGAAGGGCCGTATCGTGATGGTGCCTAAGGCGGCGATGGGCGTCGCGCGCTTCGATTTCGCCGACCTGTGCGCGCAGCCGCTGGGCGCCTCCGACTTCATCAAGATTGCGCTCGAATTTCACACATTGATCATCGACCGTGTCCCGGTGATGGATCAGTCGCGCCGCAATGAGGCCAAGCGTTTCATCATTCTGGTGGACACTTTGTATGACCATGCGGTGAAGTTGCTCGCCTCGGCCGAGGCATCGCCGGAAAATCTCTACACCGGCACCGAAGGTTACGAGGCCAACGAATTCAAGCGCACGGCGTCGCGGCTGTTTGAAATGCGCTCGCAATCCTATCTCGGTCTGCCACACGGCCCGCGCACCGCGGAGAATGTCGATCTGGCACGGATCGTCGATACCTGAAGGCGGCGGTCATCGCCTTTCCCATTGCCAATCACGGCGGCGCGGGCAACATATGGCGTGGGCGCGATTTGCAAACGAGGGTATCGGCATGTCCGATCCAACGCAGGAGCCGGGGCCAGGCCCGACATCGCCGCTTGTTGCAACGAACGCTTCGCCGCCGGAGAACAGTCCGGCCGAGACGACGGCTGCGGCGCGGGCCAAGCGGGCCCGACCGGTTCGTTTCCAATGCGCCATCTGCGGCAAGGAAAAGCCGGCGCGCGATGTGACCCAGATCGCCGTGGTACGGCCAAGCCTGATCGATCGCATCAAGGTCGATTATCACGAGCTGCCGGCCGAGGGCACCATCTGTAACGAGGACCTCGACCGCTTCCGCTCGCGCTATGTGACCGAACTGCTCGGCCAGGAGCGCGGCGAACTCACCAAGCTCGAACAGGAAGTGGTGCAAAGCCTCGCTGACCACGAGACCTTGGCGGAAAATATCGAAGCCGAATATTCCGGCCACCGCACCTTTGGCGAAAGGCTGTCCGATCAGATCGCCGCCTTCGGCGGCAGTTGGACTTTCATCCTCATTTTCTTCGCCGTGTTGGTCGTCTGGATGGCGTTCAACGTGCTGGCGATACAGCGCGATATTTTCGATCCTTATCCGTTCATTCTGCTCAATCTGGTGTTGTCATGTCTCGCCGCCATCCAGGCGCCGATCATCATGATGAGCCAGAACCGCCAGGAGGCGAAGGATCGCCTGCGGTCGGAGAACGATTATCGCGTCAACCTCAAGGCCGAACTCGAAATCCGGCATCTGCACGAAAAGATCGACCACATTCTCACGCGGCAGTGGGAGAGGCTGGCCGAGATTCAACAGATTCAGCTCGAGATGATGCAGGAGCCGACTGCGCGGAAGCGCTGACGCTTTTCGTCGGCGCAATCGTCTATCGCAGATCCGATTCGCACCCGTCGCCGCCGCGGCGGCGGCGCGTCATTTCTTGTGCATCGCAATAAGCGCCGGACAATCCTCATTTCGGTCGCAAGTTGGGACTGGACTTTGGTCGAAAGCTTTGCTGGTATAATGTATACACGATAAGAAATCAGGGCGGGAAATGTTGCTGCATCACAGCAAAATGGCTAAGCCAGCGGCGGCCGCGCTCCGCGGCAGCAGCAAAGAGTTTTCCCATCATGGCGCGTAATAAAATCGCACTGATCGGCGCTGGCCAGATCGGCGGCACGCTGGCCCATCTGGTCGGCCTCAAGCAATTGGGCGACGTCGTTTTGTTCGACGTCATGGAAGGCACCCCGCAGGGCAAGGCCCTCGACATCGCCCAGTCCTCGCCGGTCAACAAATTCGACGCCGCCTTCACTGGCGCGAACTCATACGAAGCTATCGAAGGCGCTGACGTCTGCATCGTCACCGCCGGTGTGCCGCGCAAGCCGGGCATGAGCCGCGACGACCTCCTCGACATCAACTTGAAGGTCATGGGCCAGGTCGGCGCCGGCATCGCCAAGTATGCGCCGAACGCATTCGTGATCTGCATCACCAACCCGCTCGACGCGATGGTCTGGGCGCTGCAGAAGTCGGCCGGCCTGCCGCAGCAGAAAGTCGTCGGCATGGCCGGCGTGCTCGACTCGGCGCGTTTCCGCTATTTCCTCGCCGACGAATTCAACGTCTCGGTTGAAGACGTCACCGCCTTCGTGCTCGGCGGCCACGGCGACACCATGGTGCCGCTCACCCGTTACTCGACCGTGGCCGGCATCCCGGTGCCGGATCTCGTCAAGATGGGCTGGACCACGCAAGCCCGCATAGACGAGATCGTCAAGCGCACCGCCAATGGCGGCGCCGAAATCGTCAACCTGCTGAAGACCGGCTCGGCTTTCTATGCGCCGGCCGCTTCGGCGATCGCGATGGCCGAGAGCTACCTGCTCGACAAGAAGCGCGTTCTGCCTTGCGCCGCTTGGCTCAATGGCGAATACGGCGTGAAGGACCTCTATGTCGGCGTCCCGGTCGTGATCGGCGCCAAGGGCGTCGAGCGCGTGGTCGAAGTTGAGTTCACCGGCGCGGAACGCAGCGCCTTCGAAAAGTCGGTCGGCTCCGTTCAAGGCCTGGTCGAGGCCTGCAAGAAGATCGCGCCGACGCTGGCATAGCTCGTTGCTGTCATCGCCCGCGAAAGCGGGCGATCCAATATTTGCTGCGAGACCGCTGGATGCCCCGCCTGCGCGGGGGCATGCCAGCCTAGGGAGTTGGGGAGAGCCGATGAACATCCACGAGTACCAAGCCAAAGCAGTCTTGAAGGAATTCGGCGTCCCGGTGCCGCGCGGCATCCCCGCCTTCACCGTCGATGAAGCGGTCAAAGCCGCCAATGATCTGGGTGGCCCGGTCTGGGTGGTGAAAGCCCAGATCCATGCCGGCGGCCGCGGCAAGGCCGGTGGCGTCAAGGTCGTCAAATCGGTCGACGACGTGAAGAAGGAATCGACGCGCATTCTCGGTTCGACCCTGGTCACGCATCAGACCGGCCCGAAGGGCAAGCAGGTCAACCGCCTCTACATCGAGGAAGGCTCGGCGATCGACAAGGAGTTCTATCTCTCCGCGCTGGTCGATCGCGAAACCTCGCGCGTCGCTTTCGTCGTCTCGACCGAAGGCGGCATGGACATCGAGCAGGTGGCGCACGATACCCCCGAGAAGATCATCACTTTCTCAGTCGATCCGGCGACCGGCTTCATGCCTCATCACGCCCGTCGTGCCGCGCAGGCGCTGAACCTCACCGGCGATCTCGCCAAGCAGCTCGGCGACATCCTGCCGAAACTCTATGCCGCCTTCACCAACAAGGACATGGCGCTGCTCGAGATCAACCCGCTGGTCGTTACCAAGGATGCCAAGATCATCTGCCTCGATGCCAAGGTCGGCTTCGACGACAATGCGCTGTATCGCCACCCGGATGTGATCGCGTTGCGCGACATCACCGAAGAGGACGAGAAGGAAGTCGAGGCGTCGAAATACGACCTCAACTACATCGCGCTCGACGGTCAGATCGGCTGCATGGTGAACGGTGCCGGCCTCGCCATGGCGTCGATGGACATCATCAAGCTCTACGGCATGGAGCCGGCGAACTTTCTCGATGTCGGTGGCTCGGCGACCAAGGACAAGGTGACGGCGGCTTTCAAGATCATCACCTCCGACCCGAACGTGAAAGGCATCCTCGTCAACATCTTTGGCGGCATCATGAAGTGCGACGTCATCGCCGAAGGTGTCGTTGCTGCGGTGAAAGAGGTTGGCCTGAAAGTGCCGCTGGTGGTTCGTCTCGAAGGCACCAATGTCGAACTCGGCAAGAAGATCATCAAGGAATCGGGCCTCAACGTCACCTCCGGTGACGACCTGGACGATGCCGCGCAGAAGATTGTCAAAGCGGTGAAGGAAGCTGCCTAATGTCCATCCTCATCGATAAGAACACCAAGGTCATCTGCCAGGGCTTCACCGGCAAGAACGGCACCTTCCACTCCGAGCAGGCCATCAAGTACGGCACCAAGATGGTCGGCGGCACCTCGCCCGGCAAAGGCGGTTCGACGCATCTCGACCTGCCGGTGTTCGACACCGTGGCGGAAGCGCGCGAGAAGACCGGTTGTGACGCCTCCGTGATCTACGTGCCGCCGCCGGGCGCCGGCGACGCGATCTGCGAAGCCATCCAGGCCGAGATCCCGCTCATCGTCTGCATCACCGAAGGCATTCCGGTGATGGACATGGTCAAGGTCAAGCGCGCGCTGTCGGGTTCGAAGTCGCGCTTGATCGGGCCGAATTGCCCGGGCGTCATGACGGCAGGCGAGTGCAAGATCGGCATCATGCCGGGCAACATCTTCAGCCGCGGTTCGGTCGGCATCGTGTCGCGCTCCGGCACGTTGACCTATGAAGCGGTGTTTCAGACCACGCGCGAAGGCCTCGGCCAGACTAGTGCCGTCGGCATCGGCGGCGATCCGGTCAAGGGCACAGAATTCATCGACATGCTGGAGATGTTCCTGGCCGATCCGAAGACCGAGTCCATCGTCATGATCGGTGAGATCGGCGGCTCCGCGGAAGAAGACGCCGCGCAGTTCCTGATTGATGAAGCCAAGCGCGGCCGTAAGAAGCCGATGGTCGGCTTCATCGCCGGCGTTACCGCGCCTCCGGGCCGCCGCATGGGCCATGCCGGCGCCATCATCTCCGGCGGCAAGGGCGACGCCAAGTCGAAGACCGCGGCGATGGAAGCGGCCGGTATTCGAGTGTCGCCGTCGCCGGCGCGTATCGGCAAGACGCTGATGGAGCTGCTCAAGGGCAAGTAGCCCGCGGCACGCCACCACGTCCCCATCCGAATCCTGATCGGCCTGGAGGCTAGCGCTTCCGGGCCGTTACTATTTTTGCCTGGCGGAGCCCCGTCCTCCGGTCGGCTATTCTCAAAAAAATGCGACCGGGACCGTAGCGTCCGAAATACTATCGATTTGCCAAGGGCTGGCGATCAAAGAAATGAATTGAAATCCATTCTTACGCTTTTTTCGACTTAACTAGGTCATAAATAGGTTTAAGAGTGAGCTTTAACGGTTCGGGTCGCAAAAGCCCGGCCGACGCATCGCAAAGGCCGGATCCCGCCCAGCTGGGGCAGGAGCCGCTAATTTCGACGCCCATGCGCCAAAGCCATTTGCGCGGCAGCCGCGCCGCGCCGGAATCGAGCCCCTAGGACCTCGTCACCATGTCTCGCCAAGACGCCAACGCCGCATTCTCCCAGACCTCATTTCTCTACGGCGGTAACGCCGCCTACATCGAAGACCTCCAGGCCCGGTTCGAGAAAGACCCAAATTCGGTCGACGCCGAATGGCGCACCTTCTTCGGGGCGCTGAAAGACAATTCCGCCGATGTCGTGAAGTCGGCCGAAGGCGCATCGTGGAAGAAGCCGAACTGGCCGGGGCGTCCGAACGGCGATCTTGTCGCAGCGCTCGATGGGCATTGGGCCGAAACCGAGAAGAAGATCGGTGACAAGATCGCCAAGACTGCGCAGGCCAAGGGCGTCGAGCTGTCGAATGCCGACGTGATGCAGGCGACGCGCGATTCGATTCACGCGCTGATGCTGATCCGCGCCTACCGCATCCGCGGCCACTTCCACGCCAAGCTCGATCCCCTCGCCATCCAGGAAGAGCCGAACGAAGAGGAACTGCAGCCCGCGTCCTATGGCTTCACCGAAGCCGACATGGACCGCAAGATCTTCCTCGACAAGGTGCTCGGTCTCGAGTTCGCGTCGATGCGCGAGATCGTCGCCATTCTGCGCCGGACCTACTGCCAGACGCTCGGCATCGAGTTCATGCATATCTCCAACGCCGCGCAAAAGGCGTGGATCCAGGAACGCATCGAAGGCCGCGACAAGGAAATCCAGTTCACCCGCGAGGGCAAGCGCGCAATCCTCAACAAGCTTGTCGAAGCCGAAGGCTTCGAGAAGTTTCTCGACGTCAAGTTCACCGGAACCAAGCGCTTCGGTCTCGACGGTGGCGAGGCGCTGATCCCGGCGCTCGAACAGATCATCAAGCGCGGCGGCAATCTCGGCGTGAAGGAGATCGTGCTTGGCATGCCGCATCGCGGCCGCCTCAATGTGCTCACTCAGGTGATGGGTAAGCCACATCGTGTGCTGTTCCACGAATTCAAAGGCGGCTCGGCCACGCCGGACGAAGTCGAAGGCTCCGGCGACGTAAAGTACCATCTCGGCGCCTCGGCCGACCGCGAGTTCGATAGCAACAAGGTGCACCTATCGCTGACGCCGAACCCGTCGCATCTGGAAATCGTCGATCCGGTGACGCTCGGCAAGGTGCGCGCCAAGCAGGATCAGCACCGCTGCCCGCCGGAAGACCGTACGGCCGTCTTGCCGCTGCTGATGCATGGCGACGCGGCCTTCGCCGGCCAAGGCGTCGTGGCGGAATGCTTCGGCCTGTCGGGCCTGAAGGGCTACCGCACCGGCGGCTCGATCCATTTCATCGTCAATAACCAGATCGGCTTCACGACCTATCCGCGCTATTCGCGCTCGTCGCCTTATCCGTCCGACGTCGCCAAGATGATCGAGGCGCTGATCCTGCACGTCAACGGCGACGATCCAGAGGCGGTCACCTTCGCTGCGAAAGTGGCGATCGAATACCGGATGCAATTCCAGCAGCCGGTCGTCATCGACATGTGGTGCTACCGCCGCTTCGGTCACAACGAAGGCGACGAGCCGGCCTTCACCCAACCGGTGATGTACCGCAAGATCCGCGGTCACAAGTCGACGCTGGAAATCTACTCGGAAAAGCTGATTGCCGAAGGCGTCGTCACCGACGGCGAAATCGATAAGATGAAGGCCGATTGGCGCTCGCGCCTCGACGCCGAATTCGAGGCCGGACAAGGTTACAAGCCGAACAAGGCCGACTGGCTCGACGGCCGCTGGTCCGGTCTCAAGGCCGCGGCGGACGCCGACGATCCGCGCAAGGGGAACACCGGCGTGCCGCTGGATGAACTGCGCGCCATCGGCAAGGCGATCACCACGACGCCGAGCGACTTCAACGTGCACAAGACCGTGCAGCGCTTCCTCGACAACCGTGCCAAAGCGATCGAGACCGGCGAGGGTATCGACTGGGCGACCGGCGAGGCGCTGGCCTTCTGCTCGCTGGTCAAAGAAGGCAACCCGGTGCGCCTGTCGGGCCAGGACTCCGAGCGCGGCACCTTCTCGCAGCGCCACTCGGTGCTGTTCGATCAGGATACCGAAAAGCGCTACGTGCCGTTCAACAATCTCGGTACGGGTCAGGCGAAGTATGAAGTGTTGAACTCGATGCTGTCAGAAGAGGCTGTGCTCGGCTTCGAGTACGGCTATTCGACCGCCGAGCCGAACACGCTGACCTTGTGGGAAGCGCAGTTCGGCGACTTCGCCAACGGCGCGCAGGTCGTTTTCGACCAGTTTATCTCCTCGGCCGAACGCAAGTGGCTGCGCATGTCGGGTTTGGTCTGCCTCTTGCCGCACGGCTACGAAGGTCAGGGCCCGGAGCATTCGTCCGCGCGGCTCGAGCGCTATCTGCAGATGTGCGCCGAGGACAACATGCAGGTGGCGAACTGCACGACCCCGGCGAACTACTTCCACATCCTGCGCCGTCAGCTCAAGCGCGAGATCCGCAAGCCGCTGATCCTGATGACGCCAAAGTCGTTGCTTCGGCACAAGCGCGCGGTGTCGAAGCTCGCCGAGTTCGACGTCGGCACTTCGTTCCACCGCCTGCTTTGGGATGACGCGCAATCGCTGCCTGGCGAGAAGATCAATCTCGTCGCCGACGACAAGATTCGCCGTGTCGTTCTATGCACGGGCAAGGTCTATTACGACCTTTATGACGAACGCGAGAAGCGCGGCGTCAACGACATCTATCTGCTGCGCGTCGAGCAGCTCTATCCGTTCCCGACCAAGGCGCTGATCGCCGAGCTGTCGCGCTTCAAGCAGGCCGAGATCGTCTGGTGCCAGGAGGAGCCGCGCAATCAGGGCGCCTGGTTCTTCGTCGATATCTATCTCGAATGGGTGCTGAACCAGATCAACGCCAAGCATCGCCGTGCCCGCTACGCCGGACGGCCCGCTTCGGCCTCGACCGCGGTCGGCCAGATGTCGAAACACCTGGCACAACTCAAACAGTTCCTCGAAGAGGCGCTGGGGTAACGAATTGCTGTCGTCCCCGCGAAAGCGGGGATCGAGCACTTGCTGCGCTCTGCAGCGAGAGCTGGATCATCCGCCTTCGCGAATGATGACGTCGAAACAAGATCATATTAACGGACACAATCATGACTGATATCCGCGTGCCCACCCTCGGCGAATCGGTGACCGAAGCCACCGTCGGCAAATGGTTCAAGCAGCCGGGCGATCCCGTCGCCGTCGATGAGCCGCTCGTTGAGCTCGAAACCGACAAGGTGACGCTCGAAGTACCGGCGCCCGCCGCCGGCGTGCTCGGCGACATCGCCGCGAAGAACGGCGACACCGTCGGCGTCGGCGCCATTCTCGGCTCGATCAAGGACGGCGCCGCCGGCGCCAAGGCGGCCGCGCCCGCCGCAGCCGCTCCGGCCAAGCCGGCTGCCCCAGCTCCTGCTCAGGCTGCCGCGGCGCCCGCCGCGGCCAATGCCGCCCAGGCGCCGTCGGTACGCAAGATTGCCGCCGAATCGGGTGTCGATCCGTCGTCGGTGGCCGGCACCGGCCTGCATGGTCAGGTGACCAAGGGCGACATGCTGGCCGCCATCGAGCGCGCCGCCGCGCAGCCGACCCCGGTCGCCGCGCCGGTGCAGATGCGGGCGCCGTCGGCGCCGGACGACGCCTCGCGCGAAGAGCGCGTGCGCATGACCAAGCTGCGCCAGACCATCGCGCGCCGCCTCAAGGACGCGCAGAACACCGCCGCCATGCTGACGACCTTCAACGAGGTCGACATGACCACCGTGATGGCGCTGCGCAACCAGTACAAGGATCTGTTCGAGAAGAAGCACGGCGTGAAGCTTGGCTTCATGGGCTTCTTCGTGAAGGCCTGCATCGCGGCGCTTAAGGACATCCCGGCGGTCAACGCGGAGATCGACGGCACCGATCTGGTCTACAAGAACTATTACCACATCGGCATTGCCGTCGGCACCGACAAGGGCCTCGTGGTGCCGGTGGTGCGCGACGCCGACATGCTGTCGCTCGCCGGTGTCGAGAAGAAGATCAACGATTTCGGCAAGCGCGCCCGCGACGGCCAGCTCAAGATCGACGAGATGCAGGGCGGCACCTTCACCATCACCAATGGCGGCGTCTATGGCTCGCTGATGTCGACGCCGATCCTCAACGCGCCGCAGTCCGGCATTCTCGGCATGCACAAGATTCAGGAGCGGCCGATGGTGGTCGGCGGCAAGATCGAAGTGCGGCCGATGATGTATCTGGCGCTGTCCTACGATCACCGCATCGTCGACGGCCGCGAGGCGGTCACCTTCCTGGTGCGCGTGAAGGAAAACCTCGAGGATCCGACGCGACTCGTCCTCGACCTCTAATCTTTACTCCGTCATGCCCGGCCTTGGGCCGGGCATCCACGTCTTACTTTCCTGCTTCGCATAGACGTGGATGGCCGGGACAAGCCCGGCCATGACGATCGATAGGTGATTGTCTCATGTCCTACGATCTCATCGTCATCGGTACCGGCCCCGGCGGCTATGTCTGCGCCATTCGTGCGGCGCAGCTCGGCCTGAAAACCGCGGTGGTCGAAAAGGCCTCGTTCGGCGGCACCTGCCTGAACATCGGGTGCATCCCGTCGAAGGCGCTGCTGCATGCCTCCGAGCTCTTTGAAGAGGCCGGGCATTCCTTCGCCAAGATGGGCATCGGCGTCCCAAGCCCGAAGCTCGATCTCAAGACCATGATCAAGTTCAAGCAGGACGCCATCGACGGCAACGTCAAGGGCGTCGACTTCCTGTTCAAGAAGAACAAGGTCGATGCTCATATGGGCACCGGCCGCATCGTCGCGCCCGGCAAGGTCGAAGTGAAGGCCGCCGATGGCAAGGTGACGACGCTTGAGACCAAGTCGATCGTGATCGCCACCGGCTCCGATGTGGCGAAGCTGCGCGGCATCGACATCGACGAGAAGCGCATCGTGTCGTCGACCGGCGCGCTGTCGTTGCCGGAAGTACCGAAGCAACTGCTGGTCATCGGCGCCGGCGTCATCGGCCTCGAACTCGGCTCGGTCTGGCGCCGTCTCGGCGCCAAGGTCACCGTGGTCGAATTCCTCGACGGCATCCTGCCCGGCATGGACGGCGAAGTGCGCAAGCAGTCGCAGCGCCTGCTGGAAAAGCAGGGCATGACCTTCAAGCTGTCGTCCAAGGTTACGGCGATCGATTCGTCGGGCAAGACGCTGAAGGCGACCATTGAGCCGGCGAAGGGCGAGGGCAAGGCCGAGGTGATCGAAGCCGATGTCGTGCTCGTTTCGACCGGTCGTGTGCCTTACACCGATGGCCTCGGGCTGAAGGAACTCGGCGTCAAGATGGATGAGCGCGGCCGCGTGGTCACCGACCATTACTACGCGACCAGCGTGCCCGGCATCTGGGCGATTGGCGATATCATCACCGGGCCGATGTTGGCGCACAAGGCCGAGGACGAAGGCGTCGCGGTTGCCGAAATCCTCGTCGGCCAGGCCGGCCATGTGAACTACGACGTCATCCCGGCGGTCGTTTATACGATGCCGGAGATCGCCTCGGTCGGCAAAGGCGAGGAAGAGCTCAAGGCCGCCGGCATCGCCTACAATGTCGGCAAGTTCCCGTTCACGGCCAATGGCCGCGCCAAGGCGAACCAGCAGACCGACGGCTTCGTCAAGGTGATCGCCGACGCCAAGACCGACCGTGTGCTCGGCGTGCACATCGTCGGCTCGGATGCCGGCAACATGATCGCGGAAGCCGCGGTGGTGATGGAATTCGGCGGCGCGGCGGAAGACATCGCCCGCACCTGCCACGCCCATCCGACGCTGCCCGAGGCGGTCAAGGAAGCGGCCATGGCGGTCGCCAAGCGCGCGATTCATATTTGAGCTCTGCCTTGCCTTCCCCACAAAGGGGGAGGGTAGGGACGAAAGGCCCGCCTTACTTTCCTCTGGGCGCGGCCTTATCTATTACGCATGCGCCGCTGGCTCCGCCCCCTCTGGGTCTTCCTCGCCCTGCTGTTTCTTCTGGAAGCATGGCTGTGGGATCATCTGTCGCCGGTGGTCGCGCGGATCGTCGCCTTCATCCCCTGGGCTGCGCTGAAGCGGCGTCTGGCGCAGGCCATCGAGCGCCTGCCGCCATGGGCGACATTGATCGTCTTTATCGCCACGCTTGGCCTTGTGCTGCTGCCGCTGAAATTCCTTGAAGTTTATTGTATCGCGACGGGCAACTGGCTTGGCGCCATTGTCGTCATTCTCGCAGCCAAGCTCATCGGCGTCGGCGTCACCGCCTTCATCTTCGACGCGACCCGCGACAAGCTTTTGCAGATGGCGTGGTTCCGCGCGTTGTACGAGTGGGTGCTGCGCGTGCGCGCCTGGGCACACGAAATCACCGAGCCGGTACGGCTGCGCATGAAAGAAATCGCCGCGCTCTTCAAGTCAGAACGCGGTGGTTTTGTGCGTTGGCTGAAGCGGCTGCGTCGCAACGCAAACCGCCGCGCTGTTTGACAGGTTTCAGTGCCCGCCGCTGGCGTGCAGCAGGAAATCGAGAGCGTGCGGCGCCCACAGGCCGAAGCCGGTGAAGGCGAGGCCGATCAGCCCGACGAAACCCGATAGCCAGCCCAGCACCACCATGCCGGTGATGACTTCGGCTGAAGCCAGCACGATGCCGATCTGGAACGCCGCCGAGCCAAGTTCGAACTGGTGATAACGTGCGAGCTGGCGGTCGCGCTCGTGCTCGTAATGCTCGGCCTGTTCGCGCAATTCTTTGCGGCCGTCTTTTTCCTTCGGATCGGATTCGTAGCGCGCCACGGTGGCGCGCCACGCCTCGATCTGCTTCTCCATCGCCGCCTTGACCTCGGACTTCTCGATCGACGGCGCGATGGCGGCGAGATTGTCGGCGGCGGTGCGGATGCCGGTCTGCCGGATCGTCTTGGCCTGAAAGAAATTCCAGGTGTCGGACGCCTTGATGTTGAGACCGATGCTCTCGGTCTGCGCGCCCTTGCCGAGCGTTTCGGTGAAGGCGAGGAACAGTGCCAGCACCGAAATCAGCAGCGCGATTTTCTTGTTGCCGCCATGCGAGGCGTGTTCGGCGTGCTCTGCGTGTTCGAGGTTCTCGTGCGGTCCCGCCATGTGTCGTCTCCTGTGTGGCGGAGCGACGATGGGCGCAGTCCGTCGGGCGCGCAAGAGCGCACCGACGTTGTCGACGATGATATTACGATGACGCCCGCGGATGGGCGCTGGCATAAACTTCCAATAAACGGGCACTGTCGACGGCGGTATAAATCTGCGTCGTCGACAGCGAAGCGTGGCCGAGCAACTCCTGGATCGAGCGCAGGTCGCCGCCGCGCGCCAGAAGGTGCGTGGCGAAGGAATGGCGCAAGGCATGCGGCGTCGCGGTGTCGGGCAGGCCGAGCGCGCCGCGCAAGGTCGCCATCGCCAACTGCACGATGCGCGGCGACAATGGACCGCCGCGTGCGCCGACGAACAGCGGCCCGTCCGCCGGCAGGTCGTAAGGGCATAGTGCGATGTAGTCGGCGATCGCCTTGGTGACCTGCGGCAGCACCGGCACCATCCGGGTCTTATTGCCTTTGCCAGTAACGGTGAGCGCGTCCTTGCCGTTGGCATCGCTGCGCTTGAGGCCGAGCGCCTCGGAGATGCGCAGGCCGCAGCCATAGAGCAGCGCCAGCACCGCGGCATCCCGCGCCAGGATCCAGGTCTCGCGATCCTCGCCGGCGCGCAGGTCGATGTCGGTCATCTGTTTGGCCGCCGACGATGGGAGCGGCTTCGGCAGCGTGCGCGCCAGCTTCGGCGCGCGGATGGCGGCGAGCGCGCCGACCTTGCCCTTGCCATTGCGCTCGAGGAACCGGGCGAAGGAGCGCGCGCCGGCCAGCGAGCGCATCAAGGTGCGGTTGCCGGCGCCGTCGGCACGGCGTGAGGCCATGAAGGCGCGGACATCGGCCGGGGTGATCTTGGCAAGGGTCTTGAGCGACGGCGGTCCGCCGAGATGGTCGGCCAAAAACCCGAGGAACTGGCCGACATCGCGCTCATAGGCTTCCAGCGTCTTCGGCGACATGCGCCGCTCGGCGCCGAGATAGGCGCGCCAGCGGCCAATTTCGGCGGCGACATCGGCGGAAATGGCGAGCGGCAGTCCCATATAGGGCAGAGTAGGAGCCCTTCCTTACCCTTCCTTAAAGACCCGGAATCGGGCAGGCCTTTCTCATGAACGCCCGCGTTGTCGATGTTCTGGTGCCGGTGGCGCTCGACCAAGCCTATTCCTACCGCGTGCCGGCGGGGATGGAACTGGCGGTCGGCGACGTCGTCGCCGTGCCGCTCGGTGCGCGCGGCGAGACCATGGGCGTGGTCTGGGCGGAAAACCCGAATCCGGCTCCCGGCCTGCACAACCGCATGAAGGATATTGCGGCGAAGATCGACGTGCCGCCGCTCAAGGGCGAACTGCGCTCCTTTATCGACTGGGTTGCCGGCTACACGCTGTCGTCGCGCGGCATGGTGCTGCGCATGGCGCTGCGCATGGGCGACAATCTCGGGCCGGCGCGCGAGCGCGTCGGCGTGCGGCTGATCGGCCCGCCGCCGCAGCGCATGACGATGGCGCGGCAGCGCGTGCTGCGCGCGCTCGAGGATGGCATGGTGCGCGCCAAGGGCGACGCCGCGCGCGAGGCCGGCGTCTCCACAGGCGTCATTGACGGCCTGGTCGATGAAGGCACGCTGGAGACGGTGGTGCTGCCGCCGGAGAAAGTGTCGCGCCGGCCCGATCCGGATTTCCGCAAGGCCGAATTCTCACTCGGTCAGCTCGCCGCGGCCGATGCATTGCGCACCACGGTCGATCAGGGCGGCTACACCGTGACCCTGGTCGATGGCGTCACCGGCTCGGGCAAGACCGAAGTCTATTTCGAGGGCGTGGCCGAGAACATCCGCAAGGGCCGGCAGACGCTGATCCTGATGCCGGAGATCGCGCTCACCGGCCAGTCGCTCGATCGCTTCACCGCGCGCTTCGGCACGCGGCCGGCGGAGTGGCATTCGCAATTGTCGCCGCGCCTGCGCGCGCGCACCTGGGCCGCGGTGGCGGAAGGCGAAGTCTCGGTCGTGGTCGGCGCGCGCTCGGCGCTGTTTCTGCCTTATGCCGATCTCGGCCTCATCATCGTCGATGAAGAGCACGAGCAGGCCTACAAGCAGGAAGACGGCGCGCGTTACAATGCGCGCGACATGGCGGTCGTGCGCGGCTCGATCGCGAAGATCCCGGTCGTGCTCGCTTCGGCGACGCCGTCGGTCGAATCCGAAGTCAATGCGCGCAAGGGCCGCTATCGTCGCCTGCATCTGCCGGAGCGCTTCGGCGGCGCGTCGTTGCCGCATGTCGAGGCCATCGATCTGACGCGCGAAGGGCCGCCGCGCGGCCGTTTCATCGCGCCGCGGCTCGCCGAAGCAGTCAACAACACCTTGGAGCGCGGCGATCAGGCGCTCTTGTTCCTCAACCGCCGCGGTTTCGCGCCGCTCACGTTATGCCGCGCCTGCGGCTTCCGCCTGCAGTGCCCGAACTGCGACGCCTGGCTGGTCGATCATCGCTTCCGTAAGCGTTTGATCTGCCATCACTGCGGCTTCAACATGCCGCCGCCGGACGCCTGTCCAAACTGCCACGCCACCGAGAGCTTCACGGCGGTCGGGCCTGGTGTCGAGCGACTGGAGCAGGAAGCGGCCGAGCTGTTTCCCGACAAGCGCATTCTCATCCTGTCGAGTGACCTCGTCGAATCGATGGAGCGCCTGCGCCAGGAACTTGACGAGGTCGCCGAAGGCAAGTTCGACATCATCGTCGGCACGCAACTGGTGGCGAAGGGTCATCACTTCCCCAAGCTCAATCTGGTCGGCATCGTCGATGCTGATCTCGGCCTCGGCAACGGCGATCCGCGCGCAGCCGAGCGCACATTCCAGTTGCTGCATCAGGTGGTCGGCCGCGCCGGCCGCGAAGACAATCGCGGCGTCGGCTTCCTGCAGACGCATCAACCCGAGCATCCGGTGATGAAGGCGCTGATCCTCGGCGACCGCGAGGCGTTCTACGAAAACGAAATCGCGCTGCGCGAGGCGTCGGGCTATCCGCCGTTCGGCCGGCTCGCCGGCATCGTCGTCTCGGCCGATAATCGGCACGACGCCGAAGGCTACGCCAAGGCGCTGGCGAAGTGCGCGCCCTACGACGAGGCGGTGCGGGTGCTCGGCCCGGCCGAGGCGCCGATTGCCGTGGTGCGCGGCCGGCACCGCTTCCGCCTCTTGGTCAAGGCGCCGCGCGAATTCAACCTGTCGGCCTATTTGCGCGACTGGGTCAGCGTCGCGCCGAAGACGCGCGGCGGCATCAAGATGGATGTCGATGTCGATCCGATGAGCTTTTATTAACGCGCGAGGTTCGGCCTGGTGCGTCCCGCGCGCTGATTGACGATCAGGCTGCCGATGACGATGGCCGCGCCCAGCGACTGAACCGGAGTTGGGACGAAGCCTCTGATAACGGCATCGAGCGCGAAAGCGACCATCGGAATGAGCAGGAAGAACGGCGCCACCGACGCCGCGCCGGCCTTCTCGACGCCATGGAACCACAGCGCGTAAGCGATCGACGTGCCGATCAGCGCCACGTAGACGTAAGCGATCACATTGCCTGTGGTGATCGACGTCGGCACATCGCCAATGATCGCGGCCAGCGCCGCCAGTTCGACGCCGCCGATGACGAGTTGCCAGGCGGTGAACTCGAGCAGCGGAATCGGCCGGCCCCAGCGGTTGAGCAGCACGCCGCCAAGCGCCAGCGAGATCGCCGCGGTGAGGCCCGCGACCGCGCCGACGGCGTCGAGCACGATCTTGCCGCCGGTCAGCAGGATCATGACGCCGATTGAGCCGAGCACGACGCTGACGAGCCGCAGCCAGGTCGGCCGCTCGCCAAGCAGCGGCCAGGCGATCAGCACGGTGATGATGGGCCCGAGCGATTGAAGCGTGCCGGCGACGCCGCCGGGCAGGCGCTCGGCGGCGATAAACAGAAAGGCGAAGACGACGCCGCAATTCAGCGTACCGAGCAGCGCGACCTTGCCCCACCATTCGCGCGCTGGCGTCTGGTGATGGAGCAAGAGCAGCGGCAGCCCGCCGCCGAGTGCCCGCACCGCGGCGGTGAAGATAGGGTTGTGCGGCAACAACACGCTGACGAAGATGTAGGTCGTGCCCCAGATAGCGGTGGCCAGCGCGGCGGAGAGTTTCGGGTTCATCGGCGGCATTCCGGAATCGAATAAAACGGCCTGCCGCGCCCGCGCGGGAACCCGCAGGGCACTGAAGCAGACGTTCCCCATGAGATTGACGGCTGCGGCGGCAGCCTGCGGCGTGAGCCACAGAGATAAGCGATGGCGGCCACCGGTGAAGCCCGGCCGCGCCGCGCCGGGCGCAGGTCAGCCCGCCGATTTCGCAAGTTCGACTATCGATGCAGGGTTTTGCGCCAAAGTCCTCGCCGCCCCGCGGTCACGGGCGGCTTTTTTTCCGCTGCGGCGGCTCCGGCCCGCGGTCCTATTGGTCGCAGCGCTGGAACCGGCCAAACATGGGGTCCGTGTTGCACCGCCCGGGCCGCTGTGTTAGCTACCCCCTCGATTTCCAAAGGGCGCCCACGGGGGCTTGGCTGAGCGCCACCGGGATCGGAATTCCCTCTTGAATTCCAATGGCTTGCGCCGCCGTTTCGGCGACGGCTTCCGGCCTGTGAAAAGTCACAAGAAAGAGCGTTCAAAGTGGCGGGCGAAGAACACTTAGTTTCAGGAATGGCGGGCCGCTATGCCGGGGCCCTGTTCGAGCTGGCGCTCGAAGAGAAGGCGACCGACGCCGTTAAGCAGGACCTCGAAGCCTTCGACAAACTGATCGGCGAAAGCGCGGACCTGAACCGCCTGGTGCGCAGCCCGGTTTTCGGCGCCGACGAGCAGCTCAAGGCGCTCAACGCCATTCTCGCCAAGGCCGGCCTGTCCGGCATTACTTCGAATTTCCTCCGCGTCATCACCACCAACCGCCGGCTGTTTGCGGTGCGCGACATGATCCGCGCCTATCGCGCGCTGGTCGCCCAACACAAGGGCGAGGTGGTGGCGCAGGTCACCGTTGCCGAACCGCTCAATGACGCGAACAAAGAGGCGCTCAAGGGCGCGCTCAAGTCGGTCACGGGCGGCAAGGACATCGACATGGACGTCAAGATCGACCCGGCCATCATCGGCGGGCTGATCGTGAAGGTCGGCAGCCGTATGGTCGACTCGTCCCTCCGCACCAAGCTCAATTCGATCAAAATTGCGATGAAAGAGGCACGCTGATGGATATCCGCGCCGCAGAAATTTCGAACATCCTCAAAGAGCAGATCAAGAATTTCGGCCAGGAAGCCGAAGTTTCCGAAGTCGGCCAGGTGCTGTCCGTCGGTGACGGTATCGCCCGCGTCTACGGTCTCGACAACGTCCAGGCGGGCGAAATGGTCGAGTTCGAAAACGGCACGCGCGGCATGGCGCTGAACCTCGAAAACGACAATGTCGGTATCGTTATTTTCGGCTCCGACCGCGAAATCAAGGAAGGCCAGACCTGCAAGCGCACCGGCGCCATCGTCGACGTGCCGGTCGGCAAGGGTCTGCTCGGTCGCGTCGTCGACGCGCTCGGCAATCCGATTGACGGCAAGGGCCCGATCAAGGCCGACACTCGCAAGCAGGTGGACGTTAAGGCGCCGGGCATCATCCCGCGCAAGTCGGTGCACGAGCCGATGGCGACCGGCCTCAAGGCCATTGACGCGCTGATCCCGATCGGCCGCGGCCAGCGCGAGTTGATCATCGGCGACCGTCAGACCGGCAAGACCGCGATCGCGCTCGACACCATCCTGAACCAGAAGCCGCTCAACGCGCAGCCGGACGAGAAGATCAAGCTGTACTGCGTCTACGTCGCGGTCGGCCAGAAGCGTTCGACCGTCGCGCAGTTCGTGAAGGTGCTCGAAGAGCAGGGCGCGCTGGAATATTCGATCGTCGTCGCCGCCACCGCGTCCGACCCGGCGCCGATGCAATTCCTGGCGCCGTTCGCCGGCTGCACCATGGGCGAGTACTTCCGCGACAACGGCATGCACGCCGTGATCATCTATGACGATCTGTCGAAGCAGGCCGTCGCCTACCGCCAGATGTCGCTCCTGCTGCGCCGCCCGCCGGGCCGCGAAGCTTACCCGGGCGACGTGTTCTATCTCCACTCGCGTCTGCTTGAGCGCGCGGCGAAGATGAACGACTCGAAGGGCGCCGGTTCGCTGACCGCGCTGCCGGTCATCGAAACCCAGGCCAACGACGTGTCGGCCTACATCCCGACCAACGTGATTTCGATCACCGACGGTCAGATCTTCCTCGAAACCGACCTGTTCTATCAGGGCATCCGCCCGGCCGTGAACGTCGGTCTGTCGGTGTCGCGCGTCGGTTCGTCGGCGCAGACCAAGGCGATGAAGAAGGTCGCCGGCAAGATCAAGGGCGAGCTCGCGCAGTACCGCGAAATGGCGGCCTTCGCGCAGTTCGGCTCCGACCTCGACGCCACCACCCAGCGCCTGCTGGCGCGCGGCTCCCGCCTCACCGAGCTCCTCAAGCAGCCGCAGTTCTCGCCGCTGAAGATGGAAGAGCAGGTCGTGGTGATCTGGGCCGGCACCAACGGCTATCTCGACAAGATCGAGGTCGCGAAGGTCGGCAAGTTCGAACAGGGCCTGCTGGCGCTGCTGCGCAACGAGAAGACCATTCTCGAAGACATCCGCAAGTCTAACGACCTCTCTTCGGACACCGAAAAGAAGCTCCGCGAGCAGGTCGAAAAGTTCGCGGGCAGCTTCGCTTAACGCACTCTCTTCACCTCCCCCCCTTGAGGGGGAGGTCGACCGGCCGAAGGCCGGGCGGGAGGGGGGTAAATCGCAAAGCTCGGCATTGCGGCTTACCCCCCTCCCTAACCCTCCCCCTCAAGGGGGGAGGGAATAGACCTCGGGACTTGGATAGACAGAGCGACTAATGGCGTCACTCAAGGACATGCGCGTTCGCATCGCCGCTACCAAGGCGACGCAGAAGATCACCAAGGCCATGCAGATGGTCGCGGCCTCGAAGCTGCGCCGCGCGCAGGCGGCGGCCGAAGCCGCGCGTCCCTACGCGCAGCGTATGGACTTCGTGCTCGGCAACATCGCCGCTGGCATGGCCGGCAGCGACGGTGCGCCGAAGCTTCTCGCCGGCACCGGCTCGAACAAGGTTCACCTGCTGATCGTTGCCACCGGCGAGCGTGGCCTGGCCGGTGCCTTCAACTCGTCGATCGTGCGTCTGGCGCGCGAGCATATCAACCGGCTCCAGTCCGAGGGCAAGGACGTCAAGATTCTGACCGTCGGCAAGAAGGGCTACGAGCAGCTCCGTCGTAACTACGAGAAGCTCATCGTCGATCGCATCGAGCTGCGCGGCGTGCGCACGTTGGGTTACGCCAACGCGGCCGAGATCGCCGCGAAGGTCACGGCGATGTTCGCCAATGGCGAATTCGACGTCGCCACCCTGTTCTACGCCCAGTTCAAGTCGGTAATCTCTCAGGTGCCGACGGCGCAGCAGATCATCCCGCCGAAGCTGGACGGCGACAAACCGACCGCCGCCGCGGCGTCCTACGAGTACGAGCCGGAGGAAGAAGAAATCCTCGGCGACCTGCTGCCACGCTACGTGGCGACCCAGATTTTCCGCGCGCTGCTCGAGAACAACGCTTCGTTCTACGGCGCGCAGATGTCGGCGATGGACAACGCGACCCGCAACGCCGGCGACATGATCCGCAAGCAGACGATTACCTACAACCGCACGCGTCAAGCGATGATCACGAAGGAACTCATCGAGATCATCTCCGGCGCCGAAGCGCTCTGACGCACATAGATCGAGAGTAAGAGGACAGCATGGCCACAGCACAGGGCTCCAACAAGTCCGGCAAGATCACTCAGGTGATCGGCGCCGTCGTCGACGTTCAGTTCGAAGGCTACCTGCCGGCGATCTTGAACGCGCTCGAAACCAACAACGGCGGCAACCGCCTGGTGCTCGAGGTGGCGCAGCATCTCGGTGAATCGACCGTGCGCACCATCGCCATGGACGTTACCGAAGGTCTGGTGCGCGGCCAGGAGGTCAACGACACCGGCCTGCCGATCGCCGTGCCGGTCGGCCCGGGCCTGCTCGGCCGCATCATCAACGTCATCGGCGAGCCGATCGACGAAGCCGGCCCGGTGAAGTCGGACGACAAGCGCCCGATCCACGCCGAAGCGCCGAAGTACACCGACCAGTCGACCGAAGCGCAGATCCTCGTCACCGGCATCAAGGTCGTCGACCTGCTCGCGCCTTACGCCAAGGGCGGCAAGATCGGCCTGTTCGGCGGCGCCGGCGTCGGCAAGACCGTGCTCATCCAGGAGCTGATCAACAACGTCGCCAAGGCGCACGGCGGTTACTCGGTGTTCGCCGGCGTCGGCGAGCGTACCCGCGAAGGCAACGACCTCTATCACGAGTTCATCGAATCGGGCGTCAACAAGAAGGGCGGCGGCGAAGGCTCCAAGTGCGCCCTCGTGTTCGGCCAGATGAACGAGCCGCCGGGTGCCCGCGCCCGCGTCGGCCTCACCGGCCTGACCCTGTCGGAATACTTCCGCGATCAGGGCCAGGACGTGTTGTTCTTCGTCGACAACATCTTCCGCTTCACCCAGGCCGGTTCGGAAGTGTCGGCGCTGCTCGGCCGTATACCGTCGGCGGTGGGCTACCAGCCGACGCTCGCGACCGACATGGGCGCGCTGCAGGAGCGCATCACCACCACGACCAAGGGTTCGATCACCTCGGTGCAGGCGATTTACGTGCCGGCCGACGACTTGACCGACCCGGCGCCGGCGACCTCGTTCGCGCACTTGGATGCGACCACCGTGCTGTCGCGCGACATCGCCGCCAAGGGCATCTACCCGGCTGTGGACCCGCTCGACTCGACCTCGCGCATGCTGTCGCCGCTCGTCGTCGGTGAAGAGCATTACGCGGTCGCCCGCTCGGTGCAGCAGGTGCTGCAGCGCTACAAGGCGCTCCAGGACATCATCGCCATTCTCGGCATGGACGAACTGTCGGAAGAGGACAAGCTGACGGTGGCGCGCGCCCGCAAGATCGAGCGCTTCCTGTCGCAGCCGTTCCACGTCGCCGAAGTGTTCACCGGCGCGCCGGGCAAGCTGGTCGACCTCGCCGACACCATCAAGGGCTTCAAGGGCCTGGTGGAAGGCAAGTACGACTACCTGCCAGAAGCCGCATTCTACATGGTCGGCACCATCGAAGAAGCGGTCGAGAAGGGCAAGAAGCTCGCGGCCGAAGCTGCTTAAGCAACCCGCTCAAGGTAAGTTAAGTCGATGGCTCTTCATTTCGAACTCGTGTCGCCTGAAAAACTCGTCTTCTCCGGCGAGGTGACGCAGGTGGACGTGCCCGGCGCCGAAGGCGACTTCGGCGTGCTCGAGGGGCACGCGCCGCTGGTGACGACGTTGCGTCCCGGCATCCTTACGGTGCATGCGGCCGGCGGCGAGCAGAAGATCGTCGTGCTCGGTGGCTTCGCCGAAGTCTCCGACAAGGGCCTGACCATTCTCGCCGACACCGCCGATGCGGTGAAGGACGTCGATCGTACTGCGATTGCGGCGCGCATCGCCGAGATGGAGCAGCAGATCGCCAAGATGGAGCAGGGCAACGAGCTCGACAAGGCGATCACCCGGCTCGATCACTTCAAGCAGGTCGATCGCCACCTCACCGGCACGGCAATGCACTAGACCGGACTGCGCGCGCACACAAAGCGGGCGCGCTCTGCGACGGTTGTACGCGGGACGTCAATCAAGTCGTATCCACAGGCCGTGTAAGTCGCGACCATTGCGCGATAAGTTGCTTCAGCTTCGTCCTGCGTCTGCTTGCGTTCCGCGTCGGGCGCAAAAATCTCCGGCCATGGCGGCATGATAAAAACGCGCCGATTGTAGCGGCAACGCTCCGCGGCTTGCTGCAAGGCGGCGGGAACCGGCAATTCGCATAATGTCAGATAGCCGATCACGTCGGGGATGCCGCGATCGAAATACGCCGTTCCCGATTTTTGGCGCATGGCCTCAAAGGCCGCGATATCGCGCTCCATCATAAGCCAGGCAAATTGCGATCGATCAGCCCAAGGGAGCGCCCGTCCGCCAACAGCCACCTGCTCCTGAATGATGGAACGGCCGGCTTCCTGTGCGACGTTACAGCCCGCTTGCGCCAACGCGGCGATCAACGTGCTTTTTCCGGCGCCCGGGCCACCCGTAATGACGAAAAAGCGGTCGATTGTATTTTGCATTGGTACCGGTGATCGGAAGTCTTACGGCGCGAATTGCGCGAAGGCCTTCACCACCTGCTGATAGGTATGTCGCTTAAACGGCACCACGAGGTCCGGCAGTGCTTTCATCTCGACCCAGCGCCAGTCGATGAATTCCGGTTTGTGCTGGCCGCCGCCGGGATGGACGACGTCGATCTCGCGGTCGTCGCCGATGAAGCGCAGCGCGTACCATTTCTGTTTCTGGCCGCGATAGCGGCCCTGCCAGGCCTCGCCGACGATGTCGCGCGGAATGTCATAGGCGATCCATTCGGCGATCTCGCCGAGCTTCTCGACCGACGACATGTTGGTTTCCTCGAACAGTTCCCGCAGCGCGCCCTGATACGGATCCTCACCCTCGTCGATGCCGCCTTGCGGCATCTGCCAGACATGAGTGGCATCGACATGCTCGGGGCCACCTCTGCGGCGGCCGACAAAGACGAGGCCGGCGCGGTTGAGCACCATGATGCCGGCACAGGGGCGGTAGGGCAAGGAGTCGTAGGGCGCTGAAGTTTCCGTCATGACGGCTATATGCCGCCCAGGACGCATTCCCGCAAGCGGCGCCGCCTCAGGACGACTTGGTCTTCGCCATCGCCAGGGTGACCGGCACCAGGACGAAACCGCGGCTTTCGACCTTCTTCATCCACTCGGCAACGCGGTTGACGGTGCCGGGCAGCGCGGTGGCGAGCCCGATCGCGGCGCCGCTTTCGCGGGCGACGATTTCAAGCCGGGCCAGCGCGCGTTCGATCTCGACCGGCGTCGGCACCGCGTCGATGACGATGTCGGCTTTTGCGCAGGGCATGCTCTTGGCGGCAGCGAGCGAGCCGGCGACGCTGCGGCTCGACGCACCGCCGTCGATGAACAACAGACCGCGTTTAGCGGTCTCATTGATCACCGGCGACATCGCCGACTCGGTGGCGAGGAAGCGCGCGCCCATATAGCTGATCAGGCCGACATATCCCTGCATGCGGCTCATCAGCCAGTGCAGACGGTCGATGTTCTGTTCCGGCGTCAATGACGTGAGCAGCGTCTGCGGGCCGGGATCGTTGTTCGGATAATCGAACGGCTCCATCGGCGCCTGAAGCAGCAGCTCGTGGCCTTCATCGCGCGCCCGCTCGGCGAGTTTGGCGACATCGACGGCGTAGGGCGCGACCGCGAAGGTCGCCGACGACGGCAGCGTGAAGGCGTCCGCCGTGCCGGAGGCGCTGATGCCGACGCCGGTAATGATGATGGCGATGCGTGGGCGGTCCTTCAGATTGACCGGCAGCGCCTTGACCGGCGCGTAGACGGCAAGCGCCTTGCCGCCGTTAGGACCGATCTTGGGAATGTTGCCGTAGCGCGTCTTCTCCAGCAGCTTCGACAGGTCGTTCTCGACTGGCAGCTTGCTGTCGGTCGACGTCTTATTGGCCGAGGAAGCCGGCTTTATTCCGGCGGGGGCATGATTGCTGGTCTTCTCGTCGACGGCCTTGGCCATCGCATTGCCGGCGTCGTTGCCGGTGCCGGGAATGACGACTTCCTTGGTCTTGCCGCTGGAACCGTCGATGATGTTGACAGTCCTGGCACCGTCCGGAATTTTGGCGGTGACGGCGCCGGCACTGGCGGCCTCGCCGTTCGGGCCGTCGCGGCGGTTATGCTCGCGGCCGTCGCCCTGTTCGGCGTCCTGACCGGTCCCGGACGGTCGTGTGGCGACCACGGCCATCGGCTCACCGCCGAGCGGATTGTTGCCGATCATCGCCCAGACAACGACGACGAGGCCGCTCAGCGCCAGCAGGCCGGCCAGGATCTGTGGCGTGGCGACAGGCAGCTTCGGCAGCCGGCTCTTGGGTTTGGTCTGGCCTAGCGGGGTATTGAAATCATCCGGTTGCACGGCTGACATCCCCGGCGGGCGGACCTTCGTTCGACAGGCCCTGGCGAATCATCGGCGCAGTCTATCACGCACGGATTCGAGCAATCCTTAAACACGCCCAAAAACGAACGGGGCGACCCGAAGGCCGCCCCGATGGTATCCACGAGCGCCGTTCCTTAGTTCGGAACCGGCGATTTCTGGCTCGGCGGGAACGCCGAGTTCTTCACGGTGCCGCGCAGCAGGTCTTCGGCCAGATGCAGCGCCTTGTCGTCCTTCTCGTCCGGCGGCACGTAGGCCTGGGAACCGGTTTGCTCCTTGCCCGGGTCGCCGGTCAGGTGGCCGCGCAGCGAAGCTTCGCCCTTGGAGTCGGCGCGGTTCTTCAGATCATCCGGTACGTCCTGCAGCACCTCGATATCCGGGGTGATGCCCTTGGCCTGGATCGAGCGGCCCGACGGCGTGTAGTACCGCGCTGTCGTCAGACGCAGCGCGCCATTGCCGGAGCCGAGCGGGATGATGGTCTGCACCGAGCCCTTGCCGAACGACCGCGTGCCGACGACGGTGACGCGCTTGTGGTCCTGCAGCGCGCCGGCGACGATTTCCGACGCCGAGGCCGAGCCGCCGTTGATCAGCACGATCACCGGCTTGTGGTCGGTCAGGTCGCCCGGGCGCGCGTTGAAGCGCTGCGTCTCTTCGGCGTTGCGGCCGCGGGTCGAGACGATCTCCCCCTTGTCGAGGAACGCATCCGACACCGAGATCGCCTGATCGAGCAGGCCGCCCGGGTTGTTGCGCAGGTCGAGGATATAGCCCTTGAGCTTGTCCTCGGCGACCTTGGCCTTGATGTCGCTGACCGCCTTCTTCAGGCCGTCGAAGGTCTGCTCGTTGAATTGCGTCATGCGGATATAGCCGACGTCGTCACCCTCGACCTTCGAGCGCACGGCGCGCACGCGGATGATGTCGCGCGTCAGCGTCAGCTCGAGCGGCTTCGGCGCGCCCTTGCGCATGATCGTCAGCCTGATCTTGGTGTTGACCGGGCCGCGCATCTTCTCGACCGCCTGGTTGAGCGTGAGGCCCTGCACCTGATCGTCGTCGAGCTTGGTGATGAGATCGTTGGCGAGCACGCCGGCCTTGGCGGCGGGTGTATCGTCGATCGGCGCCACGACCTTGATCAGCCCGTCTTCCATCGTCACTTCGATGCCGAGACCGCCAAACTCACCGCGCGTCTGCACCTGCATGTCACGGAAGCTCTTGGCGTCCATGTAGCTCGAATGCGGATCGAGGCCGGCCAGCATGCCGTTGATCGCCGTTTCGATCAGCTTCTTGTCGTCCGGTTTTTCGACGTAATCGGCGCGCACCCGCTCGAACACGTCGCCGAACAAATTGAGTTGCTTGTAGGTGTCGGCGACCGCCGCCTTGGCGCTCGACCCCAGAAAGATCGTCCGCGGCTGCACCGCAATCAGCGTCAAGGCCGCGCCGGTCGCAGCACCAAGAAGAATCAGGGAAGTCTTGCGCATCATCCGCGAACCTTTTCGCCTTCGCCAGCTACCCACCATGGGCCTGGATCAACGGGAGTCCCGTCTTTTCTGAACTCGATATAAAGCACCGGTTGGCTGGAACCTGACGCCAGAATTGCGGCAATATGTGAGCCGCTTCCCATGGTCGCAACGGGTTCCCCCGCCAGCACAAACTGCCCCAAATCAACTGATATCCGATCCATCCCGGCGAGCAAGACATGATATCCGCCGCCAACATTAAGGATCAATAGTTGGCCATAGGAGCGGAACGGCCCGGCATAGACCACCCAGCCGTCGGCCGGGGCGGTCACCTGGGCGCCGGCCCGGGTCGCCACAGTCAGGCCTTTTTCGGTTCCCCCGTTACCGTCGGGGGCACCGAAATTGCGTAATTTCACGCCATTAACCGGCATCGGCACCCGCCCGCGCAGCGAGGCAAAGGCGACCGACGGGCTCATGCGGCCCGGATCGCGGTAAGCCGAGAGTGCGGGGCGCTTGTCGGAGCGGGCGGCCTCTCGGGCCTCGCGAACCGCCGGGTCGAGCGACTGTTCGAGCCTGGCTATCAAATCTTTGAGATCGCCGGCCTGGCGGGCGAGCGCCGCGGCCTTGGCCTGTTCGGCGGCCAGCGCCTTTTGGCGTTCGACCTCCTGCTTTTGCCGCTCCTCGACCAGCGCCGACATGCGGGCGCGGTCGGCATCGAGCGAAGCGACGTCCTGCTTCAGCCGGTCGCGTTCGGCGACGATGGATTTGCGCACATTGAGCAGCTCTGTGAGGTCGGCGGCCAGCGCATCGACCTTCGCCCGCATGTCCGGCAGCACGGCGCCCAGCACCATGGCGGTGCGCACGGCGACCAGGGCGTCCTCGGGGCTCGCGATCAGCGCCGGCGGCGGACGGCGGCCGATGCGCTGCAATGCCGCCAGCACCTCGCCGATCACAGCGCGGCGGCCGTCGATCGAGCGGCGGATCTTCAGTTCCCGGGCGTCGAGCGGCTCGAGCCGCTGCTGCGTCGCCTCGATCTTGGCTTCGGTGGCGCGGGCGCGCGTGGCGGTATCGATCAACTCCTGCGCCAGCTTGCGGCGGTCGGCGCCGATCTGCTCGATGTCGCGCTTGATCGCGGCTTCGGTATCGCTCGAACGCTGCTGCTCGCTGCGCGTCGCCTCCAGTTCCTTGTCGTGAACCTTGAGCTGGTCGAGGACTTGCGTCTTGTCGGTGGCCGGTGCGGGCGTTTGTGCCAGTGCCGCGCCTGACACCAGAAGCGCGCAGCATAGCGCGGCCGCCTGGAAGCGGCGCGAATCAGGGGCGCTGCGCGAAGCCATCATTAGCACGACGATACGCCGCGATGTCTTGTCGGCAAGTCCATTCGACGGCCCTTGTGATCGGCGTTTGGGACGAAATCGAGGAAGCGCGCATGCGCCATCGCCCCTGTTGTTTGCTCGGCGCGGGGGCCGCTCTTCCAGCCTGCCGGTTACGATCATGCGCGCTTGTGAGGCGGCATGACCTCCAGCGGGCTTTCGCCCGCTTCCACCAGCAAGCCGACTGGCCGCTGAAGGCAGGGCCCCGTAGTGGCCCGGTCGCCTACCCGCGACCTCCCGGGGGTGGGGTCACGAGCCCGGCCCGCAGGCGCCGCATCCCATCCCGCCTCAGGATCGCCTCTAGAAACGCCGTCGATGGATGAGATAGGAAAGTAAGTAGTCCTATTTAGGAAGCCTATCAAGAGCTGCGCTTTGCTGTGTCGGGGACCGGCTCTTCATCTCTCCTCCGCAGGGGGAGGGATGAAGAAATCTACGCCCGGTGGTACGGATGTCCGGAGAGGATCGTGGTGGCGCGATAGAGCTGCTCGAGCAGCATGACGCGCACCATCTGGTGCGGCCAGGTGGCCTTGCCGAAGGATAGCCGCAACGACGCCTTGTCGCGCAGCGAGGCGGCGAGGCCGTCGGCGCCGCCGATCATGAACACCACGGCGGGCGCGTTGTTGCCGCGCCAGGCCGCCAGCTCAGTGGCGAAGGCTTCGCTGCCGAGAGCATCGCCTTTCTCGTCGAGCAGCACCACGGCGGCACCTTGCGGGATGACATTGGCGAGCGCGATCGACTCTTCCAGCATGCGCTTCATCACTTCGTCGGCGCGGCTCTCGCGGATCTCGACGACCTCGACCGCCTTCCAGCCGAGCGCGCGGCCGGCCTGGCTGGCGCGCTTGAGATAGCGCTCGGCGAGTTCGGCTTCCGGACCCTTCATGCGGCCGATGGCGGCGACGATGATGCGCATGGCTTGACCGCTCTATGAATTTCTCGGGCTTCTCAAGCTATTCATTGTTCGGCGCGCGGCATTTATAGCAATCCAGCAAAATGCTCCTGCCGTCGCATAAGTCAAAGCGTTTAGCAGAGACAAAATTGAAATAATGAGCAACGACTGAAAGGACCAGGCGGGCTCTCCAACAAGAGCGCCCAAGCCGAACGAGGCCGGCCAGAGGTACAATCGAAGCATAGAAAGCTGGTAGTCAATTTCTTGGCCGAGACGAATATTGCCCCAATCAACAGCAGCAAATAGAACCTCGAAGAAAATTGGCACAATAATGCCGACGACAGCAGAAATTGCTATCGCGCGTCGCAATCGCAGCGAAGCGGCCATTGCTCCTTCCTCTTCGACTCCAGCCTGTCGCGTCTGGGTCCCCGCCTGCGCGGGAGTGAGCGGAGTTTGTTGCGCCTCGTTGCCCGAAGGCAACCGCCTTCACGCGCTCCACATCTTCTCGATGGCGTAGAAGGCGCGAACCTCGGGGCGGAAGACGTGCACCAGCACGCTGCCGGTATCGATCACCACCCAGTCGCCCTGGCGCAAACCTTCGACGGCGATGCCGGTCATGCCGGCGGCCTTGAGATCCTTGACGACGCGATCGGCGATCGACGCCAGATGCACGTTGGAGCGGCCGGTGGTCACCACCATGGTGTCGCCGATCGACGACTTGTCGGACAGATCGATGACAACGGTGTCCTCGGCCTTCATCTCGCTCAGGCTATTGAGGATTAGCTTCAGCCATTTGCTCTCGGGCGCCTTCGGCTTGGCCTTTGCTGCTGGCTTGGGCGCCGGCTTGGGCGCCGGCGTCGCCTTGACGCTGGCCTTGGCCAGCGCGCGCGGGCTCACTTTGTTACCGGACGAACTGGCTTTGGATCTCTTCGGCGAAGCCGGCTTCTTGCTGCCGCCTTTGGCGGCGCCCGGGCGCTTGCCGGCGGATGAACGAGATTTCGTTCGGGATGTCACGGTCTTTGCCAGGGGAGCTTGGTCCTTTTGCCCTAATTGTCTTGAAGCCGACAGCAGTATTGCGCGGCAGGATAGCTATTTCGCGCCCTTGCGGGAAGCCTTGCCGCGTTTCGATGCCGGCATCGCCTTGCGCGCTTTCGCCTTGCCGGCGGTGGTCTTGCGGGCCGCGGCGGCGCGCCGCGCCGCCGATTTCTTCTTGGCATTGCCCGTCGCCGTTTTGGCGCGCGATTTCTTCTTGCCGGCCGTTTTGCGGGTCGAGGTCTTCGGTGCCGGTTCGGCCGGCGCGGTTTGCGTCGTCGCGGATGGCGCGGGCGCGGCGTTCGACTTGTCGCGCAGCGCGCGCAAGGCGGTCGACGACAGCACCGACTTCAAGCCGTGCAGATAGGTCCAGACCGGCGGCTTGCGGCCGGGCAGCGAGGTCGCCGCCACCTCCGGAATGCGGAACCGCCACAGCGCCTGACCGGCGGTCGAGTTCGAGGCATAGAGCGACGGGCCCGGCCGGTCGACGACGACGATCGGCACCAGTTCGGCAATCGCGCGCCATTTCTGCCAGCGATGGAAGTGGCGCAGATTGTCGGCGCCCATGATCCAGACGAAGCGCACGCCCGGGCAGCGCGCCAGCAACCATTCGATGGTGTCGAAGGTGTAGCGCGTGTTGATGACGGCCTCGAGGCCGGTGACGTCGATACGCGGATGATCGGCCAGGCGGCGCGCCGCTTCCATGCGCTCGGCGAGCGGCGCCAGGCCGCCATGCGACTTCAGCGGATTGCCCGGCGTCACCAGCCACCACACGCGGTCGAGCTTGAGGCGCTTCATCGCCAGGAGGCAGGCGTCGAGATGGGCGCGGTGCGGGGGATCGAACGAGCCGCCGAACAGGCCGATGCGCATGCCCGGCGCGTGCGGCGGGATGATGCGCTCGATGTCGGGCAGGCGGGTTTGCGCAGGCGGCGGCGAATTCACGATGTCACGGCCGCGTCTGACCGGTGCCGCGGATGCGGTACTTGAACGTCGTCAGTTGCTCGGCCCCGACCGGCCCACGCGCATGCAGGCGGCCGGTGGCGATGCCGATCTCGGCGCCGAAGCCAAACTCGCCGCCGTCGGCGAATTGCGTCGAGGCGTTGTGCAGCACGATGGCGGAATCGACCTGGCGCAGAAACTTGTCGGCCGCGGCCTGATCGGCGGTGACGATGGCGTCGGTGTGATGCGAGCCGTAACGTTCGATATGGTCGATCGCGGCATCCACACCGTCGACGACGCCGGCGGTGATGACGGCATCGAGATATTCGGTTGACCAGTCGTCATTGGTCGCGGCCTTGACGCGCTTGTCGACCGCCTGCACGGCGGCATCGCCGCGGATTTCGCAACCGGCGTCGATCAGCATCTCGACCAGCGGCTTGAGCAGAGTGGACGCCGCGGCGCGATCGACCAGCAATGTCTCGGCGGCGCCGCAGACGCCGGTGCGCCGCATCTTGGCATTGAGCACGATGGCTTTCGCCATGGCCGGATCGGCGGCCTTGTCGACATAGACGTGGTTGACGCCTTCGAGATGCGCGAACACCGGCACGCGCGCTTCCGCCTGCACGCGGGCGACCAGGCCTTTGCCACCGCGCGGCACGATGACGTCGATGTTGTTGTCGAGGCCGGTGAGCATCAGCCCGACCGCGGCGCGGTCGCGCGTCGGCACAAGCTGGATCGCGGCTTCGGGCAGACCGGCTTCGCGCAGGCCCTGAACGAGACAGGCGTGGATGGCTCTGCTCGACTGCGTCGAGTCCGAGCCGCCGCGCAGGATCGCGGCATTGCCGGCCTTGAGGCACAGCGCGCCGGCGTCGGCGGTGACGTTGGGGCGGCTCTCGTAAATGATGCCGACGACGCCGAGCGGCTCGCGCACGCGTTCGATGGTCATGCCATTCGGCCGCGTCCATGAATCGATCACGGCGCCGACCGGGTCGACGAGGCCGCGCACCACCTCGATGCCGGCGGCAATGCCCTCGACGCTTTTTTCATTGAGCATCAGGCGGTCGAGCATCGCGCCCGTCATGCCGCTGTTACGCGCTTCGGCGATATCGGCGGCGTTGGCGGCGAGGATGTCGGCCTTGCCGGCGCGGATCGCGGCGGCCATGGCGGCGAGCGCGCGGTTTTTCTGTTCGGCCGGCGCGAGCGCCAGCGCCCGGGCCGCGGCCCGCGCGTCGCGGCCGATCGCAGCCATGGTCTTCGTCAGGCTGGCGGCATCGCCAGTCCCGTCAATCGCTTTCAAAGGCGCCGTCATCACCAGAAACCCGGCCGTTTGTCCCGTACCCAGCTACCCCGCGGCCCGTCCGGAGGCCGGGGAAGCTTTCCTACCACGTCAAGCCCGGCGCGGCGAGATGGCCTCGGGGCCCGGAATGGCCGGTCTGCGATTGGGGATAACGTGGATAAGCAGGATAACTCGCGGTGCGATGCAACCCGTCAAGGACCCTACATATTGGTAGGTCAGGGTGCGATTAACCAACCGCGCAAGGCTTTTTGGACGGTTTCCGGGCCGGCGCGCATGGAGGGTGCCATGGCGTACAGTTCAGGCCGTCTTCCCACGCGTTTCCCGGTCGGCACGAAATTCGTGATCGAGGGCCGTCCCGGCGACGAAGGCCAGATGCAGGTGTTCAGCCGCTTCATCGAATTCCCGGACGGAACCCGGCTCAAGCTGCCGAAGCGGCCCGCTCCGCAGAAATCGGCGCCGGCCGGCCGGCGGGCGCGGATCAAGCGGGCGCGCCAGCACTGAACATTGGGGCGGGCCTCAGAGGCCGCCGCCCATCACCAGATCGTCACGGTGCACGATCTCGGTGCGGCCGGTGAATCCGAGGATCAGGAGCACGTCGGCCGACGAGCGGCCGACGATCTTTTCCGCGTCGGCGACATCGTAAGCCACCAGGCCGCGGCCGACCTCGGCGCCATCGGGGCCGCGCAGGATCACCGCGTCGCCGCGGCCGAAATTGCCTTCAATCCTTTTGACGCCGGCGGGCAGCAGGCTCTTGCCTGAGCGCAGCGCCTTCACCGCACCGTCGTCGATATGCAGCGCGCCGCGCGGCTCAAGCGAGCCGGCGATCCATTTCTTGCGCGACGTCACCGGATTGGCCGGCGTCAGGAACCAGGTGCACGGGCCGCCATCGGCGATGGCTTGCAGCGGATTCATCACGCGGCCGGAGGCGATCACCATATGCACGCCGGCGGTGGTGGCGATCTTGCCGGCCTCGATCTTGGTGACCATGCCGCCGCGCGACAATTCGGAGCCCGAGGCGCCGGCCATTGCCTCGATGCCGGCGGTGATGTGCGGCACCACCGGAATGAGCTTGGCGCCGTTGCCCGGCGCCGGCGGCTTGTCATAGAGGCCGTCGATATCGGACAGCAGCACCAGCAGATCGGCGCTCACCATGGTGGCGACGCGCGCGGCGAGGCGGTCATTGTCGCCGTAGCGGATTTCGCTGGTCGCCACGGTGTCGTTTTCGTTGATCACCGGCACCACGCGCCATTCCAAGAGCTTGTCGATAGTCTCGCGCGCGTTGAGATAGCGGCGGCGCTCCTCGGTGTCGGTGAGCGTCAGCAGGATTTGTCCGGCGGTGATGGCGTGCGCGCTTAAGGTCTCCGACCAGGAGCGGGCGAGCGCGATCTGGCCGACCGCGGCGGCGGCCTGCGCTTCCTCCAGCCGCAGCGCGCCGCGCGGCAGCTTCAACGTGGCCCGCGCCAGCGCGATGGCGCCCGACGACACCACCAGGACGTCGCGCTTTTCACCGTGCAGCGACGCAATGTCCGCGACCAGCGACGCCAGCCACGCGCGCTTCAACTCGCCGGCCGCAGAATCGACCAGCAGCGACGAGCCGACCTTGACGACGATGCGACGGAACGAGGTGAGCGACGGAATGGGCGACATGGGTTGCGGTACGGTTGGCGATGGCGCGCTCTCTAGCACGCCACGCCGCGCCGCGTCATGGGCCCTCTAAAACAGGAATTATGAGCCCTTTTTCAGCTCGCCGCGCAGCGTGCCGACGGCGCCTGGCGACACCGGGTGCGCCGCGTTGCCCCAGCTGTTGCGGATGTAGGTGAGGACGTCCGCCACCTGCTGGTCGGTAAGGCGCCAGGCGAGCGACGGCATCGCCGGCGTGGTCGGGGCGGCGGTCGTCACGGCGCCCTGGCTGCCGGCCAGCACGATGTGGATCAGGCTGGTCGGATCGCCCTGCTGCACGGCGCTGTTGCCGGCGAGCTTGGGAAACAGCGCGCCCTGGCCGCTGCCGTCGCCGTTATGGCACGCCGAGCAGTTGGCGGCGTAAATGCGGGCCCCGGTCTGCATCGCCGGATCGTCGGCGGCGACCGGCTTCGGCGCTTTGTCCGGAGCCGGCAGATCCTTGAGATAAACGGCGATGGCCTTGAGGTCGGCATCGGTCATCTTCGAGGTCGAGGCCTCGATCACCTCGCGCATCGGGCCCGAGCCGACGCTGCCGTGGCCGACGCCGGTCTTGAGATACGACACGATGTCGTCGGCGCTCCACGGACCGACGCCGTCATGCAGATTGCCGGTGATGTTCGGCGCGAACCAGCCTTGCAGCACGGTGCCGGTCAGGCCGCCCTTGTCGGCGCCGAGCGCGGATTTCGGCGCGTGGCAGACGCTGCAATGGCCGGCGGCCTCGACGATATAGGCGCCGCGATTCCATTCGGCGGATTTCTTCGGATCGGATTTGAAGGTGCCGGGCGTGAAATTGATCCAGTTCCAGCCGGCCATCAGCAGACGGATGTTGAACGGGAACGGCAGCTTGTTCGACTGCACGGCGTTGCTGACCGGCTGCACGGTCCGCATGTAGGCCCACAGCGCGGCGACGTCGCTGTCGGTCATCTTGGTGTAGGCCGTGTAGGGCATGGCCGGATAAAGCCGCTTGCCGCTATGGCCGACGCCCTGCTTCAGCGCGCGGCGGAATTCCTCTTCCGACCAATTGCCGATGCCGGTGGCGCCATCGGGCGTGATGTTCGGCGCCACCAGGGTGCCGAACGGTGTGTCGAGCGCGACGCCGCCGGCATAAGGCTTGCCGCCCGGCGCGGTGTGGCAGCCGGCGCAATCGCCGAGCACCGCCTGATAGCGGCCGGCTTCGATCTGATCGAAAGGCAGTTCGACGGCGCCGGCGACGCCGGCGCTAACGACGAGGGCGGCGACGGCCGCGGCGATGCGTGACGGCTTCATGATCGCTCTCATGCCTGCACCAGGGCCGCGCCGGGGTTACGCAGATATTGGTTGCGGATGGCGTCGGCGGCATGAAAGGCGAGCGCGCCGACGGTGCCGGTCGGGTTCTTGCCGGGGTTCTGCGGGAACGCTGAGGCGCCGATGACGAACACGTTCGGCACGTCCCAGCTCTGCAGATATTTGTTGACCGCGCTGGTCTTCGGGTCGGCGCCCATGATGGCGCCGCCGGTATTGTGCGTCGACTGGTACGGCACCGAGCTCCAAGACTTGTTGCGGCGGCCCTCGACATATTGCTTCGGCTTGAGCGCCTTGGCGATCTCGACCATGCGATCCGACACCCAGTGCGACATGCGGATGTCGTTGTCCGGAAAGTCGAAAGTCATGCGCAGCAGCGGCCGGCCGAAGCGATCCTTGTAGGTAGGGTCGAGATCGAGATAGTTGCCGCGCGCGGCATAGCTCGAACCCTGCGACGAGAAGCCGAATGTCGACAGGTAATGATCCTTGGTCGCCTTCTTCCAGGCGCTGCCCCAGCGCGGCGTGCCGGGCGGCGTCGGCCGGAAGCCGATCGGGCGGCCATTGGTCGGGATGCAGTTGATGCCGGCGCCGCCGACGAAATCGAGGCCGCCGTGATCGAAGGCGTCGCCGTTGAAATCGTCCATGGTCTGGCCGCAGGCGCCCGAAGCGATGAACGGGTTGAAGTTCTTGTCCTCGAAGAACAGCGAAATGCCGGCATTGGTCTGGTAGCAGTAATTGCGGCCTATCGTGCCTTCGCCGCTTTGCGGATCGTAGATCTTGCCGATCTTCGACAACATCATCAGCCGTGCATTGTGCAGACCATAGGCGCAGAGCAGCACCATTTCGGCGGGCTGCTCCCATTCGACGCCGGAGGAATCGACGTAAGTGACGCCCTTCGCCATCTTGCCGGTGGCGTCGAGATTGACCTGAAGCACTTCACTGTTGCAGCGCGCCTCGAAATTCGACTTGCGCATCAGCACCGGCAGGATGGTGGTCTGCGCGCTCGCTTTCGAATAATTGGCGCAGCCGAAGCGCTCGCAGAAACCGCACATGGTGCATTCGCCCATGGCGATGCCGAGCGGGTTGACATAGGACTTCGACAGGTTGGCGGCCGGCGTCGGGAACGGATGATGGCCGAGCGAGCGGGCCGCTTCCGCGAACAAGGTCGGCGCGTAAGTCATCTGCATCGGCGGCAGCGGATAGTCGCGCTTGCGCGGATCCTCGAACGGGTTGCCGCCCTGCTGGATTTGACCGTTGAGATTGCCGGCCTTGCCGGAAATGCCGCAGAGATGCTCGAAGCGGTCGTAGGCGCTCTCCATCTCGTCGTAGGTGACGCCCCAGTCCTGCACCTGCAGGTCGGCGATGCGGGCTTCGCCGTAGCGCTGAGTGAGATGGCTCTTGGTCTGGAAGTCGCTCTGCCAGAAGCGCCAGGTGTGGCCGTTCCAATGCACGCCGGCGCCGCCGACGCCGGTGCCCGGCAGGAACGAGCCGTAATCGCGCATCGGCAACGCCCTCTGCGACGTGTTGTTGCGCATGGTCATGGCTTCCTGCGCCGGCTGCAGGAACAGGTCCTTGCGGATGGCGTAGCGCAGTTCGTCCTGCATGTAGCCGATGTTGAAATCGGTGGCGGTGTCGCGCCACGGGCCGCGCTCGATGGCGACGACGTCGAGGCCGGCGTCGGTGAGTTCGTGGGCGAGAATGGCGCCGGTCCAGCCGAGGCCAACGATCACTACGTCCTTGGGCGGAAGTTTACGTGCCATGTCGTGACCTTTGGGCTTAGCTCTTGTGCGACCAGTCCGGCGAGCCGGCGATCGAGATCGGACCCTTGGGATAGGGCTGGTTATGTTTGCCGACGTGGTCGCGATAATCGTAATGCGCGCCCGGAAAGCCGATCATCTTCCACGACACCATGTTGCGGTTGCCGCCATAGATCGGGTCGGCGAAGAAGCCTTCCATGGTGTTCTGCAGGATCAGATTGAACAGCGCCTTGCCGTCGATCGAACCGAGATCGACCTTGCCGCCTTCCAGTTCCTTGAGGAACGCGTCCTGCTCTTGCGTATTCAACTCGGCAAAACCGTGATTCTTGCTCTTGCGCAGGAAGGCGTCGATGGCGGCGAGGCCGGCGCGGTAGCGCATCGCCGGCGTGGCGTTGCTCTGATAGCCCTGCGTCGGCGTGCCCTTCATGAACGGGCCTTGCATGTAAAGCCGGCTCGAATCGCCATACGTACCGGCGAGCTGGCGGTCGATGAAGGCGGCGCAGCCGGCCTCCTTGCCGCCGGCGCTCAGTTCGTCGGCGGGAATCAGACGATCGACGATGGCTTCGATGGCGCGCGCTTCATCCGGTTTGAAGAAGTACCAGCCGGCGAGCGAAGGCTGCGGCGGTTCACCGGCGAAGGGATGCCACGGCAGATTGCCCGAGATCGACTGCGCGTAGGTCCGCGAGGCGATGGTGACGAACGACAGCGCAGCGGCGGAAGTGAGGAACTGGCGGCGTGTGGACGCCAACCGAGGGAAATCCGACATTTGAATAACACGCATTAAAAACGGCGGGAGTTCCGCTGTAGGAGCGTGGCGACGATGCGTCAATTCGAAGGATCGCAACGCAGCTATTCACAGTCGGGTTATCGAAACCGAAACCTTTTCTCCGCGTTGTCATAATGGCGAAGCTCCGCATCGCAAAAGCGATGGCGGCGTCGCTTTGATTCCGTTGAGAAGTTTGCATGAGCGCGATGCGCGTGGGCTTTCGCCGCGGCGGTCGTTTGCCGCGCATGTCCAGTTACAAGTCTGTAACCGTGGCGGCCGCGATTGCAGGCGGCGCCTCGGTGATCGTCGTCGTGCGCTCGCGATCGATTTAAATCACGCGCGTCCCTTGCGCGATGGCCGATGACGCAAGCGCCGCGGCACTATGGATGGAACCCGGCGACGCGCATTCCAGCCACATTCCTGCAAAAATTGTCTCAAACGCGCCGATTCGATACCGGATAGAGGTATTTAACCTGAGCGTCCATGGCCTTATATTCAGCGATAAGCATGTGGCCATGGACCGATAACAGGCGCCGATGTCCTTCTTTGTCTACTTCATCGTTCTGCTGATCAGCGTCGGCAGCGTAATCTTCGGCGCCGACTGGTTGCAGGCGCCGATGACGCCCATGGCGCCGAGTCGATACGAACTGCATGCGGCGAAGCCGCCGCCGCAGCCGGCGGTTCAGCAGGCCGAAGCCAAGGCGCCGGACGTGACGCCGTCCGAAACAACGGACGCCCAGGCACAGGCGTCAGCGTCGGCGACGCCCGTCGTAGCCGCAAACCAAGTGACGGCGAGCCCGCCGCCGTCCGCGGTGATGCCGCAGCCGGCCATCGTCGAGGCGCCGGTCGCCGCCACCGAGCCGCCGAAATGCGATATCGCCGCCTGCGAGCGCGCCTATCGCAGCTTCACGCCGTCGGACTGTACCTATCAGCCGAGCGACGGGCCGCGTCGTCTGTGCACCAAGGGTACGCCGCCTGCCGCGGCCAGCAGCGTCAAGCCAGACGCGCGCGCCCAGGCGTCGTGCAACATCGCCGCCTGCAGCGACGCCTATATCTCGTTCAGCGCGTCGGACTGCACCTATCAGCCGTCGGACGGACCGCGGCGCCTCTGCACCAAGTAACGTCGGAACTTTCGCGTCCTCGTTTAGGAACAAGGGCGCGCCGAACGACGTTTTCCTTCGACCTTCGCAGAGGAACACGCCATGCCGTTCGTCGCCTATTTTCTCGTGCTCGTTCTGACCGCGGTGACGGCGGCCGCCGGTCTCGATTATCTCACGTCGCCCGACCTTGCCGCGCACAAGCATGAGATTGGCAGCAAGTCGGCTGCCAACGCCGTCCGGCAGGTCCCGATCGGCAAGACGACGCACGAGACGGCGGCGCAGGTCGCGGCCGACAACAAGGATCTGACGCCGATCTATCCAGCAGCGCCGGGCAAGGACCTGCCGCCGCCGCAGGTGGCGGATGCCGGCGCCACGCCGCCTGCCGGCAAGACATCGCAGGACACCGCGGCGCCGGCTCAGCCGACGGGAACCGCGATCAGGCCCGGTGTCCCGGCAACGCCGGTTGCGCACACCGCGACGAGCGGACAACCGGCCGGCGCCTGCGCCATTGCCGCCTGCGCCAGCGCCTACCGCTCGTTCCGTGCCTCGGATTGCACCTATCTGCCCTATGACGGGCCGCGGAAGGCGTGCGACCTGACGGCGGATGGCGCGCAACAGGCTTTCAATTCCGCGCCGGCGGCGACGATGCGCAGCGGCAGCGCCGACCCCGACGAATTCGCCGATGTGGTGCGCACCGTGCGGCACCTGCCGCCGCCGCAAGCCGTCTATGGCGACGACGACGGCTTCGATGACGGCGGCCGCATCGTCGTGATGCAGCACGACGGCGCGCGGCCCGCTTACGGGCCGCGCTATATCTACGAAGAACGCTAGCGGCGCGGCTTACATGCCGCGCTGCGGCGCCGTGTTGAGCAGGTCCGCCAGCGGCGCGGCATAGAGTTTGGCCGTGCTGCCGGTGGTGCCGTGGCCGCGCGTCTCGGTGCTGGCCGGGATCAGATAGACCTTGCCGTTCTTCACCCGCTTCATCGCCTGATCGAGAATGCCGGTTTCGGCCGGGTTGCGCTCGTCGTCGGCCGAGTTGATGACCAGCACCTGCGCCTCGATCTTGTCGAGATCCTTCGACACGTCGAAGTCCTGCGACGAGCCCCATTGATAGAGGAAGTCGTTGGCGTCGGCTTTCATCGGCGCGGCCAGCGCCTTGTTGACGAATTCCTCGGCCTTGGCGTTGGTCGGCGCCAGCGCCTGATAACGCAAGGTGCCGCCATTGGTGCCGATACCGAAGAACACGTTGGCGATCTTGAGCATCGGCGGCTGCTCGGTGTAGTCGCCGTTCTTGTAGGCCGGATCGGCCTTGATGGTCTCGATCAGCATGCGCCGCATCATCCAGTTGCGCGACGCCATCGGCGTGGGTTGCGAGGCCATCGGCGCCGCGGCATCCATGTAGTTCGGATATTTGGTCGCCCACATCCAGGTGTGCATGCCGCCCATCGAATTGCCGATGACGAGGCGCAGATGTTTGATGCCGAGGCCGTCCTTGAGCAGCAGATACTGCGCCGTGACCATGTCGTCGTAATTGTAGTGCGGGAATTTGGCGCGCAGTCCGTCGGACGGCTTCGACGAATGGCCGGCGCCGATGGCGTCGGGAATGATGATGTAATACTTGGTGGCGTCGAGCGGCTGGCCTGGACCGAACAGCGCGCCGGCGAAACCCGCGCCGAGCATGCTCTGGGCCGAGCCGCCGGTGCCGTGCAGCACCAGCACCGGCTTGCCCTTCGGATCGCCGACCGTGGTGTAATGCAACTTCAGTTCCTTCATCACCTCGCCGGTGTGGAACTTGAAGTCTTTGGCGATCCACTCGCCCTGTTGCGGAGCGGGATAGTCGGCGGCGCGTAGCGGCGTGACGGCAAGCGCCAGTGCGGACACGAAGGCGAGTGCCGTCGCGGCTTTCACGAGCTTCATGGGTCTCCTCCCGGGAGATGTTTGTTGGCCGCGCTCTGACGGCGCGGGCGGCAAAGCCTAGCGCAGCACCGCCCGAGCGGCGAGGTCGGTCGCGCAGACGTGAAAACGGCCCACCTTGGGGTGGGCCGTTCGACGGGTTTTCGGTCTGGATCAGCGCTGCGCGATCTTTTCGCGCTTCGCCGTGTCCTTGCGCGGCGCGGGCTTGGTTTGGGCCTTGAGCTGGGCTTTGGCCGCCGCCTTCTTGCCCTCGGCGATCTTGGCGCCGAGCGCCTTCTTGTGCTCGCCCTTGGCAGGCTTCTTGTCGACGACCTTGGCGCTGGCGCGCAGCGGCGAGGGCGCCGGCAACGGCAAGGTGTCCGGGCCGTTCCAGGCCAACAGGCCGGCCGTTTTCTGGCAGGGCGCGGCTTCGGGCAGCTTCTGCACCGGGTGCCGCGCGCTCGCCGCGCTCCAGTTCTCGACCGGATTGCCGGTGATGGTTTTCACATAGCCCTGCGTCTCGTCGGGCAGCTTGGTCTTACCCTTACCGGCGAGCCAGTCGGCGACGCGCTTCGGCCCGGCATTGTAGGCCGCGGCGGCCAGCCCGAGATTGCCGAACTGACGAATGAGATTGCCGAGCTTCCGCGCCGAAGCCGGGATCGCCTGCAGCGGATCGTAAGGGTTATCCACGCCCATCTCGGTCGCGGTGTCGGGCATGAACTGGGCGATGCCCTGCGCGCCGGCGGCGCTGACGACCTCGGGGCGGAACTTGCTCTCCTGGAACAGCAGGCGGATGAAGAACGGCGCCGGCACGTCGTTGCGCTCGGCCGCCTGCGCCAGCGCGTTACAAACTTCGTCTTCCGAGCGATCGACCACCGGCTTCGGCACCGGCGGCAGCGGAATGCCGGCGGGGATGCCGTTGTTGATCACCTTGCCCGACGGCACCGGATATTCCGCGCCGAGGTTGGGCACCAGCGCGGCGATCTCGTCGAGCGTCGGCGGCGGTGTATCGTCGGGGGGGATGGCGATGACCGCGCGCGCGGTTTCCCTGTGCGTGATGGCGAGATCCGACGGAGTCGGACCGGCATCGGTCTGGGTGGCGCCGGACCACGTCACCAAACACAGGCACGCCGGCAGGAACAGCTGCCGCATGTCGGCTCTTCTCCAATCGTCTCACCGCAGCATGGCCATGCTTGGCCTGAAGATGATGCGGTGCGTGCTTTCTTTCTGAAAGAACGGGAATTACCCACCGATGCCGCGCTTCATGCGCGGTGATCGCGACGATAGTTGGATGCGGCCGGGTTTGAAATATGGCGAAAGCCGCCGTGCCTTCGCCGCAGTTCCTTCGGAACCGTTGACGGTCAGTAACGAATGCCGGTTAAAGCGCGGCAACACCTGCCGCCGCGCCCGCCGAAACCTCAATAAACAACGACGCTGCGGATCGACTTGCCTTCGTGCATCAGCTCGAAGGCGTCGTTGATCTTGTCGAGCGGCATGGTGTGGGTGATCAAATCGTCGATGTTGATTTTACCATCCATGTACCAATCGACGATCTTGGGCACGTCGGTGCGGCCGCGGGCGCCGCCGAAGGCGGTGCCTTTCCAGACGCGGCCGGTCACGAGCTGGAACGGGCGCGTGGAAATCTCCTGGCCTGCGCCCGCGACGCCGATAATGATCGATTCGCCCCAGCCGCGATGGCAGCATTCCAGCGCCTGGCGCATCACCTGCGTGTTGCCGATGCATTCGAACGAGAAGTCGGCGCCGCCGCCGGTGAGATCGACGATCGCCTGCACCACCTTGTCGCGGCCGACTTCGTCGGGATTGACGAAATGCGTCATGCCGAATTTCTTGGCCATGGCGACGCGCTCGGGATTGAGATCGATGCCGATGATCTTGTCGGCGCCGACCATGCGGGCGCCCTGCACGACGTTCAACCCGATGCCGCCGAGACCGAACACCGCGACATTGGCGCCGGGCCAGACCTTGGCGGTGTTGATGACGGCGCCGATGCCGGTGGTCACGCCGCAGCCGATGTAGCAGATCTTGTCGAACGGTGCGTCCTCGCGGACTTTGGCCAAAGCAATCTCCGGCAGCACGGTGAAGTTGGCGAAGGTCGAGCAGCCCATGTAGTGAAACACCGGCTCGGCGTCGCACTTGAAGCGCGACGTGCCGTCCGGCATCAGGCCCTTGCCCTGCGTGGCGCGGATCGCGGTGCAGAGGTTCGAGCGCTGCGACAGGCAGGTTTTGCACTGCCGGCATTCCGGCGTGTACAGCGGAATGACGTGGTCGCCGGGCTTGAGCGACGTCACGCCGGCGCCGATCTCGCGGACGACACCGGCGCCTTCATGGCCGAGAATGGCGGGGAAGATGCCCTCCGGATCGGCGCCCGACAGCGTGTAGTAGTCGGTGTGGCAGACGCCGGTCGCCTTGACCTCGACCAGCACTTCGCCCGCTTTGGGCCCTTCGATGTCGATGGTCTCGACGGTGAGCGGGGCGCCTGCTTTCCAGGCCACGGCAGCGCGGGTTTTCATGCAGGCAATCCTTCTCGCTTCAAGGCGGTGCGGTGAAGAGTGCCATCGCTCCAATGGCGTGGCCCGCTTCATTTCGTAGCACGTGAAGCTGGCCGCGCAACGTCTTCGTTGTGCCGTCGCGGCACTGCACCGGCAGATCGAAGAACTGCCCGGCGGCGCCGAACGGGCCGCCGTCCATTACCTTGTCGAATCCGGCCCAGTGCGGCGCATGAAATTCCTCCGGCACGATGAGGTCGAGCTTCTGCCCCACGGCGTAGCCCGCCGTATGGCCGATGAGCCGCTCGGCGCCGTCGCTCCACAGCCGTATGACGCCGTCTTGATCGGCGATGATGATCGCGTGTTGATCCATGGTTTTACTCCGTCGCCTAGCGCGGCGGATTAAAGCGAAGCGAGATCACAACGCAATCGGGGAAAGGTCGTCTGACGCCGAAGTGATAAGACCCGGCAGCGGCGATAACACGAACGTTACGGCTGCCAGGCGGGCTGTTCTTTTTTCTTCGCGGACTTCTCGGTCTTGCCGTCCTTGCCGACGATCTTGAACAGTTCGCGTAACACGTCGGTGACGCCTTCGCCGGACGCGGAAGAAAGGACGAGCGGCGTCTTCTTCGCGGCCTTCTTCAATTTGGCGACCTGCTTCTTGATTTCGTCCGCCGTCATGGCGTCGGCCTTGGTCAGCGCCACGATCTCCGGCTTGTCCTCGAGGCCGTGGCCGTACGCTTCCAGTTCGCCGCGGATCACCTTGTAGGCGGCGGCCGGATCGTCGCTGGTGCCATCGACGAGATGAAGAAGAACACGACAGCGCTCGGTATGACCGAGGAAGCGATCGCCCAAGCCGACGCCTTCATGCGCGCCCTCGATCAGGCCGGGCAGATCGGCGAGCACGAACTCGCGATCGTCGACGCGGACGACGCCGAGTTGAGGATGCAACGTCGTGAACGGATAGTCGGCGATCTTCGGCTTGGCCGCAGTGACGCGTGCCAGGAAGGTCGACTTGCCGGCATTGGGCAGGCCGACCAGACCGGCATCGGCGATCAGTTTCAGCCGCAGGCGAATGGTGAGTTCTTCGCCGGGCTGGCCGGGATTGGCGTGGCGCGGCGCCTGATTGGTCGGGGACTTGAAATAGGCATTGCCGAAGCCGCCATTGCCGCCCTTGGCGATCATGACGCGGTCGCCGACCTTGACGAGATCGGCGAGCAAGGTCTCGCCGTCCTCGTCGTAGATCTGGGTGCCGGCCGGTACCTTCATCGTGATGTCCTTGCCGCCGGCGCCGTGGCGGTCCTTACCCATGCCGTTCTCGCCGCGCCCGGCCTTGAAGTGCTGCTGGTAGCGATAGTCGATCAGCGTGTTGAGGCCGTCGACCGCCTCGATATAGACGTCGCCGCCCTTGCCGCCGTCGCCGCCATTGGGGCCGCCGAATTCGATGAACTTCTCGCGCCGGAACGAGATGCAGCCGTTACCGCCGGCGCCGGACGCGATGTAAACCTTGGCTTCGTCGAGGAATTTCATGGTCTTGTCTCTATATCCGATTGCGCCGGCGAGGGCGAAAGATTTCCGGGAATAAAGGTCCCGGCCCGCCGATCTAGTCCCTCAGATCAACCAATGCGGGACACCCGACATGGCAACCCATGATGACGGCCCGAGCCGCCGCAAAGTGCTCGAATGCATGACCTGGGCGGGAACCGGGGTGCTCTGGACCGTTGCGGGCGGTATCCCGACGTCGCTCGGCATCATCGACGAGGCCCTGGCCCAGCAGCCCAAGGGCTTCACCTTCCTTCAGATCAGCGACAGCCACATGGGCTTCGACAAGCCAGCGAACCCCAACGCCAAAGGCACCCTGGAAGAAGCCATTACCCGCGCCCGGGCAATCCCCGGCAAGCCGGCTTTCATGATCCACACCGGCGATATCTCGCATCTATCGAAAGCGTCGGAATTCGACGATGCCGAGAAGATCATCTCGCAGGCACGGCTCGACGTGCACTACGTGCCGGGCGAGCACGACTTGATCGATGAAAATCGCGGCAAGCTCTATATGGACCGCTACGGCCGCAGCACCAGGGGCTTCGGCTATTACTCGTTCGACGCCGACGGCGTGCATTTCATCGGCCTCGTCAATGTCGTCGACCTCAAGGGCGGCGGCCTCGGCAATCTCGGGACCGAGCAGCTCGAATGGCTGGAGAACGATCTCAAGGGCCGTTCGGCATCGCAGCCGATCGTGGTGTTTGCTCACATCCCGCTCTGGACGGTTTATCCGCAATGGGGCTGGGGCACGGCGGACGGCGCGAAGGCGCTCGGTTATCTCAAGCGCTTTGGCTCGGTGACCGTGCTCAACGGCCATATCCACCAGGTCATGCAGAAGGTCGAGGGAAACGTCACCTTCCACACGGCGCGCTCAACGGCTTTTCCTCAGCCGGTGCCCGGCACCGCGCCGTCGCCGGGGCCCATGAAGGTCGCCGACGACAAGCTGCGCACCTTGCTCGGCATCACCGACGTCACCTTCAAGCAAAACGAACAGCGTCTCGCCATCGTCGATACGCCGCTCAAGGTCTGAGGTTACCCATGTTGAAAATGAAACTGCCGGTCGTTCTTGTCGGCATCGCCATCTCGGTGTGGATTGTATCGCCGGTGCAGGCCGAAGAAGTGACGGTCACGATCGACAACTTTGCCTTTACGCCGCAAAACGTCACGGTGAAGCCGGGCACCAAGGTGACCTGGATCAACCATGA
>JAFECJ010000021.1 GCA_018242205.1 Pseudomonadota bacterium
GACCGTCCTTGATCATGTGCTTGGGATCGAGGTGGGCGAAGGCCGGGTGCAGCTTCTTGAACTCGTCGAAGTTCTCGAATACCGACTTCACCAGCGTATAGACGGTTGCGTCCGGCACCTTGGCCGAGGTCACCACGGTCGCGAGCACGCCGTAGGTGTCGGTCGGGTTCGGGTTGTTGGCATACATGCCGCCCGGGATCGTCGCCTTGGCGTAGTACGGATGCGCCTTGATCAGCGCGTCAACCGCCTTGCCGGTGAGCGGCACCAGCTTGGCGCCGCACGACGTGGTCGGATCCTGGATCGCCGCCGACGGATGGCCGACGCCGTAGTAGAAGCCGTCGATCTTGTTGTCGCAGAGCGCGGTGCCCTGCTCGTCGGCCTTGAGCTCGGCGGCCAGCGAGAAGTCCTTGAGCGTCCAGCCCATCTCCTTCAGCAGCATTTCCATCGAGGCGCGGGTGCCCGAGCCCGGATTGCCTACGTTGAAGCGCTTGCCCTTGAAGTCCTCGAACTTGGTGACGCCGGCTTCCTTGCGCGCCAGAACGGTGAACGGTTCCGGGTGCACCGAGAACACGGCGCGCAGATCCGGGTCCGCCTTGCCCTTGAACTGGGCATCGCCCTTGGTGGCGTTGTACTGCACGTCAGACTGCGACAGGCCGAAGTCGAGCTCGCCCGATTTGATGGCGTTGACGTTGAACACCGAGCCGCCGGTCGACTCCACCGAGCAGCGGATGCCGGTTTCGGCGCGGGTCTTGTTCATCAGACGGCACACCGCGCCGCCGACCGCGTAATAGACGCCGGTGACGCCGCCGGTGCCGATGGTGACGAACTTCTGCTGCGCGAGAGCCGGCGTGCCGGTGCTCATCAATGCAATCAAGCCGGCCGCGGCAAGGCCGCCGGTCAACATCTTCTTTGTCATATTCAACTCCCTCCAACCTGGTTTCGATTTAGTCTTTGCGCGCCGTCAGGCCCGCATTGTCACGCATCGCAGCCGATGACTGCAATGCGTAATTCCCAATCACGCGAGTTTCGTCAAGCGATCGCGGCGTCGACCGCCTCGCCCAATCTTTCGACTATTTGATCGATCGTATCGCTATCGCTGATGAATGGCGGCGCCAGCAGCACGTGATCGCCGCGCCGGCCGTCCACGGTTCCACCCATCGGATAGACCATGAGGCCGCGTGTCATCGCTTCCTGCTTGATTTTGGCGTGCAGCTTGCGCGCCGGATCAAACGGCTCCTTGGTGCCGCGATCGGCGACGATCTCGATACCCTGGAACAGACCACGGCCGCGCACGTCGCCGACGAAGGGGTGATTGCCGAAACGCTCCTGCAATCGCCGCGCCAGATAAGCGCCCTGGGTGCGCACATTGGCGAGCAAATTGTCGCGCCGGATGATGCGCTGCACTGCGAGCGCCGCGGCGCAGGCCAGCGGGTGGCCGGTATAAGTATGGCTGTGCTGGAAGGCGCCCGAGCCCCTGGCGATGGTGTCGAAGATTTTGCCCGACATCATCAGCGCACCGATCGGCATGAAGCCGCCGCCGAGACCCTTGGCGATCGCCATCAGGTCGGGCGCGACGCCGTCCTGTTCGCAGGCGTGCAGCGTGCCGGTGCGGCCCATACCGCACATCACCTCGTCGAGGATGAGCAGAACGCCGTGCTTGTCGCAGATCTGGCGCACGCGCTTGAAATAGCCCGGCACTGCCGGCACGGCGCCGAGCGTGGCGCCGACCACCGTTTCGGCGATGAAGGCCAGAACGTTATTGCCGCCGAGTTCGTCGATCTTGGCTTCCAGCTCCTGCGCCAGCCGTTCGCCATAGGCTTCCGGAGTCTCACCTGCGCGGCGGTCGCGATATTCGTAGACCGGCGACACATGATGCGTTTCGATCAGCAACGGCGAGAAGTCGCGCCGCGCCGACGGCCGTCCGCCGATCGCCAACGCGCCAAAGGTGATGCCATGATAGCTCTGGCGGCGCGAAATGAGATGCCGTCGCTGTGGCTCGCCGCGCTCCACGACAACCTGCCGCGCCAGCTTGATGGCGGCCTCGACCGCCTCCGAACCGCCGCTGACGAAGAAGGTGTGCGTGATGCCAGGCGGCGCATGAGCGGCGAGGTCGTCGGCGAGTTCTTCGAGCGCCGGCGTGGTAAAGAAACTTGTATGCGCGAACTCGATTCTGTCGAGCTGCGCCTTCATGGCGTCGATGACGTCCTTGTGGCCGTGACCGAGACAGGACACCGCGGCGCCGCCGGAGGCGTCGATATATTGCTTTCCGGTCGAATCATAGATGTGAACGCCTTCACCGCGCACGGCGACCGGATAGTCCTTGCCGATCTGGCGGTGCATTACATGAGTCATGAGCGCGATCCTGACGCGAGCGCCGCGGGCTTCTTGCCGTCGGCGAGGAATACAACGGGCGATTTGCGCAAATGCGCCATCAGGCGCTGCACGGCCGGGCCGGCGCGCGAGCGGTCGCAGAATGCGAAAATCGTGAACGGCACCGACCAACGATTATCGCCGGCCGCCTTGATCTTGCCGTCGGCCACCGCCTCGGCCGCGGCCGATTCCGGCAGCCAGCCGATGCCGTGACCGGCGACGATGAGATTATGGATGGCGCTCGCCAGATCGGACTCGCAAGCCTTGAAGGCATGCACCGGGCTTGGCGCCGACTGCGTGATCAGATCGACCATGCGGCCCATAAAGGTGTTGGGCGAATAGTTGATCAGCGGGAAGGGGTGTTTGGCGGTGCCCGGCAGCTTGAACGCCGGCTCGTTACGCTTGACCGCGACGTAAGGGCGGAACCATTCGCTGGCGATGGCGACGCGCTCATAATGATCGGGATCGAGGAAGATCGGCTGTTGCGCGTGGTGAAACACCAGCAGCACGTCGGCGGCGCCGGCGACATGCGCGGTGACCGCGTCATGCACATTGCTGGCGAGCAGCCGGCAGCCGGAGGCGCCGGTCACTTCGTGCCAGGTCTTCCACCATTCCGGAAAGCGCGAGATGGCGAGCGAGTGCGGCAGCGCGAAGGTGATGACTTCATGACCGAGGGTCGGTTCTCCGTGCGCCACGGCGCGCGCATCGACCATCTGCTGAATGATGTCCGCGGCGGTGCGGCGGAAGCGTTCGCCGGCCGGCGTCAGCTTGGTCGGGTAGCAGGAGCGATCGATCAGCGCGACGCCGAGCCAGGATTCAAGCTGCTGGATGCGGCGGCTGAAAGCCGGCTGCGAGGAGTGACGGGTCGCCGCCGCCTCGGTGAAATTGCTCACCTCGGCCAGACTCAAGAAATCCTGCAGCCAACGGAAATCCATGGCGTCCCCTTCGCGCGGCTGAACGATAGTCGCCCGCGCTCGATCCTATCATGCAAATTTTGCATGAAGCGGTAAGACCCGGCGGCGTAAGGTGCGGCGCAACAGAAAGGGCCGCCATTGCAATGAAAATCGCCGTTCTGGGCGCGGGAGTGATCGGCCTGACCTCGGCCTGGTGGCTTTATGAGGCCGGCCACGACGTCGTGCTGGTCGACCGCGCCGAAGGTCCCGCCGCGGAAGCGAGCCGCGCCAATGGCGCGCAACTATCTTATCGTTACGTCGCGCCGATGGCCTCGCCGAAAATGCTGGCGCAACTGCCCAGCCATTTGTTGCCGGGCGAGAATGCGATCAAGGTTTCGCTCAATCGCGAACTCGTGGGCTGGGGGCTGCGCTTCGTCAAGGCCTGTACCCGCGCGGAAGTGGCGCGCACCACGGCGGCGCAATTGGCGCTTGCCGACTTGAGTCGCGCCGAACTGGAGAGACTGCTCGGCGCAGTGCCGCTCGACTTTGGTCTGCGCACGGCGGGCAAACTGGTCGTGTTCCGCAACCGGGCCGATCTCGATGCCGCCAGGCCGACGAAAGACGAGCCCGCCGAGGCGCTGACGCCACAGCAATGTCTCGACCTCGAGCCTGCGCTGGCGCTCAAGCCCGACGAATTCGCCGGTGGCGTTTACACCGCGTTGGAACAGGTTGGCGATTGCGCGGCGTTCTGCGAGCAGCTCTTCGCCAAACTGAAAGCGTGCAACCGCGTCGACATCCGCATGGACACGGCGATCGGCCGGCCGGTGGTGAAGAATCGCCGCATGATCGGTGTCGAAACTGATCAAGGCATTATCGAGGCCGATTTGTTCGTGTTGTCGCTCGGCTCCGGCGCCCGCGCCTTCGCCCGATCGTGCGGTTTCAATCTGCCGATCTATCCGGTGAAGGGGCACTCGATCACAATCGTCGATGATGGCGCGCCTAAGCTCAAGCACAGCGTCACCGATTACAGCCGCAAGATCGTCTATGCGCCGCTGCCGGGCGCGACCCGCGTCGCCGGCTTCGCTGACTTTCAGGGTTATGACACGACGCCCGTTCGATCGCGCATCGCGCAATTGAAAAGCGCGGCGGCTGAGACGTTCGGTCTTGCGGCTTCGGGCGATGTCGAACCCTGGGCCGGCTTGCGGCCGATGACGCCGGACAGCCGACCGGTGATCGGGCTGTCGCCGCTCGACGGGCTGTTCCTGAATACAGGGCAGGGCATGCTCGGTTGGACTTTGGCCTGCGGCAGCGCGCGGCTCAGCACGGATCTCATCGAAGGCCGGACGCCGTCATGCCCGGCGGAGCCGTTTGCGTTGGCGCGGTTTGGCTGACACCTACTCCCCCGCCAATTCCTCGCGCATCATTTCCAGCTCGAGCCACTGGTCTTCGGCGGCGGCGAGCTTGCGCTGGGTTTCGCCGAGATCCTTGGTGATTTTGTCGAAGGCATTGCGGTCGCGCACATAAAGTTGCGGATCGTTGAGCTTGTCCTGCAGTTCGCTGGCCTTGGCCTGCAGCGCTTCGATGGTCTTCGGCAGGGTCTCGAGCGCGTGCTTGTGCTTGAAGCTGAGCTTCTTTTTCGCCGCCGGTTTGTCAGCCACGACCTTGGCCGCCTTCGGTGTCTCGGCTTTCGGCGCTTCCTTGGCCGCCGCGCGTGACAGGTCCTCGCCGCGCTGCTTCAGCATGTCGGAATAGCCGCCGGCGTATTCGGTCCAGCGACCGTCGCCTTCCGGCACGATCACGCCGGAGACGAGGCGGTCGAGGAAATCGCGGTCATGGCTGATCAGCAGCACGGTGCCGGGATAATCGCTGATCGTCTCTTCGAGAACGTCCAGCGTTTCCATGTCGAGATCGTTGGTCGGCTCGTCGAGCACCAGCAAATTTGATGGTTTCGCCAGAGCCTGCGCCAACATCAGCCGGCCACGCTCGCCGCCCGAGAGTTTGCCGAGCGGCGTGCGGGCCTGTTCGGGCGAGAACAGAAAGTCCTTCATGTAGCTGACGACGTGTTTGGCCTGGCCGTTGACCATCACGGTCTCGCCTGCGCTGCCGGTCAGCGCATCGGCGACGGTGGTGTCGGGATTGAGGCTGTCGCGATGCTGGTTGAGCGTGGCGATGGCGAGATTGGCGCCGAGCTTCACCGTGCCGGAGTCGGGCGCGTCGGCGCCGATCAGCATATTGATCAAGGTCGTCTTGCCGGTGCCGTTCGGGCCGACGATGCCGATGCGATCGCCGCGCGCGACGCGCAGTGAAAAATCCTTGACGATGGCGCGTTCGCCGTAGCTCTTGGAAATGCCCTTGGCCTCGATCACCAGCGCGCCGGATTGCTGCGCCGAGCCGGCGGTGATGGCGGCGGCACCCGCGGCACCGCGATAACTCTTGCGCTGCTCACGCAAGGCGGCGAGTTCGCCGACGCGCCGCATGTTGCGCTTGCGTCGCGCGGTGACGCCATAGCGCATCCAGTGCTCTTCGGCGGCGATCTTGCGGTCGAGCTTGTGCTGGTCGCGCTCTTCCTCGGCCAGCACCTGGTCGCGCCATTCCTCGAAGAAGGCAAAGCCCTTGTCGAGCCGCCGGGTCGTGCCGCGGTCGAGCCACACCGTGGTGCGCGTCAGATTGGAAAGGAAGCGGCGGTCGTGGCTGATGATGACCAGCGCGGTGTGGCGCGACGACAGATCGCGCTCCAGCCATTCGATGGTCGGCAGGTCGAGATGGTTGGTCGGCTCGTCGAGCAGCAGAATGTCGGGATCGGACGCCAGCGCATGAGCGAGCGATACGCGCCGCGCCTCGCCGCCGGACAGATTCGAGGGATCCTCGTTGCCGGTCAGTCCCAGTTCGTCGAGCATCTGCCGCGCGACGTAGGTGTCGTCGGTCGGCTTCAGCCCGCTTTCGACATATGACAATGCCGTGGCATGGCCGCCGAAATCCGGCTCCTGCGTCAGGTAGCGCACCAGCGCGCCCGGCTGCACGAACACGGTGCCGGCGTCGGGCTCGACCTGACCAGCGGCGGTCTTCAGCAAGGTCGATTTACCGGAGCCGTTGCGGCCGACCAGCGACACGCGCTCGCCGCTCGAAACCGACAGGTCGGCCCCGCTCAGAAGCGGGGTGCCGCCGAAGGTCAGCTTTATGCCGGTGAGTTGTAACAGGGGAGGGGGCGCCATGGCCTTTCGCCTACAGGCGGAAAGCGCCGAGGTCAAAGCAAAGGTCGCGGCGCCCTGGGGGTGGCGGCGATGGCGTCGAGGCGGCCGATGACGTCCCGCAAGGTGCGGTCGGCGAGATCGCGCAACGCCGGAGCAGCGGCTGCCTGCTTCGCGGCGTCATCGGTTGTGAAAGGGAGTGTCGGCATCTTGGCGTCGAAGCCGGTGGCGGCGCACATCGCTGCGCGCTCGACCGCGTCCGGGCTGACCCCGAAATGCGGCAGGACGCGCGTCTCGACGGCGTCCGGGAGGTCGCGGTAGTTGATCGCCAAACCCTGAGGCGAGGCGAGCGCGTCGACCGCGGCGTTGCAGATCGTGCCCAGGACGCGCGCGGTGTAGTCGAGATCAGGCTCGGTCGCGCTGGCGTCGAGGCCGTAAAGCGCGGGCGGCATTATTTGCCGCGCCATCTGCGGGCCCGGCTCGCGCGCCTGCGATACCAGCACCTCGACCGGATCGCGATAGAGAAAGACCCAAGGCACATCGGGAAACACGCGCGTGAATAGCGGCAGCGCCATCGCGTGCCAACTATCGAGTTTGATGAACAGGCGTTGCTCGCCACTACCGTGCCGTCGGCCATAGGCGATCGCAAAGGCGCGCAGGAGGTCTTCGTGAGACGATCGCGCGCGCGGCGGCGCCGCACGGCTCAATTTTACCGCCGCGTCGATCGGCGCGGCTTCCGAAATGACGATGTTGTTCGAGCTTTGCGCCAGCATTTGCGACACCAGCGTCGAGCCGCAGCGCGACATGTGAAAGATCAGGCCCGTGGGCATCAGGCTTGTTCCGGCATGTCGCGGCGCGTCAGCGACGAAATCGGACAGCGCCATCCGGTACGGGATCAACTGGTTGAAGGGCCGGCTCAGCGCTTCGCGGACAGTGCCTTCAAAGAAAGGCTCTTTCGTGGGCCGCGCGCCGACAAAGCTCCAATCGACTGTCGGGCGACCGAAGAAGTTGACGTGGACCGGCAGCCAACCCGGCGGCGGCCACTGCGCTTTCATTTCGACACCGGCGGCAAAACGCGACAGGCCCAGGGGATCTCCGCGCAGGGCATCGCCGATTTGCCGAGCTGTGACGGCAAGGCCGCGCGCGCCAGCGTCTCGCGCAAGCCGGGCGGCAAAGACCCCCGGTTCAAGGATGTCCGCGAGTTGTGCAGCCCACGATGCGTCGCCCAGCACCAATTGCCTGAGCTGAGCGAGTCTTTCCTCGGCATCGTCGGACGGCAATTGGTTGAGATTTTTCATAAAACTACTTATAGTAGCAATCCAATAATGGAGCCAGTTCGCTATCCCCTTCCGCTCAATGGTGCTCGTTGAGGAGAGGTTTTCATGTCCCGGCCGTTGATTCTCGAAGATTTCGCCAGCCGCGTCGGCGATACGTTCGCCATCCGCGAGCAGGGGCTCGAAGCCTTTCCCTTGACGCTGACAGAAGCCAAGCCGTTGCGCGCGACCTGGCCAGGGGCCGCCGCACGGCCGCCGTTCTCCCTGATCTTCGTCGGCAGCAATCCATGCATTCTGCCGCAGCGTCTCTACAAGTTCGATCTCGACGGCATCGGCCTGGTCGACATCTTCCTGGTGCCGGTGGGCAAGGACACCAAGGGTGTCAGCTACCAGGCCGTCTTCAACTGAGTCCTTCGCGGCGCCGCGCCACGCGGCAACCATTCCATTTCGATCTGCACCCCGGGTTCGCCGATCCCGGCGAAGCCGAGCCGGCGGTACAAACGCTGCGCCGGATTGTGGACGTCGACGAACAGCGCCACTCCCATCAAGCGCGCGCGAGCAACATCCTGCAACGCCTTTAGAAGCGCGGTGCCTAGGCCCCGTCCGCGGAATGTCGGCAGCAGTGCGATATCGATCAGATGTATGTGGGTGGCGCGGACATCGACATAAAGCCGGCCGATCGGCGCGCCGCGATACTCGATTACATCGAAAGCCGTGTTGGGGAAGAACTTGCGATAGTGATAACGCTGCGCGTCAAACTGCTGATCGACAAAGGCGGCCTTCTGTTCCGCCTTCCATGGCAGCAGCGCGAGTTCGCGCTCGCGCGTGGTAGCGTACAGCGCTCGCAGGAATGGTAGGTCGCCGTCGTCCTCGGGACGCAAGCCGTATCCTTGCACCGCCAGACTATCGGGAATGGCGAAACGGTCCGGTGCTGTCTCCCGCGCGCTGTCGGCCATCACGGAGGTGTCGGATACATGCCTTCCAGCGAGATGCAGAAATTGAGCGTCAGATAAGGCTGCATGTTCTCGTGCGGCAGCGTGCTGCCATAGGGCGAGATCGCGCGGTTCGAGAAGCCGACGTTGATGGTCGGATTGGTCTGGTACAACACGTCGCCCTTAATCTGCGACAAGTAGCTATCCGACATCGGATTGGCGGTTCGCTCCGAAGCGTTGCCGGGATCGGCGCCGTAAATTGGATGGTTGTGCTGCGGCAATTGGCTTGAGGTCAGCGTGACCGTGGTCGTTCCCATCGGTTCGCCAATGACCGTATTGAGGCCGGTATTGCTATTTCCCCAGTGCATCGGAATGCGGCCCTGCAAGTTCGGCAAATTGAAGGTCGTCGTACCGTTGCCGCCATAGGTCGTGCCGAGAATGGCGAACAGCGCGGTGTATTGCGAGATGGCCATGGTCTGGCCGTTGCACTGCGCCCAGCCATAGGGCGCGAAGTTAAATCCGAAGCAGCAGATTTCGCCGATGAACGGTTCGGACATTTCGCCCTCCTTAGCCGCGCGACGGAAACACGCCCTGCAGGGCGATGATGAAGGTGATGCACAAGGACGGCATCAGATTGGCGTGCGGCTGCGATTGTCCGGCCATGCCGCAGACGCCCGTCGCCAACGCTTTCGGCGACGGTGCCGGCTGACCCGTCACGGGATGGCAGTAGAACAGCGGCGAGCCTGACCCGGTCGCGGTGGCCGGGACGACGGTCGATCCGATCGTCGTTGCAGTCGCTGTCGCCGGCGCCGCATTGAGCATGTGCATGTGCTGCGGAATTTGCGATGTATTGAGCGTGACTTGCGGCGTGCCGCCCGGCTGGCCAATTACGTAGTTCGACAGGCCGGGCCCCTGGCCCTCGTGGATCGGGAGCCTCGATTGCAGGTCGGGCAAGGCGAAGGTCGAGACGCCGTTGCCGCCGTAGTAAGTGCCGATCAGGGAGAACAACGCCTGATTCTGGCTGATTGACATGATCTGCCCATTGCACATCGCAAAGCCTTTCGGCGCGAAGTTACCGCCAAACATGTCGATCTGTCCGACAAAAGGTTGGCTCATATGTATCCTCCCGGGTTGATGCCTGAGTGATGGAACGTCAGCCGCGCGGCGGGAAGATTCCGGACGTGCAGATGCACCAGTTGAGCGTCAGGTAGGGCTGGAGGTTGTTGTGTGTGAGACCGCCGCCTGTCATGCCGACGCTGAGGACGTTGATCGGCTGCGCCGTTGCGTCCGATCCGTAGAACATGTCCGGCGTGTTGCCGCCTCGATAGGCCGTCGCGAGCGCCACACCCCCGATGATATCGTTGCTGTTCGCGTTGCCAGAGGAGCCCATGAAGGCGTGGTTGTGCTGCGGCGTGGTCGCCGAGGTCAGAAACACGTTCTCGAGGCCGGACATTTCGCCCTGGACGAAGACCTCGCCGTTGAGTGTGCCGACATGCATCGGCACGCGGCTCTGCAAACTCGGAAGTCCGAAAGTCGTGCTGCCATTGCCGCCGTACATGGTGCCGAGCAGCGCGAACAACGCGGCGTTCTGCTGGATTGACATGATCTGGCCGTTGCACTGCGCCCAGAATCTCGGCGCGAAATTGAATGCCATGGGCTGAATCTGACCGATGAAAGCTTGCGACATGACGGGTCATCTCCCCCGAGAGGTTTGACAACCATTAACAGGCCTTCTTCCAAAATACAACCTTAACTTACATATCATCTAGTTTTGCTCTCTTAGGTTGTAAATTCAGCGCGGCGCCCCACTCGCCGTCGGACCCCGATAGCGACAAAAACGGGGTGTCGGAGGTCGCGGGCTCTTCCCCTTCAGGCGTCGTGCGGGCGCCACCGGTGGCTTGCCGCAAGCGTGTTCTCTGCTAAAATACCAGCAAAGGTAGGTGGTCATGGCCGCGACTCCGGAAGGCCGCGCTCAGCAGGTGCTCGAAGAGGGCAAAGCCGCTCCGGCGCCAGACCGCAAGCCGTGGCAGACGCCGCGCTTCATCGTGTCCGAAGTCGTCGATACGCAATTCGGCAGCAATCCTCCGACCAACGACAATCCTTATTCGCAACTGAGCTGAACAAGCGAAGCTGCTGCCGGGCCGGCCGACACATGTGATCTAGCCGGGGGCAAGCTCTATGGCCGCTTTTGCCGGCATCGTGACCTTCGATGACGCTCCTCTCGACAGCAGGATCGAGCAGGCGATCACGGCGGCGGCGTCCGGGCCCCGTCGGCAACGCGTGGCCTCGTTCAGGGCGGCGCATGGCATCGTGGCGCAACGGCTCGCCGCACCGGGCGGGCTCGACGGACCGCAAAATTGTCCGAAGGTCGGCCGCCCTTTGGAAGCGACGCAACTGTTCGCAGCCGATGTACGACTCGATAACCGCGACGAACTGATTGCCCTGCTGGGTGCGGCAAGGCCGCCGCAAGCGGACGACGCCGACCTGCTGCTGGCGACGATCGACCGTTTCTATGACGCCGGAATTGCGCGATGTCTCGGCGCTTTCGCCTTCGTGCGATGGCAACCGGACCGGCGCCGCCTTCTGCTCGGCCGCGATTGTCTGGGTCATCGCAGCCTGTTCTATCATTGCGGCGATGGTTTCGTGGCCTTCGCCTCGACGCTTGGCGGATTGCTGGCCTTGCCGCGTGTGCCCCGGCAACTCGATGAGATCGCCCTTGCCAATTTTCTTGCCGTCAATCTGAATGCTCGCGAGCAGACCCTCTATCGCGGCATAGCGCGCGTGCCTTCGCGTTGCGTGGTCGAAATAGGAAAGCGTGGCAGGGTGCAGCGGCACTACTGGTCCCCTCGCATGGGGGGCGCCGACAACCGATCCGATACGGATTATGTCGAGGAGGCGCGTGCCCGGTTCGACGACGCGGTCCTGACCGTGAGCCGCGATTTGCCTCGTGTCGCCGTGTCATGCAGCGGCGGCTTCGACTCGAGCGCGATTGCCGCGACCTTGGCGCGGCTTGGCCACGCGCAATCGATCGACTGTTATACGGTGGTGCCACCGCCCGGCAGCAACATCGACGTCGGCGAACGCCGCTATTATGACGAGACAGACAAGGTCGAGGCGCTCGGCCGTCTTCACCCCGCGCTCAATTTGAACCTGATGTCGCCGCCGGCGCCGCATCCCAATGAAAGCGATCCGACGCGCATTTTCGCTCGCTCGCACATGCCTTACCCCGGGCCGACGGTGCTCGGAGCTCATGGTGCTTTGTACGACGCCGTGGCGGCATCCCGCCATCCGGTCTTGCTCTCGGGCGACCTCGGCAATCTCTGTCTGTCATGGGACGGTCTCTTTTCCATACGCGCCTTGCTGCGCGAAGGTCGGTTCCGGGAACTGGTTCATGAATTATCGGCCATCGCGCGTCGTAACAGGCGTAGTCGTGCGCGAACGATTTTCGCCGAGGCGCTTCTTCCCGGTTTGCCTTTGTGGCTCCGCCGCACCGTCCATCGGCTGCGCGGACGCGAACCCGATGCGATCGAGCGATACTCCGCGCTCAATCCTGCCTTCATTGCCGGCAACGACCTGCCTCGCCAATGGTACGAGCAGGCTTTCGAGGCATGGCCCATGCCGGAGGGATGGAACGCGGCGCGGTTTCGGGCGCGCGCGCTTTTTGACCTCAACCAGGTGGCGCGCGACCTGAAAGCTGCGAGCGTAGACGTCTTCGGCTACGAGAGACGTGATCCTTATGCCGACCGTCGATTGATTGAATTCGCGCTCAATGTGCCGGAGCGGCTGTACCGGTGTGACGGCATCCCGCGCGCCTTTGCCCGCGCCGTCTTCGCCGATCGGTTGCCGCCGGAAATCCTGAACGAACAGCGGCGCGGAATATCCGCCGCGGCCTGGTTTCAACGCCTCGACGTTCGCCGGCGCGACATCGAGGATGAAATCGAGCGGCTCGAGACTTCGGCGACGGCCCGGCGCCTCATCGATATCAAACGCCTGAAAGAACTGGTCGCTGCCTGGCCCGCCGACGGCAACGAGGCGCAAAGCAAGCGCGGTCTCTATTTCGGCGCGTTGCAGCGCGCGCTGCATGTGGGCCACTTCATCCGCTGGGTCGAAAGCGCCAACGCGTGAGGATGTGTCTTGCTCAGGCGAAGCGTGCGAGCTCGGTGCAATCCGTCGCCAGAGGATAGCCGGTGACTTCGAAGCCGCCGGCGTCCAACCAGGCGTGCGCCTCGATGCCATTTGCAGCACGGCCGGTGACGCCGAAATGCAGCACGTTGGCAATGCCGCGCCGCTGTAACATGTGCCTGGCCGCCAGCGCCTGGGGCAGGCAGGCGGCGTAGAACGGTAGATAACAGGCCGCTCGCGTCACCGCCCAGCGGATTTCGCAAACGATCGCCGCGTCACGGCTTGCTGCGGTGGTACGCGAAGATTGCGGCGGCGACAGCGTCCCGAGGCGCCGCGCCAGCCGCGGAAACGACACGAACATCAGACCGAGCCGTGCCACCACAAGGCGCAGCACGGCCTCGACGACCAGCGCGCGGCGTCGCCCGTCGACTTGCGCGAATCTACGCAGCGGGTGGCGGATCGAGCGCGACAGCGCCATGGTTCATCAACTCCCGCAAAAATGCCTCGACCTCGCCCCGGCAGACCTGGGGCGCGACGTCATACTCGTCCAGCAGCAGCGTACAGACGTCGTCGAGAGATCGCGGCTGCTCGATCAACTCCCAGATCCGGGCGCCGACTTCGCTCATGCCCACATAGTGACGGTTGGTGGCGCTCATCATCACCAGTTCGTCGCCGATCTTGGCACTAAGCCACTCGCCTTGCCTGCGGACGATCGTCATGCGTCGTTTATCCTGCCTCTGAAAGGTGCGTGGCGCCCGCCAGCGGATAACCGAGCCGCTGCATCATGGCGCCGTGATCGTGTTCGATGCGCGCAACCTGCGCCGCCGTGAGTTCGTCGCGCCAGGCGCCGGCCTCGCCGCGGCGGAAGAACGCCTGACGATGCGGGGCTTCGCGGAAGCCGTTGCTATGCTCCTGCGCCGCCACGCGCTCGAAGGCCGACAGCGCGATCGCGCGGTGGATCGCGGCATCGGTGGCCGGCCAACCGGCGAAGTCGAGTGCGGCGCGCAACGTCGCCGCCGGCATGCTTCGTAGATCCTCATAGCGCACCAGGTGCATCGGCAGGTCGCGCTGGTTCAGCCAACTGGCGACGTGCTCGCTCCAGCGGGTTAGCCTCTGGCGCAGTTGCAGATATCCGCGGTCGGTGTGGCCGCACAGGCAGGCGCCGGCATTGTTCATGAACGCGATGGTTCTGTCGATGCCGTAGCGGCTGTGATGCGCGAATGACGAGGCGATGTCGCGCGGATCGCGCACGATGACGAGCACACCGTCGGCGCCGGCGCGGCCACCGAGAATGGGCGCGCCGTCCGGTCCATACTGGTAAGCATCGTGGGCTTTGACGAAGCGCACCGGGCCTTCGGCGAGCTCAGGGACGTCGTCGTCGCCGTCGCCGCTTTCAGCCAGAGCCGCGTTCGCTCCGGGTCGCAGCGCATCGATCTCCTCGTGGGTGAGCAGGCCGGAATCGATCAGCGTCATGCGGTCGAAGGGAGCTCGTGCGCTGGCGAAGCCACCTGACAGCCTGTTGATGTCGGCACCGTCATCGCCGGCGACGGCGAGGTTGGCGAGCAGAATGCGCATCCAGGTGTTGCCCGACTTCGGATAGGAGGCGAGCCAGAAGGTGCGCATCACGCCGCTCTTCGGCACAGGCCGATATCGCGCCAATGCTGTTCGAGCTGTGCCAGCACAATCGGCAAGGCCTTGAAATTCAGGCTGCGCGTGAGATGAAAGATACCGGCGCCGTTGGCGATGGCGGTCGCGGCGTGGAAATAGGCGGCGTCCTGACCCATGCGGTTGATCAGCCGCGGCCGGTAGGCGTGCCGTCGCAAGGTCAGCGCCGCATCGACCACGTTGGGTGCGGTGATGCCGGGATGATGCGGCGGCCGCGCTTCGCGCAGCGCATAGATCGCGCCGAGCGGTAACGCCTGTTCGCGAACGCCGTCGGGTTCGACGTAGTATTTTTCCAGCCGCGCCCGCATACGTCCGCCACGCCGGCTGCCAAGCGCAAGTTCGTCGATCGTCTGCGACCACAGCCGCAACCGGCGGCCATCGGGATGCACTGTCGCCGCGCCGTCGCTGCCGAGTGAAAGAGCGCAGAGGTCGTCGGTCACCAATGGCAGGCCGCGCTGAGCCAGCGCGGCGGCCAGCGTCGATTTACCGGCGCCCGATGTGCCACAGAACAGGATTGCCTTGCCGCCGACCTCCACCGCGCTGGCGTGCAACACAATCTGTCCGCGCTGATGCAGGAGGATGCCGAAGACGGTGCCGAGAATGAAAATCGGAACATCGTCTGGATCGGCGCCGGCAGCGGCTTCGAAAGCGATGCTCCGGCCGTCGTAAAGGTAGAAGCGAGCGACACCGGGGACATGAATCAGGAAGTGCCGGGCCGCCATCTGCCAGGTTGGGCCCCGCGCGGTGGGGTTGGTTAGGGCGTCGGGGACGGGCGCGCGCCGGATCGATACATCCGCCTGCTGCGGGCCCCCAGACGCCGGGCTGGCACCCGGCAGGACCACTTCACTCGCCACGGTGAGTCCGGAAAGCGCGTATGAATACAAGCCCATGCTCCGCAGGTCGGACGCGGCACGTCCCATGCGAGCATCTATGATAGAGCACAACCGCGTCAACCGGAAGATGATTTGGTCGCCCGAAACGCGCGAAAACGGCTATTTCTTGCGGATTCTAAAGGTCAGCAGGTCCGTACCGTGTTCCTGACCTCGGTCCTTGCTCTCCAGGAAATCGCCGCTCTCGCGGACCGCGTGCGGGATGTCGATCGCCGCCATGGGATCGGTGCATTCGGCGACGATCAGGTCGCCGGGCGCCAGGGTCGTCAGGGCCTTCTTCACCAGCAGCGTCGGCAACGGGCATTTGAGGCCGCGCAGGTCCATGGTCTTTTCGGTCAACGCCAAAGCTCCTGTCGGCGGCGGTGCTGCGCTAGACTGACACCGCATCAGGCCTGAAGCGGTCAAGGGCAATTTATGGCGGCAGCGTCCGAGACAATACAGATGATTTCGCGGCTCACGCCGCTCTCGGACGTCACGGCGATGGTCGATCTGCGGGTCAAGGCGGTGACGCCTCGCACCATCGACATCGCGGCGGCCGCGGGCCGCGCGCTCGCGGTCGATGCCATGGCGCCGCCGCGGCCGGCGGCGTCACTGGCGCTGATCGACGGCTGGGCGCTAACCGCCGACGCCACGTTGGCCGCGGCGCCTCATCATCCGATGCCGCTCTTTCATCCGCCGCAACGCATCGAAGCCGGACAGCCTTTGCCGCCGGACGCCGACTGCGTTGCGCCATTCGATGCGGTGAGGTCGGCCAACGGAATGTCCGAGGCGCTTGCCACCGTTCTTCCCGGCGATGGCGTGTTGCTGGCGGGCGGCGACAGCGATCCCCTGATTCCGCTGCGGCGTGCCGGCGAGCGCATGCGCATGACCGATCTTTCCGCATTCGCCGCGCTCGGATTGTCGCGCATCGCGGTGCGCGAACCACGCATCCGCGTTCTGCCGCTGCGCGGGTCGAGCATCATCGTCGCGGCGGCGCGGTTGCTGGCCCATGACATCGAACGGCGCGGCGGCGGCGCCAAATTCGATGAGCCGGGCCGCGATCTCGGCACCGTGCTGGCGTCGGAAACGGCCGACGCCATCGTCGTCATCGGGGGCACCGGTTCGGGCCGCAACGACACCTGCGTGCACACGATGGCGCGGGACTGCGAACTCGCCGTGCATGGCATTGCCATTTCGCCCGGCGAGACTGCGGCGCTCGGCTTTGCCGGTCCTCGGCCGCTGCTCTTGCTGCCGGGCCGACTCGATGCCGCGCTGGCGGTCTGGCTAACGGTCGGCCGCCGCATCCAGGACCGGCTCGCCGGTATCCCCGGCGGCGAGAGGCAATTGTCGGAGCCGCTCACCTTGTCGCGCAAGCTGCCGTCCGCTGCCGGACTTTGCGAAATCGTACCGGTGCGTCGCACCCAGAATTCGGTCGAGCCCCTGGCATCCAAATATCTGCCGCTATCGGCGCTGACGCGTTCCGACGGCTGGATCCTCGTTCCGGCGGAGAGCGACGGCTATGCTGAAGGTACGGTCGTGCAGGTCAGGCCGTGGCCTTGAACGTCAGCGCTTAGCCGGGCACATTTCGCGCATGGCCAACCGGGGTCTCCAAGAAGCAATCCGCGCTGTCGGCGGTGTCACCGAGCTGGCGCGCCGCATCGGCATCTCGCAGCCATCGGTTTCGAACTGGACCCGCGTTCCCGCCGGCCGCGTCGCGGCGGTCGAGGCGGCAACCGGCGTCGATCGATCCATTTTGCGCCCCGATCTCTATGGTGCAACGGACGATGCCGTTCCGGTCCGCGCTCGCGACCTGGCGGCGCTCGACGAAGCCGCAACATCGTCGATGCGCATCGTTGGCCTTGCCGGCTGGAGCGGCTCAGGCAAGACCACGTTGATTACCCGCCTCATTCCCGTGCTCAAGGCGCGGGGCTTGAACGTGTCGACGCTCAAGCACGCGCATCACGGCTTCGATCTCGATCGGCCGGGCAAGGACAGCTTCAGGCACCGCGAGGCGGGCGCGACAGAGGTCATCGTGTCGTCGGCAAACCGCTGGGCGATCCTGCATGAGCTGCGCGATGAGGACGAATGGGATCTGCTCGATCTGGTGGCGAAGATGTCGCCGGTCGATCTAGTTCTGGTTGAAGGCTTCAAGCGCGATGCCTTTCCGAAGATCGAAATTCATCGCGCCGCCAACGGCAAGCCGCTGATCCACCCCGACGATCCCTATATCATTGCCGTCGCGGCGGATGTCGCCTTGCCGGATGTCAGCGTTCCGATAGTCGACCTCAACGACATCGACGCGATCGCCGACCTGGTACTGGCGCACGCGGCGAGCCTTCGCGACGTGGCGCGGGCGATGGCGGGATAGAGCGCGATGGCGCAACTGACCGATGACTGTTTTGCATTCTCCGGAACACTGCTGACTCTGCCCGAGATGGAGCGCCTGATCGCGACCCGCGTTGCGCCGGTGTCCGAAACCGAGCGCGTGGCGCTGCGCGATGCCCGAGGTCGTGTTATCGCCGACGACATCAAGGCGCCGCTTGACCTGCCGCCGTTCGATAATTCGGCGGTCGACGGTTATGCGGTGCGCCATGCCGATCTCGATCCGGGTGGCGACACGACACTCACCATCGGCGGCCGGCTGACCGCAGGCGCCCGGACCGATCTTGCGCTAGCGCCGCAACAGGCGATCCGCATTTTCACCGGCGCGGCGATGCCGGCCGGCGCCGACACCGTTTACATGCAGGAAGACGTCGTTGTCGCGAGCGACAAGGTAACGGTGCCGAAGGGCCTGGCGCTTGGCGCCAATCGCCGGCTCGCCGGCGAAGACGTATCGGCCGGCCACGTCGTGCTGTCCGCCGGCACCGTGCTCGAAGCGCGGCATATCGCGCTGGCAGCGGCGCTCGGCATCACCGATGTCGAGGTCCGGCGGCGGCTGAAGGTGGCGATCTTCTCGACCGGTGACGAAGTCGTCGAGCCGGGCACGCAACGCGTCGGCGCCGCGATCTTCGATTCCAACCGCTATCTGTTGTCGGCGCTGCTCGAGCAGCTCGGCGCCGTCGTTACCGATCTCGGCATTCTCGCCGACGATCCGTTCGAACTGGCGCGGGCACTGGCGAAAGCGGCCGCCTGGCATGACCTCGTCATCACGTCGGGCGGCGTGTCGATGGGCGAAGCCGATCACGTCCGGGGCGCGGTGGAAAAAATCGGCAAGCTGGTGTTCTGGCGCGTCGCCATCAAGCCGGGCCGCCCGGTCGCGATGGGCGTGATCCGCGCGGCACCGCGCAAGGACTACGCCGCGCATGCCGGCGCCGCCTTCTGCGGTTTGCCAGGCAATCCGGTGGCGGTATTTGTCACGTTCGTGCGCGTGGTGAAGCCGTTGCTGCTGCGCCTGTCCGGCGCGCGACCGCAAGAGTTGATGGCGCTGCCGGTGCGCGCCGCCTTCGCCTATGAGAAGAAGAAAGGCCGCCGCGAATATGTGCGCGCCTCGTTGCGTCGTGGCTCCGACGGCGAGGTCGAGGCGGTCAAACATCCGCAGGACGGCACCGGCATTCTGACGTCGTTGACGGAAACCGACGGGTTGCTCGAATTTCCCGAGGACGTCACCACGATCCAGCCCGGCGACCGGGCGGGCTTTCTCTCTTTCGCGGCGCTGATGGGTTAGCCGTATTGCGCGGCGAGGGCCACCGCGCGCGCCGCATCCTCCGGCGTGTTGATATTGAAGAACGGATCGACCGGCTGATCGGGCCAATCGGCAATCGCAATGCCGTGGCGCGCGGTGAAGACCTCGACCTTGCGCAGGCCTTCGACGGTGAGCGCTTTGCGCAATTCCTCGCGCAGCGCCAACGTCCATAGACCGATCACCGGGTGCCGCCACTCGCCGGACCGCGCGCACGCGAACGGCACACCGGCGCCCAGCTGGCGGCGGGCTTCGTGCAGACGTACGACGAGATCGTCGGGCAGGAACGGGCAATCGCCCGGCACGCTGAGCAGCCATTCGATGCCGTTGTCCTGTGCCGCGAGCCAGTCGAGCCCGGAGAGAATGCCGGCCAGCGGTCCGGGGAAATCCGGCACGTTGTCCGGGACGACCACGCAGCCGGTTTCGGCAAAGCGCGCCGCGTCGCCATTGGCGTTGATGACGATGTCGGCGCACTGGCCCGACAACGTCGCCAGCACCCGGTCGACGATCGTCGAACGGCCGATCTTGAGAAGGGCCTTGTCGCCACCGCCCATGCGGCGGGCGAGCCCGCCGGCCAGCACCAGGCCAACAGTAGGGGGATGCGGAAAATCGCTCATGACGGTTCTCTATAGCCCTTGGCGCCACCAAAGGGGCAATTCTCATTCGATCGGGTGTTTCGTTCGCTTTTGCTGGTGCAAGCCATTGCAATCACTTGAGGAATGTGCAGGTTAGCCGTCGTCGGAAAGCGGTGCTTGACGAAAGACGGCGGCGCCGTCAGGTAAGGCCCGTTTGGAGAGGTGGCCGAGTGGCTGAAGGCGCACGCTTGGAAAGCGTGTATACGGGAAACCGTATCGAGGGTTCGAATCCCTCTCTCTCCGCCAGCTCCAAGACCAACCGGCTCTCGGACTGAATTTACCGACAAAAAAAGGCCAGTATCCGAAGTCAACGCTACGGCTGGCTCTGAACCGCGGTTGTCATACCCGACGTGGAGCCCGTTCTCTTGGGCTGCTCTCTCTCAGGGGGTCTGTACTTTCAATCGCTTATACGGTCCGCGGACGTAGCATCAGTCGGCCAGTTTGGAGGGGCGTCTAGCTGCGAGTTCGAAGGGCACTTCGCTTGCCCAAGGTCGAGTCGGCCGCCATCAGCCCCAGGCTGCCTTTTTGCTTGTCGAAAACCGCGCAAGCAGCGCAAATTCCTCCCCGCCGCGCACTGGGCGTTCTTTTTCCCGTCCGTTTCATGAATTTCGCATGTGGGCTGACACCGATACCGACATCGACTTCCTCAACTATTCGGAAGTAGCCGAGCTCATCGCCGAGATGATCGGTACGCCCGACTTGCTGCCCCTGTCGCTGGGCGTTTTTGGCAGCTGGGGTGTCGGCAAATCCAGCACGCTCCGCCTAGTCGCCAACGAGCTCGCGAAAAATGAGAGCAAATATCTCGTCATCCATTTCGATGCTTGGCTCTATCAGGACTTCGACGACGCGCGGGCCGCCTTGATGTCGGTGATCGCAGGCGAACTTGCCAACGCCGCGCCGACATCGCTAGCCTCAAAAGCGAAGTCGCTATTTGGCCGTATCAACAAGCTCCGCGCGCTTGGGCTGCTAGCGGAAGGTGGCGCGCTCGCCATGGGTGTTCCGACTTTCGGACTCATTACGCGAGGCCTTGAAGGCGTTCGCGACGCGGTCGAAGGGGTCGCTGATAACGAAGACATCGATGCCATCAAGAAGGCTGGCATTGATGCGAAGGAAAAGACTACCGGACTTCTCAAGGAAGTGTCGGTGAAGGGGCCGCCCGAGGAAATCGCCGCGTTCCGGCGCGACTTCGGCGAGGTGCTGAATGGCCTTGGCAGGACGCTCGTCGTCTTCATTGACAATCTCGATCGCTGCCTGCCCGGGAACGCGATACACACGCTCGAGGCCGTCCGCCTCTTTCTGTTCATGCCAAAGACCGCCTTCGTCATTGGCGCGGATGAAGACATGATCCGTCACGCCGTCGCGCGTCACTTCAACGAGCCCGGCGAAAAGCAAGTCACCGACTACCTAGACAAGCTCATCCAGATCCCCGTGCGCGTCCCACGGGTCGGCGTCGAGGAAGTTCGCGCGTACCTCACGCTTCTCTTGTTTTATGGCGAGGTTGCCGACACCGCTTTGCGCGAAAAGGTCCGGACATTCCTGATTGATCGTCTGCGAAAATCATGGACGCACGACGAGCCGTTCAAGATCGACGAGGTACTCAAGAGTGTAGGCAAGGAAGCTGACGACAGGCTGCGGCGTTCGCTCGAGATGGGTGACCGCATGGCCCCGCTTCTTGCGCATTCCGAGCGCGTGCTTGGAAATCCGCGCATCGTCAAGCGGCTACTCAACGTGGTGCGCATGCGCGCAGCCATCGCCCGTAAACGCAGCATGCCACTCGACGAGGCTATTATCGCGAAGCTCGCGCTGTTCGAGCGCTGTGTAGACTCCGCTGCCACGGAAGCGTTGCACAATGCCATCAACGCGGCGCCGGGCGGCAAGCTCCAGTTCCTCAAACCGATCGAGGACGGCGAGCCCATCGAAGACCATAAGACCGTGATGCCGGACACGTGGCACCCGCATCTCGCTTTCGTGTCTGATTGGGTGCGGCTCCAGCCCAAGCTGGCGGACGTTGACTTAAAACCGGCTGTGTATCTGGCGCGCGAGACCATTCCTGTCCGCGTCGCTGCCGGGACTGTCCCTGCACATGTGCAGAATGCCGTAGAGACGCTGCTCAGAACGGCGACTTTGTCTTCGCAGGCAGCGGGTGCTGCCGTGACGGCGTTGAAAGGCGGCTACGAAGTGGTCGGCATCGACGCGCTCGTGGCCGAAATGCGCAAGAACGCGGACTGGTCCAAAGTGCGGGCCGATGTGCGCGGCACCGTTCTCTTGGCGCGCGCGTCGCCGGATGCAGCAAAGGTCGCAGCGCGGTTTTTCCGTGACATTCCATCGCCGCCAGCATGGTTGCGCACCATGCTGTCCGGCGAGTCGTGGTACGAAGGATAGGGCCATGGGAACCTCCGGCTCGAGCAAAGGTCCCAAAAATTCTTCGCCTCTAGTTCCGCCCGGCGTTGATGATGAGCCTGGCAAGCCCTTGCCTGAGCCCGAGGGTCAACGCTTTCGCGGCTTCCGCACGGAGTTCGGCCGAGCTGTCGCAGGCGGGGGCACAGCCAACTTAACTTCCGCACTCGGAAAATACGCGCGCGAGGCAACGCTCGGCAGTGCAGTCGGACCGCGCCGGTTCGGAGCCGCCTACAGCTCAGGCGCGGCGCTGGCCGATACGCTGTCCAACATCGCGGCCGGCGGTACCGGGCAAGCGCCCAGCGGCGTCGACCTCTCAGGGTTGGTCGGACAGCCGGTCAACATTGCTGCGCAAGAAATTGCGCGAGCCCTCGCACCGGACAACATCGACGCTGACAGCATCACTGCGGCGATCCAGGAAGCGATCACGGAGGTGCTTCCGGAAGCCGGGGTCTTCGACCCATCTCTGCTTACGCCGGATGCGCTTGTTCATATCATGGTCGAATTCTTTAGCCGAATCCTGTTTATCGAGATCACGAACGTGGCTGGCGATGCTTGGAATCACGCGCCGGACGCCGCGCATGCCACGCAGACTGAGGCCGCCCTTCTCGAACTTATTCGCGTGGTCGTCGACAAGCATTTCGGGCCACGTATCGCTCAGGGTCTCAACGGAGCAACGCGCGAGGAATTCCACAAGCTGGAGCGTGCTGCCATGAACGAGGTCTGGCGCGAATGGGAAGACCAAGCATGACTCGGTTCGTTTTCCACGTTGACCGCAATTCGGTTCCGGATGAGGCAGATAAAGATATTCATGTGTGGCTGTACGGGCCAAGTCCGCCTTACGAACACGTCGGTACTGTCGGCGCTCGGGCATATGACGCCGCCACACGCCTATTGCTGCAGCCAAGCCGTGCGGCGATGGACCTTCTATCCATTGCGATGGCAGTTACGGCCGCCGACACGTTCATTCTCCGTGCCGACGAGCCCGACGGCTGGCGGCGCACGTTCGAGATGCACCTTCCGCTGAGCGATCCCGCTCCGTGGTTGTCGCTGAAGTCGCATCTCGAAGCGACGCTGCGCTTCCTGAGTTCCGACATCTGGCACTTTGAATTTACGGGTGGCGGTATGGACCCGCCATCTATGGGGGAAATCAAGAGCCGCAACCGCGTTGTGAACCTTGCGAAGGCCGATTGCGTATCACTGTTTTCCGGTGGTCTCGACAGCGCGATCGGAGCGCTTGATCTCATCGCGCAGGGCAAGCGCCCGCTTCTGGTGAGCCATGCGTCGAAAGGCGATGCGCACAAGCAAAATGTCGTCGCAGGGTTACTGCCGAGCGCCTGCGAACGCATGTCCGTGAATACTTATCCCACGTGGGCTGGCGCCGACGACGACAGCCAACGCACGCGAAGCTTTCAGTTTCTAGCGCTTGGCGCCCTCGCGGCCGAAGCCGTCGCGCGTTACCGAAAGCTTGCGAAGGCAGATCTCTTCGTTTGCGAAAACGGACTCATCGCGCTCAATCCGCCGCTGACACCACGCCGCATGGGCTCGCACAGCACGCGAACGGCGCATCCGCATTTCATCGGCTGCGTCCAAGCACTGTTCGATGGCGTTGGCATACCAGTTGCCCTCTCGAACCCGTACCGCCATCGCACGAAGGGCGAGATGGCCGTTCCGCATTCCGCGAAAGGCAACTTTTCTCAGTTTGCCACCGAAACCGTGTCTTGCGGTAAGTGGAAGCGGCGCAATCAGCAGTGCGGGCGCTGCGTTCCATGCCTTATTCGGCGAGCTTCGCTGCATGCCGCGGCGGTGCCCGACTGTACCGATTACCAGTATCCCGATCTGCAGGCCGTGATGAGCGATGAAGTTGGCCGCGACGATCTGATTGCGGTACAAGCTGCGCTCATTAGGGGCGGTGATGTCGAGCGGCATGTTATGAATGCAGGGCCGCTGCCGACGGATTTAAAGGATCGGCAAGCTTACATCGACGTAGCGAAACGCGGCATGGCCGAGCTCCGCGGTTATCTGGCGTCGGAAGGATTCAACGTTTGATCGACTTTCACTGCCATCTCGATTTATTCGACGACCCACAGCAGGTGGCTTCGGCCTGCGAACGAGCCGGCATTTACGTCCTATCGGTGACGACCACGCCCAAAGCATGGCCAAAGACGGCTGCGCTTGCCAAGGGTAAGCGCTACATCAGAACGGCGCTGGGATTGCACCCCGAGCTTGCGCATGAGCGTTTTGGAGAGGTTTCGCTGCTTGAGCGGTTGCTTGGCGAGACGCGCTACGTCGGCGAGATCGGATTAGATGGCTCACCAGCGCATCGGCAACATGCTGCGGTGCAATTGAAGGTTTTCGAACGGATATTGGCCGCCTCGCACGATCGCGGCGGGCACATCTACACGGTGCACAGCAGAGGCGCGGCCGACGCTGTTTTGACAAGCCTGCAAAAATATCGATGCGCTTCGACCGCCGTCTTGCATTGGTTCTCGGGGAGCAAAACTGAACTCAAGGCAGCCGTCGCACTCGATTGCTGGTTTTCAGTCGGTCCTGCGATGCTGCGAAGTGAAAAAGGTAGGGCCTTGGCGGCGCAGATGCCGAAAGATCGCGTGCTGACGGAAACCGACGGCCCGTTTGCAAGAAGCGGAAAGCGACCGTTAACGCCTGCCGATGCCAATGTCGCAACTATGCAACTCGCAACCTTGTGGTCGATGAGTGAAACAGAAGCCACATCGCACATAAAACGCAATCTCAAGGAGCTCCTCTCCCGCGTTCCCGGGAAATAGTAGATCTGCCGGAGCGCACGGGATGACCACAGAAGGACGTGAGCAAATGCGATCGAACGCGACGAAAAAATGCCTGATTTTTTTTGTTTTTCCGGGTAGGCAAGGCCGCTCATAACGGCCGGCTCGGAGGTTCGAAGGTCGAGCACCTCAGCTGTACCGAAATATTCCATAATGGATCTTATACGTGTCCTTCGTAGAGAAATGCCAAATTCGGCCGCCTCGAGCGTAGCGATTATATTCTACGTGAGACCCATCTGAATCGCAGGGCTCGCTGTTCGCTCAGGATAGAATCGACGAACCAAGTCTCCATAAGCTTGGTAGAATAGTGATGGCGATCGCAATTTAAACGGCCGATATTGCGGAAATGTTTGCCTTGTAAACCTCAACACAGTCCCAGGGCACACCGAACGCGGCAGTAGATAATAGTCAAGAACGCGACTGTTTTTTCGATTAAGGCGGGCTGCAAAGATTACATCGCCACGGAAGAATTTGAAATTGTGTAGGGTCCACCCTGCAACATCGGTTCGCGGTTCTGTATAGGGAATAACGACTACCCCAACATCCGTTGTTTGGTTGATCTTTAACGTCTTACGGCGCTCGTCGTATTTTGCCGTGCCGCCGCCGTTTTCAGTGCATGAGATGAGCCGGCAAATGAGGTCCCGATGCACTCGCGGCACGATAGCGGGTCTATTTTTCGGATAGCCAAACGTCTGTTTGTACCCGATTAATCGATATGCTTCTGAAATGCTTCCGAAACGCTCATGATAGCATGGGCCGGCCGGTGTGAATTTCGACTCGTTTAACAGACGCGTCGTGAGATGACCTTGCACGCAAAACGCGGCCGTTAAATAGTCAAGCATTTGGCTGTCTGTATAGTACCACCACGGATTATCAAGAATTGACTGTGCGGCGTCGAATAGATCGCGGTCGACTATTGGCGCGTGGGCGCGGGTAATCCGGAGCCAAGAATGCTGAGGCGTTCGTACCGCCGTTCCAAGTAGCTTTTGAGCGGTCAAGCCATAAACGAGATTGCCGACATATTTTTCATTTCGAAGAATGCGTAGAATTTGATTTCCTCTCCACGGTCGCTGCCGAGCGTTCAAGAGGTTTTCGCTGTTGAGGAGGTCGGCTATATGCTCCCGCGGCATGCGCTGGCGCACAAATAATCTGAATATTCTGCGTACAGTGTCCTGCTCTTGCTTCGGCCCTGGCACGAGAATGACATTGTCCGTCTCAAAATGCCGCCGCTCGCCGTCTTTAAGAAGTCCTCTCGGGCTTCTCCGCTCGTCAACCAGCATTCTCCGGAATGCGTAGGGGGCAATGCCTCCTTGAAAGTGACCTTGGAGGAAGCTTTTGCGATGGCCTTCGTGAACCTTGACGGACAGTTCGCGGCTGAATTCTCCCGCCATCGCTCGCTTGAGATTTTTGATGATCTGAGCAACGACCGTGCCGTCATTCTCAAATTGCTCAGCACAATAGACGACGGGGACGCCGGCCCGTTTACAAATAAACTCGTAGTGGGCGCTTTCGTCAAAGTCTTGAAATCGACCCCAGCGACTAACGTCGTAAACCAGTATCGTGCAAAATGCCGGTTGCCCGGATTGGACGTCATTTAGGAGTTGCTTGAGCGCGTCGCGACGCTCGATGCGAACGCCACTTTTGCCAGGATCGATATACGAGCGGACGATATTGAAGCCATTCTGGGCGGCGTAGGCACCAATTGCACTTTTCTGATAGTCAATGGAGTATCGCTGATGATCAGTCGACATCCGGATGTATTCAGCCGCCGGAATCGGCGTGTTAGCCTCTTCTCGGCGTGATTGGGGCGACCCATGTCTGACACTGCGATGATGCCGCATTGGCAGGACTTTTGTCGTCAATGGCGAGTTGTCGGTGCCTAAAGTTACAATCTCAGAGCCTGGTTGACTACCCGTGCGCTGGAGGTAGTACGAGAGGTAAATAACTGGGAATAACAATGCCCCGGGGGGTATCGATGCCTCCAGCGAGGCTCGCGAGTTGGGGGACGTGGTGGAAATTCAGCAGGCTGTAGCATCGCGGTACTCGTGCCGAGCCTTTCTCGACAAGTCGGTGCCTAAGCACGTGGTGCGCGACATCATTGAGCGAGCAGCGCGTGCGCCATCGGCTGGCAACATGCAGCCGTGGCGCGTCTATGCGTTAGCCGGCAAAAAGGTGGACGAATTGCGCGCGATACTGCGTCCGCGAATGGCGAGCGAACTGCCGAAGGGCGAGGGTGTTGAATATACCATCTATCCGCAGCCAATGGCGCCAACTTATCGCGAGCGGAGTTTCACGGTCGGAGAATTACTGTACGAGTCCATAGGCGTAACACGTGACGACAAAGCCAGCCGCTACCGGCAGTATGCTCGTAATTTTGAATTCTTCGGTGCGCCGGTCGCATTGTTCTTCGCCCGAGAGAAGGATCACGGCGTAGCGCAGTGGGCGGATATCGGCGGTTATCTGCAAACCGTGGCACTCCTTGCGCGCGGCTATGGCTTGCATACCTGTCCGCAACAGGCCTGGGTTTCATTTCATAGGACGGTGCGTGAGTTTCTGAGTCTCCCTGATCATTTGATGGTCTATTCCGGGATGGCGCTTGGCTACGAAGATCCAGACGCACCCATCAATCGCTGGCGATCGCCTCGGGCACCTGTCGATGAATGGGCACAATTTGACGGTTTTGACGATTGTTAATCGTCGTTGAGATCTCAACTGTCTTATCCGATCCTCTTGTCCAAAGCCGGCAAGACCCTTCGCGGGCGTCGATTTTCACGATGAAGGACGACGCGGCCGAAATGAGCTTCCGGCGCGTCCGCTGGGCCGATATGGACGGCGAGACGGTCTGCCCGCATTGCGGCGGCATCGCGAGACAATGGGCCTCCTTGCGATTGTCGAGGATTTTGCCCCCGAGTTCTGCGTGGAGTTGTTCGAGCGTGTATTTGGCTTGGTGCATGGAGATCTGGGCGCGGGGCATAAAATCCTCCTTGCACCCGCAACTGATGCGAGTAATATTACAGGTCTGTACGGAGGGTTGTGCCCATGCATTTCAGCAAGGAAGAGACCTGTAAGTACCTACGCGACACCTCAGCGCAACTGGCTTTACTGTCTGCCGACTCCGGGCTCTTTGCACTGGCCTATATTCTCAGCATGGCCCAAATGGAGGCCGCTTCGAATTTGGCTGAAATACAAGGCGTCCCGCTCCTAGGGATACCTCATGTTCCAAATGGAGATGGGGTGCAAGCCAACGAAAAGCTTATGGCGTTTGCGACATAAGATCGGACTATTGCGCTTACGCAGCGCAGGTATTCAAGAGCAGTCATATTTCTGTCACCTGAAACGCCTGTCGCATCAATGACACGTCGCGCGCGGCGTTGAGCCGGATCAATGATCCCCGGCGCGAGGGCTGGCACAAATACGCCAGTCAATCGCAACTGGGGAGTACCGGCGATGGTCGCTGTCAAGCATATCAAACGGCGCGACGAGATTCCCGAAGGCGAGCGGTTCGTGCTCGTCACCTATGGCGAAACGCTGGCCGAGATCCGCGACGGCGACGGCTATGTTTTCACGGTGCCGCAAACGGCGATGAGCGAACTGTCTTTCACGGCGGTGGTTCATTCCGCCAGGGAGGCCGCCAAGCGCGAGAAAGTGCCTTTCGTCTACGCCTGCAAATGACGGGCGCGGTCTAAGGTTTCACCGCCACAAACCGCGCGCCGCCGAGGATGCCGTCGCTGACCAACTCGACGAAGCGCACATAGCTTTCATAGAACGCGTCGTGGCCTGACGCCGTGCCGGCGGCGAGCGTTTCACCGCGCAGCTTCTGGTACATCGAGAGCCGCACTTTCAGGATCTCGGCCCAGTCGGTCGTGAGATCGTCCACCGCGATGATTGTGAAGCCGGCGGCTGCGACGAGTTTTGTATAGCTGGCGATGTCGTACAGGTTGGTCGCCGCCATGCCGGCCCACATCAGTTCGGCGTCGGCCGGCGACAACGGCCGGTGTGCGACCCAATCGCTGAAGGCGAGGCGACCGCCACGTCTGAGAATGCGGTGCGCTTCCGACAGCGTCCGCGCCTTATCGGGTACATGCAGCAGAGCTTCCTGGCTGACGACGGCTTCGACGCTCTCGTCCGGCAATGGCACGGCCATGACATTGCCTTCGATGACGCGGACGCGGTGGCCAAGACCAACGAGTCGCGTCAACTCGGCGGCGCCTCTGACGCGCGCCGGGGTCAGTTCGATGCCGGTAACGTCGGCGCCGTAGCGATGCGCCAGATAGCGCGCCGGGCCGCCGAGGCCGGCGCAGAAGTCGGCGACGCGGCTGCCGGGGCCGATCTGAGCCCGTTCGGCCAGTGCATCATTGGCGGCGAGGCCGCCGTAATGATCCTGGTCGTGCGGAAAGAGGTCGCCCGGCGCGACGTTCTCCAGGCTGCCGCGGGCGGCCATGAGCTTGGCCTTGATGATGCCGGCCGATATCGGATGGCGCTCATAGAAGTCGATTGCTGAACGGATGTCGTTCGCCATCCGCGTTTCCTCTGTTTCGGGCTTTTGGCAGCCAGTCTTACCGAACTGTAATGGTAGAGAGGCGGTTTGTCACAAAACTGAAATGTCCGCGTTCTACGCGGCTCTCCGTGGACCTTGGGCCTGGGGGCGGCGCTCGAAGATCCGCATTAGCAGGAGAGTTCGATGCGCACACACCTCGTAACCGCGCTTGCGGTGACGGCTCTTTCGTTCGCTGCGGCGAACGCTCAGGCGGCCGATTTGACCGGCGCCGGCGGCACCGCGATCTACCCGGTCCTGTCCAAGTGGGCGGACCAGTACAAGAAAGAAACCGGCGACAGCATCAATTACCAGGCGATCGGTTCCGGCGGCGGCATCAAGCAGATCGAGTCGAAGACCGTTCTGTTCGCCAACACCGACATGCCGCTCAAGTCGGAAGACGTCGCCAAGAACAACCTGGTGCAGTTCCCGCAGGTCATCATCTCGATCACCCCGGTGGTCAACATCAAGGGCATCAAGGCCGGCGAAATGGTGCTCGACGGCCCGACGCTCGCCAACATCTATCTCGGCAACATCAAGGAGTGGGATGACGCCGCGATCAAGAAGCTGAACCCGACGGTCAAGCTGCCCCACACCGCGATCACCACCGTGCACCGCGCCGACGGTTCGGGCACCACCTTCAACTTCACCAACTACCTGTCGAAGGTCTCGGCCGACTGGAAGAGCAAGGTTGGTGACGGCACCGCGGTCACCTGGCCGAACGGCGTTGGCGGCAAGGGTAATGCCGGCGTCGCGCAGTATGTGCAGAAGGTCGACGGCTCGATCGGCTATGTCGAATACGCCTACGTCATGGAAAACAAGCTCGTCTACACCGACATGATCAACGCGGCCGAGAAGCACGTGAAGCCGACCATGGGCGCGTTCCAGGCGGCGGCGGCCAATGCCGACTTCTCGAAGGTGAAGGACTTCTATCTCATCCTCACCAACCAGCCGGGCAGCAAGAGCTGGCCGATCACCGCGGCGACCTACATGCTGCTGCGCAAGGATTCGCCGGCCGACCAGAACCAGGAAGCGCTGAAGTTTCTCGACTGGGCCCTGAAGAAGGGCCAGGCGCAGGCCAAGGCGCTCGACTACGTGCCGCTGCCGGATGACGTGATCAAGCAGATCGAAGCGCACTGGGCCAAGGAATTGGCCTGGAAGACCGCGATGCACTGATCGCGTGCTGCGATAACCGCGGCGCTGGAAAAGCGCCGCGGTCCCGAATTGGGGGCGAGCGCTAGGGCTCTCTCCAGCCCGACTTGAAGGCCGGATCGCAACGATCCGGCCTCTTTTTTGAACCCGATCCGCCGGCCGTTGTGCATTACGTTAGTGCTGCACGAACCCTGCACGGCGAACCCTTACGTGGTGTTGTGCACTACCAAGCGCGTCGGCGGCGGCGTGCAGGATTCCGACGCTATCAAGCTTCTGAAGTTGGCGGCGAGTTGAGGGGTAGAACGCGTGAGCTCTCCGCTGTCACCGCCCGCCCGCGCGGGCATGACGGCTGTGCGTCACGCCATGATGTCGAGCAATTGACCGACCATGTCGGTCTGCGCCTTCAGCGCTTTGGTGTTGGCGGCGAAGGAGGTCTCCGAGGTGACGATGTTGGCGAGCTCGGCCGCCATGTCGCCGCCGTCGCTGGCATTGGCGATGCGCATCGCCGACGCCTGAAACTGCGCCGCTGCGGCCATCATGCCGGAGATCGAAACTGCCCCGATCGAACTCATGGCCGCGAGCCTAGGCCGGGCGGCGTTAACCGGGCGTTGGCGGGGCCGGTTAACGAGGGGTTAATTTGCGATCATCCTCGATCGTCTGCTCGAGCTTTTTGCTCAGAATCCACGACAGACTGAGGAAGATGACGAGCATGCCGAGGCCGAGGCCCGAGGAGGCGTCGTTCATCACCGTCTCCGAGACCTGGCCGAATGCATAGCCGGCGGCGACCACCGCGACGGCCCATAGCCCGGCGGCGACGAAGTTGAGCGCGAGGAAGAACGGCCAGGTCAGCTTCGACAGGCCGTAGGCGAAGGCGGCGGCGCCGCGGATGCCATGCGGATAGCGATGAAACAGGATCATCAGCACGGCGTGACGGTCGGTCAGCTTTGCCGCGATATTGATGAGGCGCTCAATACGCGGCCACGACCTGAACAGCCGCGCGCCATAGCGGCGGCCGAGATAGAAGCGGACCGCGTCGCCGACGAAGCTGCCGAACCAGAACACGCCGACGAGCTTGGTGACGCCGAGCGCGCCGGCATGCGCGGCGTAGCCGGCGAACAGCCCGAGCAGCAGGCTGTGCGAGGTGGCGTAGGCGAACAGCAGCGAATAGGCGGCGTCGCCGTTCTGGCGGATGATGTCGAGAAAGGATGTCAGGTCGGTCGGGAACAGCATGGCGGCTCGTTCGGATGAGCGCGGACCCTAGACTTTTCATACGCACGGCGAGCTGCGGCGTAATGTCAGTGCGACTCTTTAGCTAGTCGCCATTCCGGACGGAGAACGGCTTCGCCTATTCGATACGGCGCCTCAGGGCGCGAGCGGCGAGCCGAGCGCCGCGGCTGTGGCCACGATCCAGTCGCGGTAATTGAGAAGCGGCGTCAGGCCGGTGAGGCCGCCGCAGCCTTCTTCGCTCTTCGGCGCCGTCGACCAGGAGACGATGCCGATGACGTCGCCGCTGTCGTGCGGGCCGGCGCCATCGAAGGCCGGGGCGCCGCTATCGCCGGTGCAGCCGCCGAGGCCGTGGCGTTCGTTGCGCGTCGCCGGATCCTCGAGACGGATTTGCAGGCTGCCGGGTTTGCCGGTGACGGTGAGGTTCGCCATGCGCGGCTGACCCAGACCGTGCGCGGTGCCGGCCTGCGTCACGCCGAAGCCGGCGATGGTCAGCGCTTCGCCGACGGCGACGCGGCGCGACGGAGCCAATGTCGCTGGCACGACGAGGTTGGGCAGGGGGCTCTTGAGTTTCACGAGCGCGACATCGGCGGTGGCGCGGCTGGCGCGGTAGTTCGCCATGTTGAACCCGGGATGCCGACGGATCTTGTCGACGTCGACCATGACACTGTCCTGGAAGACTCTCACCCGATACGTCGCCGGAATGATGACGCAGTGCGCCGCCGTGAGCACGAGATCGCGCGTCAGCGCCGTGGCCGTGCAGAGATCGCCGCGGTTATCGATCAGCATCACGATCGGCCGCGCGGCAAAGCCCGAAGCCGGCGGTGCCTGGCCGCTGATGGCGAAGGCGGGTGTCACAAAAATGAGTGAAAAGAGCACTGTGAATAGGCGCATGATCGGATATCGGTCGGCATTCTGCCGGATTTGTCAACGGCGTGCTGTCGCCCGGATAGGCAAGAGTTACAGTATCTAAGAGCGATGGTCATAGCAGCCTTCGTCCAAGGTGCGCCGGTGATTCGACTCATCTATCAACAATGCGGTGCTTCCGTCGGAAAGCGAAGGAGTGCTTCCTGTGTCGACCACTCAACCGGCAATGGTCGACATAGCAATTTTAAGGACAGCTCGGAACGTTGGAGGTCCAAGATAGACGTTACCAGCCGCGGAGATAACAAAGTCAAACGTAGAAGGCGGCAGGCATAGGAATCGTTTACTCCGTTGGCTTTGGCCAACTCGGTGATTGAAGAAAATTCGCCCTCTTCAATTTGCTTTCGCCAGCGAAATGCCTTTGCCAGGGCCTTCAACAGTGCTTCCTCAGTCCTTGATGGCGGCGGCGATGCCGGGATGGCCTCGGTAATGATGACCTTTCGGCCGCCGCGGGCCGAGAACTTCATCGGCACATGCACGGTGACGGTCTTGGAGGGTGCTTGTTTGGTCATGCGGCGTCCCGCGCATATGCGATCCGCAGGTCATTGAAGACAGTCGTAAGCCCGTCGATGCGGAGGCGGATGTCCGCACCGGCTTCCGAGATGTCGACTCGCTCCACAAGGAGCTGGATGATCCGGGCTTGCTCGGCCGGGAACAGCTCGTTCCAGAGCTCTTCGAATTGGCTGAGCTGGTCGCGCACGGCGCGTTCGGTCAACCCCTTTATTGATTGACGGGCCGCGCGCCAGGTTGCCACGACGATCTCGGGGCTCTGGAGCATCGTTCTGATCTGGCCGATGACCACGGCCTCGATGTCTGCGGCCGAGATCCGCCGAATAGGCGAGGAGGTGTCTGCCCGCTTCAGGCAATCGGTCGAGGCATAGTACCGATAGAGCTTGCCCCGTTTGCGGGTGTGGGTTGGGGTCATGGCCGTGCCGCTCGGCCCGAAGATAAGCCCTTTCAGAAGCGCCGGCGTTCGGCCCAGTTGCCGTGTCCGCCTGGTGTGCGGGCTACCCCTGATCAGTGAGTGGACCTGGTCCCAGAGCTTTGACTCTACGATCGGCTCGTGCTCACCCGGATAGGACGTGTCTTTGTGGACGGCTTCGCCAAGATAAACCCGGTTGTTCAGCACCCTGTATAAGTAGCCTTTATCGATGGGTTTGCCCTGCTTATTGAGGCGGCCTTCTTGGCCGAGCTGCTCGATCAGAAGCTGGGGCGGGGTGCCTCGGCTGAACCGGCGGAAGATCGATCGCACCAATTCGGCCTCTCGCTCGTTCACGGCCAGTTTCCGGTTCCGGACGTCATATCCGAGCGGCGTCCAGCCACCCATCCACATGCCTTTCCGGCGGGAGGCTGCGACCTTGTCGCGGATCCGTTCGCCAATCACCTCGCGCTCGAACTGGGCAAACGACAGGAGCACATTCAGGGTCAGCCGACCCATCGAGGTCGTGGTGTTGAAGGCCTGTGTCACGCTGACGAAGGTCACCTGCCTGCGATCGAACACCTCGACCAGCTTCGCAAAATCCATCAGCGAGCGGCTCAGTCGGTCGATCTTGTAAACGACCACCACGTCCACCCGACCAGCCTCGATATCCGCCAGCAGGCGCCTTAGCGCGGGCCGCTCCAGCGTGCCGCCGGAGAATCCGCCGTCGTCGTAGCGGTCGCCCTGCAGGAGCCAGCCCTCGGCCTTCTGGCTGGCAACGTATGCTTCGCAGGCCTCCCGCTGGGCGTCGAGGCTGTTGAACTCCTGTTCGAGCCCTTCCTCGGTCGACTTGCGGGTATAGACCGCGCAGCGGATCTTCGGTTTCACTGAAGTCGATGAGGCCTTCACGAGCGCCTCCGCTGGTTCTTCAGGCCGAAGAAGACGAGGCCGTTCCAGTTGGTACCGGTGATATGGCGGGCGACGGCCGAGAGCGATTTGTAAGGCCTGCCCTGATATTCGAAGTCGTCGCGCCTGACCGTGACGCAGTGTTCCTTGCCCTGCCATTCCCGGATCAGGCGGGTTCCGGCGATCGGGCGCCCGACCGATGCTTCTCGACGCCGCTTGACGGCCTTTCCCTCCAGCTCGTCGGCGATGGCATCGAGCCGCTCCAGGGTCTCCTCGCTCAAGCCGCCGTACACCAACTCCTGGATGCGGTACGCCAGCCGGCTCTCCAGAAACCGCCGGTTATAGGGCGGCGGCTCCCGGTCGAAGAGGTCGCGCCATTTGCGCTTCAGGTCGTCGACAGGGGCCGATTTGAGGGCCGCCAATTGCGCCAGTACCGATTCGCTCATTCCCGATTCTCCCGTCCAGTTCGGGCAGGATCACTGCTCTCGGCGGCCGAGAAGTGAAGTGAACTTTCTCCACAATCAGGCGCAATTCGACTGGACTTGCGGGCCTGAAGACGCATGAGGCCGAAAGCGAGAAGAGCGGCGACTTCGGAAATGCGGTCCACGCCCAACACGTCGTTGGCGGGGACGTCAGTGCAGCTCCGTGGACTTGCCGAAGGCGCGACCATGACCGCGCTCATGCCGCAGGTGAGCGCGCCTGGCGCCGATCGCATTCGGCGAGCCACTCATCGATCTCATCCTTGAAGTAATAGACAATCCGCGGCCCACAATGGTGAAAGGCCGGTCCCTCGTCGCGCATCCGCCACTTCGCGAGGGTCGAGCGACTGATCCCGAGATAGCCCGCCGCTTGGGCAGCCCTCAAACGCGTCCGCGCTGGAGCCGGTATGGTCATCGTAGCGTCTCCTGGCTATGGCGATTCTTTGCCTGCCAGTGACGTTCTTCTAAACGGACCTACGCGTCAGGTTACAAAATTGGCTTGAATAAATCACTTGTTTCGCTAGGGGCGAATCTAGAGCGAAAGATTATACAAAGGCTCAAGCTTGCGGCCAGGTCGAACGAATGGCTCCCATTTGACACCGAGTGCTCGCAACAATTCAGGGTCCAACAGCATATAACGTAGCGACCCCTTGCACTTAGCCTTATGTGCCTCAACTTTGAAGTAGCTGCGTTTAATCGCCTCCGGACTGCCGTAGGCTGTTGTCCCTTCCAAAATCATGGTTGAGCATTCGAACGCTCGGTCGAGTGTGGACCCCAGCCACGCCAGCAGTCTTTCGCGGTCTTCCCGAATCTCGTTGGGTACATTCTCTTTGCGTGATCGGATCGCCTCAACTTGTTCGCGTAGGTCTTGTTGAGCTTCGCGCTGCCAAACAACTGTGCTCCATCTGGTATAATCGATATTGTCTTGGCGAAGGCGCGCGACATGGCCGGCGGCACGGCCGCGGCGTTTAGGCCCGTCCCCTCTTAGCAAGCTGCATAGCAAATCTGTCGCGGCGGGGAGGAGCCAGTCTGGAACCGGTTGTCGCCACTTCTGGCAAAAATGCAGCGCGGCTGGAATCGCAACCACGATCCCCTCGCTGGCCATGTTTTGCAAAAGATCAAGATCTCGCTGGAACACGCTGCTTGCTGTGTTGGTGGCGCCTTTCACCTCGGTTCTCCCTCATTTGCCAATGCTGACAAAGCCTCCGGTGAAACCAAACTCGCGTTATTCACTCCGATTCTCTCGTGAGGAACAATATTCCTCCAAATCGCTATATGTTTCATGAGGAACATACAGCCGCCCCCGTGAAAATGTTGCTCTGTTGACGCGGCGAATCTGGGAGTCTGGCTTCGCTGCCGGTGAAAAGAGGAATGCCGATCGCGCTAAGGCAACTCGCGGAATTATCTTCACAATTTCAATCCAGTTCGCTGGCTGCGAGCATGTCGGCAACCCGACTCGCTGACACCCGAGATGCAGGAAATGCGGCCGCAGCGCCTCGACATAACGCTCGCTTTCAAAGCCATCAGTCTTTCCGAAGTGCTGTCCGGCACGGAAAAGCAGGTCGCTGCCGCAATTGTCGACAGTTTCAACTTCCGAACGCAGCAATGCGATCCAAGCTTTGACCGAATAGCCCATCTCGTTGGCAAGAGCCGACGAACGGTCATCCGCGCCGTCGAACGACTTGAGACAATTCGGTTCTTAACGAGGACCAGGCACGGCGGTCATTTCAATCGCAATGCCTACCAGCCCAACTGGGCCCAATTCAGGTCGATCGAATCACACTGGAGCGCGCGCCGGAAAACACGCCATTGGGGTCAAAATCTGTCACCTTCAAACGTGACACCAGCTAGTCACCTTTCCAGTGACACGACTGGCACCCAAACTATTCAATTCAATCATTCCAGTGAAACCAGTCCAACAGCAGGTGCGATACCAGAGCGATCTGGCAACCGTTTCAAGCAAGAAAGCGGACTTCCGACTTGCATAGCTAGGTCAGAGCTACGGCAGCCCCGTTCAACGGGGCAGCCACGCCGTTTCTCACCGGCCGTATTTACCGATCCAGCAGCCGCGGCTCGATTAGCAGCCGAAAGGCGATGGAATTCTCAGTTGACGGCGCGCCTTCGCGATCGGCCGGAGCTCTTTGAGCAGGCGATCGATGCCATCGATCAACAGCTTCAGGGCCGAGCTACGGAAGCGGAAATGACGCGCAAGGGAACTGGTCTCCCTTACATTCTCGATCAACTGATCAAGCGAGGTTTGAGGCTATGACCGCACCACGACAAGCTCGAGCGGAGGGGTGGGGGGTACCCAAATCTCTGGAAGGTTCGCAACCGTCGGACCGGCGGCCCCCTCACGCGCAGATTTTTTTCTGCCAACAGGAGTTTTGATTCAATCAAACGAAATCAAACAATCAAAAGCCGAATCATTTCAATGGCTGACCCGCCAGGCGTCCCGCTTTTCGAGCTATTTATTTTCGGTCGCCCCGGGGGAGGTCAAAAGTTTTTCCGATCGCGAACCAGGACCGGTGGGCAAGGCACACAAACTTTTTCGATCAATTCCGGAATCTTTTTTTCTCGGCGCCTCTCCGAAAATTGCCGCGAAATTCGGGGTGGGGGGGGGGGGGAGGTAGATGACATCGTCGCAAGCAAATGGGATCTCCGAGAATTGCGAACGCCTGAAGCTGGAGATGTGGCCGACGGAGCGGATTCTTCCTTCGCCGCGCAACGCGCGGACGCACAGCGAGGCCCAGGTTGCGGAAATTGCAGGATCCATCCGCGCTTTCGGCTTCGCCAATCCGATCCTGGTTGGTGATGGTGGGGAAGTGATCGCTGGTCACGGACGGCTTGCGGCGGCCCGATTGCTGGGGCTCCCCGAGGTGCCGGTCGTTCTCCTGAAGGGATTGAGCGAAATGCAGCAGCGCCAATTGATGCTTGCCGACAATCGGATTGCGCTCAATGCCGGCTGGGATCTCGACATGCTGCGGCTCGAGTTGACGGACCTGTCGGCGCTGGGTGCCGACCTCAGGGTTCTCGGTTTTACCAAGGGTGAACTCGCAAAGGCACTGACGCCGGCCGGCCGTGGGCTTACTGACGAAGATGCGATCCCGGAGGTGAGCGAGGTCGCGATTACGCGGCCAGGCGATGTGTGGGTGCTGGGTCAGCACCGGATCGGATGCGGCGACAGTACCGATCGCGCCGTCGTCGAAAGGGTGCTCGCCAATGCCGTGCCCCCGCTCATGGTGACGGATCCACCTTATGGGGTGAACTACGACCCCGAGTGGCGCCATAGGGCAGGCGTGAACAGCTCAAGTCGCGTCGGCAAGGTCGAGAATGACGGGCGAGCGGACTGGGAGGACGCCTGGGCGTTGTTTCCGGGCAGCATCGTCTATGTGTGGCACGGGGCGCTCCACGCGGCGACGGTCGCCTCCAGTCTGGAGCGCCAAGGCTTTGCCATTCGCGCCCAAATCATCTGGGCCAAGGAGCGTCTGGTTATCGGCCGCGGTGACTATCACTGGCAGCATGAACCCTGCTGGTACGCCGTCCGCTCCAAGGGCAACTGGACAGGCGATCGTAAGCAGACGACGCTCTGGACCATCTCCAGCAAGGATCAGGACGCTGAAACCGTCCACGGCACGCAGAAGCCGGTCGAGTGCATGCGCCGGCCGATTCTCAACAACTCAAGCCCCGGCGATCTCGTCTACGAGCCCTTTCTCGGAAGCGGCACGACGCTGATTGCCGCCGATAGCTGCGGCCGGGTCTGCCGCGCCGTCGAACTCTCCCCTCTCTATGTCGATGTGGCGATCCGGCGGTGGCAGGCGTTCACGGGCGCCAAGGCACTCAGAGACGGCGACGGCCAACTGTTTAACGATATCGCCGCAAGTGCGGCTTCGGAGGAATGACGATGCGCGGTCGCAGACCCGTCCCCACGCGAATCAAGGTCCTCACCGGCAATCCAGGAAAGCGACCTCTCAACGAGCACGAGCCGCGACCGGAGCCACAAATCCCGGATTGTCCGCCCCAGCTTGGTCAGGTCGCCCGCGAGGAATGGAACCGGCTTGTGGGTGAGCTGGCGAGCCTGCGTATCGTCACAGCACTCGATCGATCGGCACTGGCGGCCTACTGCAACGCCTATGGTCTCTGGGCCGAAGCGACAGAGGCCATCCAGAAGTACGGCACGATGGTCAAGTCGCCGACCGGATATCCCATCCAGTCGCCCTATGTGTCGATCGCCAACCGGCAGGCCGAAATCATGATGCGGATTGCCTCCGAGTTCGGGTTTACACCTGCGAGTCGCAGCCGGATATCGGCGCCGGCGGAAGACTGGCCGCAAGCAAGTTTGTTCGATGTTGTGCCGGTGGCGGACACTGATGATGCCGGCTAGTACCGTCGACGCATTATGGTCGCCGAACATGCTTGCCGTTGAGACGCCGCGCATATTCAGCAATCAGACCTCCGCAGCAAAAAACGTTACGGAGCACGGCCGATCTTTCGTGTTTCTTTCGTTATTCGAAGAAACATTATGTCGTCGCTGGGCATGGCTGCTCGGCTGAAGCCAGTTTGCGCGTCTTTCGGCTTATACGAAGCTGACGCCAATTCGCTTCTGCGAGCGCCATATCACACGGCATTCATATTTGGCGTTGTCGGTGTGGATATTCAGGGTAAACTTGTCTGGAATGCCGACTGGGCTTTCGATTTCGAGGCATCCACCGGTGTCGGAAATGTTGCGCACAACGCAATTAATGCCAGCGGCGTAGGCGAATGTGATCGTTCCGCTTTTCAGAACACGTTTGCGCTGGCTGGTGCGTTTGTCTGTCATCGTCTGCATGTCTGCAATTATTATCTGCGCTTCATGATGAGAGATCCAAGATGCAGATCTCAACCTGGCGTGTCAGCATTGAGACGACAATAATTTATCGAACTGTAAAGACGTCGAAAAAATCGCGGTAACATTCTTGGGATCGTGAATCTGAGTGCCGGCGCACTTCTCTCGCTGACTCGTTCTGCGCGATGAAAATGTGTCGGCAAACCGACGCTCAAACTATTCCAATACCTGTTGGTCATGCGATGCGAATGTCCGACCTAGGTTTTCAGCCACCGGTTTCTGCACTTTTTGAATTGTTCTAGTAGTTCTGAGATTAACGGACATAACCCTTAGAAGGGCACTGCCACACGAGCGCAGAACAAAATCATCAGAGGCGGCATGTGGCCGCTCAAGGCGCTATCTTCGTACAATAATGATGTGGCCATCGGTGGGGGGTGGAGTGGTGTCGAGAAAGGTTGGAGTGCGCAGGTCGAGAAACGGCATGCTCTGGCCGTCTTTATAAGCGCCTCGGATCGGTCCATTCGATATAATTTAAAGAATATTGGTGATAGCCCGATCGATGGCCGTTCCCTCGCAATACAATGTGCGAACCAGCAAGGCTGCCGCAATCCCTGTTAAGGCTCCACCGACAACGTCGCTGACGTAATGCGTTCCGATGTACACCCGCGAAGTAATCACACACAGTGCCACGGCGCTCGACAACAGACCCATACGCTTTGCGCCATTTACAAGGAAGGCGGCGGCGATTGCTGCCGTTGCGGTGGCATGGTCTGACGGGAAAGACGGGTCGGCGCTCGGGGCTACAATGAGGTGACTAATCCCGGCGTCATAGGGGCGCACGCGATGTGCGAAGAGCAGTATGAGCTGGTTGATGGCAAGGCCGAGAAGGAACGAAAGGCCGGTCGCGACGAGAATATGGCGGTGATGCTGGCGATCCTGCTTCCGCCACCATTGGGCAGCAACCAGCAGTACTAGAATTGGGACGCCCCATGCCGAGGCGCTGACCATCAACAGGTCGAGGGTGCCGTGTTGTCCGGCGATGCTATTCAGCGCCCGCGTCAAATATGCGTCAAAACTGTACATTGCTTTTCCCTGGTATCTTCGTGTCGCCCCCGCTTAAATTTTCAGCGTTAGCAGGCGCGAAGCATCTGGCAGCATCTGCGCTCAATCTCTTGCATCAGACGCGTGGCCGTACATGTCGATAAAGGTAGAACGCCACTGAACCGGCAAAAAGGATGGCGATCAACCAGTCGAAACGATGGAAAAAGGTCTGGACTGCTGGGGTCTTGTTCCATTGTTCACCGAGTTGAAGGCCGAGATATGCGAGCCCGAAGCACCATGGCCACGAGCCGGCAAAGGTGTAGGCCTGGAATTTGATGAACGGCATGCGGGCGATGCCTGCCGGAAGTGAGATGAAGGTCCGGACCACCGGCAGCAGACGGCTTATAAACACTGCGGCCGAGCCATAACGCGCAAAATAGCTGTCGAAACGCGTGAGATCATCTTCACTGAAGAATACATATCGGCCCCAGCGCAAGACGGCGGTCCTGCCACCATGGGCGCCGATCAGATAGGCCACGGTTGAACCAATGTTGCACCCGATCGCCCCGGCGGTTGCGGCCGTTACGAGACTTAGGTGTCCCGTCGATACAAGGTATCCAGCGAAGGGCATGATAATTTCGGACGGAAGAGGCAGGCAGGCTGACTCGATCGCCATAAGCCCCGCGATGCCGGCATAACCGCCCGCCGATATGGCCGAGTTGATCCAGGAAACAACTAGGGCCATGCTTTAGTCCAAGGCCACAGCCGGCATAATGACGATAGCGCGCAGGCCGGTTGTAGCGGTCTTGTTCTCCAGATTCACCGTACCGTCCAGGTGATCAACGATGCGCTTGACGATCGACAGACCGAGCCCGGTGCCGCTTTCAACCGGCTGGCTGCCACGGAAGAATGGCTCGAAGACCCGCGCAGCGTCGGACGAAGGGATGCCGGGCCCCGTGTCATCCACTTCAAAGACGACATTGTCTCCCTTGCGGTAGAGCCGTACGTCGATGCTGCCGCCTTTGGGCGTATATCTTATGGCGTTATCGATAAGGTTACGGAACAGCGTCGCCACCATGATGGGGTCGGCTTTCAACCCCACGGCATCTAAGGCTGCAAATCCGAGATCGATACCGCGTTCGCGTGCCAAGGGCAGGAGATCTGCCATCACTTCCTTGGCGTACCGATCGGCGGGTACGACGGAAGGGCGATCCGAATTGTTGATCTCGGATCGCGCGAGTGCAAGGAGTTGGTCGAGCAAATGCGCGGTGCGTCTCGCTCCCCCCCTAAGGGCCGCTAGGCGAGTTTCCGCGTCAGCAGGCAAATCCGTATGGGTTAAATTGTCAGCCTGAACGCTAATCGCCGCAATTGGCGTCCGCAGTTCGTGGGCTGCGTCGGCGATGAAGCGCCGCTGCTGGTCGACCATCTCGTGAACGCGTTCCAGAAGTCGATTAATTGATGCCACAAAAGGGCGCAGTTCATTCGGCATACCTTCCGAAGGAAGCGGGGCAAGCTCACGTGTCTTGCTGCGGTCCAGCTCATTTGCGAGCTTGGCCATGGGCTCCAGCGTCCGGCCGATTACAATACCGACGATCAGCATCAGGAACGGGATCAAGATCGCCAAGGGAAGGAGAATATGAAGGGCATTGGCGCGGGCGACCTCGTTACGTACTTGGGCGGGCTGACCGATGGCGACGCGCGTTTTGTCGCTTCGGGTCACCAAGAGGATTCGCCAGTCGTGGCCGTCTCTTTGCGTCAAATGGAAGCCGTCCGGCAGTGCGTTCAGCGCCTTATCCCGTGCGGAAGGGTGCGCAAGGTCGATTTCGTCGAGCTTAACCCTGGCTTCGGGCTCCAGCTTGAAATTTCCGATGTCGCCCAAGTCACGGGTTCCGCCGACCGCAACAGCCGCCATCTGGGCAAGGACGGAGTCCTGCAGTTCATTCGCCTCATCGAAGGCCCACCAATAGGTGATCACTCCAGCCAGTATTCCGGCCAGTATGATGAACCCCGTGAGACTTATGATCAGGCGGACGCGCAACGAGCTCATTGGTTTGCCTTGTCGACCATCCAGCCCACACCCCTCACGTTACGAATCGCATCGGTGCCGAGCTTCTTGCGCAAAGCATGGATCAAGAACTCAATGGCGTTGCTTTCGACCTCCTCATTCCAGCCGTATAGTCGTTGCTCAAGCTCGGTGCGGGAGAATATCTTGCCCGGACGCATCATGAGCGCATTGAGCAGCGCGAACTCGCGAGCGGTGAGAGCGACTTTATTGCCACCCCTGCCGGCCTCGTGTGTCGCCGGATTGAGGTCAATATCACCATTACTCAGCAGAGCATCGGCGCCGCTTCCCTGCCGCCGCAAGACCGCACGCATGCGCGCCAGCAGCTCGCCGACCTCGAAGGGCTTGGTCAGATAGTCGTCAGCTCCAAGGTCAAGGCCGCCGATCCGGTCGTCAATCGCATCCCTCGCTGTGACGATAATGACCGGCACCGGAGGGAGGGTCCTGCGAATCTGGCGCAGCACCTCCAAGCCGTCCGGCTTAGGAAGACCAAGATCGAGCAGTATGAGCTGGTAGTCCTGGAGCTTTGCCGCGTCGAGGGCCGTTTCACCGTCTGTTACCCAGTCGACGGCATAGGCCGCATCCTTGAGGGCCTGCTCCACGGCGGCGCCAAGCATACGGTCGTCCTCAACATACAGCACGCGCAAGTCTGATGTCCTCCTCCAGTCCATCGTATCACATTCCACAGGTGGAAAATTAGGGCCGACTTAGGGCGCTCAGACAGCCCGATCCACCCCTAAGCAAGCGCTAAGTCTGCGGCGTCACCTTCATGTTCATCAACTGAGGTGATTCATGACGCAGACCACCCGAACGGCCTTGCAGACAATGCTTAACAAGGTTCCCGAAGTGACCCTGGCATTCTGGGTCATCAAGGTCTTGTCGACCACGGTCGGCGAAACCGGAGCCGACTATCTTGCCGTGAATATCGGGCTGGGCTCGACGGTTACCACGGGCATCATGGCGACGCTGCTCGGCGCCGCCCTGATCGCTCAAATTCGCATGCGGCGCTACGTACCCTGGATCTACTGGCTCACCGTCGTGCTGGTCAGCATCGTCGGCACACAAATTACCGATGCTCTTACGGACGGGCTTGGCGTCAGCCTCTATGCCAGCACCTCGGTATTCGCGGTCATGCTGGCCGCCATTTTCGCGGTCTGGTACGGCGTCGAGCGCACCCTTTCAATCCACACGATCGTGACCACGCGTCGGGAGCTGTTCTATTGGACAGCGATTCTCACTACCTTTGCGCTGGGGACCGCCGCCGGTGACCTTGCGACCGAGGCGCTCGGCCTTGGGTTTACCGTAGGCGTCGTTGTGTTCGGCTCTCTCATCGCCTTGATTTGGCTCGCTTACACGGTAGGTGCCAATGCGGTGCTGACGTTCTGGCTCGCCTACATTCTGACGCGCCCATTGGGTGCTTCGATCGGTGATCTCCTGTCGCAAGCCCGAGAATACGGTGGTGCCGGGTTCGGCACGATCTACACCAGTATCGCCTTCCTTGCGGTCATAGCGCTCTTGGTCGCCTTCGCGAACACCGGCCAGCGGCAGAGCCGAGAAGCGGCCTGACAGCTCGCCCTGACCTCATCAAGCAACGAAAGGAGTCGTCACAATGAAGGCCGATCGCGTTATCCTGACTGTTCTACTGGCCGCCGCCGCAATCGCTGCCGCGCCAGTCTTGCCCATTACCCGGACATTGAGCGCGGTGGCCATGGCGGCAACGTCGTCGAAGCTCGGTGACCTCTCTAAATTCCGGAAGATCGTGGTTGATACTGCAGCAATCGTCGAAAAGGGTGATCTCGCCGGCGCCAAGGCCCGTATCAAGGATCTCGAAACCTCATGGGATGAAGCGGAGCCGTCGCTCAAACCACGCGCAGCTTCTGACTGGCACCGGGTTGACAAGGCTATCGACCGAGCTTTGGCCGAACTGCGAGCGAGCAAGCCTGACGCGACAAAGTGCAAAGAAGCGCTGACGCACCTCCTGACTGTGATGGACGCACCTTCGAACCCGTAAGACTTCAAGCCTGACGTGCAAACGGGCACTTCAAGAGAGGCAATCGTGCGCTGCCTAAGTCTCTCATAAGGTCGTTGCCCCAACGTGGCTTTACAATGATGCGCTGCCCGAAACGAAAGAAGTGTAATGCTCGATAGAACTGCCTCAAGAAACAACACGTTAGTCGAAGGAACTTTAAGTAAGGTACCCGAACTCACCCTGGTCTTCTGGATCGTCAAGATTGCCGCAACAACCTTGGGTGAAACCGGCGGCGACGCGGTCACCATGTCGATGAATCTCGGCTATTTGGTGGGGACCGCCATATTCGCGGTCATCTTCCTTTTGGCCGTCGCCGAGCAGATCAAGACTGAACACTTCCACCCGCTGCTGTACTGGACCGTCATCGTCGCGACGACGACGGTCGGCACTACATTGGCCGATTTCGTCGACCGATCGCTAGGCATCGGTTATCCGGGAGGCGTTTCGATTCTCATCGCGCTTTTGGTTCTCTCTCTGGCCATCTGGCGCTTTTCGACCGGAACCATCGCGGTCACGTCGATCCATTCTCGCAAAGCGGAGACGTTTTACTGGGTCACTATCATGTTGTCGCAGACGCTCGGCACTGCGCTTGGCGACTGGATGGCCGATACCAATGGCTTAGGGTATCTCGGTGGCGCGACTGTTTTCACCGTCGGGCTTGCCGTTATCATTGCTGCTTATTACTGGACGTCGATTTCCCGAGTTGCCTTGTTTTGGCTCGCGTTCATCCTGACTCGACCGCTTGGCGCTACGGTTGGAGACTTTCTCGATAAACCCCTGCATCAGGGTGGTCTCGACCTGAGCCGCTACACCGCGTCGGGCGTTCTTGTCATATTCATCCTCGGCTGTATCTGGTTCTTGCCGCAGCGGGCAGGCAGGCACCATGGATAACGGCGCAGGGTTTGATTTAGCGGAGGCGTCCCGGCCGAAGCGCTTCATTTCGACAAGGAGAATCCAAGCCCGGAGGATCTTGACGGTTTGCGTCGTCGTCGTCGCCACCGCTTTATTGGCGGTCGGCGGCTGGGCGATCTTCCTCCAATTGACGGGCAACATCCATACGGTGCGTCCGAACGAGCTCTATCGATCGGCGCAATTGGATGGCGACGATCTTGCGCGCGTGCTCGATGAATACCGAATAAAGTCGGTGATCAATCTCAGAGGTGGCAATCCAGGCGATGCCTGGTATGACGAAGAGCTGAAAGTCACCAACGCGCACGGTGTGCAGCATTTCGACGTTGGCATCGGTGCGACCAGTGAGCCCGAGCCCAAGGTCATGCGCAGGCTGATCGGATTGCTGCGCAACGCTCCACGACCAATTCTAGTTCATTGCTTTAGTGGCGCAGACCGTTCGGGCCTGGCCGCCGCGCTCTATGAGTTCTTGGTCACCGGAGAAAGTGCTCGCACGGCCGCAAGACAATTATCGTTTTGGTATGGTCATTTTCCCTGGCTTGGTAGTCGTACCGTCGCCATGGACCATGCCTATTGGAGGATCATCAAGGGTGGGGAATATTCGGCCCTATCTGCGCCTGAATGACGGCGCCGGGATAGATCATTCTACGAGCCAGAGTTAGGGATTGCATCCGGTGCAGTAGCGCTGCTCAGCGGTGGCCAGGCCATCCTGTCGCGGTCGCGTTTCCTTGTGGTTGCAACTGATGCAGCCCAGGAGCTCATGTCGGACCAAAACGCTGGGGCCCCCGCAATATTCGCAGGGTAAGCCCTTTTCGGTGCCGATGATGCCAAAGCCAGGCGCTGCGCACGAAGGACATTGCGATGCAATCCGCCCAACGAGCCGTTCGGCCAACGCTTCGAGCGCCTTCATGCGCGTCGGGTTCATGTGCGCGCGCATGTCGGTTTGAACCAGAGCCCGTCCATCTTTGGACATCGCGCAACTGGCGGCAAGAGCCTCGGCGAGCGCTTCTTTCGTCTTCAGGCCTTTGTGGAAGGTCTGTGCACAGACGACTGGTTGGGCGGGGCTTGAAATGAGAGCGTGCCGTGGGAAGTCGACCCGGCTGAGAAAGTCGATGATATCTTCGTCTTTGCTAGCCATTATATGAGCAAAAACCGGTGCTTCGTCGATGAATGTCTCTTTGACAACGACACCGCGCTCATCGTCGACGAAGACCATCAACTCGATGCCGGCGGCGATAAATGGAACCAACGGATGCGGCCCGTAGCTGCCTTCACTGGCGATTCCGAGGGAAAGCCCCGTCTGCTTCATGGCCGCCCGCGCCTTCGCCATCGCGGCATCCTCGATGGTACCGAACCGCGGAATTTCTCCAGTGAAAGTGCCGAGAAGGTCGGTATCGAACATATCCGGCACGACGACCGTCACTTCCAATCTCGATGAGAAGGCCGGGCCAACCGCCTTCTCCTTGCCGTGCATCGTCGCTAGTACGGCCGTCTGTCCGGCGTAGAGAGCGCTCATACAGTCGCCTCCAGCACGGGAACGATCGCCGACGTGTCGCCCTCCGGCGTCCAGGCAAGATTTCCTGCGTAGCGCCATGCCATGCGACCGACTTCATCCAGCGCGAAGAGATGCAGCCACTTGTTGTCAAACAAGGCCCGGACGCTTGCGTGCCGCTGCAATATCTCGCCGATCGCCTGGCGCGGTGCGGCGATGCAGACCGAGAGCCGGAGCGGCTCATGGATGTATTTTTCGCCATCATGAACTGACTGCCATGGCAGGCCGCCGCGCAGCACGCCGCCGTTGCCTTCGACCACGCCGAGGCCACCCACGACATTATGCAACAGCTTGTTGCCGCCGCCGAACACGTGGGGAGCGACCGTCGATCCGTAATATTGCAGGCTGATCCAGCTTGCCACGACCACTGGGGCGGTCAGGATCAGCTCAAGCACGCCGAAGCCCTTGTCTTTCTTCCAGTCGTAATCGTGAAGAAAGGCCTGGCCTTGTAACGATTTGCCCTTGGTAACGTCGCGCGGGGCGGCGATGAACGCACTGCACCCTGCAAGCCCCCATTCCGGGCGTATCTCCGACCAGTCGCGACTGCGTTTGGCCACATCCCGCTCAGTGCCCGCGTGCGGCAAGCGCAAGGCGCGTTCAGCCCGCGCCAGCTTCCCCGCAAGCTCGAACCAGCGGCGTGCCTGCGCAAGATCGTCAGCATGGGAGTTGCAGGCGGAGTCCTTGTCGAAAAGCGTCACCCTGTCGGTCGTCGTGTCATGGAGCGCCGCCACAAAGAGAGTGTCGTCGGGAACGGTAATGGCACGTCCCGCCAAGCCAAGTCGCACCGTCTTGTCATTCAACAGCCAAGCCAGAAGCCGCGCATTGACATCGCCGGCATGCCCCCCGCATGCCCCGCAATGAAGCGCGCTCGCATGCGGATTATTCGTCACATTGGCCCCGTGGCCCGCTATGACAATCAGGCGCGCAAAGCCACCGGTGAGCGACATCGCCCGCAGGATGTTCTCAGCTGCATCAAGGCGCGCGATGGCGTCATCTAGACCTTTGACGATAACCGGCGCCGGATCGGATTCGTGTTTGTGCGCGGCAAGACCCAAGGCATCCTTCACAAGCTTGGCGAAATAGACCGGGCCCATCGCTTCGACGAAGGCAAAAGACGAAACCGCAGCGACTTTGAACCGCGTCCAGGCTCGCGAGGCCCGTGCCGCAAACCGTGCCGTGGCTTCTTTCCTTGTTCCTGTTCCCAACGAGCAGCTAGACAGCGCGGGCCGGAGGAGAACCGGCAAATGCCGCTCCTCGACATCGGATGCAAAACCCCGGTACGAGGCGGCGAGACCAAAGAAGTCCGCAAAGCCTAGCGTCGAAATCGAGCCATCGATGGATTCAATCGCCCGGCGGAGAACTTCCGACCGGACATCGATGCAAAAGGCTACCTGCATCGCGGGCCGTGTCGGGGCTTCAGCCGCAGGCGGTGGACCGGCTAGAAGTTCGGCGAGCGTGCGCTGGCCCGATCGCTCGGCCGCCTCCTGTAGAACGGCATCGATCTTGTGATCTGACGAGGGGACAAGCGGGGCTTCATAGAGTGCGCAGGCATTCTTCCACTTTGACCGCAGTGGGGCACCGTAGCGGCGCAGCAAGGCCTCTTCCCAGACCAGCCGGACGGCAAGAAGATCGATGACTGATGTATCGGTGCTTCCTTCCAGCTCGGCCTGCCAGAGCCGGTAGCGGGCCAATTGGCTCCAGCCGCCGAGCGTCATCAGGAGGCGATGAAAATAGAGAACACGCGAGCCATCCGGGATGCCAAGCGTGGCAGCGGCTTCGCAGATGGCCTCGGATGCGGATTCCGGCGCATCGGCGACAAAGGCAGCAAAGCCAGAGAGACCGGCGATTTCGGGTGTCAGGTCGTGCGTCGCATAAGCGCGCCATGCCGCATAGGCATTCCTGCCCTTGGGCGCCGCCCAGAGCGCCTGGCCCTCGTCGAAGTAACTTGCGGCCCATGCGCCGATCCGGTCATCGATGATGCGCGGCCAAGCGATATGCGACAGCTCCACCGCGTGATCGGCAACCGTTGGCAGCACCAGCGGCGAAGGCTGCAGCCGTTGAGCACCAGCCTTGACGAAGGCGACATCCATTCTGGCATGTGCCCCGGAAGTCGCGGCAAGCGCATGGCGAAGATCTTCTTCCGAGATTGAGCCGTCATCTATTTTTTTCGCATACCAGGACCTCGGCATGGTCACCCGCGCGCCGGCGAGGCGCTCAAGACGCGCAGCGACCTCCGCGAGACCGAGATCGCTCTGCCCAAGGAAAGGGTTCACCGCTACGCTGGACGCCAGAGGCCACAAAGGTGGGATCGCCCGTGCCGCCTCGTTCGCGCTGTCCATAACGGTCTGATCCAAAGCCCGGCTCATGCGTGTTCTTCCTTGATTGCGGCCTTCTCGTTCATGCGCGGCCATGTCCAGCCCCCGATCAGGCGATCAAAAACGGCGTTGGCGTAGAGCCCGTTCGAAAGATGCACCCGCAATCCAGCGGCGGCGGGGTGATAGGCCCAGAGGGGAAACAGGGCTTGAGCAAGCGCTACGGTACCGAAGCTGAAGACGGCCAGCACGATGACGGCCCATTCGAGTGGGCCGGGCGGTGGCGCCGGAGGCAAAGCGCCTCGCGTCAGGTGCTCCGTCAGCGTTTGCAAAACGAAATACCCGATGGTCGCAGCAACCGAGGCGGCAGCCGTTCGCCATGTCAACGCACGCGGGGCCTGATCGGCGAGGCCCTGAGCCAAGAGATAGGCCACACCGAAGACAAGGATCGCGCCTAGCGCAATCGCTTGCGGCGACTTGTGTGCAAATCCCGCGACAGCCCCGATCGCCACATAGATCAGTATGGCCAGCAGCATCGCTCTGCCGACCGCCGCGCTATCGGGTATGGCGACCGGTCCGGGGCGGGCAATCGAGGCCACCCGTTCCACGGCGTCACCGGACGACAGAAACGCATGCGCTTTGTAGAGCGAATGAGCGACGATATGCAGAAGCGCCAGCGGAAAGAGCCCAAGACCGCATTCGAGGATCATGAAGCCCATCTGCGCGATAGTTGACCATGCAAGCGAGGTCTTCACCGCAGGTTGCGTCAGCATCACGAGCGCGGCAAAGAGCGCGGTAAACCCACCAATCAGGGCGAGGGCAGCAAGGATACCCGGCGCAAGCAGCATGACATCGGCGAAGCGGATGAGGAGAAAGCCGCCTGCATTGATCACGCCCGCATGCAGGAGGGCCGAAACGGGCGTGGGCGTTTCCATCACTTCCGTCAGCCAGCCATGCGTCGGGAATTGCGCGGATTTAAGGAGGGCTGCGACCGCTATTAATGCGACAGCAAAAGTTGCCGTCGTTGGTGCGTTTCCCTCCCTCGCAGCAGACAAAATCTGTTCGATGTCGCCACTTTGATAGGCGATGGCCAGCAGGATGAAGCCAAAGGCCAGCGCACCATCGCCAATCCGCGCCGTGATGAACTTTTTACGTGCGGCGCGCCGGGCCTGAAGTCGGTCAGGATAATAAATAAGGAGCCGATGAAGGCAGAGGCTTGTTGCGATCCACGCACCTGCGAATTGAAGCAGAGCACCCGATTGAACCAGAAACAAAACGCAGGCCAGCGTGAGGCAGAGCCAGCCCATGAAGGCGCCTTGCCGTGGCTCGCCGTCCAGATAGGTCGACGCATAACGCAGCACCACGAGCCCTACGAAGGATACGAGGAGCAGCATCGTGACGCTGATGGCATCAAGGCGTGTCACGAGGCAAAAGGGGGCACTCCCCAGGCAGCGGCCTTGTCCGGGTCCATGGCTAACCAGGACGAAGGCGGCAGCGATTGACGCCGACAAGGCGAGAACGCCAGCCAGTTGCGCGATAAACAGGGTCGCCCGGGGTCGCTGCGCCGGCCCGCAAAATGCGGCCATTGCGGCCAGGGCGGCGGATACAGGCGCCATCAGGGGCAGGATGTAAATCACGACTCGGGGTCTCCAGCGGCAAAGGTCTGATGCCCCAAGAGCTAGCGAATAGAGCCGGTTTGAAAAAATACATTGTTTTTCACATATCGTTCTATTTAATAGAACGGATGGCAGCCCTCAATTATCACCATCTGCGCTATTTCTGGACGGTCGCCCGTGAGGGCAATCTTACCCAGGCGGCGCAACACCTGAATGTGTCGCAATCCGCGCTCTCGATTCAGATCAAGAATCTCGAAGGCCGGCTCGGGCATAAGCTGTTCGAGCGCCGGAACCGTCAGCTGCGCCTGACCGAAGCCGGCCGTATCACGCTCGATTATGCGAATTCGATTTTCGCGACAGGCGATGAACTGATCCACACACTCAAGGGCGTCGAGCGGCCACGACAAACGATCCGCATCGGCGCACTGGCGACCTTGTCCCGCAATTTTCTGATCGGCTTCCTCCGGCCGATTCTCAAGCGAACCGATGTAAATGTCATTCTACGTTCCGGGACGACCGCCGAATTGTTACGCGACCTCGATACGCTCGGGCACGACGTCGTCCTGCTCAATCAGCCGCGCGTGCGCGATGCTGCGTCGACTGTCATCTCGCACCGTATCTCCGAACAGCGCGTTAGCCTTGTCGGAACTCCCGCCCGTGTCGGCAAGCGGCCAAAATTGGCTGAGCTTTTGACCCAGCACCCCATCATCCTGCCGACGGCCGACAGCGGCATACGCATGGGCTTCGATGCTCTTGTCGACCGCATGGGCATTACCCCGCACATCGTGGCTGAAGTCGACGACATGGCCATGATGCGCCTGCTCGCGCGCGAGGGCACCGGCCTTGCCGTGCTTCCGCCGATCGTCGTGAAAGACGAGTTGACGAACGGCGTGCTACGCGAAGCCAGCCGTCTGCCCGGCATCGCCGAGACGTTTTATGCCGTCACCCGCGAGCGGAATTTTCCAAACCCTTTGGTCAAAGTACTGCTGCATGGCAGCGTGCGCAATTAGCTGTCATCTTACGCGATTTCGAATTGGGTTTGTCCCAGGCAAACTTACCCGATAAATGTCTAATTGTTTTCCCTTCAGGTGACTTCATTAATTGCGGCATCGACGAAGCTCGGCTGCTGCCGCCATGTTGGAATACGAAGCGAATCAATGCGATCACATAAGACGCGAAGAACTATCGCTCGCTAGCCGGAATCTCCAGCACGACGCTGTCCGCCGACTCCAGAAGCCGGAGCGGGATCTGGTTGTTGTCGCGCGGCTCGACGGCCGAGCAGGTGCCGCAGCTGAAATAATGAGCCTGCTTGCCCGACGGCAATTTGATGTTGACGGCGTGGCCGCTGTCCTCGACGCTGTATTGCACGGCGAAGCCGCTGCCGGTGCAGGTGGTGCCGCTGCCCTTGCACGGGATGCGGACAATGCAGGTCTGCGCCGCGCAGCGCACGTCACCCTTCATATTGGCCGCGATCTTGGCGGCGGTGGCCGCAAGACAGTTGCGGTAGTCGGCATTGTTGGCCGCGGTCTGCCCGCAGGCGTCGCCGATCTGGTCGAGCTTGAACGTCACGCCGTCCTTGGCGACCGCAGCCGCCGTCGCGGACAGCAAAAGACAGACGACCAGAACGGTTCTTCTCACGACAGCACTCCCGAATGCGGATTGGCCCGAAATTACCGGCAGGTGAAGAGCAGATGTGGGCCGACCTGACCGGAGACGTTCGGCGCGGCCGGCGCCCGACACGCCGCAAAGAGAAGCTCGAACGGATCGCCCACGTCCGGCACGCCGGCGCCCATGATGGCCTGCGATCCGCCCGGCGCGATGCTGTCGGAGCCGTAGCTGCGCTTGGCGCAGTTGAAGGCGCCCGTGCCGCGCCCGCTCATGGTGCAGAACGAGACAATGATCGGATAGGCGCAGCCATTGCCCAGCACGTTCTGGAAGTCCCCGGCACCCTGGCGGACGAGACGGATGCAGCCCAAGGCCGAGCCGTAATGCTTCTGCGGGGCGGCATTGTCGGCCGAACGGGCCGGCGCATTCGCCTTGCCTTTGCTCGGCGCCTTGTCGTCGCCGAACTGCGACAGCACGGAGCGGCTGGCCTTGTCGGCGACGGCCTCTCGCTGCGCGCTCTTCTGCTGCTCGGTCGGTTCGGGCGCGTAACGTGGCGGCGGCGGGTTCGCGCGCGCGGGCTGCGGCGGCGTGGCATGAACCGCGGCGGCCGCGCCGTCGCCATAGCCGCAGTCCGCCAGCGTCTTCACGACATTCTGGAAGCTGTGGAGGTTGGCAATTCTTTGCTGGTTCGGGGCGCGCGCGACATAGGCCGCCATCTTCTCCATGGCGCCTTTATACTTCAGGTACTGCTCTCGGCCGGTCTGGCCGGGCCGATTGAAGAAGGTGACGATATAGCTCTCATCTAAACCATACTCGTACCAATGTATCCAACCCCCGGTCTGACAGTTGAAGGCGGCTTGGGCCGGCGTAGTCAAAAGGGCAAGCAGCGGGAGCAGAACAAGAGCAGGTCTGAGCATTGCGTGCACAACGGCATTTTATGACATGGGCGAGCTTATTTAGCGAAATAGAAGTTCGCAATACCTCCCAGCGGTCAGTCATAGCGGAACGCATCCCCGGTGTGCATAGAGGCCGAATGGCCCGGTGGGTACTGCCCAACGAGTTCGGCTCGCGCATGGCTCGGAACTAAGGATGGCATGTTGTAAAATTTCAGTCAGGGATGTGGCGTGCCTAACGCGATCGATGCATGCGTGGCCAGGGCGGCCGTTTCGCCGGAGGTCCGCTTCTGGCCCAAAGCGGACCTACGCGCGCCACGGCTTTGGTTTGTCTGCTTGGCTAGGTATCTGAAAAAATCAAGGCGGGATTGCTGTGCTCCCCATCTCCCCATGCCTCACCAAAAATCCGCTTCCTCGGCAAGGCGTTGCTTGATTTTTGCGCGCAAAGCCTCAAGGTCCAAAATGCACCGAGCGTAGGCGCGCGTTTCCGGAGTAAATCCGAACTTTTTGCAATACAAATTATTCTCTGCCGAGATTTCAAAATGCTGTTGGGCTTCGTATGCCGCGCGATTATCGGGTATCTTGGGCGCGATAACTAAAGCGAAATAGAAAAGAAACGCAATAAGTGCGGCCCAAAGAGCAGCATGCACATTATCATAAACCGAAATTATAATGTCTCGTGTCAATTTTTTCATTGAACGCGCTCAAATAGCCGCATGTGTTGCATCGGCAAACAATGTTCACCGCGTTTAACGTAGTGTGAACGGGGACTTAATGCGCTAGCGCCAACCGACAGCTTAGCTTTTCGTTGATGCTGAAGCATCCAAACGAGTTGTCGAGGCTCCCCCAAGCGAGTGCAGTCTGAAACTACAATGCTCACTTTGCCTGGGTGGCGTCCGTATTCACTTCTGAGCGGACGGCATTACGATGTCGCCGCTTCTGTCGCTAATACAAACGCCCTCAACCAGAGAATATCCCTGCGGACAATTCGGCTGGGAAGCTTTTTGAGCCTTCACCTGAGCCAAATTTGCGAATATTGCCATCGCACCAAATACGATGATCATTCCAATCGTTCGGATCATTGGATGCACCTCAAGAGCAATTGTGCGCTTTGAATGGGCCAATTTGCGCAGCTGCGTCAGGCTGGGCATCGGTCCGGTCGTGGGCGAGGTTGTTGACCATGTTGGCAAACGTGTTCAACGCCACGGCGGCAGCGATCTCGACAATCGCGGCATCGTCGAATCCGGCGGCGTAAATGGCGGCGATGTCCGCGTCCGGCACATGCCCGCGTCCGTCGAGCAATAAGCGCGCAAAGTCGAGCGCGGAGGCGCTCATTCGATCGGCCGAGGTCGCGCGCTGCGCTGCTGCGACTTCGTCGGCAGTTAGGCCGGCTGCGCGCCCATAGCGAGTATGGCTGGCGAGACAAACATTGCAATTGTTGCCCGCCGCGATGGCGATGGCGACCTGCTCACGCAGGCGCAGTGGCAGAACGCCGTGTGAGAGCGCATCGCGCAGCGAAAGGTAGCCCGCGAGTGCAGCGGGCGAGTGGGCTAGCACGTGCATCAACGCCGGCACAAAGCCCATCGCGGTTCGGACCTGATCGAGTAGCGCTTCGCTCCGGCCGGCGGGACGATTTAGCGGTTCGATGCGGGGCACGGGGAGCCTCCCTTTGCAGTGGAGACAAACAGTTGAGGCGGCCGGACGCGGCAGCCTGTTGTTTTGGTTTGGTGGGGTCAGTGCGCCATTTTCATTTGGACGGCGGACTGCACGTGGCGCAGCCTTCCACGATGTATGACCGGAAATTGGACGACTTGTCGCGCAGCGCGACGAGCTCTGTCTGCTCCGGCGCGTCGTGCCAGGCGTTGGCCTTCGCCAAGCTCTCGAATACGTAGATCGCGACACGTGATTTCGTCGGTGCGCCTGCGATCATCTCGATGGCGCCGCCGCGCGCCAGGAAATGGCCGCCGAATCTTTTGATCAACGCGCCCTGGCGTGTGGCATAAGTCGCGAAGCCGGCCTGATCGGTCACCTGAATCTCGTTGATGACGTAGGCGGGTGCTGGCGGGGCGGCCTGCGCACGGATGCCGTGGATGGCAGCTGCAACGAATCCCGCCGCGGTGAGTGCCGTTGCGGTCAGTTTGTAGGTTGGCGTCATGGCGGATCTTCGTTCCGTTGTTCCAGCTTCGGCGAGCGTGTCTTACGCAGCGGACGGCGCCCTCAATGCCTTGACCGGCCTATAATCGGAATAGCCAAAATCTGTATGGACCTATAAGATGTACTAATGGCGAAACGTCTTTCGACCGACTGGGATGCCCGCATCGGCCGCCGCCTCAAGCTGCGCGATCTCCGTATCCTGTTCGCGGTGATGCGGGCCGGCAGCATGGCGAAGGCGGCGGCACAGCTTGGCATTACCCAGCCCGCCATCTCCCAGGCGGTCGGTGACCTCGAGGCCGCGCTCGGCGTGCGATTGCTCGACCGTGGGCCGCGCGGCGTCACGACGACGCTGTTCGGCGATGTTCTACTGAAACGCGGTGCCGAAGCCTTCGATGCCCTGAAACAAGGTGTTCGCGAGATCGAATACCTAGCCGATCCGGGATCGGGCGAAGTCTGGGTGGGGGCTTCGGAGTCTTATATTGCCGGCGGCTATCTCTCCGCCATCGTGGCCAGTCTGGCGCGGCAATATCCGCGCATCGTCGTCCACATCTCCGAGGCCAATACGGCGGCGCTTGAATTTCAGGAGTTGCGCGCCCGCAAAGTCGATCTGATGCTCGGGCGTATCTCCGGCGAAATCCGCGACGACGACTTGCGCGTCGAACCGCTCTATGACGAAGCCATCGTAGTGGGGGCGGGCCGCAGCCACCGGTTTGCGCGCCGGCGCAAGCTCGAAATCGCGGAACTTGCCGACGAGTCCTGGATCCTCGCGCCGCCGAATACGGTTGTGCGCGACCTGGTTGGTAGCGCGTTCGGGGCGTCAAAAATGGAGCCGCCGCGCCTCAGCGTCACCACCTATTCCATGCAGTTGCGCATGCAACTCTTGGCGACAGGCGGCTACGTCTCGCCGGTACCGGCGTCGCTTTTGCACTACAACGCCGAACGCTGGTCGCTGTGCGCACTTCCGGTCGCGCTTGGTAAGCCACTACCTGTCGTTGTCGTCACTCTCAAGGAACGTACGCTCAGTCCAGTGGCCGCATTGTTTATCGATCACGCGCGCACCGTCACCAAGGAGCTGCGCCGCATCTCGCGCTGACGTGACCGATAATGCCGAGTCCGCTGGTTATGGCCGGATATGGCCCAAATCGGACGTCGCCCGAATCGGTACCCTTGGGCTGGGGCTAGCACCAGGCCCGCAGGCGGAACATCTTACGGCCAGCGGGGTGGGCGCCGGCCCAATTCAGGCTAGCGACCGCTTCCAGAATAGAGAAGTTTGTTTGCATGAGCACTCCCACCGCCACTTTTCCGGATCGTTCCGGACGCAGCTTCGGTCACCGCAAAGCCTGCACGCTCGTGGCGATGCTGCTGCCGAGCGCCGTCATTGCCGGCACATAGCGCGCGGCGATCTCCTCGGGCCGGACAGCCGACTTGAAATACGTCATTCCGGCCGTCGCCAGCACCTTGTTGTCGACGATGATGGGCACCGCGATGGTGCCGGACGAGCGCGGCTCGACTAGCGGATCGCGTTCGGCATGGCCCTGGCGGCGGACCGCCGACAACATCGCCAAGGTCCGCGCCCGGTCGCGGGCCGGCGCGTCCTCGGCTTCCGGTGATTTCGTCAGCATGTCGATGAGGTCGCGGCGCTCCTGTGACGGGCAGAACGCGACGTAGGCGCGGCCCAGCGCGCGGCCGAGCAGGCTCAGCCGCGTGTTGACGGTCGCGTGGAACGGCGACACCGGGCTATCCGGAATCGTGCTGAATCGGATCGCCATCGACAGCCCGTCGCGCACGGCGATCGCCACCGGCCACTGATGCTGGCGCGTGAAGGCGATGGCCCAAGGCCGCGCCGCCTCGACCACCAGCGGATCGCCGCGGAATCCATTGCTCAGCGACTTGACGCGCGAGGCAACGGCGTAACCGCCTTGCCGCCGGTCGTTGACGACGTAACCCATAACGCACAGCGATTTCAGCAGCCGCACCAGCGTGGATTTCGGCAGCGACGTCGTCTTGTGCAGCGTGGCGAGCGAGACGACACGATGACGATTCAGTTCCTCAAGCAGGCGCAGCGTGCGCGCCGCGGCCTCGACGGTCTCGGTCTTCAGCGGCATGACCCTAAATTCCACCCTGCGGAACGCGGTCGATTACCTATGGCAAAGTCCGGCAGTGGCTGCAAACAATAAGCGACAGCAAAACCGTCGTTTCGTTATGCGGAACGGGGAGAAAATCCGGGAGGAGCACATGAGACGATTGCTGCAGCTTTGCGCCGCGCTTTGCCTGAGCCTGTCCTGCGTCGCCGCCTTGGCGCAGGATCATTGGCCGAGCCGGACGGTTACGCTGGTGGTGCCGTTTCCGGCCGGCGGCAATGCCGACATCATCGCGCGTGAGATTGCGCAGGCGCTTCAGGAGAAGCTCGGTCAGACGGTGATCGTGGAGAACCGGTCCGGCGCCGGCGGCAATATCGGCGGCGCTTTCGTCGCCAAGGCCAAGCCGGACGGCTACACCTTTTTGTTCGCGACGCCGGCGCCGGCGGCGCTGAACAAGTTGATGTACGCATCGATGCAATACGATCCGGCGCAGGACTTCGCGCCGGTCGTGCTGGTATCGAAATCGCCGCTGATCGTCGTGGCTAAGCCGGGCGGCTTCAAAACGCTGAAGGAACTGCTCGACTTCGCCAAGGCCAATCCCGGCAAGGTCAATATCGGTCATCCGGGCAAGGGCACGCTCGGCCACATCACCACGGTGTTCCTGCAGAAGCTCGGCAACGTGAGGGTGACCGACGTGCCTTATCGCGGCACCGCGCCGCTGATGACGGATCTGCTCGGTGGACACATCGACGTCGCCATCGACTTCATGACCACCTATGTGCCGCTCGTCAAAGAGAACAAGCTCAACGCCCTGGCCGTGACGACGACGACGCCGTCGTTCCAGTTGCCCGCCGTGCCGACGGCGACATCGGTCGGTTTGCCGGGCTTCGATGCCTCGGCCTGGTATGCGGTGCTGGCACCTAAGGACGCGCCGAAGGAGGCCGTCGACAAGGTCAATGCGGTCGTCAATGCCTGGCTGAAGAGCGAGACCGGCCAGAAGAGCTTGCGGCAGAACGGGATGGACGCGATCGGCGGATCGCCGGCCGATCTCAAGGCCTTCATCGATAACGAGCTGACGAAGTGGGCGCCGCTCATCAAGGATGCCAATATACGGCTCTGAATCGCGCGCTCGTTGATCCTCCCGTTGACGCGGCGGCGAATGATCGTCGCCGCGTCTTCTTTTCACAGAGGCCTGGAAACTCATGGCAAGCCTGACCTTCATCACCTGCGCCGTCACCGGCAACCACACCACCCGCGCGCAGAACCCGAACCTGCCGGTCACGCCCAATGAAATCGCCGAAGCGGCTCTATCCGCGGCCGAAGCCGGCGCCGCGATCGCACACATACATGTGCGCGATCCGCAGACCGCCGCGCCGTCGATGAAGCTGGAGCATTACGAAGACGTCGTCGCGCAGATCCGGCGCGCCAATCCGGCGTTGATCATCAACCTGACAACGGGGCCGGGCGGCCGCTATCAGCCATCGCCGGACGATCCGCGTGTGCCGGGGCCGAAGACGACCTTGACCACCGCCGAGAAACGCGTCGCGCATATCAGCGCCATCCGTCCCGACATCGCCACGCTCGACCTCAACACCATGGTGTTCGGCGGCGAGGTCGTCATCAACGCGCCGGACAGCGTGCGCAAGATGGCGGCGGCGATGCGGGCCGCCAACGTGCTGCCGGAGCTGGAGCTGTTCGATTCCGGCGACATTCAATTCGCGAATGATCTGATCAAGGAGGGCACGCTGGCACCAAGGCCTCTGTGCTCGATCGTGATGGGCATCAAATACGGCTTCAAGCCGGTCCCTGAGACCTTGCTTTATGCGCGCGGCCTGATGCCGGAGGGCGCGATCTGGACCGGCTTCGGCACCGGCCGCATGGCCTTTCCGATGGTGGCGCAGTCGTTCCTCGCCGGCGGCTGCGTGCGCGTCGGTCTGGAAGACGCGGTCTATCTGTCGGCCGGCCAGCTTGCGCCGTCGAACGCAGAGATGGTGGTCAAGGCCAAGCGCATCGTCGAGGATCTCGGCGGTGTCATTGCCTCGTCGCACGAGGTGAGGGCGCTGCTGAAACTGCCGCCGACCAACGCCGCAAGGTGAGGGGAACTCGCCCCCGCGCGCGGTGGTCAGACCGGTCTGAGGCGGGGTTGTGGCGACGCTCAGTTTCGAGAGACGGCATAACACTATAACAAGATTGAAATATATCAGACATTGACATTCCAATTCCAATTTGGAAAAGTTTTCCAAATAGGGGATGGAAACGCGACTCATGTCGGTCGTCGCGATCGAGCGTTGTCTGCAGCTCATCGAGGTTCTCGCCGGCGAGGCAGAGCCGGTCGAATTGTCGGTGCTGGCGAGCCGGCTCCGCATGCCGGTCAGCGCCGTCCACCGTACGCTGACGACCTTGGTGAAATCCGGCTGGGTGGTGCAGGCCGAGGCGGGCCAGGCCTATGCGCTGTCGCTGCGACTGAGCACGCTCGCCTTTCGTAATCTCGACGTCCGTGCCGTGCCCGACATCGTCCAGGAAATTCTCGACCGGCTGGCGCGCCGCACGCATGAGTATTGCCGCCTCGCCATTGTCGAACACGAAGACCTAGTCTGGGTGGCCCGCGCGCAGGGCGCCACCACTGGGCTGCGCTACGACCCAGACATGGGCCAGGAAATCGTTCTGCACGCCACTGCCAACGGCAAGGCCTGGCTCTCGACCCTGCCGGAAAACGAAGCTCTGCGCATCGTCTGCGCCCGCGGCTTCGGCGCGAGGCGCGCGCTGGGACCACGCGTCATTGGCGACGTCGACGATTTGCGGCGGCATCTCGGCGAGACGCGCGCGCGCGGCTATGCCGTCGCCGTCGATGAAGCGGAGCCCGGAACGGCGGCGATCGCCGTGCCGTTCCATGCCGATACCGAGGCCGGTTCGCCGGTCGTCGGTACCATCAGCATTGCCGGGCCGTTGATGCGGATCACACCCGACCGTTACGACGATCTGAGCCGCGAACTGCATGCCACCGCCGCCGAGGTGTCGGCCGTGTGGCCGACCCGAATCCGCCAGCGTGGCGGGGCGCGCATGAACAGCCCGCAGGGCCGGCGCATGGTGATCGCATGAACCAGGCGCGCGCCACCATGACGCCGTACCGGATCGCGGTTCGCATCGCCGAACCGGCATTTTGGTTCACCTGCCTGTTGCTGCTGTGGCAGGTTCTGGTGCGCGCCCTCGATGTGCCGTTATTCGTGTTGCCGGCGCCGTCGGATTTTCTCTACCGCATCGTGACCGATCATCAGCGTCTGCTGCACGAAGGTCTGATCACCGCCCGGCTCGTGATCTACGGCTTCATCGCCGGCGCCATTCCCGGCGTCGTGCTCGGCTACTTGATCGCGAATGTCCGCCTGTTCGAACAATTGCTTTATCCGCTGTTCGTCTTCATCCAGGGCATGCCGAAGATCACGCTGGCGCCGCTGATGTTGGTCTGGTTCGGGTATTCGACGTTCCCGAAGATCCTGCTCACCGCGATGATCACGTTCTTCCCGGTGCTGGTCGACAGTGTCGCCGGCTTCAAGTCGGTCGACCCGCGGCTTTACTATCTCAGCCGGTCCACCGGCGCCTCGCGCTGGCAGACATTCTGGAAGATCCAGTTGCCCTCGGCGGCGCCCAGCATCTTCTCCGGATTCAAGATCACCATCGTGGTGGCAGTGACAGTGGTCATCGTCGTCGAATGGCTCAATTCCAATAACGGCCTGGGCTACATCGTGCTGCGCGCCATGGATGCGCACGATACCGCGCTCATTTTTGCGACCCTCGTGGTCGCTTCCATGATTGGCGTCCTCCTGAGTTACGCCATCGTGGTCATCGAGCGGGTCGCCATACCCTGGCGACGGCATTGAACCATACGACTGACGGCCAAGATTAAAACGTGAAAACATAGGGAGGTAACCATGCAACATCGCAAGACCCTGCTCGCTGTCGCCGTTTCGGCGTTGGCGTTGCTCGGGGCGTCGCAAGCCGGCGCCGCCGACAAGATCACCATGACGATGAACTGGCGCGCCGATTCGGCCCATCTCGGCTTCGCGCTCGCCAAGACCAAAGGTTACTACAGCGCCGAAGGCCTCGACGTCACGCTGCAGGAAGGGCGCGGCTCGGGCGTCGCCGCGCAACTGGTAGCGACCGGGCAGGCCGAACTCGGTTTTGCCGACGCTGGCGCCGCGCTCAACGTCGCGGCCAAGGGCGCGCCGATCAAGATCATCTCGACGATCTGGAAAGCCGGTCAGTTCGGCATCAACTTCCTGGAAAAGTCCGGCATCAAGACGCCGAAGGATCTGGTTGGCAAGAAGCTGTCGGTGCCGCCGGGCAGCGCGATGGTGCCGCTGGTGCCGCTGTTCCTCAAGGCCAACGGGCTTAAGGATTCGGACGTGACGATCATATCGGCCGCGCAGAATGCCAGCATCGGTCTCCTGACATCGGGCAATGTCGATGCCGTCGCCGAGACGCCGGAGAACATCGCCGTGCCGCTGGCGGCGCAGAACATCAAAGCCGGTCACATCTACTTCTACGATCACGGCGTGCCGTTGATCAGTCTCAGCCTCATCGCCCGCGAGGACAAGATCAAGGCCAATCCCGACCTCTACAAGCGCTTCATCCGTGCCACGCTGAAGGGCTGGCAGGAAGCGATGAAGGACCCGAAGGCGGCGGTCGCGGCGATGAAGCAGGTGTTCCCGGAGTCGGACAAGACTCCGGAAGCGCTGATGACCAGCGCGCCTTACAGCTTCGCCTCGGTCTGCCCCGGCGGCAAGGGCGACAAGATCGGCGTAACCGACGCCAAGGGCTGGGAAGAGACCTACAAGGTCATGACCGCGGCGATGAACTTCCCCACCACGCAGCCGATCACGAACTACTACACCAACGAACTTCTCCCCGAGAAGCCGGTGCTCTGTCCGTAATCGCGTGTTGGCGCCTTCGCGGATGGCCTCGAATTGGCGTCCGCGGAGGCGCTGTCGCCTTCGCTCTTTTGCCACAGGCCCTCAATGTCTGACCAGATCGCCCCGGTCACATCGCCGCCAACGCCTGCCGCGAGACTCATTCGCGCCGGCTGGCTGTGGTCGATCCTCAATTCGGTGCTGTCGGTCGTCATCTTCCTGGCGCTGTGGGAAGGATTGATTCGCCTGTTCGATGTACCGGTCTGGCTGGTGCCGAAGCCGTCCGACTTCCTCGGCCGCTTCCTCGTCGATTATCCGGAAATCCTGCGCAATGCGCTGGCGACGTCGGTTACACTGGCTGCCGGGTTCGGCCTCGGCGTCGTGATCGCGGTGCCGCTGGCGCTGCTGATGGTGTCGATCGGCGCGCTGGAGCGCGGGCTCTATCCCGTCATCGTCTTCCTCAACATCATGCCGAAGACGGTGATCGGCCCGATCCTGATCATCTGGTTCGGCGTCAGCCCGCTGGTTTCGGTGCTGGTGGTCTTCCTGATGTGTTTCTTTCCCGTGCTGGTCGACAGCATGCATGGATTCCGCGCCGTCGATCCCCGACTCGATTATATCACCCGCTCGATGGGCGCGACGCCGTGGCAGGCGTTCCGCTATGTCCGGCTGCCGGCGTCGATGAGCCATATCTTTGCCGGCATGCGCATCGGTATCGTCAAGGCGGTCGAGGGCGTCATCATCGCCGAGTTCATTGGCTCCAGCGCCGGGCTCGGCTTCATGATCATGCGGGCGTCGAGCTTCATGAACATGGAACTCCTGTTCTGCGGCCTGGTCGCCGTCGCCATCGTAGCGCTGATCTTCAACGCCCTGCTTGCCACGTCCGAGCGGATTATGATGCCTTGGGTACGTCCACGATGAGCGTCGGAGCTTCCATCAATGCGCGCGGCCTTACCAAGTCCTACGGGAGCGGGGAGGGCGCCTTCCATGCGCTGGGGCCCATCGATCTCGACATCAAGCCGGGCGAATTCGTGAGTCTGATTGGTCCGTCCGGTTGCGGCAAGAGCACGACCATGCTGCTGGTCTCCGGCCTCGAGCCGCCGAGCGCCGGCTCGATCGCGATCGACGGCCGGCCGCTGACCAAGCCGATCACCGAAATCGGCATCGTGTTCCAGGATCATCTGCTGCTCGAGTTCCGTACGGCAATGAAGAACGTGCTGCTGCAGCAGGAGATTCGCGGTCTCGACCGTGCCGAAAGTCGACAGCGCGCCGAACACCTGTTCGCCCGCCTTGGCCTCGTCGGCGCGGAAGATCGCTACCCGTGGCAGTTGTCCGGCGGCATGCGACAGCGGGTGTCGATCGCCCGGGCGCTGGTGCACGATCCGTCGATGCTGCTGATGGACGAGCCGTTCGGCGCGCTCGATGCCATCAGCCGCACGCAGATCCGCCACGACCTGGAGATGCTGTGGCTTGAGACCCGCAAGACCGTGCTGTTCATCACGCACAGCATCGACGAGGCGATCGGCCTGAGCGACCGCGTCTTCGTGATGTCGCGCAGCCCCGGTCGCATTGTCGACGAGATCAAGATCGACCTGCCGCGCCCGCGCCCGGCCCATCTCGGCGAGTATCCGGACTTTGCTGCTTACACCAAGCGCATCTATTCGGTGTTCGAGAAGCTCGGCGTCTACAAGTTCGACTAAGCAATAAGACACACCGGACCATGCAAGGCACAGCGACCTACGATTTGTCAGGCAAGATCGCCGTTCTTACCGGCGCCGCCGGCGGGTTCGGTCAGGCCATCCGCAACCGGCTTGCCGCTTCCGGCGCCACGGTCGTGCTATGGGACCTCGAGGGCGCACTGGTCGGTGCCGATCTGTCGGGCTTTCCCACCCACGCTGTCGACGTCGCCAAGCCCGATAGCGTCGCGGCGGCAGCCGCCGATCTGCGCCGCCGCTTCGGCCGCTGTGACATCCTCATCAACAATGCCGGCATCGTCGGCGAGGTGCGGCCGACGTGGGAAATTCCGCTCGATGAATTTCACCGCATCATCGACGTCAATCTCAACGGCGTGTTCCACGTCTGCCGCGAGTTGGTGCCGCTGATGATCGACAGCGCGGCGGCGACGCGCTTCGGCCGCATCGTCAACGTTGCTTCGATCCAGGCCAAGGAAGGCATGGCGCAGGCGGCCGCCTATAGCGCGGCGAAAGCCGGCGTCGTCGCGCTGACCAAGAGCCTCGGCAAGGAACTGGCGACTGCGAACATCATGGTAAACGCCATCACCCCGGCTGCATCGCTCACGGCGATGAGCATCGACGCGCCTAAGGAACGGCTGGCCGACATCTTGTCGCGCATCCCGATGAAGCGCTTTCTCGAGCCGGCTGAAGTCGCGGCGATGGTGACCTGGCTGTGCTCGCCGGAGTGCAGCTTCTCGACCGGCGCGGTGTTCGACCTGTCCGGCGGGCGTGCGACTTACTGAGGGTTTGGCAATGGCTTTGCGTGGTACCGCCGTGGTGGCAATCTGGAACGACATCACGCCGGAAGGCCGGGACAACTTCATCGAATGGCATAATCGTGAGCACATTCCGGAGCGTGTCGGCATTCCGGGCTTTCTACGCGGTCGCCGCTATGTCGCCGATTACGGCACGCCGGCCTACTACACGCTGTACGAAGCCGCAGACCAAGCGGTGCTGACCGGCGCCGTTTATCTCGATCGCCTCAATAATCCGACACCATGGACCAGGCAGGCGACCGCCGAATTCCGCAACACCTTGCGCGGCGTTTGCGTCACGCGTTACTCCCGCGGCAGCGGCGATGGCGGCGTGATGCTGACCTTACGCTTCGATCCTGAAGGCCCGCACAGCGCCGCGCTGGAGCAGGGCATCGTCGCCGGGCTCGAGAAGGTTGGTGCGATGAAAGGCATCAGCGGCACACATCTCTGTATCGCCGACAGCGCGGCGAGCGGTATCGAAACCGCCGAACGTAAGGGCCGTCAGGTCGGCGTGCCGAACTGGATTGTCATGGTCGAGGGCTCGTCGGCGCCGGCGGTCGACGCTGCCGGCGAGGCACTGTCAG
>JAFECJ010000022.1 GCA_018242205.1 Pseudomonadota bacterium
GGCGCCAGAAAAGAAACCTCGAAGGGGACGGCCGGAGGTTCAAGGCCGCCGCCCTTCCTTCGAGGATCGTCTTTGCCGGCGCCCGACGATGGTGAGATCGGACGCCAGCCTTCATACAGTTAGTCGCAAACTTCGACGCGACGATGGCGCCAGCCATAGCCATCCCAGAAACGCTGCCGCTCGATATGGCAGGCCGGGCCTTCGTAGTAATATTCCGGTTCCGGTTCCACGTAGACGGGGGCCGGGGGCGGGCCGTAGTAGGCCGGCGGCGGAACTTCATAGCCGCGCTGGCCGGCAATGGCCGAGCCGATGATGGCGCCGGCGGCCAGACCGCCTACGACACCGGCGGCGACGCCGCAGCCATGGCAGCGCGCATCGGCGGTGGTCGGCAGTGCGGCGACCGACAAAGCCGCCGCGGCAAGGGCGATGACCTTGAAGTTCATGGAACTCATCCTTTCAGGCCGGAGCCTAGTCACTGAAGTCGGGCGGAGTGTGCGCCGGGGTCGTTACGCGAAGCTTAAGGGCAGACGAAGCGCGGCCTCGACCAGCCGACGAAATTTCCCCAACGATCGTGCAGGGGGCGGCGGGCCCAGTAGCCGCCGGGGCAGGACACCGGGTAGCGGCGGGCATAGCCGTCGTAAACGACGTAGCCGGGTTCCGGCGCGTAGTAGCGCGGCTGGCTGTTGGCGATTGAGGACCCGATGATGGCGCCGACCGCCAGACCGCCGACGACGCCGGCGGCAACGCCGCAGCCGCGGCAGCGCGCTTCGGCGGGGCCCGTCACGGTCATCGAACCGGCGGCGATGGTCGCGGCAGCGGCAATGGCGAGAATGACCTTCTTCATCGTTTTTCTCCAAGGTTCCGGCGCGCCTCGCGCGAGCCGGGAGCGCATTGTAAATACGCCGCCCTCGACCTCGCGGCTGTGACCCAAATCACAAAAGCTGAGGGGCAAAAGGCCCGGCACCCTCGGGGCACCGGGCTCTCCGTGCAGTATGGAGGGAAGCAGGCCTTATTCGCAGACCCGCACGCGGCGCAGGAGCCAGCCATAGCCGTCCCAGATGCGTTCTCGGCGCCACCAGCAGTGCGGGCCGTAATAGACCGGACCGGGACCGTAGTAATACGGGCCAGGGCCGTAGGCGTAAGCTGGGCCGCCGTAATAGCCGTAGCTGTTGGAGGCGAGGCCGCCGATGATGGCGCCGGCGGCGAGGCCGCCGATGATGCCGGCGGCGATGCGGCCGCCGCGGGCTTCAGCCGGTTGCGGTGCCGCGACCGCGGCGAGAGTGAGTGTGGCGGCAGCGGCGAGCGCTGTCAGGGTCTTTCCGAAGCGGGTCATAGCGCACCTCCTGGGTTCGCTGGCTGGTTTGACGGCCTTGTCGATTGAACGGCTCATCGATCGATTTCCTGCGGCATGATCGCGCACCATTAACGTTGAGCGCAGGACCGAGGTTCCCGCTTGGGCGCTGAACGTTAACTGAACGCCAAGGACGGAAACCACGAGGTTTTTCGGCTTATGCGCCGGTGAATGCGGAGAAATCGTGGCGCCACGATCGCCGGCCTTCAGCCGGCGAGGCGGCCAAGCACGCGCTGAAGAATCGACTTCGATTCGGCAGATGGCGCCGGTGCTCGCTCGGGTACGGAGGTCGCCAGGCTCTGTACCGGCGCGGAATCGCCGGCGACATGCCGCACCTCGGGCGGCGTCTCGTGATGCGGCGGCATTGTCGACGACGTGGTCTTTGCCGAACGCTTCGCCGAAGTCTTGGCCGACGCCTTGCGGTGCGATGCCTTTTTCAGCGGCGCGCGATGGCGCGCGGTTGCCTGCCGCGACTTCGCTTTGCCGGCGGCTTTGCCCTTGCCTTTGCTCCGGCCTTTCCCGCCGCGCTTGCCGGACCCTTTGCCTTTGGCGGCCTTGCGTTTGGGCGATTTGCTTTTGGACGACTTATTCTTGCCGCTCTTCTTATCGTTCTTGAGCGGCTTGAGTTTCGGCGTCTTGCTGAGCTTGGCGAGCGCACCGGATTTCTTGGGCACAGGCTTGCCGACGGCGCGATGCTTGGCGCCGCGCCCGGCCTTGCGTTCGGCGGTGCGGCGCTTGTGGTGAGCGACGGCGCGCGCCGCGGCGTGGCGCAGGAACAGCTTCTCCAGCGGATAGCTCAGGCGCCTGATCGCCGCCTTCAGCGGCAGCCATTCGACGGCGACGATGTCGCGCATCAGTTCATGGCTCGGATCCTTGTCAGCTTCCATGCGCCAGAACTGCACCACCTTGGGCCGTCCGCCGGCGCGATAGGTGATGGCGCCGACATATTCGTGGACGGTGACGCGATGTCCGGTCTCCTCGACCACTTCGCGCTTGGCGCCGGCCATCGGGTTCTCGTCGCGTTTAAGCTTGCCGCGCGGCAGCACCCAGGCATCGTCCTTGGCGCGCTGCACCACGGCGATCAGCGCGCGGCCGCCTTTGCGCACCACGATGCCACCTGCCGCTTCTATGGTCTTGCTCGCCACCGTTTCGTCCGCGCCGATAAAGGTTGTGAATTCGGTTTAGCAAAAACGCGCCGTTTCATCAGCGAAATGTGTGCGTCTGATACGTCGCTGTGGGCAAGTGGTGGTATCGCGGCGGCGCGACAAATGGCTGTCACATCATGACAGTGCGCCTGAACCCGGCCGCGGCCATGCGCCATCGCCCCTGTTGTTTGATGGCGCGGGGACGCCGGACTTGCAGGTCCGTCCCTCCATGAAGCCGAGGGGAGCGGAGCGCCGCGAAGCGCGGAAGCCTTGCGGGCCTCCTGAGCGGCCGGCGCGGCCGCCCGAGACGCTGGCGAAGCGTCTCCTTTTCGTCTTGCTCTGACGAAGAGGCGCTTCGCGGCGCTCCGCCGGCGGCGATTTCGGTTCGCGGGGCCGCTCTTCCAGCTTGCCGGTCACGATCATGCGCCCTTGTGAGGCGACACGACCTCGAGCGGGCTTTCGCCCGCTTTCACCAGCAAGCCGGCTGGCCACTGAAGGCGGGGCCCCGTAGTGGGCCCGGTCGGCTGCCCGCGACCTCCCGGGGTATGGGGTTACGAGCCCCGCCCGCAGGCGCCGCATCCCATCCCGCCTCAGGATCGCCTCTAGAAACGCCATCGATGGATGAGATAGGAAAGTAAGTAGTCCTATTTAGGACGGGCGTCAAGAGGCTGTCCGGCGCCGGCGTCGCATTCGCGCTCAAGTCGTGCCGGCTAACGCCGTTCGTCGGCCGACGATGCGCGATGTTGAGGCGTTGAAAGTTCCGCGGCACCGCGGTCGCCGACTCGCGCAGGTTATCGATCGCGCGGAACGACAACAGACACGCGACATCCTCAACGAAAACCGAAGGCGTACGGGCACTTTTCGCGCTTCTTTCGCCTTCGCGATGACGACACGCAATGGCTGATAACGATACGCAATGGATGCTGACAATGAAAGCGAAATGCGTGGGTAAAAACCTAGTGTTTTCAGATGCGCCGCAAACGCCGCGCGCCGCATCCCTCGTGTCGACTGAGTTCCTATTCACACGGTTTGCGTGTTCAACCGACAGTGTGTCATATGAAAAAGGTACAACCGAATTTACCGCTGCTTTACGTCGCGCCCGTATAACGAGTGCGTCGTTGATCCACACGCGACTCCTGGCGGCATTCCACGATGCCGTTTGGACTGGGCAAAACTACACGTGCGCCTTCGCAGGCATCGTAAATGCAATGTAACGGAGTAACTGGATGGCCAAGCTTTTCAGCTTCTTGAAGGACGAGTCGGGCGCCACCGCAATCGAGTATGGGCTGATCGCCGCGGGCATCGCCGTCGTCATCATCGCGACGGTCAATACCATCGGCACCAAGATCAACAGCAGCCTTCTCTCGATCTCATCTCAGCTCAAGTAGAGCTGGGCGTAGCAGGGGGGCCGTTTTTTGAACAGGGGCGGTTCCCCTGCGGACCGGCGCATTAACTCGGGCGCCACCGCATCCGGTTGACCGGAATGCCCGACACCGGGTTTCTATCCTCACCGTCGTCGACGAAGCCGTGCTTGCGATAGAACGCAATCGCCCGGTCGTTGTCCTTGTTGACCAGCAGCGTCAGCCCGTCCGGTGACAGACGTTTGGCCTCATCGATCAAGGCTGCGGCGATGCCGCCGCCCCAAAGCTCGGGGGCGACCACGATCTGGTCGAGATAGCCGGTTTTCTGATCCACGGTCATGAAGCCGACCAGCGCGCCGTCGCTATTGGCGAGCACGATGCGCGCCGTCGGCACCAGTTCGTTGCGCCAGCGCTCGCGCCACCACGGCACCCGGGCGTCGAAATCGATATGCGGATAGTGTGCCGTCCAGGTGCGGCGCCACAGCTCGATGGCTTCGTTTTCGTCGGCCGGCAGGTACGGTCGGAGCGTGACGATCATACGGCCCATATTACGTCGCCGCGGTGGCATTGATATCGAAGCCGCGCCATTTGGCTGTGCAGAAGGCGCAGCGTCCAGCCGAAGTCTGTGAATTGGAACCCTCAGGCGGCGCGCTTGAGCTGGGCCTGCAACTGCCGCAGCACGACGATGATGGTTGAGCGGTCGCAGCCGACGGCGCCGTAACGCAACGCGCGTTCGCGTTCGACCGCGGTCAGGTCGTAATGCGGCTTCCCGGTTTTCGGCGGTCCCTGATAGGACGAGCGGTGCAACCCGAGTTCGCGGGCGAAGCGGTGCAATTCGTCGATGTCGTCGGCGAGCAGGTGACACCATTTACGCCCCTGCCAATTCCAGATCGCCTCATCGACATAGACGGACATGGCGTTACCGCTCCGTCAGCTTGAACTCGATGCGGCGGTTCTTGCGATAGGCCTCGTCGGTGGTGCCGCTGTCGATGGGCTGGAATTCGCCGAAGCCGGCGGCGACCAGACGCTGCGGCGACACGCCCTTGCCGACGAGATACTGCACGACGGCGATGGCGCGCGCCGCCGACAGGCCCCAGTTCGAACCGAACTGACCGCCGGTGACCGGGCGCGCGTCGGTGTGGCCGTCGACGCGCAGCACCCAGGGTATGTTGGCCGGAATCTGTTTCTCCAGCCCGATCAGCGCCGTTGCCACCTTCTCGAGTTCGGCCTGTGCCTCAGGCTTGAGATCGGCCTTGCCGGTGTCGAAGAACAGTTCGGATTGCAGGACGAAACGGTCGCCGACGATGCGCACGTCGGGCCGGTTGCCGAGAATCTCGCGCAGCTTGCCGAAGAAATCGGAGCGGTAGTTCTTCAATTCCTCGACGCGCTGCGCCAGCGCGAGGTTGAGGCGCTGGCCGAGATTGGCGATCTGGCTCTGCGATTCCTTGTCCTTCTTCTCCGAGGCGTCGAGCGCGGCTTCGAGCGCGGCCAACTGGCGGCGGAAGGCGGCGATCTGCTGGTTGAGGATTTCGACCTGGGCCAACGCCTTGGCCGAAATCTTTTTCTCGCCTTCGAGCTGCGAGGTGAGATCGCTGGCCTTGCCCTGGGCGGCGGCGAGCCCGGCGCCGGAGCCTTCGGCGATGCCTTTATATTTGTCGCGATCGGCCTCGGCGGTGGCGAGCGAGGCGCGCAGCTGCGCCATCTGCTGTTCGAGGTCGCCCTTGGAGTTGGTCTCCATCGACAGGAGTTCGGTGAGCTGCGCGATCTGCGCATTGAGGCGCTGCAGCGCGGTGTCCTTGCCGGAGATTTCCTGCTGCAGGACGAATTGCACGACGACGAAGACGGTGAGGATGAAGATGATGCTCAGGATCAGCGTCGAGAGGGCGTCGACGAAGCCCGGCCAGTAGTTCATCCCGGTTTCGCCGCGGCGATACTTTGCAAGGGCCATTACGATCTCACTCCAATCCCAAACCCGTCATCCTGAGGTGCGAGCCGCGATAAGCGGCGAGCCTCGAAGGATCGACGGCCAGTGCCGTCGGGGCTGCCATCCTTCGAGGCTCGCTGCGCGAGCACCTCAGGATGACGGTCTGATTCAGTGGCGCGCCGCCGAGCCGTCACCGCTCAGCGCGCTCGCGCACCATGACTTCGAGCAGCTTCTTGATCTCGCGCTGCTGTTCGGCCTGGCCGTCGACCCAGTCGCGGATCATCTGCTGCTCGGTGCGCATGTGGTGCACCAGACCCTGGATCGCCTCGGCAAGATTGGCCATGGCGACCGAGGCCTGCTTGCCCGAACCGGTTTGCTCGACCGCCTCGCGCAGCTTCTCGACCGCGCTGCGCATCTCGAACGGCATCGTGCTCGGCGCGCCGGACGGCTCCGCGGTGTAGTCGGAGACGGTGGTGGACAGCCAGTCCTCGAGCTCGGTGTAGAAGCGGTTCTGCGCCTGGCTCGATTGCAGATCGAGGAAGCCGAGCACCAGCGAACCGGCAAGACCGAACAGCGAGGACGAGAACGAGATGCCCATGCCCGACAGCGGCGCGGCGAGGCCGTCGCGCAACGTGTCGAACATCGAGCCGGCGTCGCCGCCGGTCTTGAGGCCCTGGATGACGGCGCCGACCGAGCCGACGGTTTCGATGAGGCCCCAGAAGGTGCCGAGCAGGCCGAGGAAGACCAGGAGGCCGGTCAAATAGCGCAGGATGTCGCGCGCCTCGTCGAGACGCGTCGCGATCGAATCGAGGATCGACCGCATCAGTTGCGGCGACATCGCCATGCGGCCGATGCGGCTGCCGAGGATCGCGGCCATCGGCGCGAGCAGCACCGGCGGACGTTCGACGGCGAGGCCGGGATCGGCGAGGCGGAAATTGTTGACCCAGGCGATCTCCGGATAGAGCCGCGCCACTTGCCGGATCGCCAGCACGACGCCGATCAGCAGCACGGCAATGATCACCGCGTTGAGGCCGGGATTCGCCATGAAGGCGACCTGGATCTGCTTGTACAGCAGGAAGGCGATCAACCCGCCCAGAATGATGAAAATCATCATCCGGAACAGGAATATGCGCGGGGAGGACAGTTTCAGCGGGTCAACGTCTTTGGCCATAAGCGTCCTGGACTTGTTCTTGGGCCGCGCCGCAACGGGGAGGGCCTGCCGGCCGATTCCGGCGCCGCAAACTGACAGCCAATATGGCACAGACCGGTGACAAGCGAAAATGATCCGCCGGGCGGAACCGGCGGCGTTAAAACGCGGGAATTCGTTGAAATTAGGTCGCTGGCGCCGACGCGTCAGGCGCTCTTGAGCACCCGGACGATCTCCTTGCGGATCGTCTCGTTGCCGGCCGCGACCTCGCCCTTGTCGAGCATCGCGTCGCCGCCGTCGCAATCGGAGACGAAGCCGCCGGCTTCGCGCACCAGAACGATACCGGCGGCGATGTCCCAGGCGCTGAGGCTGCGCTCCCAATAGCCGTCGTAGCGGCCGGCGGCGACGAAGGCGAGGTCGAGCGCGGCGGCGCCGAAGCGGCGCAGCCCGGCAACCTCACCGAGCATGGCGCTGGTCTCGCGCTTCACCGTCGCGTGGTCGCCATGGCCGAGATGGGCAAGCCCGCAGCCGAGCACCGCCTCGCGCAGTTGCTTGCGGCCGGCGACGCGGATGCGGCGGTCGTTGAGAAAGGCGCCCTTGCCCTTTTCGGCGATGAACATCTCTTCGGTGATCGGATTGTAGACCAGGCCGGCGACGAGGGCGTCTTCGCGCTCCAGCGCGATGGAAATGGCGAATTGCGGAATGCCGTGCAGGAAATTGGTGGTGCCGTCGAGCGGATCGACGATCCAGCGATGCGACTTGTCGGCGCCTTCGCGCACGCCGCCTTCCTCGCCGAGAAAACCGTAACCGGGGCGCGCCTTGGAGAGCTCAACGTACAGCGTTTCTTCCGCCTTGCGGTCGGCCGCCGAGACGAAATTGGCCGGGCCCTTGAGCGAGACCTGGAGGTTCTCGACCTCGCCGAAATCGCGCTTGAGCGAGCGTGCGGCCTTGCGCGCGGCCGCGATCATGACATTGAGCAAAGCGGAGTGATGCATGGCGGGGTCTCTGCCCGGGGACGGGGCGGGCGTCAAGCGCGGGGTGGGAGGTGCGGTTAAGGCTTCAGCGCCACCTCGGTGGACATCCATTTCCTGGCGGCCTTGTCGGCTTCGTCGCGGACCTGCTGAGTCTGCTTGGCGGCGAAGGCGTCGAGTTCGGGATCGCCGGCGCCGGCCGCCTTGGCGATGATGTGCCATTTGATGGCCTCGACCGGGTCGGCGGGCAGGCCGCGGCCGGCCATCAAAATGCGGGCGAGGCGGTTCTGCGCGATCGGCGAGCCGCGCCGCGCGGCGCGCAGGAAGGTGTCGGCGGCGGCGGCCTCGTCTTTTTCGGTGCCTTCGCCGTTGAACTGCATGATGGCGAACTCGACCATGGCGTCGACATTGCCGGCGATCGAGGCCTTGGCCAGCAGCAGCGCCGCCTGTTTCAGATCCTTCGGCACGCCGCGGCCCTGCTTGTACATGACGGCAAGCGCGTATTGCGCTTCCGGATTGCCGGCATTGGCGGCGACGCGGAACAGTTCGCCGGCCTTGTTGAAGTCTTGAGCGTATTGCTGGCCCTGCAGATAAAGCAGGCCAAGATCGTAATTGGCGGCCGGATGGCCGAGCTTGGCTGCTTCGGTGAGCAGGCGGGCGCCTTCGGCCGGATCGCGGGTGCCGGCGCGGCCTTCGAAGGCAAACATGGCGAGGGCGAACGTCGCATCGCGATCGCCCTTGGCGGCCGCCAGCTTGTACCACTGCGCCGCCTTGACGTCGTCGTGCGGCACGCCCTGGCCATTGGCGTAGAGCAGACCGAGCAACGTCATCGCTGCCGGGTCGTTGTCCTTGGCGCGCTTGGTCGCTTCATTGAAGGCGGTGAGGAAGAAGCCGCGCTGATAGGCGCCGTAAGCGAGATCGGCGGGCGGGCCGCTTGCGGCCGGCGCGCTCGGCTGCGGCGCGGGCTGCGGCAAAGGCGGCTTCTTGCTCTGCGCCCAGACCGGTGTCGTGAGCGCGATCAGCGCCGCCAACGACAGCGCGCGCGTCAAACTCATAGCGCGCCCTCGGGCAACTTGAGATGCGGCGCCAGCGCCGCGATGGCGCGGGCGGGCTCGCGCCAGATCCAGTCGCCGGCGTCGTGGCCGACGGCGATGAAGTCGGCGCCGGCTTCGACCAGCGGCGCGACTTCGTCGAGCGACGCGGCAAAGGCAACGCACGGTGCTTCGAACACTTCGGCCCACCACGACACCCGCTCGCGGATGGCGTCGAACGGCGCGCGGCGGCTGTCGGCGTCGATCTCGCCGAACATGACGTAGTCGCAGCCGGCCTCGGCCGCGGTCATGGCGTCGTGGCGGCTGGCAAGATCGCCGCCCCCGACTACCCAATCGGGCTTCAGGGCTTCAAGAGCGTCGGTGACGGCATCGACGCCGGAGGCGTGAGCGCCATCGGCGCCGCTGCGGGCCACCAGATTGGCATGGCCGTCGATCAGCAGCGCCGCGCCGGCGGCTTGCACGGTCGGGGCCAGAGCCTTGATGTGGTTGATCAGCGTGCGCTCGTCGGTCTCGGCGAGGCGCAGCAGCACGGCGGCGATGTCGCCGGCGGCGAGCGCCGTCTTCAGCGAAGGAATAAAGTCTGCGACGTCGGCGAGCGGCGGCGTGACCAGATAGAGACGCGGCTGCGGGCGCGGCTCGGGGTTCTTCGGGCGTTGGGCCATGACGCTGCCATGCTAGCCTAATCGGGCGGAATAGGGGCGTCTCTTGCCCGGAGCGGCGGCCGCGATCAAGCCGAGAAATTGACCGCCGTCGTATTGCCGCCGCAGACCAGCACGGCGACGCGCTCGCCCGGCGCCGGGCGGTAGCGACCCGACAGCAGCGCGGCGAAGGCCGCGGCGCCGCCCGGTTCGGCGACGATGCGCAGCGTCGACCATAGCGCCGCCTGGGCGCGGCGGATGTCGTCGTCGCTGACCAGCACGACCTTGGGATCGACATAAGCCGAGGCAATGGCGAAGGCCATGTCGCCGATACGGCGCGGCGCCAGGCTGTCGGCGGCGATGCCACCCGCGGGCGCATCGACCGGCCGGCCGGCGGCGATGGCGTCGTGCAGGGTCGGTGCTTCGGCCGGCTCGACCGCCACGACCTTCTTGCGGCCGGCGAACCACGCGGCGACGCCGCCGATCAGGCCGCCGCCGCCGACAGCGACCAGCACGGTCGTTGCCTCCGGCGCGTCGGCCTCGATCTCGAGCCCGACCGTGCCCTGGCCGCGCAAGGTCTCGATCTGATTGAAGGCGTGGATCTCCAGCGCGCCGGTTTCGGCCGCGCGCGCCTGGCTCGCCGCCAGCGCATCGGCATAGCGGTCGCCGCCGACCACGATGTCGGCGCCATAGCTCTTGATACGGTCGATCTTGGCTTGCGAGGAAATGCTCGGCACAAAGATCGTCGCCGGCACGCCGCGCTGCTGCGCCGCATAAGCGACGGCGGCGCCATGATTGCCACCGGAGGCGGCAATGACGCCGGCCTTCGGCACGTCGCGCTGCAGGAGGTTGGCGAATGCGCCGCGCGCCTTGAACGATCCCGAATGCTGGAGCAGTTCGAGCTTGAGATCGAGCGGCGCGGCCGTCAGTCCAAAGTCGGCGGCGTCGACCGTGATGGTCGGCGTATGGCGGATGAAGGGGCGGATGATGCGTTCGGTCGCGGCGATGTCATCGCGGCTGACGGGGAGCGAGTGATCAGTCATGGACGGCGGGCTTCCTGATGCGCCTTCAGATAAATCAGTAAATCGGCGACCTGGCAAACCTGATCACGATCAGGGTTGTCGCCAGCGGCGGCGATGAACAGGCGTTCATCGTCCAAATTGGATCGATCGCAAGAGGCGCGTCGGCGCAGGATTTGCCGTGCCGATGCGTTGAATGTCCAGTGACCTTCGTCACGGAACCAAACGCGGTGCCGGGTCGTTAGTGCGGTCTTGTGCCTTGAACTGGAGGATCTTTCGTTCATGAAAGCCATTTATCTCGCCGCCGCTCTTTTGATCTCGGGCGCCGCGCTGTCGTCGGCATCCGCCGCGCCATTGGCGCCGATGCAAGGTGTTACCCATCAGGGCCCGGTCATCGACGTGCAGTATTATCACCGCGACGATGATCGTTATCGCCGTGACGATGATCGTCGTTACCGCCGGCATACGCCGCCGCCGCCGCGTTATCGCCCCGGTTACCGCTATCGCAGCGCGCCGCATGGCTGGCATCGCTACGATCGCCGCCCCGGAGACTGGCGTCGCCGCGGCTGCGTCATCGTCGGGCCGATGTGGTTCTGCCCGTAAGCCGACCTTCGGTCATGAAGCGAAAAGCCCCGGCGCGCGCCGGGGCTTTTTTATTTATCGACGTGTAACGCGCCGGCTTATTTGGGCATGTTCCTTTCGCCGGCTTACGCCGGCATGGGAATCGGGCCCATGTCCTTGGGCACCTTATAACCCTTCTGCACCGCCGGGCGGGCGGCGATGGTCGTGTACCAGCGCTTGACGTTCGGATAGGCGTTGAGGTCGATGGTCTGCCATTCGAAGCGCGAGATCCACGGCCAGATCGCGATGTCGGCGATCGAATAATCGCCGGCGACGAATTCGTGTTGCCCGAGCTGGGTGTTGAGCACCTTGTAGAGCCGGTGCGCCTCTTTCAGATAGCGCTCTTCGGCATAAGGCGCCTTGCCCGGATTGTACTTCACGAAATGATGGACCTGGCCGAGCATCGGGCCGGGACCGCCCATCTGCCACATCAGCCATTCGATCACCTTGTAGCGGCCCTCGCCGGACTTCGGCATCAGCTTGCCGGTCTTGTCGGCGAGATAGATCAGGATCGCGCCCGATTCCATCAGCGACATGCCGTTGTCATTATCGACGATGACCGGGATGCGGTTGTTGGGACCGATCTTGAGGAATTCCGGCTTGAACTGCTCGTCCTTGCCGATGTCGACGGCGTGCACCGTGTAGGGCAGGCCGACTTCCTCGAGCATGATGGAAGCCTTGCGGCCGTTCGGGGTGGTCCAGGTGTAAAGATCGATCAAGGCTCGGCTCCTGTGGCGGAAAGACGTCGCAGTCGGGCAGTGGTTTTGACCACAGGCGGCGGCGCCACGCAACTCGCCGTCACATTCACATTTTGTTGTGGCGCGATTGGCAGCCATTCGCGCAACGAGCCATCGCTCGCATCGCCCGGCGGAATGCGCTAGAAGTCGCGCAAGGGCTGACAGAATTGGAGAACGGCATGATCGCGCAGCCCCCCATCCGTCCATTGCAATCGTCGTTGCCGTTGCGGCGCGCGCGGTCGAGCGCGCCGACGCTTATGCTGGCCTTCTGCGCCTTCGTCGCGCTCATGGCTTCGGTCAGCGGCGCCAGGGCCTGGCATTCGACCGACATGACCGGCGCGCTGCCGAAACTCGACTTCACCATGACGCGCGCCAGCGACGGCCAACAAGTCGGCGCCGACGCCTTCAAGGGCAAGGTCGTCATCCTGTTCTTCGGCTATACGTCGTGCCCCGACATCTGCCCGACCACGCTGATGAATGCCACGACCATGCTGAAGACACTGGGGCCTGGCGCCGACGACGTGCGCTTCCTGTTCGTCACCGTCGATCCGAAGCGCGATACGCTCAAGGCGCTCAAGGACTATACCGGCAGCTTCGCGCCGCAGATCGTCGGCCTGCGCGGCACGGCGGACCAACTGGCGACGCTCGCCAAGCGCTATCGCGTCGCCTATTCGGTGACGCCGGCCGGCGACGGTCACGGTTATGAAGTGACGCACAGCACGGCGGCTTACGTGTTCAACCGCAACGGCGACATCAAATTGCTGTTCACCGATCTCGCCGCGCCGAACGCCAAGCTCGACGGCATGACCGCAGACCTGCGGCAGATGGTGGCGGGCGGCGGCGCCGTGAGCTGGTGGCAGCGCGTCTGGAATATGCTGTAGCGCGCTTCGGCCGGTCCGGTCAGCCAGTCCACGCGCGGGCGTCGAAGGTCGGCCGCGTCGGGCGCTGGTCGGCCGGCAAGGCGGCGAACTGTTGCTCCTCGACGCGCCGCATGGCGTTGAGCACCAGCAGCAGGCCCGCCACGCTCATCATCGCCGGCGGAATCCAGACGATCAGTCCGCCGACGGTCTGGTCGTAATGCGCGCCTAGTTCGGGATAGATGCGGCCGCACAGATCGTAGAAGCCGTAGAGGTCGTGTGGATTGAACACGATCATGGCGCCGCCGACGATCTGCGGAAACATCACGACCATGGTGAGCGCGGCGCGGACGCCGAACGAGGTACGCGCCTGCGGCGCCGGCCGCGGATCGAGCACCAGGCACCAGAACAGGATGCCGTCGACGACCATGCTCCAGTTCATCAGCGCGAACAGGCGCGGGTCGATCATCGCGGCGAAATGGATCGACGGCACCAGCCAGAAGAAGATCAGGCCGACGAACAGGATGGCGGCGAGCGCCGGCTGCTGCAGCACTTTGACGATGGCGACGAGCAGCGGATGGGTCGCGAGCCGGGTGAGCGGCGCCGGCAGGCCGGCTTTGAGCGCGGCGCCCGGCCAGGCGAGCGCGATCAGCACTGGGCCGAGGTGATGCATGGTGACATGCTGCAGCCGGTTGAAGAAGAACTGGTGCTCGGCGAGATATTCGTAGCGCGTTTCCAGCACGGCGTAGATCGCCAGCACGCCGACGGCGAAGGCGCCGCGCCGCAGCCATGACGGCCGTTCGCCGGGCGCGAGACGGATGACGCCGCGCGCGTACCAGAACAAGGTCAGCCAGGCGGCGAGGAATTCGACCCAGGAGAAATCCCACGGCGCCCAGACCGGCAGGCGCGCGACATGGGTGCGCGCCAGCCACCACGCCAAAGTCGCGGCGGCGCCGATCAGTGCATAGATCGCGGCATCGATGGTGCGGCTTGTGGTTTGAGACATCGGCGGCGACTCGTCCGTTGCGCGGTGCGCGGACAAATCCCGCGCGCCTCGTCGTCGCCCATTATCGTCCTAGCGCGCGATGGCGGCCGATGAAAGGCGGAATGAGCGATCGGCGCGCCAAATAAAAAAGGGCCGCGTCTGGCGCGGCCCTTTCGTATCGTCGATGGCGCGGCGCTTACGCCGCCTTCTCCATGTTGGACGCCCACTTCCCGAGCGCGGCCAGCGAGTTCATCTTGGCGCGGTGGTTGAACGCGGCCTGCGCGGCGCCGACATTGCCGGCCTTGCCGGACCAGGCCTTCTGCGGCGCGGCCTGAAGCGCACGGCCGTAGGAGAAGGTCAGGTTCCAGGGCAGGTTGCCGATCTTGTTCATGGCGTCGAGATGGGCGGTCGCCTCTTCGTCCGACTGGCCGCCGGACAGGAAGGCGATGCCGGGCACGGCGCCGGGCACACAGGCCTTGAGCATCTTCACGGTCTTCTCGGCGACTTCCTGCACCGAAGCCTTCTTCGCGCTCTTCTTGCCGGCGATCGCCATGTTCGGCTTCAGCACGATGCCTTCGAGCGGCACGCGCTGGATATAGAGCTGCTGGAAGGTTTCCTTGAGCACGAACTCGGTGACTTCGTAGCAGCGGTCGATGTCGTGATCGCCGTCCATCAGCACTTCCGGCTCGACGATCGGCACGATCTGGTTCTGCTGGCACAGCGCGGCGTAGCGGGCGAGCGCATGGGCGTTGGTGTGGATCGCGGTGTAGCTCGGAATGCCGGCGGCGATATCGATCACCGCACGCCACTTGGCGAAGCGCGCGCCCTGCTCATAGTACTTCGGCAGGCGCTCGGGCAGCTTGTCGAGACCGGCGGTGATCAGTTCGCCCGGGCAGTTCGGCAGCGGCTTGGTGCCTTCGTCGACCTTGATGCCGGGGATTGCGCCCATCTGCTCGATGACCTTGACCAGCGGCGTGCCGTCCTTGGCTTTCTGCCAGATGGTCTCGTCATAGAGAATGACGCCGGAGATGCAGTTCTTCATCGCCTCGGCGGTGCGGAACATCAGTTCGCGATAGTCGCGGCGATTGTCCTCGGTGTTCTCGACGCCGATGCCATCGAAGCGCTTCTTGATGGTGCCGGTGGATTCGTCGGCGGCCAGGATGCCCTTGCCGTTGGCGGTCATGGCAACCGCGACTTTGTTCAGGTCAGCGAGATTCATCAGTCTTCTCCCCTCTCGTTACTTGCCCCGGACGCAGCGCAGCGCGAAAGCGTTGCGCTGCAGAGCCGGGGCCGCGTTAAACTCGTTCGTGGCGATCCCGGGTCTGCGGTGCATCACGTCCTTCGGACGTGGCGCACCGCGCCCGGGACGAAGTGACGTTTCCGTCACTTCGCTCTCAAAACTTCAACCCCCGGCAAGGCCTTGCCTTCCAGCCATTCCAGGAACGCGCCGCCGGCGGCGGAAACGTAAGTGAAACGGTCGGTGGCGCCGGCGGCGTTGAGCGCCGCCACGGTATCGCCGCCGCCCGCCACGGTGACGAGGCGGCCGGCCTGGGTCAATTCGGCGGCGGCTTCGGCCACCGAAACGGTACCCTTGTCGAACGGTTCCATCTCGAAGGCGCCGAACGGGCCGTTCCACACCAACGTCTTGGCGCGGGCCAGCACCGACACGACACGTTCGACGCTCTTCGGCCCGATGTCGAGCACCATGTCGGCGTCGCCAACCTGATCGACACCGACGACGCGCGAGGCTGCGTTGGCCTCGAACTTCCGGGCGACGACGACATCGATTGGCAGCACGATCTCGCGCTTGGCGGCCGCGGCCTGCTCCATGATCTTCTGCGCGGTCGGCACGAGATCACGCTCGGCAAGGCTTTTCCCAACCGGCTTGCCGAGCGCCAACAAAAACGTGTTGGCCATGGCGCCGCCGATGATCAGCGCGTCGACCTTGGCCAGCAGGTTGCCGAGCAGTTCGAGCTTGGTCGAGATCTTGGCGCCGCCGACGATGGCGGCGAGCGGCCGCTCCGGATGCTCCAGCGCGCGCGTCAGCGCGACGAGCTCTTCCTGCATGGCGCGGCCGGCATAAGCGGGAAGCACGTGGCCGAGGCCTTCGGTCGAGGCGTGGGCGCGATGCGCGGCGGAGAAGGCGTCGTTGACCCAGATGTCGCCGAGCTTGGCGAGCTGCGCCACGAAAGCCGGATCGTTCTTTTCCTCGCCGGCGTGGAAGCGGGTGTTCTCCAGACAGAGAATGTCGCCGGAATGCATCGCGGCGACCGCCTTCTCGGCGACCTCGCCGACGCAATCGGCGGCGAAGGCGACCTTGCGCTTGATGACGCGCGCGACTTCGGCGGCGACCGGCTTCAGCGACTGCTTCGGATCGACGCCCTTGGGCCGGCCGAAATGCGAGAGCAGGATGACTTTCGCGCCCTTGTCGGCGAGCTCGGTGAGGGCGGGGCCGATGCGCTCGATGCGGGTGGCGTCGGTGACGACGCCGTTATCGACCGGAACGTTGAGATCGACGCGGACCAGGACGCGTTTGCCTTTGACGTCGACGTGATCGAGGGTGTGGAAGTTACTCATGCTCTGTCTCTTGTCCCGGGCGCAGCGCGGCATGAAATGCTGCGCTGCTGAACCGGGACCTTTAAATACTCTGGAGTTTGTAATGGTCCCGGGTCTGCAGCGCGTCACTAACGTGCCGCGCCGCGCCCGGGACAGGTCTCAAATCAGATCAGCTTGCCCATCGCCACGGCCGTGTCGGCCATGCGGTTGGAGAAGCCCCACTCGTTGTCGTACCAGCTCATGACGCGCACCAGCGTGCCGTCCATGACCTTGGTCTGGTCCATGTGGAACGTCGACGAGTGCGGGTCGTGGTTGAAGTCGATCGAGACGTTCGGGTGCGTGGTGTAGCCGAGGATGCCCTTGAGCTGCTGCTCGGCGGCGCGCTTCACCGCTTCGTTGATCTCGTCCTTGGTGGTCGACTTCTTGGCGACGAACTTGAAGTCGATGACCGAGACGTTCGGCGTCGGTACGCGGATAGAAACGCCGTCGAGCTTGCCGTTCAGCTCGGGCAGCACCAGGCCGACGGCCTTGGCGGCGCCGGTCGAGGTCGGGATCATCGACATCGCCGCGGCGCGGGCGCGGTACAGGTCCTTGTGCATGGTGTCGAGCGTCGGCTGGTCGCCGGTATAGGCGTGGATCGTCGTCATAAAGCCGTGCTGAATGCCGACGGCGTCGTTGAGCACCTTGGCGACCGGCGCCAGGCAGTTGGTGGTGCAGGAGGCGTTGGAGACGACCAGGTGGTCCTTGGTCAGCTTGTCGTGGTTGACGCCGTAGACGACCGTGAGGTCGGCGCCGTCGGCCGGCGCCGAGACCAGCACGCGCTTGGCGCCGGCGGTCAGATGCGCCGAGGCCTTGTCCTTGGCGGTGAAGATGCCGGTGCATTCCAGCGCGATGTCGATGCCGAGGTCCTTCCACGGCAGCTTGGACGGGTCGCGCTCGGCGGTGATCTTGATCGCCTTGCCGTCGATGTTGATGGTGTCGCCCTTGACCGTCACGTCCTTGGGGAAGCGGCCGTGCACGGAGTCGTAGCGCAGCAGGTGGGCGTTGGTTTCCACCGGACCGAGATCGTTGGCGGCGACGACTTCGATGTCCTTGCGGCCGCTCTCGGCGATGGCGCGCAGGACGTTGCGGCCGATGCGGCCGAAACCATTGATGGCAACGCGTACAGTCATTTCTTTGTCGCTCCCGGTCAAAAAAATCCGCTCGTTCAACTGCGTCGTGACCGGCTTTATGCCGGCCATCCACGTCTTGTTTATGGCCAGAACTTTATGGCCAAAGACGGGTTCCAGAGACGTGGATGGCCGCAGCAACTGCGGCCATGACGTAAATCAATGCAGCTTCTTCATCGCCGCGTCGGCGACTGCCTCTGCGGTAATGCCGAATTTCTTGTAGAGTTCCTTGTACGGCGCGCTGGCGCCGAAGCCGGTCATGCCGACGAAGACGCCGTCCGAGCCGATGATCGCGTCCCAGCCCTGGCGGATCGCGGCCTCGACGCCGATCTTCACCGGCGCATCGCCGATGATGGCGCGGCGCGTGGCTTCGGGCTGCGCGAACAGCAATTCGAAGCACGGCACCGAGACGACGCGGGCGGCGATGCCCTTCTCGGCAAGCAGCTTGGCGCCGTCGACGGCGATCGCGACTTCCGAGCCGGTGGCGAAGATCGACACATCTGCCTTTCCTTGCGCCTTGCCGCTCGCGGCGACGAGTTCGTAGGCACCGGCGGCGCAGCGGTTGGCGGAGAGGAAATCCTTCGACAGTTGCGGCAGGTTCTGGCGGGTCAGCGCCAGCACGCTCGGGCCGGTCGCGTTCTCGAGCGCGAGCTGCCAGCACTCCACGGTCTCGACCGCGTCGGCGGGACGGAACACGCGCATGTTCGGGATGGCGCGCAGCGCCGCGAGATGCTCGACCGGCTGATGCGTCGGGCCGTCTTCGCCGAGACCGATCGAGTCATGCGTCATGACGTGGATGGCGCGCGTGCCCATCAGGGCCGCGAGGCGCATCGCCGGGCGGGCGTAATCGGAGAACACCAGGAACGTGCCGGAATAGGGGATGATGCCGCCATGCAGCGTCATGCCGTTCATGGCCGCGGCCATGCCGTGCTCGCGGATGCCGTAATTGATGAAGCGGCCGGAGAAGTCCGCCGCGCTCATCGCCTTCATCGACTTGGTGCGGGTGTTGTTCGAGCCGGTCAGATCGGCCGAGCCGCCGACCATTTCCGGCACCGCCGGCACCAGGCTTTCCAGCGCGAATTCGGACGCCGAGCGCGTGGCGATTTCCTTCGGCGTGGCGGTGAGGCTTTCCTTCACCGCCTTGACCGCGGCGTCGAGCGACGCCTTCGGCAACTCGCCCTTCATGCGACGGGTGAATTCGGCGCGCTTGGCGCCATCGAGCGCGGCGAAACGCTTGTCCCACTCGGCATGGGCCGCCTTCGACCGCTCACCGGCCTTGCGCCACTCTTTCAGGATGTCGGCGGGAATCTCGAACGGCGCCGCGCTCCAGCCGAGCGCTTCGCGGGTGATCTTGATCTCGTCGGCGCCGAGCGGCGAACCGTGCGACGACGACTTGCCGGCCTTGTTCGGCGAGCCGAAGCCGATGGTCGTGCGGCAGGCGATCATCACCGGTCTGTCGGACTTCTGCGCCTTGGCGAGCGCGTCGGCGATCTGCTTGTGATCGTGGCCGTCGATGCGCCAGGACGCCCAGCCGGCGGCTTCGAAGCGCTTCACCTGATCGACCGAGTCGGCGAGCGTCAGCGGGCCGTCGATCGAAATGCCGTTGTCGTCGAACAGCACGATCAGCTTGTTGAGCTTGAGATGGCCGGCGAGCGCGATGGCTTCCTGCGAAATGCCTTCCATCAGGTCGCCGTCGGAGGCGAGCACGTAGGTCTTGTGATCGACGACCGGAGCGCCGAACGCGGCCGCCATGTGCCGCTCGGCGATCGCCATGCCGACGGCGGTGGCGAACCCCTGACCGAGCGGGCCGGTGGTCATCTCGACGCCGGGGACGTGGCCGTATTCGGGATGGCCGGCGGTGATCGAGCCGAGCTGGCGGAAACGCTTGATCTGGTCGAGCGTCATCGCTTCGTAGCCGGTGAGATACAGAAGCGCGTAAAGCAGCATCGAGCCGTGGCCGGCCGACAGCACGAAGCGGTCGCGGTCGGCCCAATTCGGCGCCGCCGGGTCATATTTCAGGAACTGCGTAAACAGCACCGTCGCCACGTCCGCAGCGCCCATCGGCAGGCCGGGGTGGCCGGAATTGGCGGCCTGGACGGCGTCCATTGCCAGCGCCCGGATGGCATTGGCCATCGGCGAGGTGACGCCAATGGCATGCACCGGACGATCAGGATGCGTCGCGGCGGCGGAAGCTGTAGGTGCTGACATGAAAAACGGCCCGTTTTGCGACGTTCGCATAGCACGGTGCGCCTTTGAGTCAATGTGACGGGACAAGCCGTCCGGCGCCGTGCACAGGGCTCGTAAAACTCCGGGGCATATCCGGCGCGGAACGTTGACGGGCCGCTCGCCCGGACCGTAAGCTTCCGCTCCTAAATATTTGCCCCGCAAGCATTTTCGGGCGGTGGTGGTGATGACGGCAGCGATAGGGACGCGTGATTTCAGGACGCAGGACGACAATGAGCCGGCGGCGCCGGCCGCGGCAGGTCCGCGCGTGACCGGCGAGGGCTCGCTCGACATCGCGGTCAAGCGGCTGGCGCGCGCGCTCGACGGACTCGATGCCGCCGTCGAACGGCGACGCGAGGCCGACCGCAACGAAGACACGCTGGCGGCGCAGGTGCAGATGCTCGGCGTCGACCGCGCGCGGCTCGCCGATCGGCTCGACGGCGAAGCGGCGCTGGCGCGTCAGCTCAAGGACGCCAATCGCGACATCGCCGAACGTCTCGACCGGGCGATCGTGGAGATTCAATCGCTGCTCAGTGAGGATTCCTGATCCGATGGGTACGGTGAACGCCACCATCGCCGGCCGGCAGTTTCGTCTCGCTTGCGAGGACGGTCAGGAAGAGCACCTGCAGGCGCTGGCGCACGACATCGACCAGCGCATCATCGATCTGCGTGCGCGTTTCGGCGAGATCGGCGATACGCGGCTGACCGTGATGGCGGCGCTGATGGTGGCTGACGAAATGAACGAAATGACGCGCAAGATGCACCGCCTCGAAGACGAGATCGCGGCGCTCAAGGATGCGCGCGTGGTCGCCGCCGACCGCGCCAAGGCGGCATCCGATGCCGTGGTCGGCGCCTTCAACTCCGCGGCCGAACGACTCGAGGGCATCACGCGCAAGCTCAACCAGACCTTGCCGGCCGGACACGGCGTCGGTATCGGCTAACCATCAAACAGATGGTCATTTGAAACTATTAATCTCGGATAAGGTTTTTCTTTCTAGCGTGCGCAGCGTCGCCGATTGACCCGGCTTTCGAGAGCCTGCGCATGCCATGCACCCGCATTCTGGTCCGACCCAGCCATAACAAAGGCTGGTTGATCGAAGACGGCCGTCGTGACATGGGGCCGTATTACTCGCGCGATCTCGCACTGCAGGTCGCCGTCTCTGAATGCCTGGCGCTGCGCCGCGTCGGACGGCCGGCCCGGGTCGCCGTCGAGGACGGCGACGGCGAGACGGTCGTGAAGCGCTGTCTGTGTGCGAGTTTCGGCCGCTAGCGCCAACCCGGCCAAGTCACTACATTGCCCGGGCGGGGCTGTGGGGTGCGTGGGGGATACATTCCCCGGGGCCTTACGATCCTCAAGGGAGCTGTCCCTGGCCAGGCCCGTGGGCTTGGTCACATGGCGCCCACCTACTTCTGTAGGTTCCCGGGATCACACTCTCACGGCCTTTGCGGCTCCGCACTTTCCAACACTGCCGCTGACCGGATTTTCGTCAAGGCCGGGCTTGTCCCGGCCATCCACGACTTGCTTTATTGCGAGAGGAAGACGTGGATGCCCGGCACAAGGCCGGGCATGACGGAGTCGAGCGTTGGTCGCAGAGTCACCCAATATCGCCCAAAAATCCGACCTGCGTGCCGCGACGCTCGCCAAGCGCGACGCCATGCCGGCGCAAGAGCGGCAGGCCGCGGCCGAAACACTGGCCGCGCGCGGGCTGCCGGCTGCCGTGACAGCGGGTGTGATCGTGTCCGGCTTCATGCCGATGAAGACCGAGATCAATCCGCTGCCGCTGCTGCGCAAGCTGGCGGATCAGGGCGCGCAGCTGGCTTTGCCCTGCATCGACGGTCGCGGCAAACCGCTGATCATGCGCGCCTACCGTTTCGGCGACGCCTTCAAGTCCGGCCAATGGGGCATACGCGAGCCGATGCCGGAAGCGCCCGAAGTGAAACCTGACATCCTGCTGGTGCCTCTTGTCTGTTTCGACCGCGCCGGCCAGCGCATCGGCTACGGCGCCGGCTACTACGATCGGACCATTGCGAAACTGCGCGCGTTCAAGTCAATCACGACCATCGGCATCGCCTTCGCGGTGCAGGAAATTCCGCAGGTGCCGGCGAGCGAGCACGACCAGCGGCTCGATTTCGTGTTAACGGAAAAAGAAACGATCGTGTTCTCGAAAGCAGGCTGATGCGTATTCTCTTTATCGGTGACATCGTCGGACGGTCCGGGCGGGCCATCGTGCTCGACAGGCTTCCGGGACTGGTCAGGGACTGGAAGCTCGATCTCGTCGTCATCAATGGCGAGAACGCCGCCGGTGGCTTCGGCATCACCGAGACGATCTACAACGAATTCGTCGACGCCGGCGCTGACGCGGTGACGCTCGGCAATCACTCGTGGGATCAGCGCGAGGCGCTGGTGTTCATCGAACGGGCGCCGCGGCTCATCCGTCCCGTGAATTATCCCAAGGGCACGCCGGGCCGTGGCGCGGCGCTGGTCGAATGTAAGAACGGCCAGCACGCGCTGGTCGTCAACGCCATGGGCCGCATCTTCATGGACCCGCTCGACGATCCGTTCGCCGCCGTCGAGCGCGAAATCGCCGCCTGTCCCATGGGTGAGGGCGCCGACGCCGTGATCGTCGACATGCATTGCGAGGCTTCGAGCGAGAAACAGGCGATGGGCTATTTCTGCGACGGCCGCGCATCGCTGGTCGTCGGCACGCACACGCATGTGCCGACCGCCGATCATCGCGTGCTGCCGGGCGGCACTGCCTTCATGACCGACGCCGGCATGACCGGCGACTACGAGACCGTGATCGGCATGGCGAAGGACGAGCCGCTCAATCGTTTCCTGCGCAAGATCCCGACCGCGAAGTTCGAGCCGGGCGCCGGACCGGCGACCTTGTCCGGCATCGCGGTGGAAACCGATGCCAAGACCGGTCTCGCGACAAAAGTATCGCCGGTGCGGCTCGGCGGGCTGCTCGACCAGGTGAGCCCGGCATTCTGGGCGTAAATGGATTCCATCAATCAATTTTGAGCCTGGGCCATCTTCCGGCGCGTTCGCTCGCAACCATATCGGTGTGACCGCCGCGCGCGGCCACATCCTGGGAAGGGCGACACATGCCGAACACATCTGACGTCAACGACTTCGCGTTCTCGCGCCGCAAACTGCTCACCGGTTCTGCCGCGCTTGCGACTTTCGGCGCACTCGGCATCGGCCAAGCCGCGGCGAAAGCGCCGATGACTCATGCCGCCGCGCCTGCGGTCTATCGTTTCAAGCTCGGTGCGTTCGAAGGCACGGTGATCTCCGACGGTCCGCTGCATCTCGGGCCGGCCAAGCGCGATCTGTTTCAAGGCCTCACGCAAGAAGTGATCGACCACACCTTGGATGACAATTTTCTGTCGCCGGCCGATCTGACGCTCGAGCAGAATACGCTGCTGATCAACACCGGCGACAAATTGGTGCTGTTCGATACCGGTGTCGGACCCGGCGACGCTTTCGGCAAATCGACCGGCCGCCTGATCGCCAATCTGAAAGCGGCGGGCGTCGAACCCGGCGACATCGACGCCGTCGTCATCACCCACGCCCATCCGGATCATTGCTGGGGTCTTGGCGTCGGCGCTGCCTATCATTTCCCGAATGCGCAGATCTATATGACGCAGGCCGATCTCGACTTCTGGACCGACGAGACCAAGCGTTCGTTGCCTCTGTTCGGAAGCTTTATCGATCCGACGCGGGCAGTGCTGTTGCCGCTGCGCGACCGCATGGTGTTCGTCAAGGACGGCCAGGAAATCCTGCCCGGCATCCAGGCGATGGCGACGCCGGGTCACACGGTGGGCCACACCTCCTACATCATCACCTCGGAGGGGCAGACGCTGTTCAACACGGCGGACCTCGCGCATCACTCGCTGCTGGTGATGCAAAACCCCAAAATGAAGTTCGGCTTCGACACCGATCCGGAGCAGGGCGCGGCGACGCGCATTCGTGCGTTCGACATGGTGGCGGCGCAGAAGCTGACGATCGTCGCCTATCATTTCCCCTGGCCGGGTATCGGCCATGTGGTCAAGCACGGCGACGGCTATCGCTATATCGCGGCACCGATGCTGACGGCGCTCTGACGCCGCCGCGCGGCAGGCGTGGGTAACGATTTGTTAACCACGCCTGCTGTTCAGTTGAGCCGTGCGGCGCGCCTTCTCGTGCGCGTCATCCGCCGGCTTTGTGCCTTGCGTCCGGCGCACTCGATCGGACAGGCGCATGGCTCTTCACGTCAACGCGAATCTTGCGCTCAAGCTCGTGCCCGACGACGCACGGCGGCCGGACGCGTCCTCCAAGCTCGATCCGCGAGCGCAGCTCGCTGCGCAGTTCATTGCGAGCGGCGCGCGCGTGCTCGATCTCGGCGGTGGCGGCGGCGAGACCTTGCGCGACCTGATGCCGTTCGGCTGCGCCTATGAGGCGGCCGATCGTCTGGCGCACGACAAGGGATCGCTGATCCACGATCTGACCGGCGCCGAATTTCCAACCAAAGCGGCGACCGAGTGCGACATCGTCGTCATGCTCGGCGTCCTCGAGCAGATCGCCGATCTCGAGGCGCTGTTCACGCACTTACGCTTCTGCGCGCGCGACGTGATCCTGAGCTATCGCCCGACCAATCTCGTCGCCGGCGAGGCGCGCCAGGCGCAAGGCTTCGCCAATCACCTGAGCTACGCCGAACTGATTACTCTATTTGACCGCTATGGCTTCCGCATTGCCTGCACGGCGCCGGTCAGCGATACCGAAATGCTGATGCGGCTGACGCCGTCGTCGCGCATCGCGCCGGTCGTGTCGTGCCACGTCGCGGTGGTGTCGGAAAGCGACGCCGGCAATTTCGGCGACCGCCTCGGCCTCTCTATGATCAACGCGGTGTTGCCGGGCGAAGCCCGCGTCCACCACATGACCTTCCGGACGCTGCGCGAGCAGATGGCGCAGGCGCGGGACGATTACGATCTCGTCGTCATCGGCGTCGGCAACGCCATGTTCCAGCCGCTGATCGGCGACGACATCCTTCGCATCCTGGCGCGGGGCCGGGCGGCGATCGGGATCTTCGGCACCGCTTATCGCGAGCTGATGCCGCGGGCGATGATCGACCGCGTCATCGACCGCCTCGATCTCTGGTACGCGCCGTATGAGGACGACATCCAGATCTACGGCCGCGGCCGCTCCAACGCCGTGCATCTCGGCGACTGGCTGATCGAGCAGTTTCCGCTGGCCGAGGCGAGCCTCGACCAGCCGCTGCAGATCGGCGCCGACATCGGCGCGGATCTGGCGCTCGACCGCACCATCCAGACGATCCAGCGTCACAGGAAAGTGCATTCGGCCCGCCTGCATCCGCTGCTATGCGCGCTGACCTCGGCCGAATATGTCGCCTATAGCGAGGAGCCGTCGGGCCGGATGCCGGGCATCGTCTCCGGCAAATTCCGCTCGATGCTGATCGACATTTTCGGCCGCACCTATCCGGAACAGCAGTTCTTCATGGTCGATCGCGACGCGGTCGCCCGCTACAAGGCCGGCGTCCACGGCAAGGTCGCGGCCATGCGCGAGCAGGTGGCGGCGATACTGCGCAACGTCGCGGTGGCCTCTTAACCCCCAGCGGGTGAGCCCGGTGCTGCCGTCCCGGCCGGCCGGGGAGGAGTTTATTTTCTCCGCCCGCCGGACTATATAGCGCCCACCCTTCCCACCTTTTCAGAACGCGCAAGATCAAGAGCCATGGCTGGTCATTCCCAATTCAAGAACATCATGCACCGCAAGGGGAAGCAGGACAAAGTCCGCTCCAAGGTGTTCGGTAAGCTGGCGCGTGAAATCACGGTGGCGGCCAAGCTCGGCCTGCCGGACCCGGCCTTCAACCCGCGCCTGCGGCTGGCCGTGCTCGCCGCCCGCGCCGAGAACATGCCGAAGGACAATATCGAGCGTGCCATCAAGAAGGCCTCCGGCTCCGACCAGGAGAACTATTCGGAGATCCGCTACGAGGGCTATGCCCCGGGCGGCGTCGCCGTCATCGTCGAGACCCTGACCGACAACACCAACCGCACCGCCGGCGAAGTCCGCTCGATCTTCACCAAGGCCGGCGGCAACCTCGCCACCACCGGCGCGGTGTCGTTCATGTTCGACCATATCGGCGTGGTCGAGTACGACGCCGACAAGGCCTCGGCCGACGCCATGCTGGAAGCGGCCGTCGAGGCCGGCGCCGAGGACGTGATTTCCGACGAGAGCGGCCACCAGATCGTCACCCAGCTCGACAGCCTCAACGAGGTGACCAAGGCGCTGGAAGCCAAGTTCGGCGAGCCGCGCAAATCGGGCATGGTGTGGAAGCCGCAGAACACGGTCGCGGTCGACGACGAGGCCGGCGAGAAGATCGTCAAGCTGGTCGAGGCGCTGGAAGAAAGCGACGACGTGCAGAACGTCTACGCCAACTTCGAATTGTCCGACGCGCTGATGCAGAAGATGAGCGCCTGAGAGCGCGCGTCTTTTCTTTTTACGCCGAATTTGCCTTGACGCTTCCGCGTCGCTCGTCCAATGGAAGGGCGCGTGACGCATCGCCGCGCAAACCTGTCTTCAATCGCAGAGATCCCGACAACCATGCCCAACGATGGCCCTAGTATCGGCCTGCACTCGGCGTTCGAGGCTCTAGCGCGTAAGGCGTGACGCACCTCGGCCGGCCGACGATGGCCGTCCTTGAAGGTGCGCTATGGAAACCACGACCCATCTGCACGAGTCCGATCTCGCGCCCGCCGCCCTGGCGCAGGCCATGCTCAAGCAGCATGTCGCCGACAGCGCCGAAACACTGAACAATCTCGAGCTGGAGCGGGCCTCGCAGGTGCTGGCCGCGCTGCCGCTGGAACGCGCGGTCGAGGTGCTCGACCAGCCGGAATTCGTCGCCGCGCCCGAGGTCATCGCCTCGCTGCCGGCGCCGACCGCCGGGGCGCTGCTCAACGCCATGTCGGCCGACCGCGCCGCTGACATCGTCCGGCTGCTGCCGGACGAGACCAAGCCGCTGGTCCTCTCGGTGCTCGACGACGAGAGCCGCGCCGCGATCCAGCGCCTGCTGGTCTATCCGGAAGACACCGCCGGCAGTCTCATGACGACCGAGTTCGTCACCGTGCCGTCGACCTTCACGGTCGGCCAGACGCTGGAACACATCCGCAACGTCGAGCGGACCCGCGAGACCGTCTACGCGATCTATGTGCTCGAGCCGGTGAGCCGGCGGCTCGTGCAGATGGTATCGCTGCGCCGGCTGATCTCGGCCGATCCGGCGGCGCCGATCCTGTCGGCGGCGCGCGACAACAAGCCGATTACGGTGACGCCCCAGACCGACCGCGAGGAAGTCGGCCGGCTGTTCCGCAAATACGACCTGCTGGCGGTACCGGTGGTCGATCATTTCGGTCACGTGCTCGGCATCGTCACGGTGGACGACGCCATCGACGCCATCCTGCAGGAAGGCAGCGAGGACGTGCAGAAATTCGGCGGCATGGAGGCGATCGACAAGCCGTATCTGCAGATGGGCTTCGGCGCCATGATCAAGAAGCGCGCCGGCTGGCTTTGCGCGCTTTTCTTAAGCGAAATGCTCACGGCGAGCGCGATGCAGTCGTTCGAGTCGGAACTGGAAAAGGCGATCGTCCTGACCCTGTTCGTGCCGCTGATCATGAGCTCGGGCGGCAATTCCGGTTCGCAGGCGACCTCTCTGCTGATTCAGTCGCTGGCACGTCAGGAATTGCGCCTGCGCGACTGGTGGCGCGTGGCGGTGCGCGAACTGCCGACCGGCATCGTGCTCGGGGCCATTCTCGGTCTCATCGGCATGGCGCGCATCACACTGTGGCAGTATGTCGGCCTTTACGATTACGGCCAGTTCTGGCCGCTGGTGGCGCTCACCGTTGGCGCGGCGCTGGTCGGCATCGTCACCTTCGGCTCGATGGCCGGCTCGATGCTGCCCTTCATCCTCAAGCGGCTCGGCTTCGACCCGGCGAGCGCGTCGGCGCCATTCGTCGCGACTTTGGTCGACGTCACCGGCCTTGTCATCTATTTCACCGTGGCGCTGGTGATCCTGCGCGGCACGCTGCTTTAGAATCCGGCGCGCTAGCGCAGCGCGTCGAACAGCGGCAGGCTGGCGATACCCGAGATCGCGATGATGACGTAGGCGAGGCGGCGGTAGAAGACGTCGCTGCTGCCGTGGAAGAAATACGCGCCGACGGCCATGGCCGCGGCGAACGGCACGCCGAGCAGGATGGCGAGCGTCACCACCTGGCGGTCGAACAGGCCGGTGAACAGGTAGGCGACGATCGCCAGCGAGCCTTCGAGAATGAAATAGACCATGATGTTGGCGCGCACCGTCGCCGCGCGATTCGGCCCGCCGAGCCAGAACACCAGAAGCGGCGGCGCCGCGATCTGCACCGAGCCGGCGCCGAAGCCGGCCATGGCGCCGGTGGCGAAGGAGGCGGCCAGCGTCGGTTTGCCGTGATAGCGCCAGCCCGAGATCAGCGCGATGAGCGCGACCAGCACCAGTCCGGCGATGAACCAGCGCAGCACCAGGATATCGACATAGACCAGTGCGGCGACGCCGAGCGGCAGGAACAGCGCGCCGCCGACCGAGACCGGCACGATTTCGCGCCGCGTCGAATCTCCCCACACCTTGATGGCGAAGGGCAGCGAGCAGATCGTGTCGAACAGCAAGAGCGATGGCGCCGCCACCTGCGGGCTGTAAACCGCTGAGATCAGCGGCATATAGATCAACGCCGAACCAAAGCCGGCGAAGCCACGCACAAGGCCGGCGACCATGGCGACGGCGAGCGCAATGAAAAAACGCGGTTCGGCGGTGGCGGCGGCGACAGCCGGCCAGAGGGGCAGGTCCGACATGAAAGCATTCCCGGCAGGTGGGCTTGTCTAGCAGGCGGCGGCGCCGGGAGGACCCACTTTCTGGCATGCGGGCGTCCCGCAGAGTATCAACGGGGCATGGCCACCCAGGCGATTCGCATCCTCGGCATCGATCCGGGCCTCCGCCGCACCGGCTGGGGGCTGATCGAGAGCGCCGGCAACCGGCTGATCCATGTCGCCTGCGGCTCGGTCGAGACCTCGGAACGCGCCGATCTCGGCGCGCGCCTGGTGGCGCTGCATGACGGGCTCGCTGCGGTGATCGAGCGCTATTCGCCGCAGGAGGCCGCGGTGGAGCAGACCTTCGTCAACGCCAATGGCGCATCGACGCTGAAGCTCGGCCAGGCCCGCGGCATCGCCATGCTGGTGCCGGCGCGCGCCGGGCTCACGGTCGCCGAATACGCGCCGAACCTGATCAAGAAGACCGTGGTCGGCGCCGGCCATGCCGAGAAGGCGCAGATCCGGCTGATGATCGGCGTGCTGCTACCGAAGGCCGACCCGCAGAGCGAGGATGCCGCAGATGCGCTCGCTATCGCCATCTGTCACGCGCATCACCGCGCCAGTGTTGTGTTGAAAGTGCAAATGAAGGCCGTTGCGCGATGATCGGCAAGCTCAAAGGCATCATCGATAGTTACGGCGAGGATTACGTCATCCTCGATGTGGGCGGCGTCGGCTATCAGGTGCATTGCGCGGCGCGTACGCTCACTGCGCTGCCGGCGCCGGGCGAGGCGGCGACCTTGTCGATTGAAACCTATGTGCGCGAGGACCAGATCAAGCTGTTCGGCTTCGTCACCGACGCCGAGCGCGAATGGTTCCGGCTGTTGCAGACGGTGCAGGGCGTCGGCGCCAAGGTGGCCTTGTCGGTGCTGTCGACCTTGAAGGTCAACGAACTCGCCAATGCCATCGCCATGCGCGACAAGGCTTCGGTGGCGCGCACGCCCGGCGTCGGTAACAAGGTGGCCGAGCGCATTGTGTCGGAATTGAAAGACAAGGTGCCGGCTTTCGCCGATGTCGATTTCGGCGCGGCGCAGATGGCCGGCGCGGTGGACGAGCGGCGTGCGCCGAAGCCGGTGCTCGATGCGGTGTCGGCTTTGGTCAATCTCGGCTACGGCCAGCCGCAGGCGGCGACCGCGATCGCCGCGGCGTCGCGGGCGCTGGGCGAGGGTGCCGAGACGGCGGCGCTGATCCGGCAGGGGCTCAAAGAGCTCGCCAAATGATAAGATGTTGAGATGGAACTGACCGACAAAGACAAAGAGTTGATCGACGCTGCTACGAAAGCGATCAAGAGCCGGTATCGCAACGACTGGCAGGAGGTCGGTGCGGCGGTACGCACGCGCGACGGCCGCCTCGTCGTCGGCGTCAATCTCGATGCCTATGTCGGCCGCGGCGCGGTTTGCGCCGAGGCGGTGGCGATCGGCACCGCGCTGACCGACAAGGGCGATCAGGGCATCGAGACCATCGTCGCCGTGCGTCACCCGAAACCCGGCGAGCCGGGCGACATCGCCGTGGTGTCGCCGTGCGGCGCCTGCCGCGAACTGATCCACGATTACGACGCCAAAGCGCGCGTCATCGTTCCCAATGGCAAGCAGGGCCCGACGGTGACGACCATCGGCGAATTGCTGCCGAACAAATATCGCCGGGGGATGACGTGAGCTCCACCCCCAAGCGCCTCGTCACACCGGACAAGCGCGACGACGATTTCGACTCGTCGATCCGGCCGCTGCGGCTCGCCGAATTCGTCGGCCAGGAAAAAGCACGCGCCAATCTCTCGGTGTTCATCGAGGCGGCCCGCGCGAGGGGTGAAGCACTGGACCATGTGCTGTTCGTCGGCCCGCCCGGCCTCGGCAAGACGACCTTGGCGCAGATCGTGGCGCGCGAACTTGGCGTTAATTTCCGCGCCACCTCCGGCCCGGTGATCGCCAAGGCAGGCGACCTCGCCGCGCTGCTGACCAATCTCGAGCCGCGCGACGTCTTGTTCATCGACGAGATCCATCGCCTCAATCCGCATGTCGAGGAAATCCTCTATCCGGCGATGGAGGACTTCCAGCTCGACCTCATCATCGGCGAGGGCCCGGCGGCGCGCTCGGTGAAAATCGATCTGGCGCCGTTCACTTTGGTCGGCGCGACGACGCGCGCGGGGCTGCTCACCAATCCGTTGCGCGACCGCTTCGGCATTCCCATCCGTCTCAATTTTTACACCGAAGCCGAACTCGAGCAGATCGTGGCGCGCGGCGCCCGCGTGCTCGGCTTAGCCATGACGCCGGACGGCGCCAACGAAATCGCCAAGCGCGCGCGCGGCACACCGCGTATCGCCGGGCGGCTGCTGCGCCGTGTCCGCGACTTCGCCCATGTCGACGGTGACAAGGCGGTCGATCGCGCCACCGCCGATCGCGCGCTGTCGGCGCTCGAAGTCGATGGCTCGGGCCTCGACGCCATGGATCGGCGTTATCTTAGGATGATCGCCGAGAATTATGCCGGCGGCCCAGTCGGCGTCGAGACCATCGCCGCGGCGCTGTCGGAGCCACGCGACGCCATCGAGGACATCATCGAGCCCTATCTGATCCAGAAGGGCTTTATCCAGCGCACGCCGCGCGGCCGGTTATTGACCGGCGCGGCGTTCAAGCATCTCGGCATGGCCGAGCCCAAGCGCGACCCGAGCCAGTTCGGCTTGTTCGCGGCCGAGGACGACGAATAACCTCAGGGCTGGATGTTGCCGTAGGGCGCGACGGTAATGTTCCAGCGCTGGTCATTGCTGTCGCATTTGCTCGCCATGCTCGAGGCTTTCTTCGTCAGATATTCGCTCGACGAGACGTTCTGCACGCAGGTGCTGGCCATGGCGCCCGAACTCCAGGAGCCAGACAAGGCCCATCGCTGATCGTTGCCGCAGGAACCGCTCATCTGCGTGGCGCGTTTGGTGAGGTATTCCTGCGTGTGGATGTTCTGGATGCAATAGAAGCCGGTGGTTCCATAGGGCGTGACCAGCCATATCTCCGAATTGGCGTCGCATTTCGTCGCCATCGAGGTCGCGTTCTTGAAGAGATATTCCTTGCTGCCGACGTTCTGGATGCACTTCATGCCGGGGTCGTTGACGAACCAATATTGCTTGTCGCTGTCGCAGGTCGCCGACAGTTCGCTCGCCTTGTTGGTCAGGTATTCGTTGTTGCCGCGGTTCTGGATGCAATAGACCGTGGCGCCCGAGAAGTTCTTGGTCGTCAGATTCCAGTACTGATCGTTGGAGTCGCAGGTCTTGGACATCTTCGAGGCGCGGCTCGTCAGATACTCCTTCGAGTTGGTATTCTGGATGCAGTAGCCGCCGTTCGATTGCGCCAGCATCGCGAAGACGTCGGTTCCCTTGCAAAAGGCGGTCATCGTCAGCGCGAACTGCGTCAGATACTGGCCGTTGGCGACGTTCTGGACGCAGGCATAGGCGGGTATCGACTGCGCCGCCGCCGGGCGGCCCGGCACGAATGCCGCCGCGATCAGCGCAAAGGCCAGTAACGCAAGGATTCGTATCCGGACCGTCGCTCGGCGCAGCATGATATACTCCCAATTGTTGTAAAAATTAATGATACAACTTTAAGATGCTGCATGGAGTGGCGTCAACTTGAATCGGCGCCGGGGACGGCAAACTGTCGGCGCAGCTCAAAAGACTTGTCACGACCCCGCGAATTGGCTTTTCGTCGCGGCGCGCGGATCAACCCGCGCCTCCAGCGGATCGGACCACTCATGAGCGGCATCGACGGCACCGTCACCGACGGCCTGCATCACCAGCAGATCCGCGTGTACTATGAGGACACCGATTTCTCCGGCGTCGTCTATCACGCCAGCTATCTGCGCTTCATGGAGCGCGGCCGTACCAACTACCTGCGCCTGCTCGGGGCCGACCATCGCGCGCTTTTCGAGGAGACCGAGAAGGAAGCGCCGGGCTTTGCCTTCGTGGTGCGGCAGATGAAGATCGACTTCAGGCGGCCGGCCAAGATGGACGACCTGCTCGATCTCTATACGCGGCCCAAGGAAGTGAGGGGCGCCTCGATCACGCTGCATCAGCAGGTCAAGCGCGGTGACGAACTGCTGGTCGAAGCCGACGTGCAGGTCGCCTTCGTCTCCGGCGGCCGCGCCAAGCCGATCCCGAAGCCATTGCGCATCGCCATGAGAGCCGATCAGGAAGCCGGCGGGGCGAGCGCCTGAGTTGATGCTGCGGCGATAAAACAATCTCCGTTCATTCCCGCGAAAGCGGGAATCCAGAGGCCGCATCTGAAAATCCGGTCCTTGGCTCCTGGGTCCCCGCCTTCGCAGGGACGAGCGGGAGAAATCGGCTTGACAATTCTTTGTACCGATCGGTACAGGCGAGGGCTCCCTGGGTTCAAAACGGAGTTCTCGCCATGTCACGTCCGCCCTTTCCGCCATTCACGCTCGAGACCGCGCGCCAGAAGGTGCGCATGGCGGAGGACGCCTGGAACAGCCGCGATCCTGAGCGCGTGTCGCTCGCCTACACGCCGGATTCGACCTGGCGCAATCGCGGCGAGTTCTTCTCCGGCCGCCCGGCCATCGTCGACTTCCTCACGCGCAAATGGGCGAAGGAGAATGAATATCGCCTGATCAAGGATCTTTGGGCCTTCGACGGCAACCGAATCGCCGTGCGCTTCCAGTACGAATGGCATGACGCCGGCGGTGGGTGGCATCGCTCCTACGGCAACGAGCAGTGGGAGTTCGACGCCGAGGGCCTGATGGCGCGTCGCGAGGCCAGCATCAATGACATCGACATCGCGGCAAGCGACCGCCGTTTCCTGTGGCCGGCGCCGGGGCCGCGTCCGGCCGACGTGCCGGGGCTTTCGGGAGAGCCGTTCTGAAACGCGCGCAGAAGACCGATACCTCGCCGCGCGCCGCGCTGCTGCCCAAGCTCGGCGAGGTGTTCCGCACCTATGGCTATGAAGGCGCCAGCCTGACGCTGATCACCGCGGCGACCGGCCTCGGCAAAGGCAGCCTCTATCACCTGTTCCCCGGTGGAAAACAGCAGATGGCCGCCGAGGTGCTGACCGAAATCGACCAATGGTTCGAACGCGAGGTGTTCGCGCCTTTGCGCGACAGCGCCGAGCCGCACGCCGGCATCGCGCACATGTTCAGGGCCACCGACGATTACTTTCGCTCCGGGCGGCGCGTCTGTCTGGTCGGTGTGTTCGCGCTGGGGGCCGCACGCGACGAATTCACCGACGCCGTGCAGGGCTATTTCGACCGCTGGCGCGAGGCGCTGGCGCAGGCTTTGCGGCGGGCAGGCCAGGCGCGCGCCGAGGCGATGGAATTGTCGGAGGACATTCTCGCCGGCATGCAGGGCGCGCTGGTACTGGCGCGCGCCGCCGACGATCACAAGATTTTCTCGCGCGCGCTCAAGCGTATGGCCGAACGTGTTCCAAAGCGCGTGGGATAATCAGAAATCGGGCGGCGCGCGTTTGCCGCGCGTGCTAGCTTCTCATCATGAGCGAGCAAGCCTTCACCCTGTTCGACACCGCGATCGGAACCTGCGCCATCGCCTGGCATGCGCAGGGTCTGATCGGCGTGCAATTGCCGGAAGCGAACGTGGATGCGACCCGCGCGCGGATGCGCAGGCGCTTCCCCGATGCGGTCGAGCGCGCGCCGGATGACGCGGCACGACAGGCAATCCAAGGCATCGTCGCGCTGCTCAACGGCGAGAAGCGCGACCTCGCCGACATCGTCATCGACGACAGCGGTACGCCGGAGTTCAATGCCCGTGTTTATAAAATTGTGCGGCAGATCCCGCCAGGAGAGACGCTGACCTATGGCGAGGTCGCCGAACGGCTCGGCGACAAGACTTTGGCGCGCGCCGTCGGTCAGGCGATGGGGCAGAATCCGTGTCCGGTGGTGATGCCGTGCCATCGCGTCATGGCGGCGAGCGATCGCAATGGCGCGAAAACGGGCGGCTTCTCGGCCCCCGGCGGCGTCGTCACCAAGCTCAAGCTGCTCACCATCGAAGGCGCGCAGCCCGGCGGGCCGACTTTGTTCGATGCGCTGCCGCTGCAGACGCGCGGCCGCACCTAAACCCACTCCTCCTGTTCGTCGTAATCGGCGGCGAACATGTTGATGTATTGCACCAGCCGCGGCCGCACGCCGCGGTTCGGGCTGGCGCCGTGCGGCAACGCGTGATGCCAGATGATGAGATCGCCGGCGCGGCCGCCGATCGCCATCGAACCCAGCGCATGGAGATCCTGGCGACGCGCATCGGCACCCGGCGGCAATGACGACAGCCATTCGGCGCCCCAGCGCTGGAAGCCCGGCACCAAGGTGAACGCGCCCTGCTCGGGCGGCGTGTCGGTGAGATAGAGAATGCCTTGCGTGCCGAACGGGATCGGCTGCTTCAGGCTGACATCCCAGTGCAGGTGCGGTCCGCGGAATTCAAAGCCGCGCTGCTCCGGCACGTTGAAGCCGACGCGATCGGTCGTCGCCCACAGATCGGATGTGCCGTGCATTTGCGCGAAAGCCTTGTGCAGGCGCGGGGCGTACCGGTTCGCTTCGAATGCGGGGTGCTGGAAATATTGCACCATGATGCCGTGGTCGTTGCCGACATACCAACTGTCGGGATCGTCGGCGCGGGCGCCGAGGTGATACCACAGCGCCTGCGCCGCGGCGTCGCGTGCTTCCGACGGAACGGCCTCGTGCACGACGACGTAGCCGTGCTCGCGCCAATGCGCGAGATCGTCATCGCTCAACACCGGCGGCGTGGCGTCGATCGTCGCGAGCCACGCCCGTGTCGCGGCGGGCGGCGCCTCGCCGGCGAGCGCCGCGTTGAGCCGCGCGACGCGCTCCGGCGGGATACCGCCGGTCGTCGCCACGATCCAGCGTTCGAGGTCGGTGAAGCTGGGTGCCGTGCCGAGATATTGCGCCGCCTGCTCGAGGCCGATGCCGAGGCCGTGGACGACGAGGGTGTCGCGCTGGCGGTCCTTGGGCTGGCGCGGCGGCGCCACACCCTGGCGCGCCGCCTGCATCCGCGCCCAATAACGTCTGAGATGCCGCACGCCGAGGCTGCCGGTCTCGGCACTGTCCGGCAGGTCGATGGGATCGAGGCGGCGGGCGAGGGCGGTCATGGCGGCAACATTAGGTTGTATATCGCTCTTACACAATCGTCGGGGTGCTGGCCCCATCGACGCCTGCACCCGATTCATGTAAAGGCCCTTCACATGAGGGTTTTCCGCGCATGAGGTGGACCAAACACGACCGCGATGGCCCATCCGGCGGCGGCGAGGGGCCGCGCGGTTACCACCACGGCAATCTCAAGGAGGCGCTGGTCCGCGCCGCGCTCGAGCTGATCGCCGAGAAAGGCCCGGCCGGCTTCACCTTCGCCGACGCGGCGCGCTGGGCCGGCGTGTCGCCGGCCGCGCCCTACCGCCATTTCAAGAGCCGCGAGGAATTGATCGCCGACGTGGCGCGGCGCGGCTTCGAGTTGTTCACCGCCGCGCTCGAGGCCGCCTGGGACGATGGCAAGCCCGATCCGACGACCACGCTCAACCGGCTCGGCAAGGCCTATCTCGATTTCGCCCGGGACAAGCCGGCTTACTACTCGGCGATGTTCGAAGCCGGCGTGCCGGTCGACGCCGATCCGCAACTGCGCGCCGCCGCTGAGAATGCCTTTGCAGTCATTCGTGGCGCGACGGAGCGGCTGGTGGCGCCGATGCCGGCGGCCGAGCGGCCGCCGGCTTTAATGGTGGCGTTGCACATCTGGTCGATGACGCATGGCATCGCCTCGTTGTTCGGTCGGGGCGACCGGGCGCGGCGCACATTACCGATGGCGCCCGACGAACTGCTCGAGGCCGAGGTGCTGATCTATCTGCGCGGCCTCGGCCTCACGCGCTAACGAGGCGTCAGCCTTTCAGGATCACCTTGACCGCGTCGGCAAGCGGCGTCGTCGGCCGGCCGATCAGCTTCGACAAAGTGTGGCTGTCGTCAAACAGCGCGCCTTGCGAAATCGGCGCTTCCCAGCCGGCGATCATCTTGGCGAAGCCTTCCGGCACGCCGTGGCTGGCCAGCCCCGCCGCGTAATCGGCGATCGCGACATTCGTATAGGGAATGGTCTTGCCGGTCTGGCGGGAGATTTCCGCGGCGAGTTCGGTGAGCGTGAACGGCGTGTCGCCGGCGAGTTCGTAAGTCTTGCCGTCATGACCCGGCGTGGTCAGCACAGCGACCGCGGCCGCCGCATAATCCGCGCGCGCCGCCGCCGAGATCTTGCCGTTGCCGGCGGCGCCATAGAGCGCACCGCCCGCGACCGCGCCCTGGATGCCGGCCGCGTAGTTCTCGATGTACCAGCCGTTGCGCAGAAAGGTGTAGGCCATGCCGGACGCCTTGATCGCGGCTTCGGTGGCGCGGTGTTCGACGGCGAGATCGAGAGCGGACGAATCCGCATGCAGGATGCTGGTGTAGACGATGCGCTTCACGCCGGCTTTCTTCGCGGCGTCGATGATCGCCTTGTGCTGCGCCTCGCGCTGGCCGACCTCGCTCGACGAGATCAGCAGCACTGTATCGATGCCCTTGAGCGCGGCCTCGAGCGTCGCCGGCTTGCTGTAGTCGGCTTCGCGCGCGGCGATGCCGAGATCGGCGGCCTTGGCCGGTGAACGGACGAGGGCGACGAGCTCGCTCGCCGCCACCTTGGCCTTGAGCTGGGCGACGACGAGACGGCCGAGCTGGCCGGTCGCGCCGGTGATTCCGATAGTCATGGGACTCAATCTCCTGGTGCGGTTTCGATGGCATCGAGATAGAGGCCTTGATTATTTTTAGTAAGTACATACAAGAATGTAAGTGTAGGAAATCTGCGCGAGCCGGGATAAGAGAGTTAAGCCAATGGCAGGTCATGAGAATTTTGATCTGGACGCGCCGGTGCCGCTGTCCGAGCAGCTGATGCGCGGCAATGTTCTCGCCGCGAATTGCCCGTCGCGCGACGTTCTCAAGCATCTGACCAGTCGTTGGGGCGTGTTGGTCGTGATCGCGCTGGAACGGCGCATGCACCGGTTCAGCGAACTGCGGCGCACGATCGGCGGCGTCAGCGAACGCATGCTGGCGCAGACGCTGCAGCAACTGGAGGCCGACGGCATGGTGGCGCGCGTCGCGTATCAGGTCGTGCCGCCGCATGTAGAGTATAGTTTGACCCCGCTCGGCCGCGAGGCGGCGGAGAAGGTGAGGGCGCTGGCGGATTGGATCGAGGTCAGCCTGCCGCGCATCAGCATGCATAGGCGGACAGCAAAGGCCGGGCGAGACGACGATCTCCGGGAAAGCGCGCTTTAAAGCGTCGCGCCCCCTCGCAATCCCGGCGCGGCGTCCTACCTCAAAACTCACGATGTAAAGGGTGTTGACATTCCGCTTTGACATCCTTATCAATGTAAATGTTATTTACATTCACACGTGAGCGAGGCCGACGATGCCTATCACCGCGAAGCTCGACGAATTCGGCAAGCCCGCCTGGATTGCCCTGACTGTGTTGGGGTTCATGGCCTGGTGGCCCCTGGGTCTCGCAATTCTGGCCTTCACAATCGGGAGCGGAAGAATGGGATGCGGTTATCGCGGCCACGATCGCTGGCAGCATAAGATGGATCGTCTGCAACAGAAGATGGACTGGATGCGCGCCAAGATGGGCGGCGGCAACGCCTCCGGCGGCGGTTTCGGTTTCGGCGGCGGCTCGCCATTTGGCGGGGGATCTTGGGGCCATCAGCCGTCGAGCGGCAACGCCGCCTTCGATGAATATCGCAGCGAGACGCTGAAGCGTCTCGAGGACGAGCAGCGCGAGTTCAAGGCGTTCCTGGAGCGGCTGCGCTTTGCCAAGGACAAGACCGAGTTCGATGCCTTCATGGCGGAGCGGCGCAACCGCCCGTCCTCCGAGAGCCCCGCGCAGAACTAGGGCATGATCCCGAAAACTGCATACCGGTTTTCGGGTCAGATCGTGCGCTAGCTTAAGTCCCCCAACCCATCTGCGTTGTGCCAAGCCGTCCGCTCTCTCCCCGAGGCGGGCGGCTTTCTATTTTGTCATTTATGACGGCTACGGCTTGGATTGCGCTCGGCGCGCCATCCGCGCTAGAGCCATCCACTAACCAATCCTTAACCATAATCAGCGCTGTCTAAGGGGGCCCTGAGACCGGCCGGAGACCTCGCGTTCTCGGCCGCGAATGCCCTCATTTGGTCAAGTTTGACGGGGATTCCGCCTGTTAAGCCGCGCCATTGATTAACTCTGCACCGGGCCGGACCCACGCACGGTTCGCGATACCTGAAGGACGTGCCTCATGAATGCTGCCAGTGTGGCACAGTCGCTGCCCTCGATCGTCAGTTCCGACCTGTCGCTGTGGACCTTGTTCTGGCACGCCAGCTGGCTCGTCAAGCTGGTCATGGTCGGGCTGCTCGCCAGTTCGGTCTGGCTGTGGGCGATCGTCATCGACAAGACCGTGCTCTACGCCCGCACGCGGCGCGCCATGGACCATTTCGAGGCGGCTTTCTGGTCGGGCCAGTCGCTCGAGGAACTCTACCGCACGCTGTCGTCGAAGCCGAACCATTCCATGGGCGCGCTGTTCGTCGCGGCGATGCGCGAATGGAAGCGCAGCTTCGAAGGCGCGCCGCGATCATTCGCCGGCCTGCAAATGCGCATCGACAAGGTCATGCAGGTGACCATCGCCCGCGAAGTGGAGCGGCTGGAAAAGCGCCTGCTGGTGCTGGCAACCATCGGCTCGGCCGGCCCGTTCATCGGCCTGTTCGGCACCGTGGTCGGCATCATGACCAGCTTCCAGTCGATCGCGGCGTCGAAGAATACCTCGCTCGCCGTCGTCGCCCCCGGCATCGCCGAGGCGCTGATGGCGACCGCAATCGGCCTCATCGCCGCCATACCGGCGACGATTTTCTATAACAAGTTCGCCAGCGAAGTGAATAAACAGGCCCAGCGTCTGGAAGGCTTCGCCGACGAATTCTCGGCCATTCTGTCGCGTCAGATCGACGAGCGCGGCGGCAACTGAAGACCGGCGACAAGACGCGGATCGCGGGCCGTCCGGGGGCTTGAGGGCCTGCATCGCGTATCAGGGGACCTAGGCGATGGCTGCATCGAATTTCGCTACGCCGAACGGCGGCAGGGGGCGCCACCGCCGCCGCGCGGTGATGGCCGAAATCAACGTCACGCCGATGGTCGACGTGATGCTGGTGCTGCTCATCATCTTCATGGTGTCGGCGCCGCTTCTAACCGTCGGCGTGCCGATCGACCTGCCGCAGACCCAGGCCAAGAGCCTCGACCAGGACCGCGAGCCGCTGACGCTGTCCGTCAACGACAAGGGCAAGGTCTATCTGCAGAACGAAGAAATCGACCTCGACAAGCTGGTGCCGAAGCTCGAAGCCGTCGCCGAAGCGCGCGGCGGCAAGGACGCCCGCGTCTATGTGCGCGGCGACAAGAACGCCAATTACGGGTCGATGATGTCGGTCATGGGCCGCCTGTCGGCCGCCGGCTTCCACCGCGTCGCGCTGGTCACCGAATTCGAACAGGGTGGCGGCAAATAGACGATGCAGATGAGGACGGCATCGGTGATCTCGACCGCCCTGCACATCGCCGTGCTGGGCTGGGCGACGCTGTCCTTCAACAGCAAGGCCTTCGAGGTCACGCCGCCTGAATCGCTGCCGGTCGACATCATCAGCGACAAGGAATTCTCCGAGATCACCAAGGGCGTCAAGGACGCCAAGAAGCCGGCCGAAAAGCCGAAGCCGGTCGTCGAGAAGATCGCCGATCCGCCGCCGAAGCCGGTTGAAGAATTGAAGCCGACGATCAACGACAAGCGCACCGTCGTGAACAACAAGGAGGCGGCCCCCGAGCCGCCGCCGCCGGAAAAGAAGCCGGACCAGATCGCCGACAAGATCAAGGACGACAAGCCGAAGCCGGAAGCCAAGGCCGAGCCGCAGCCGATGCCGCCGAAGCGGCCGCCGCGGCCGAAGAAGCCCGAAGAGAAATTCGACCCGACCAAGATCGCCGCGCTGCTCGACAAGCGCGATCCGACGCGCGCGTCCATGACCGGCGCCGAGATCAACAAGGACGCCCACCTCGGCACCGCCACCGGCGCCGCGGCCAAGCTGACGCAATCGGAGATCGACGCGTTCCGCCGCCGCGTCGAATCGTGCTGGACCGTGCCGGTCGGTGCGCGTGACGCTGGCAATCTACGCGTCGTCTTTCGTATCATGTTCCGGCGCGATGGCACCGTCGAACGCGGCCCCGACACGATCGAGGGTACGAGTTCGCCGTTCGGGCCCGCTTACGCCGACAGCGGACGGCGCGCTATCCTGCAATGCCAGCCTTACACCATGCTTCGGCCGGAGCATTACGACAGCTGGAAAGACGTCGAAATCGAGTTCGATGCGAGCAAGATGTTCAATTGAGGCCTTCCCATATTCACACGGCCGAGCGGCCGTTCCTATCGCGAGCGAATTGAATGTTTAAAGCTGCCGATATTTGTCATTCGCCCGGCGTCACGCGCCGGACCCTCGTGGCGGGCGCCGGGATCGGCGCTCTGTCGGCGCTGACGCCGCGTCAGGCCGGCGCCGTGTTGCGGCTCGAGGTCACGTCGGGCAACGTGCAGCCGATGCCGATCGCGCTGCCGGATTTCCTCGCCGGCTCGCCGGCGGAAGCCGAGACCGCGCGCAACGTCACCGGCATCATCACCAACAATTTGCAGCGCTCCGGCCTGTTCGCGCCGATCAATCCGGCGGCCTTCACCGAGAAGATCACCAACTCGGATGCCATCCCGCGCTTTGCCGACTGGCGCGTCATCAACGCCCAGGCGCTCGTCACCGGCCGCCTCACCCGGCAGGGCGACGGTCGCCTCAAGGCCGAATTCCGCCTGTGGGACGTGTTCGCCGGGCAGCAACTCGACGGCAAACAGTATTTCACCACGCCGGACAACTGGCGGCGCATCGCGCACATCATCTCGGACGCGATCTACGAACGCCTCACCGGCGAGAAGGGTTACTTCGACAGCCGCATCGTGTTCGTCGACGAAACCGGTCCGGCGCAGCGCCGCATCAAGCGGCTCGCCATCATGGACCAGGACGGCGCCGGCGTGCGCTACCTGACGCGCGGCGACGATCTGGTGCTGACGCCGCGCTTCAACCCGACCACGCAAGAGATTACCTACATGTCCTACGGACAGGGCGATCCGCGCGTCTATCTACTCAACATCGAAACCGGCCAGCGCGAGATCGTCGGTAATTTCCCCGGCATGACCTTTGCGCCGCGGTTCTCGCCCGACGGCCAGCGCGTCATCATGAGCTTGCAGCAGGGCGCCAACTCGAACCTGTTCACGATGGACCTGCGCTCGAAGCAGACGACGCGGCTCACCGACACGCCGGCGATCGACACGGCGCCGTGCTATTCACCGGACGGCCGCTATATCTGTTTCGAAAGCGATCGCGGCGGCTCGCCGCAGATCTATGTGATGGCGGCGAGCGGCGGCCAGGCGCAGCGCATCTCGTTCGGCGAGGGCAGCCATTCGACTCCGGTGTGGTCGCCGCGCGGCGACTTCATCGCCTTCACCGGCCAGGCGCGCGGCCAGTTCTCTATCGGCATCATCAAGCCGGATGGTTCGGGCGAGCGCTTGCTGACCTCGGGCTTCCACAACGAGGGCCCGACCTTCGCGCCGAACGGCCGCGTTATCATGTTCTTCCGCGATCTCGGCCAGGGGCCGAACCTGTTCACGATCGACATCACCGGCCGTAACGAACAGAAGGAGCCGACGCCGTCGCTGGCGTCCGATCCGGCCTGGTCGCCGCTGCTGTCGTAAATACCCGTCCGCCAAGTCGTCAGCGAAGGGCGGGCGGGCGTGCCGTTCGGGCATCACGTCGCCTGGAATGTGGGGCAAGGCCGGCTTTGGCCGTCAGAGCGCCATATTCACCGGGTCTTAACCATGACCGACGGTTTAACCCGGCGTGGCGGTTTTTCACGACCTCGGCAATGTTCCATCAAGGTTGATGGAAGGTTCGCTTAACCACCGCGCTGGTACACGAGAGGCTGAACGCGCGCGCTCCCGGATCGGTGGGGCCGCCGCGCACCGCGCATTGCGCGTAGGGAGTGTTGGGTATGACTGAGATCGGAAAGCTTCTTCGCGGCGCTCGTCTGGCCGCCGTCCTTGCGCTGGGTTTGGCCATTTCGGCCTGCGCCAACCAGAATGCCACCGACGGCGCCAATGGCGGCGCCGGTTCGGCCTCGACGCCGGGCAGCCAGCAGGACTTCGTGGTCAATGTCGGCGACCGAGTCTTCTTCGACACCGACCAGACCGACCTGTCGCCGACCGCGCGTGAGACCCTCGACAAGCAGGTGCAGTGGCTGAGCCGCTATAGCCAGTACACCTTCACAATCGAAGGTCACGCCGACGAGCGCGGTACCCGCGAATACAACATCGCGCTCGGCGCCCGCCGCGCCCAGAACGTGCGCGATTATCTGGTCCAGCACGGCATCGCCGCCAACCGCATGCGCACCATCTCTTACGGCAAGGAGCGCCCGGTCGCGGTGTGTAACGACATCTCGTGCTGGTCGCAGAACCGCCGCGCGGTGACGGTGCTCAACGCCGGCTCGTGATCCGCGTCACATAGCGCCGGCGCTATCTGAGGCGCCGGCGTGCGACGCATCGACGAAATCCGATCAAATATTTCCAGCTTGTCAGCCCTGCCGCGCTGAGCAATTCTGACGCGGTATCGGGGGCTGGCGTGCATCATCACCGGCCCCGCTATTCTTTGGGGGCTGGCGATGACGGATCGGTGGACGCGCCTGCGCGGGCTGGCCCGAGCGGCTGCGCTGGCCTCGGCAACGCTGCTGGCGGCCTGCGGTGAAAAAAACACCTATGTCGCGCCGCCGCCGCCCAAGGTGACGGTCGCTGCGCCGGTCTCCAAACCGGTGACCCGCTATCTGGAATCGACCGGCAACGTGGCCGCCGTCAACACGGCCGATCTCGTCGCCCGCGTCGCCGGTTTCGTCCAGACGAACAGTTACAACGACGGCGACTCGGTCAAGAAGGGCCAGGTGCTGTTCGTCATCGAACAGAAGCCCTACGAGCTCAAGGTTCAGCAGGCCAAAGCGGCCGAGGACAACGCCCGTGCTACGCTGGTGAAGGCGCAAGCCGATTATCAGCGCCAGGCCGAACTGGTGCCGAGCGGCTCGGCGTCGAAGTCGACGCTGGATAACGCCGTGGCGACGCGGGACAGCGCCCAGGCCAGCCTCAACCAGGCGATCGCCTCGACCAAGCTGGCCGAGAACGATCTGGCCTATACGCAAGTGACCGCGCCGTTCGACGGCATCGTCAGCGCGCGCAAGGTGTCGGTCGGCGCCTATGTGTCGGGCACCGGCAATCCGCTTGCCTCGATCGTTTCGACCGATCCGGTCTACGTGAACTTCACCATCGGCGAACAGGAATTACTGCGCATCCGCGCCATGATCGCGGAGCGCGGGTTGACGCCGGCGGATCTCAAGAAAGTGCCGGTCGAAGTCGCGCTGCAGACCGACACCGGTTATCCGCACAAAGGCACCCTCGATTACGGCGCGCCGACGGTCGATGCCTCGACCGGCACGCTCGCCGCCCGCGCCATCCTCGACAATCCGAAGAACGTCTTGTTGCCCGGCCTGTTCGTGCGGGTGCGCGTGCCGCTCGGGCCGCCGAAGGACGAACTGCTGGTGCCGGACGTCGCGCTCGGCACCGACCAGAGCGGGCGCTATCTGCTCGTCGTCAACAAGGACAATGTGGTCGAACAGCGCCGCGTCGAGCTTGGCCCGCTCGACGGCACGCTGCAGGTGATCGACAAGGGCGTTGCCGCCGGCGACCGCGTCATCGTCAACGGCATGCTGCGCGCGGTGCCGGGCCAGAAGGTCGATCCGCAGACGGCGGCGACGCCGGCGAAGTCCTCGTAACGAGGGCCCGGCGATGATCTCCAAATTCTTCATCGAGCGTCCGGTTCTCGCCAACGTCATCGCCATCCTGATGATCGTGATCGGCGCGGTGGCGCTCTTGAAATTGCCGGTGGCGCAATATCCGGACGTGGTGCCGCCGACCGTGTCGGTGACGACGCGTTACCCGGGCGCCAGCGCCCGGACGGTGATCGAGACCGTGGCGCTGCCGATCGAGCAGCAGGTCAACGGCGTCGACGGCATGATCTACATGCAGTCCTACGCCGCCTCCGACGGCTCCTATAACCTCACCGTCACCTTCAAGATCGGTACCGATCTGAATTTCGCGCAGGTGCTGGTGCAAAATCGCGTCTCTACCGCGCTCGCCTCGCTGCCGACCGCCGTGCAGTCCCAGGGCGTCGTGGTGCAGAAGAAGTCGACCTCGATCCTGCAGATCGTGACGCTGACCTCGACCGATCCGAAGCAGGACAGCCTGTTCCTGTCGAACTACGCCACCATCAGCCTGAAGGACGAGATCGCGCGGCTGCCGGGCGTCGGCAATGTCAGCGTGTTCGGCGCCGGCCAATACGCCATGCGCATCTGGCTCGATCCCCTGAAGATGAAGGCGCGCGGTCTCAACGTCAGCGACGTCGTCAACGCGTTGCAGTCACAGAACAGCCAGGTTACCGCCGGCCAGATTGGCGCGCCGCCCGGGCCGGACACGGTGCCGTTCCAGTACACGCTCAATGTCGTCGGCCGCTTGAACGACACCAGCGAATTCTCCGACGTCATCGTCAAGACCGGGCCGACTGGCCAGATCACGCGCATCAGCGACATTGGCCGGGTCGAACTCGGCGGCCAGACCTACGGCCAGATCTTCAAGCTCGACAACAAGGCCGCGGCCGGCATCGCCGTGTTCCTGTCGCCCGGCGCCAACGCGCTCGACGTCGCCGGCGAGGTCAAGGCGCGCATGACCGATCTCGCCAAAACCTTCCCACAAGGTTTGCAATACGACATTCCGTTCGACACGACAGTCTTTGTGAAGGCGTCGATCGACGAAGTCTACAAGACGTTGATCGAAGCGGCGGTGCTGGTGCTGATCGTCATCCTGGTGTTCCTGCAGGACTGGCGCGCCATGCTGGTGCCGGCGACCACGGTGCCTGTGACCATCATCGGCGCCTTCGCCGCGATGGCGGCGATGGGCTTCACCGTGAACTTCGCCACTCTGTTTGCCATCGTGCTGGCGATCGGTATCGTGGTCGACGACGCCATCATCGTGGTGGAAGGCGCGGCGCATAACATCGATCACGGCATGAACGGCCACGACGCCTCGATCGAGGCGATGCGGCTGCTGCTCGGGCCGATCATCGGCATCACGCTCGTCCTGTTGTCGGTGTTCCTGCCGGCGGCGTTCCTGCCCGGCCTGACCGGGCAGATGTACGCGCAATTCGCGCTGGTGATCGCTGCGACCGCGCTGATTTCGGCGATCAACGCCGTGACGCTGAAACCGACGCAATGCGCGCTGTGGCTGCGGCCGACCGTCCCGATGGAAAAGCGCAACGTCTTCTATCGCGGCTTCAACAAGGTCTATCAGAAGTGCGAGAACGGCTATGCCGCATTGATGCGGCATCTGGTCGGCCGGTCCGCCGCGGTGATGGTCTTCGCGCTGGCCACGATCGGCGTCACTCTGTTCGGCTTCTCGCGCATCCCGACCGGCTTCATCCCGATCGAGGACCAGGGCTACATGCTGGCGATGGTGCAGTTGCCGGACGGCGCCTCGCTGCCGCGCACGCAGGCGGTTCTGGACAAGGTCAACGAGATCGCGCACCGCAATCCGGGCGTCGACAAGGTCGTAACCATTGCCGGCATGTCGGCGCTCGACAACAACTCGACGCTGTCATCGTCCGGTGTCGCCTACATCATCCTCAAGGACTGGGCCGTCCGCGGCAAGAAGCTCGGCCTGTTGCCGATGTATCAGGCGCTCAACCGCGATCTGTCGACGATCGAGGAGGCGACGGTGCGCGTTCTGCCGCCGCCGCCGATCCAGGGCATCGGCAACGCCGCCGGCTCGACGGCGCAGATCGAATTGCGCGACAACAGCACCGATTACGTCAAGCTGCAGAGCATCACCGACACTCTGATGGCCAACGCGACGTCGCAGTCGATCATCCAGACGGCGATCTCGTCGTTCCGCGCCAGCGTGCCGCAATATCTCGTCGACGTCGATCGCGTGAAGGCGCAGGCCGTCGGCGTCTCGGTCGATCAGGTGTTCTCGGCGCTCGGCGGCTATCTCGGCTCGGCCTATGTCAACCAGTTCACGCGCTTCGGCCGCACCTTCCAGGTGCTGGTGCAGGCGGATTCGCAATTCCGGCTGCGCACCGAGGACCTCGCCAACATCTCGGTGCGCAACAATGCCGGCAGCATGATCCCGCTGTCGACGCTGATCGACATCAAGCCGATGAGCGGGCCGTCGCTGATCAGCCTCTACAATCTCTATCCGTCGGCGACGGTGATCACGCTGCCGGCGCGCGGCCACTCGACCGGCGAGATCATGGGACTGATGGATCAGATCGCCGGCCGGACGTTCCCGCCGAACACGGTCATGGAATGGACCGGCATGTCGTACCAGGAGAAGCTGGTCGGCAATCAGATGTACTACGTCTTCGCCATGGCACTGCTGCTCGTCTATCTGGTGCTCGCCGGCCAATACGAGAGCTGGTACCGGCCGCTCGCCGTCATCCTCGCGGTGCCGATCTCGCTGATCGGCCCGGTGGTGACGCTGATGGCGCTCGGCATCGAGAACAACCTCTATACCCAGATCGGCATCGTGCTGTTGATCGCGCTGTCGGCGAAGAACGCGATTCTCATCGTCGAGTTCGCCGGCGAACTGCGCGACAACGGCAAGAACCTGACCGAGGCGGCGGTGGAGGCGGCGCGCGCCCGTTTCCGGCCGATTCTCATGACGTCGTTCGCCTTCATCCTCGGCGTGCTGCCGCTGGTGCTGGCGACCGGTGCCGGCGCCAATGCACGGGCCTCGATCGGCATTACCGTGTTCACCGGCATGCTGGCCTCGACCTGCCTGGCGGTGCTGTTCGTGCCGTCCTTCTTCGTCGTCGTTCGCGGCTTCGAGGAGTGGATGAAGCGCGGCAAGGCCGTCCCGCATCCGGTCCCGGCGGAATAAGGCCGCGCCGGGCCACAATCTGGTCGCACTCAAAAGGCTATGCTAGGGGGACGGCCCTGATCCGCCCGGCCCGTCATTATGGGCCATGTTACCGGCCGCTTGGCCGTCGAATGAGCCGATGAAACAAAACACTCCGAACAAACCCGCCTCGCTGACGGCAGGCACGCTGTTCCGCTTTACGCTCGCGATCGCCGTGGTCGCCGTACTGGTGCTGACGGCGGTCTATTCCGCCCACGCGCAGGAACGCGGCGGCAATTTCCTCGATAACCTGTTCAACCGTGGCGACAGCCAGCAGCAGCAAGGCGGCGGCGACGCCGGCCAGGGGCAGGGCGCCCCGCCCGACCTCGTCTCGCGCATGGACCGCATCGAAAATGCGCTGCGCCAGCTCACCGGCACCGTCGAACAGTTGCAGTACCGTAATCAGCAGCTTGAGCAGCAGGTGCGAGCGCTGCAGGGCGGTGCCGCCGTGAATGGCGCCATGCCGCCGTCGGTGGTGCCGAACAACCAGAACCCGATCGTGCCGCCCGGCCAGCAGCCGGTGGTTCGCCCCGGCGTTCCCGGCGCGCTGCAGCCGTCGACACCGGGGCAGCCGGGCAAGCGCTCCGATGCGTTCGACCCGTCGCGCAATCCGAGCGCACCCGGTGCGCCGCGGACACTCGGCTCGATCGATGAAGGTACGCCCCAGGTCGCCGCCGATGCGCCGGTCGGCGCCCCGAACGGCCGCGCCGCCGGCGCGCCGCTCGATCTGCAGACCTTGTCCGGCACGCAGCCGCCACCTGCTTCGCCCGTCGTCGACGCCGGCCCGGCCTCCGGACAGGTCGCCAGCACCAATCCGGCGGTCGGCGTGCCGGCCGCGTCGTCGAACCCGCCGCGCAACGTCACCGGGCAGCTCGCGACCTTGCCGCCGACGGCCAAGCCACAGGACGAATACGATCTCGCTTACGGCTACGTGCTGCACAAGGATTACGGCCTCGCCGAACAGGCGTTCCGCGACTTCCTGCGCAAATATCCGAACGAGGCGCTGGTGCCCGACGCGCAATACTGGCTCGGCGAGAGCCTGTATCAGCGCCAGCGTTATCGCGACGCGGCCGAGTCCTTCCTCGCGGTGTCGACCAAGCACGAAAGATCCGGCAAGGCGCCGAACGCCCTGCTGCGGCTCGGTCAGTCGCTGGCGGCGCTGAAGCAGAAGGAAGCGGCCTGCGCGACCCTCAACGAGGTCAGCCGCAAATATCCGAAGGCGCCCGCCAATGTGAGGCGCGGCGTCGAGCAGGAAATCAAGCGCGTCCACTGCTAGAGCGTTTTCGCGCGCAGCGGGCACCGGCGCGTGTGACGAAAACACGACAAGCAAGAGCCAGAGCCCGGCATTGATTTTATCAGAGCCGGAAAAGCTCTAGACTGCCGCCGAACACCTCGACGAAGGTTTCGGACGTTCATGCCGCGCGACGCCGTCACGGCCCTTACAGCATCGGAAGCCAAGGCGCTGTTTGCCGACCTCGCATCGGCGGATGCACTCGTGCTCGCCGTGTCCGGCGGACCGGATTCGACGGCGCTCATGTGGCTGGCCGCGCGCTGGCGCCAGGCGCTGAAGAAAGGCCCGGAGCTCGTCGCCGTTACCGTCGACCACGGCCTGCGCGCTGCATCGAAACGCGAAGCCCGCGACGTCGCCGGGCTCGCCAAAGAGCTCGGCATCGCTCACCGCATCTTGCGATGGAGCGGCGTCAAGCCGAAGACCGGCCTGCCGCAGGCGGCGCGCGAAGCGCGTTACCGCCTGCTTGCACAGGCGGCGGGCAAGGCCGGTGCATCCCACGTCCTCACCGCGCATACCCGCGACGACCAGGCCGAGACGGTGGTGATGCGCATGAGCCGCGGCAGCGGCCTGAGCGGGCTGGCGGCGATGCAGCGGGTCTCGCCATTGCCGGGGGAAGCCGGTGGCGCGCCGTTTCTCGTCCGTCCGTTGCTCGAGGTTCCCAAGACGCGGCTGATCGCCACGCTCGAAGCCGCCGCGATCGGTTTCGCCGACGATCCGACCAACCGCGACGCCGCCTTCACCCGGGCACGGCTGCGCGGATTGATGCCGCGTTTGGCGGCAGAGGGGCTCGACGCGGCGCGGCTGGCGCTGCTCGCCCGGCGGCTGGCGCGCGCCGACGCGGCGCTCGAGGCGGCTGTTGACGTCGTCTGGCGGGGCCTGGCCGGCGCTGGCCAGCGCCCGCCGTTGGTGTTCGAGACCGCCGATCTCGTCCGAATTCCCGGCGAAATCCGGCTGCGGCTGATCGGCCGGGCCATCGATGCCGTCGGCAGCGAGGGCCCGGTCGAATTGGGCAAGCTGGAAGCTCTGGTGGCGGGGCTTGCCGAAGCCCTCGGCAGCGGTATCCGCTGGCGCCGCAGCCTGGCCGGTGCCCTGGTAACGCTCCACCGCGACAAGGTGTCCGTCGAAACCGCCCCGCCGCGGCGTACTGGGCATGGCAGAGGCCGCCGAAATGCCTTAACCAAGGGGCGACCGAAGCGCGCGAGAGCGGCAAAATCGCGCTAGGATATGTGAGAATCGAGCCCTTTCCATGCGGGGACAGGGTGCCTACATTGCCTTAGAAGCGTGTCGGGGAGGGTCATCCCGCCGTTTCGTGTAACCGACAAGTCGCGCCGCCTCGAGTCTTGCGCGCGGGTAGGAACGTCCGATGAATGCCAATCTGCGGAATTTCGCCCTCTGGGTGATCATCGTCCTTCTTTTGCTTGCCCTTTTCACGCTGTTTCAGAATCCCAGCCAGCGCACCAGCGCGCAGGATATCTCGTTCTCGCAACTGCTCTCCGAGGTCGATCAGGGCCGCGTCCGCGACGTCGTGATCCAGGGGCCGGAAATCCGCGGCACCTTCGCCAACGGCACCGCGTTCCAGACCTATGCGCCGAACGATCCCGGCCTGGTGCAGAAGCTCTATGCCAAGGGCGTCTCGATCACCGCGCGTCCGCTCACCGACAACGTGCCGTGGTTCGTGTCGCTGCTCGTGTCGTGGCTGCCTTTCATCGCGCTCATCGGCGTGTGGATCTTCCTGTCGCGGCAGATGCAGGGCGGCGCCGGCAAGGCGATGGGCTTCGGCAAATCGCGCGCCAAGCTTTTGACCGAAGCGCATGGCCGCGTGACGTTTGAAGACGTCGCCGGCGTCGACGAGGCCAAGCAGGATCTGACCGAGATCGTCGAATTCCTGCGCGACCCCGGCAAATTCCAGCGTCTCGGCGGCCGTATTCCGCGCGGCGTGTTGCTGGTCGGCCCTCCCGGCACCGGCAAGACCCTGATCGCGCGTGCGGTCGCCGGCGAAGCCAATGTGCCGTTCTTCACGATTTCGGGTTCGGACTTCGTCGAAATGTTCGTCGGCGTCGGCGCCTCGCGTGTCAGAGACATGTTCGAGCAGGCCAAGAAGAACGCGCCCTGCATCATCTTCATCGACGAAATCGACGCCGTCGGCCGTCATCGTGGCGCCGGCATGGGCGGCGGTAACGACGAACGCGAGCAGACGCTCAACCAGTTGCTGGTCGAGATGGACGGCTTCGAGGCGAACGAGGGCATCATCCTCATCGCCGCGACCAACCGCCCGGACGTGCTCGACCCGGCGCTGCTGCGTCCCGGTCGCTTCGACCGTCAGGTCGTGGTGCCGAACCCGGATGTCGTCGGCCGCGAAGCCATCCTGAAGGTGCACGTCAAGAAGGTGCCGTTGGCGCCGGACGTGAACCTCAAGACCATCGCGCGCGGCACGCCCGGTTTCTCCGGCGCCGATCTCGCCAACCTGGTCAACGAAGCCGCCCTGATGGCCGCGCGCCGCAACAAGCGCATGGTCATGCAGTCGGAGTTCGAGGACGCCAAGGACAAGGTGATGATGGGCGCCGAGCGCAAGTCGCTCGTCATGACCGACGAAGAGAAGCTGCTCACCGCCTATCACGAGGGCGGCCACGCTCTCGTTGCGCTGAACGTCAAGGCCACCGATCCGGTGCACAAGGCGACCATCATTCCGCGCGGCCGTGCCCTCGGCATGGTCATGCAATTGCCCGAGCGCGACAAGCTGTCGATGTCGCTCGAGCAGATGGAATCACGTCTCGCCATCATCATGGCCGGCCGCGTCGCCGAGGATCTGATCTTCGGCCGCGACAAGGTCACCTCGGGTGCCGCGTCGGACATCGAGCAGGGCACCAAGCTCGCCCGCATGATGGTGACGCGCTGGGGCCTGTCGGACGAACTCGGCCCGGTCGCCTATGGCGAGAACCAGGACGAGGTGTTCCTCGGCTATCAGGTGGCGCGCCAGCAGAACGTCTCGGAAGAGACGAGCCGCAAGATCGACGCCGAAGTGCGCAAGCTGGTCGAAACAGGCCAGTCGGAAGCGCGCCGCATCCTCACCGAAAAGCGCGCCGACCTTGAGACGCTCGCCAAGGGCCTCCTGGAGTTCGAAACGCTGACCGGCGACGAGATCAAGGACCTGCTCAACGGCATCCGTCCGGTGCGCGAGACCGTGATCGAGCCGGCGACGCCGCGTGGTTCCGCCGTGCCGCCGGCCGGCAAGCCGCGGCCGCGTCCCGATGCGCCCGGCGAAGTCGCGCCGCAGCCGCAGGGCTAAAGGCCTCTTCGAATAAATTTAGCGATGGCCGGGGTTTCCCCGGCCATTTGCTTTTGTGGAGAAGACGGGCTCCGCATAACCGTCGGTCGCAAATGACACTTCACGGCCGGTGGCGGCTGCGATAGCGCTGGTCGCGACAATGACCTCGCCCCCGACCGCTTCCGATCATGCGCGCTGGACCTTTGCCGCCTTCCGGCATGGCGCCATCGATATCCTGCCGTTTGTGCCCGGGCTGGCCGGTTTCGCCATGGCCTACGGCACCGTCGCTGCGCGCAAGGGCATGACCTTGTTCGAGACGCTGCTGATGAGCGGCACCATCTTCGCCGGCGTGGTGCAGATGGTGGTGCTCGACAGTTGGCCGGAGACGCTGACCGCCGGCGCCATCGTCGGCATCGTCGCGCTGACGGCGCTGGTCAATGCGCGCTACATCATGATCGGCGCGACGTTGCGGCCGCTGCTCGGCGGCCAGCAACCGGGCCGGGTTTATCCCGCGCTGTTCTTTCTGGTCGAGCCGCCCTGGCTGATGTCATTGCGTTACTATTCCAATGGCGGCCGCGATCCCGCTTATCTGCTCGGCGGCGGGATGACCTTGTATGTCGTCTGGGTGACGACGGCCATCCCGGGCTTTCTCGCCGGCGCCGCGGTCGGCAATCCGAAGGCCTTCGGCATCGACCTCATCGTCCCGGCGTTCTTCGTCGCCATGACGGTGTCGCTGTGGCGCGGGCCGCGCCGTTCCTGGGGCCTGGTCGTTGGCGCGCTGGTCGCGGCGCTGACCGAATATCTGTTTGGCGGCCTCTGGTATCTCATCGTCGGCGCGGTGGCCGGATGCATCGCCGGGGTGTTCAACGATGATTGAGAAGGACGCCTTCGGCTTCTTCGTCACCCTCGGCCTGATGGCGATCGTCGTCTATGTCACGCGGATCGCAGGCTACTGGCTGATCGGACGGCTGGTGATCGGACCGCGGCTGCGCCGCATGCTCGATGCGCTGCCCGGCGCGATCATCGCCGCGACGGTGGCGCCGGCATTGGTACAGGGCGGATTGCGCGCCGCTCTGGCCATGGCCGCGACGGCGGGCGTCATGATCGTGATCCGCAAGGACTTCTTCGCCGTGCTGGCCGGCGTGGCGGTCGCGGCGGCGGCCTTCGCCTGGGGGCTGTGACAGCACCGCAGGCCGCGTAAGATGCGCGCATCATGCCGTTGCAAAACCGCGTCACGCCATTCGGCGAACTCACCGCACTCTCCGCCCGGGGCACCTTGTTCGGCAACCGCGGCGGCAGGTTTCACCGTGACGATCGCACATTGGGGCGGCGCCGCTGGGCGTCGCGCCAGTGGATCTGTTGTGTTCTCGATTTCAAGGGGCGGCAGCGCGACGTCTGGGGCCGCTTCTATACCGAGCTGTTCTTTCTTGATGAAGTGACGGCCTTCGCCGCCGGACATCGGCCGTGTTTCGAGTGCCGGCGCAAGGATGCCGAACGGTTCGCCCGATTGTTTCCGCGCGTGCACCGGGCGCCTTTGATGGATGACATCCTGCATGCCGAGCGGCTCGACGGCCGGGCGAAGCGTCTGCACCGCCGGGTGCTGGATGAACTGCCCGACGGCGCCATGATCGCGCGCGCCGGCGCGGCCTTCGCCGTGCGCGGCCCGCATCTGCTGCGCTGGACAACGGCCGGATACGACGCGGCGGAGCCGCGGCCGCGCGGCATCGACGCCGAGGTGCTGACGCCGCCGTCGATCGTCAAGGTGCTGGCGCAGGGCTACGCGCCGCAATGGCATCCGAGCGCGTGAGGCTCAGCCGGCCTGACGCGCGAAGGATGAAATGAGCCCGGTCACCAGCGCGCAGCCGAGGATGATGGTGCCGGCACCGCCGATCTGGATCAGCGACAGCGGCTCGTGCAGCACCAGCGCGCCGACCAGCACCGCGACCACCGTGACCGCGAATTCGACGCTGATCGCCTTGGTGGCGCCGATGGTCGAGACCAGCCGGAAATACAGCACGTAAGTGGTGGCGCTCATCAGCGCGCCGAGGATGAGGAGATAAAGGTAGTCGACCGGCTGCGGCGTGCCTGGCACCGGGACCAGCGCCAGCAGCGGCAGCGTGAAGATGCCGCCGGCGAGGAACGCGCCTGCCGTCGTGTCCCACGAACTGACGTTCTTGAGGCGGTAGCTGGCATAGCAACTGCCGAACGCCGCGCAGAGGCAGGCCGCGATGGTCGAAGCGCAGCCGAGCGCGAAGGAGGCCGTGAACGGCACCGCCGGAAAGCCGACCAGCACCACGATACCGAAGAAGCCGAGCGCCAGGCCTAGCAGGTGGCGGTTAGTCAACTTTTCGATGCCCCACAGCCGCGCGATCAGCATCGAGAACAGCGGAATGGTGGCGACCAGAATTGCCGACATCGCGGTGCCGATCAGCGGCATGGCGAAACACAGGCCGACGAGCTGGCCGGCGACGGTGGTGGCGCCGACCACGGCGAAGGCCTTCCAGCCGCTGGCGAGGTTCAGGCGCCGCCCGGTCACGGCGGCCACCGCAATCAAGGTCGCGGCGGCGATGAAGCAGCGGAACGTCACTGCGCCGACCCAGCCGAAAGTCTCGACCGCGCGCAGCATGACGAGAAACGACAGGCCCCAGACCACCGCCAGGAAGACGTAGGACGCGCTGTCTTTGCTTGTCATGAAAAGTCCGGGAAGGGCTCAGCCCTTCATCGCCGCCTTGATGGCCGCGAGCCCGGCGCCGGATTTTGCCGCGTTGATGATCTTGGCTTCCTTGGCGCTGAGGCCGGGCAGGGCCTCCTGCATGGCGTCGATGATCTCGATCGGTACGACAACGGCGCCGTGCTGGTCGGCGTGAATGAGATCGTTGGAACGCACCGCCATGCCGTGGATGTTCACCGGCACGCCGTAATCGACGACATGCACGAAAGCATGCGACGGCGCGATCGACCCGGCCAGCATCTGGAAACCTTCGGGGATCATCGGAATGTCGCGCACCGAACCGTTGGTGATGGTGCCGAGGCAGCCGAGCGCCTTGTGCACGTTCGATTGCACCTCACCCCAGAACGCGCCGTAGCCGACGATGTCGTCGAGGTCCTGGATCACGGCGATGCCGGGCTGCGGCGCGGCAGCGACGTAATCGAGGTAATCGAGGCGCTTGGCCATGTAGCCCGCTTCGCCGAGTGGGACCCGGTCCTGCGCGCGCATGGTTACGGTCTTGGCGAAACCGACCATCGGCGGCAGATCGGGGAACGGGCAGTGCAGGTGGCGTACGGTGTAGCCGAAGCCGCGCCGCTCCGGTGCGACGATCTCGATGAGATTACACACGGTCGGCGTGTCGATCGAGATGAGAAAGTCGCGTTGCGCCTGAGACAATGTGGCTGACATGGGAACTGCCGATGATGAGCTGCCGCTGATGACGCGGCCCCGCCGCGGACGGCAGACGCTAGCGGGACGGTTGGGCCGGGGTCAATCGCGATATCACGCCGGTTCGAGCGTCGCCGACGGCGGGGGCGGCGGCAGGCGGCGGACCCACAGGAATTGGACGATCAGCGCCATGACGATCACCATCGCAACCAGCAGCGCGGCGCAGGCCGACCAGCCGCCGAGCGTCCAGGCGACGCCGCCCACCGCGGCGCCAAAAGCGCCGCCGGCATAAAACGAAGTCATGTAAAGGCCGACGGCGGAGGAACGCCCGACCTTGGCAATGATGGAGACAAAGCCGGTTGCGATCGCCTGGCAGATGAGGCCGCAGCTCGCGCAGATGGTCAGGCCGACCAGGATCAGCCAGAGCGATGACGCCATCGTCAGCAGGATGCCGCCGATCCAGATGCCGAAGACCGGGATCATGACCTGCTTGCGGCCGAAACGGTTCACCGCCCAGCCGACCATTGGCGCCAGGCCCGAGCCGACCAGGTAAACGACGAAGATCGCGCCCAGCCAACTCGCCGGCAAGCTGAACGGCGGCGCGGCGAGGCGGAAGTTGATGAAGGTGAAGGCTAGCACGAAACAGAACAGCACGCCGAAGCCGACGGCGAAGATCGACAGCAATTGGCCGTTGCGAAAATGCAGGAGCATCTGTCGCCCGGAGGCGATGAGCCCTTCCGACCGGACGAACTTCTTTTCGCGCGGCAGCAGCAGGGTGACGGCGATGGCGCCGGCCAGAGTCGCCGCCGCAATGATCATCATGCCGGTGCGCCAGCCGAACAGGTCGGCGAAGATGCCGGTAAAGAAGCGGCCGGAAAAGCCGCCGAGGCTGGCACCGGACATATAGATGCCGGCTGCGGACGTGACCTCATGCGGTTCCCATTCGTCGCCAATATAAGCCAATGTAACCGCGAACACCGGCGGCAGCACCAGCCCCTGCACGAAGCGCCAGAAGATGAGCGCATTGAGGCTATAGGACAGCGCACACATCAAGGTCGGGATGGTGAGCAGAAACATCGCGGTGATGATGACGCGCTTGCGGCCGAGTACATCGGCGGCGGTGCCGGTCACCGGCGCCGTGAGCGCGACGGCCAGCGTGCTGACCGTCATGATGGTGGCGATGCCGGCGGCGCCGGTGCCGAACTCCTTGGCCAGCAGCGGCAGAATGGCCTGCGGCGAGTAGAGATTGATGAAGGAGAAATAGCCGGCGATGCCCACCGCCCACTGGCGCGCGGTCAGAAACGGTTTTCGCGCGGCAGACATCAATCGGGATCCGGCGGCAAGAGCGAGGCGCAGGCACAGCTATGCATGGTTTCGCCGCTCGGCGCCACGGGCGCGCGCGGCGGAGCCGTTGGCCACCTGGCGCATGGCTGCTTCCCTCTCCCCTTGTGGGAGAGGGTGCCGAGCGAACGGGAGTGAGCGAGGCGGGTGAGGGGGGACTTGTCCGCAAGCGCCCCCCTCACCCGGCTCGCATTTCGCTTCGCTCAATGCTCACCACCCTCTCCCACGAGGGGAGAGGGTAAGAGAACTTGACGCGCCAGCTTCAATGTCTCCTCCGGGGTGCCGGACGCGTCGACCTCGTCCCAGGTCAGGCCGCCGAGGTCGTAACCTTCCTGGGCGCGGGCGATCGATGCATCGGCATCGGACGCATCGCCAGCACCTCTCGCTTTCAAGGATTGGCGCGTGCCGACGCGGCTCAGGCGGGTCTCGAGCGCGGCGATGAGGAACAGGCCGTGGAACGCCGCCGGTGCCGCCTGTTCGATTTGCGCGCGCTCGTCGGCGCGGGCGAAGACCGCGTCGGCGATGGCTGAATGGCCGGCGGCGGCGATGCGCGCCGCTTTGGCGGCGAGCGCGGCATAGACCTTGTCGGTGACCGCGGGCGTATAGGCGTCGGCTGGAAGTTTCTCGGTCTCGCTTTTGCCGAACAGCCGCTTGCGGATGACGTCGCTGCGCAGCCAGACCGCGCCCGGCAACGGCGGCACGTGCGGCACCAGCCTGCCGGCCAGCACCGACTTGCCGGTGCCGGACAGGCCGCCAATGGCGATCAGCCGCGGCGGCGGCGGTGCGATCAGCTTTTCGGCCAGCGCGAAATAGGCCCGCGCACGCGCGTCGAGCGCGGCATCGCGGTTCGGCCGCGCCGCCGTCACCTTGGCGCGGATGGCGGCGCGCAGCGACATCATCAGCGGCAACAGCGCGAGCGCGTCGAGATCGCCGTCATTATCGGCTTCGGTCAGATAGCGGTTGAGCACGATGCCGGCGGCGGCGATCAGATCGCGCTCGATCAGGTCCATCAGCAGGAAGGCGAGATCGTAGAAACGGTCGATGACCGCGAACTTGTCGTTGAACTCGATGGCGTCGAACAGCATCGGCTCGTTATCGATCAGCACCAGGTTGCCGAGATGCAGATCGCCGTGGCAGCGGCGCACGCAGCCGTCGCGCTCGCGCGCCTCGATCAGCGGACGCAGGCGATCGAGCGCCGCGCGGCTCGCGGCCGTGAGCGCGGCGACGGTGGAAGCGTCGAACAGCTCCGGGAAGCCTGACAGTTCGTCGTCGTTCTGCGCGATGATGTCGGCAAGCGTCGCAGCGAAATTGACGTCGTGCAGCACCGGCGCGATGGCATGCGCCCTGGCGACGGCGCGGCCCAGGTGATCGGCCAGCGCCAGGTCGATGGCGTCTTCGTCGGCGAGATGGTCGAGCGTATGCGTTTCGTCGAAGCGGGTCATCGCCACGGCGTATTCGATCGGCGTGCCCTTGCCATCGAGGGCGAGGGAGCTATCGGCCTCGCGGGTAATCGTGACGACGCCGCGATAGATCTGTGGCGCGTAGGGCTTGTTGACCCTGATCTCGGCCTCGCAGGCCTTCTTGCGCTTGTCGAGCGTGGTGAAGTCGAGAAAAGTGAACTTCACCGCGCGCTTGACCTTGAGGACGTGGTCGCCGGCCAGGAACACGCTCGCTGCGTGGGTGTCGATGCGCGTGACATTTGGCTCGCGCGAAGCGAGGAAGTCGAAGACGGGTTGCTGGTCGGCCAAAGTCATCGCGAGAATCTTAGTCCAACGAAAACGGCGCCTGTAAGGGCGCCGTCCCGGTTTCAACGATAACGCGCTCGCTCACGCGGCGGCCGCCGCCTTCGGCGGTGTATTCACCGCTGCGGTGTAGTCTTCCATCAGCGTCTTGGTGATGCCGCCCGGGTTGAAATTCCACTGGGCGATCTCGGCCACCGCGGTGACTTCCGCGGCCGAGCCGGTGATGAAACATTCCGAGAAGCTCGACAGCTCGTCTGGCATGATGCGGCGTTCGATCACCTCGAAGCCGCGCTTCTTGGCGAGGTCGATCACCGTCGAACGCGTGATGCCGGACAGGAAGCAGTCGGCGATCGGCGTGTGGATCTTGCCGTCCTTGACGAAGAAGATGTTGGCGCCGGTGCATTCGGCGACGCGGCCCTGCCAGTCCAGCATCATGGCGTCGGCATAACCTTTGCGCTCCGCCTTGTGCTTGGAGATGGTGCAGATCATGTAGAGGCCCGCGGCCTTGGCCAGCGACGGCGCCGTCTTCGGATCGGGCCGGCGATAGTCGGCGAGATCGAGACGGATGCCCTTGAGGCGCTGCTCGGGGTCGAAATAGCTCGGCCACTCCCACGACGCGATGGCGAGGTGGATTTGGTTGTTCTGCGCCGAAACGCCCATCATCTCCGAACCGCGCCAGGCGAGCGGACGGACATAGGCTTCCTTCCGGCCGTTCTTCTCGACCACCAGCTTCTTGGCGGCGTCGATCTCGGCGACGGAGTAGGGGATGTCGAAGTCGAGAATGTTGGCCGAGCGCTTCAACCGCTCCGAGTGCTCGGTGCTCTTGAAGATGTGACCGCCATAGGCGCGCTCGCCCTCGAACACGGCGCTGGCGTAGTGCAGGCCGTGGCTGAGGACATGCACGTTGGCCTCGGTCCAGGGCACGAGCTTGCCGTCGTACCAGATGACGCCATCGAGCCTGTCGTAGGATTGCGCAGCCATGACTTCCTCCGTGAATACTCACCCGGAACGAGGTCTGTCGCCCGGGTCTCGGCCCCCGGGTCAGCCCGCCGTTCCGGCGGATTTCCAAGTTTATTCCAACACTTTGCGTCACCCGGCAACACCCGGTATGACTGCATCTTATCCGCCGGGTGGCTCCGAGGGGCCATGCCGGCCGGCGAGAGCGGGCCGCGATGAACGATCGTTTCGTTCAGGGATGAGTTTTTGTAACATAAAACCAAAATATGTCAACATGGCTGACATAAATAACAGCGCAAAAGATTTAGCCGGCCAACCGGCCCTGAGCCCTGAGGGAAGCGCCGACGGCGCCGCCGAGGCGGGCTCGGGCGCGGCCAAGGGGCCGACCTGGGACATCATCGAGCTGTTGTTCTTCGCCTACCGCGATTTCGTCGGCGATCCGGACGAGGTGCTGGCCAAATTCGCCTTTGGCCGCGCCCATCACCGCGTGCTGCACTTCGTCAATCGCAATCCGGGCATGAAGGTCGCCGACCTGCTCGACATCCTCAACATCACCAAGCAGTCGCTCGGGCGCGTGCTCAAGCAGCTGGTCGATCAGGGCTTCGTCGAACAGAAGGAAGGCGAGCAGGATCGCCGGCAGCGGCTGCTCTACGTCACCGCCAAGGGCGAGGCCCTCGCCCTCAAGCTGGCGCTGTTGCAGACCGAACGCATCGAGCGCGCCTTCGGCCAGCTCGGACCGGGGTCGCACGAGACCGCGCGCCGCTTTTTGACCGCGATGATCGACGACGATAATCGCGAGGGTGTGCTGCGCCTGATGGCGCGCGCCGACCGGGTCAGGAAAGTCTGACGCGGGTTGCGGAGTGTGAGACGAGATCGATGATCAACAAGGTCATTCAACTCCCCGACGACGCGCCGCACCTGCTGGTGGTCGATGACGACCGCCGTATCCGCGATCTGCTGTCGCGCTTCCTGGCCGGCGAAGGCTTTCGCGTCACCACCGCCGACAACGCCGCCGACGCGCGCGCCAAGCTCGGCGGCCTTTCGTTCGACCTCATCATCCTCGACGTCATGATGCCGGGCGAGACCGGTTTCGAATTCGCCCGCTCGCTGCGCGGCAAGTCCAACGTGCCGATCCTGATGCTGACGGCGCGCGACGGCGCCGAAGCCCGAATCGAGGGCCTGAGCATCGGCGCCGACGACTATCTGCCGAAGCCGTTCGAGCCGCGCGAATTGTCATTGCGCATCGCCAACATCCTCAAGCGCGCCCAGCCGCCGGCGGCTGCGCCGGTGGAGTCCGTGCGCTTTGGACCGTTCGTCTATCACCTGGCGCGCGGCGAACTGCGTCACGGCGACGAGGTGATCCGCCTGACCGATCGCGAACGCGAAATGCTGCGCATCCTGGCGGCGACGCCGGGCGAGACAGTGTCGCGCATGGCGCTTGCCGGCAACGGCGATCAGGTCTCGGAGCGCGCCGTCGACGTGCAGGTCAACCGCCTGCGCCGCAAGATCGAGAAGAACCCGGCCAATCCGCTGTTCGTGCAGACTGTGCGCGGCATCGGCTACCGGCTGGTGAGCACGACATGACCTCGCTCGACATCGGCACCAACGTGCGGCTCGCAGTCGACCGGCTGCGTGCCGCGTGGGAATGGTACGATTCGATCCCGCCGATCCGCCGCATCCACGCCCAGCTCGCCAAGATTCGCGATGCCTGGCGGCGCATGAGCCGCTGGCTCAACAGCGTGATGCCGAAAGGCCTGTTCGCGCGCGCCCTGCTCATCATCATTCTGCCGATGGTGATCCTGCAATCGGTCGTGGCGCTGGTTTTCATGGAACGGCACTGGAACGTCGTGACGCAACGCCTCACCGCCGGCGTCGTGTCCGACATCGCGGCGCTGGTCGACGTCTACAAGACCTATCCGCAGGATGCCGACCAGGCGCAGTTCCGGCGCATCGCCCAGGAGCGGCTCGGTCTGGTCGTCGATTTCCTGCCGTTGGGTGAGATGCCGCCGCCGCGGCCCAAACCGTTCTTCTCGCTGCTCGACCAGACTTTGTCGGAAGAGCTGCGCAAGCAGATCGCCCGGCCGTACTGGATCGACACCGTCGGCAAGTCGTCGCTGGTCGAAATCCGGATCCAGCTCGACAAGAACATCATGCGTGTGTTCGCCCGGCGCAGCGCCGCCTATGCGTCGAATTCGGAAATCTTCCTGATCTGGATGGTCGGCACCTCGGTGGTGTTGCTGACTGTCGCCATCATCTTCCTGCGCAACCAGATCAAGCCGATCCTCAAACTCGCCGATGCCGCCGAAGGCTTCGGCAAGGGCCGCGACGTGCCGAACTTCCGGCCGCGCGGTGCGCGCGAAGTGCGGCGCGCGGCGCAGGCCTTCATCGAGATGAAGACGCGTGTCGAGCGTGCTATCGAGCAGCGCACGGCAATGCTGGCCGGCGTCAGCCACGACCTGCGCACGGTGTTGACGCGCTTCAAGCTCGAACTGGCGCTGCTCGACGACGGCCCGGAAGCCGAGGCGATGAAGAAGGACGTCGACGAGATGGCGCGGATGCTGGAGGCTTATCTCGCCTTCGCCCGCGGCGATCTCGGCGAAGCCGCGGCGCCGACCGACATGGCGGCGTTCCTCGACGAACTCAAGGACGATGCCGAGCGTCACGGCCATCGCACCACGGTGGTGTTTCACGGCACGCCGCTGGTCACGGTGCGGCCGGCGGCGTTCAAGCGCTGCCTCGCCAATCTGGTCTCGAATGCGGCGCGCTTTGCCCATTCGATCGCGATCACCGGCCACCGCGATCACCGCTATCTCACCATCACCGTGGACGATGACGGCCCCGGCATCCCGCTCGACAAGCGCGAGGACGTGTTCAAGCCGTTCCTGCGCCTCGACGACGCGCGCAATCAGGACGAGGGCGGCACCGGTCTCGGCCTCGCCATCGCCCGCGACATCGCCAATTCGCATGGCGGTGACATCACGCTCGGCGATTCACCGCTCGGCGGCCTGCGCGCCACGGTGAAGGTGCCGGTGTAGCCAATGGTCCGGCCGCCCGGCGCATATGCGCCCGGCGGCCAGATCGGCCGTCGCTATTCGGCCGCGACCGGAACGTTTCCGCCGTGCTTCTCGCTTTGAAGGGCGAGCAGCTTTTCGCCGAGCAAATCGATCAGCCGTTCCTTGATGCCGGAACGCGCGAAAGGCCCGGGCACGCTACGCCCGTTTTCCCAACGGAAGATCGTAGACCATGCGCAGGAAAGTTCACGGGCTAGCGTGTCCTTGTCCAGGCCAGCCTCTCGCACGGCCTTGATGATGTCCGGCCAATTTCCTGGATCGGACTCATCAAGACCCTGCAAGAGCTCGATGTATTCCGTCAGGAGGCTCGCTCGCACGGTGGCAATCCGCACACGCGCGGTTGCAAGTTGAGAGTTTTTCAACTTAAAGTCTCCCATTCATTGATGCCTCCCTGTCCTCGAGTTTGGACGACTTAACTCCTTGATACACCGGTTGGTTGCAAGATGCAATTATTATTGCATTGTGCAACGAGGATTGCCGCGACCGCCATGCAACAATTCCGAATTTGCCACGCAAACTTCAATGATTTCAATGGATTGCTTGATTTTTATGAAACCACCTACCGATCGACCTTGCCGTTGGAGACTGCCAAGACCATCGGCGATGCGATCGAAAACGGCCGGATGCTCCTCGTCAAAAACGCCGCGGCCGGCCGAATCGTCTCGGCCGGCGCCTTGTTTCAATTGACGCCTTTGGCCAGCCTCACCTCCGTGAGCGAACTCGCCGGCCGGGTCACCGGCGAAGTAGGAGGTCTGCGGCCGCTCAAGCTTCAGGCCGTCCTGATCGGGCTTCGGCTGCTCAGCCAGATCGCCTCGGAAGCCATGACCAGCGATCCTCGCGCGACGCAGTCAATTATCGCCGCGGTGCGCGAGGACAACGGCGACAGCATCGCAAATCTTGAAAAAATGGGCATGAAGTACCCGGTTGATCCCATGCCGGACTGGCTGCGCTATAATCAGATTGGCTGGCACAATGCGGCGCAAAGCACAGAACCGCATAGATGGCGCTTCTACTTTGCGGATGCCGGGACCTGCCGGCAATCGATCGACCTTCTCGACAAGGTCGGTCTTTTCACACGGACCATTTCGCTCGAGCGTGACAGCCGCGAAGACGGTGACAGAGAGCTCTTCAGGTTCGAACTCGAATTGGACGATATCAACCGGGCTGCGCTCGATTTCAAGGCTATGTTACGTGGCCAGCAGTCGATCGACATGGTGCCGCCACCGCCAACTCTGACCTTCCCGTAACGATTAAGCCGCGTCCGCTTCCGCCGCGCCCTCGTCATAGGGACGCCGCCGCCGTGGGCGCGGGCCACGCAAGATGCATTTCGGCAGCGCGCACAGATCAAGCAGGAAGCCGTCCCAGCGCTCGGCGCTGGCGAGGCCGCGATCGAGCGCCGCCATGGCGCGATCATTGGCGTCTTCATCGTCGTCGGCCTCGAGCCAGGCCTGCACGACGCGGGCGAACATCAGCGCCCCGCCTTGCGCGCGCAGAGCCCCGTGCGGTCCGGCGGCGGAGATGCCGGCGGCTTCCAGCATCCAGCTTTGCGAGCGTACCGCCATGGCATTGAGCGCCAGGGCCAGTGGCGGATTGCGCCGCGCCGAACGCATCATCGAGCGCACCGCGTCGCGATAGGGCGTCATCGCCTCGAGCCGGCGCATCAACACATCGAACAACCGGTCGCGCGGCGGCTCGTCGGTCATGTCGCCGCCGTCGCCACCGAGCACCTTCTTGTCGATGTCCTTGACGTGTGCGGCCCAGATCGCGAGCGTCGAGCCGAATTCCGCGCGCAGCACCGAGAGCTTCAGGCCGGCGCGGCCGGCGACTTCGGCAAGCCCGATCTCCTCGAACGGATGTTCGGCAAGCAGCGCCATCAGCGCGTCGACCGCCTTGTCGCGGTCGGAGGTGCCGCGCGGCGGCGGCGGGACGGCGGTCTTACGTTCGGACGAGCGCTTGCGGGCTTCGCGGGCCATGGCCGGTCTCCCTTGCTAATGCGAGGAAGATGTAAGGCGGCAAAGGCGACCGTTCTAGGGCGGCTCTTTTCTTCCCTCTACCCGTTCACGGGGAGAGGGTGGCGAGCGAAGCGAGCCGGGTGAGGGGGATGATGCCCCTCACCCGACCGTCTTCGCTGCGCTCAGACGGCCACCCTCTCCCCGCATGCGGGGAGAGGGAAAAAAGGAGAAGTTACCCCGCCAGTTCACGCGACCGGTTGGCCGCGGCGGCGACCGCCTCGG
>JAFECJ010000023.1 GCA_018242205.1 Pseudomonadota bacterium
CGTACACAGGGCTGCGGGGCTGTTCGGGCCCCGGCGTTCCGCGCGCCCTCGTTTTGGGGGCGCAGGCTGGGAATGCGACTTGAGAAGACGGCCTGCCCGAGGCCGACCAAACAATACGGGCGATGACGCGTGTCTGCTTCTTTTCTCAGCCGGCGAAGGCACCACCAAACGCAAAAGCCGGAGCCTTCGCCCCGGCCTTCGCCATCCCGAATTCGCCGCCGCTCAGCCGCGAAACGCCCGCTTGTCGCGGCGGCGGTCACTGGCCGGCTGGAAGGCGACCCGGCAATGGAAGCTGCAATAGGGCTGATCCTCGGCGGCTTCACCGCCGCAGAAAAAGAAATCCGGGCTCGACGGATCGCCCACCGGCCAGTGGCAGGTACGCTCATTGAGCTGCAGCAGCGTCTTGCGCTGCTCGACCGGGATTTCCAGCAGTTCCGGTTCTGGTTCGGCCTCGTAGTCGTAGGCGAGCGCGGTATTGCCGCGCACCTGCGGCCGCTGCACCCGGATCATGTGGCCGGAGGTGCGGGCCTTGCGCGGACGCGGCGCCGTGGTCGATGGGCTCTTGGCGCGGCCCGACAGGCCGAGCCGGTGCACCTTGCCGATCACCGCATTCCGGGTAATTCCGCCCAGTTCAGCCGCGATCTGGCTGGCCGACAGGCCGTCCGACCACAACTTCTTCAAGAGTTCGACCCTCTCGTCGGTCCAGCTCATTGGGCGTTCCCCTCGGCGTCCAAGCTTCAGATAGAATCCATCCCCTTCGTCCGACACGGGTTTTCGTGCCCGAACGTGTTACGCTTCAGGGATGAACCAGAATTTGGCGGCGATACGCACGATATGTCGTACCGCCTGACCAAAAAACTACACTATGGGTTGACTCTCTCGCAAGCTTTTGCAACCGGCCAAAGCCCATCTACCAACAGGTTTTCCTTTAGAATCCGCAGTTGCGGTGAAATTGAGTCGGCCGAATCGGTTCCCCCCTTCGGTTGACTTGGGGCCGACCTGGCCTAAAATAACTCAAGTGCCGCCCGGCGAGGCGGCACGTTTCGTTTCGGGCGCATCGAGCCGGGAAAACGCTTCTCCCAAAGGATCTTGGCCATCGGGCCATCCGGCGGCGGGGTCTTCGGCGAAGATCTTGAACCGTCTCGGCAATTGTCCGGGATCGGTATTGTTTTCCCGTTCGCTGCGCGTCGGGCGTCGTGAATTTCGTTTCGTCAAAGACAAGAGACTGGCCGTGAGCTCGCATCTGTTGCCGACCTATGCCCGTGTCGACCTCGCTTTTGAGCGGGGCGAAGGTGTTTGGCTGACCGCGACCAACGGCAAGCGCTATCTCGACTTCACCTCCGGCGTCGCCGTCAACGCGCTCGGCCACGCGCATCCGCATATGGTGGAGGCGATCACCGCGCAGGCCGGCAAGCTCTGGCACACCTCGAACCTGTACCGCATTCCGGAAGGCGAGCGGCTGGCCGAACGGCTCTGCAATCTCAGCTTCGCCGATTACGTGTTCTTCCAGAACTCCGGCACCGAGGCGATGGAGTGCTGCATCAAGATGGCGCGGAAATACCAGTACGCCTCCGGCAAGCCGGAGCGGAACCGCATCATCACCTTCGAAGGCGCGTTCCACGGCCGCACGCTGGCCGCGCTGTCGGCGACCGGCAACAAGAAGTATCTGGAGGGCTTCGGCCCCAACATGCCGGGCTTCGACCAGTTGCCGTTCGGCGACATCGAACTCGTCAAGAAGGCGATCACGCCCGAGACCGCCGCCATCATCACCGAGCCGGTGATGGGCGAGGGCGGCGTGCGCGTCGTCTCGCATGAGTTTTTGCGCGCACTGCGAAAGTTGTGCGACGACAACGGTCTGCTGCTGATCTTCGACGAAGTGCAGACCGGCATCGGCCGCACCGGCGACCTGTTCGCCTATCAGCACACCGGCGTGACGCCCGACATCATGGGGCTCGCCAAGGCGCTCGGCGGCGGCTTCCCGATCGGTGCATGTCTTGCCACCGCGGAAGCGGCCAAGGGCATGACGCCGGGCACGCACGGCTCGACCTTCGGCGGCAACCAGCTCGCCATGGCTGCGGCCAATGCCGTGCTCGACATCGTCGCCGACAAGGCGTTCCTCGACGACGTCAAGCGCAAGGGCCTGTTGTTCAAGCAGCGGCTCGCCGAGATCCGCGATCGCTATCCGTCGGTGATCGCCGAGGTGCGCGGCGAGGGCCTGCTGATGGGCCTGCGCATGGTGCCGCCGGTCGGCGAAATGGTCGACGAATTGCGCAATGAAGAGATGATCGCGGTGGCTGCCGGCGACAATGTCGTGCGTCTTCTGCCGCCGCTCATCATCAACGACGAAGAGATCGGCGAGGCGATCAAGCGTATCGAACGCGCCTGCGGTAAGCTCGCCCACGCGCATCCGCGGCATACCGACCCGACGGTCAAGCAGGGGGCGGTCGCATGAGCGGCGAAATCCGGCATTTTCTCGATCTCACCGACATCCCGAAGCCGACGCTGAAGGAGATGATCACGCACAGCCGTCAGATGAAGGCGGCGCAGAAGCGCGGCGAGGGGCCGAAGCCGCTCGAAGGCAAGACCCTGGCGATGATCTTCGACAAGCCGTCGACGCGCACCCGCGTGTCGTTCGATGTCGGCATGCGCCAGCTTGGCGGCGAAGCCATCATGCTGACGTCGCAGGAAATGCAGCTCGGTCGCGGCGAGACTTTGGCCGATACCGCGCGCGTGCTGTCGCGCTTCGTCGATGCCATCATGATCCGCACGCTCGATCACGAGTCGGTCGCCGAGATCGCGAAATACGCAACCGTGCCGGTGATCAACGGCCTGACGCGCCGCTCGCATCCCTGCCAGGTGCTGGCCGACGTCATGACCTTCGAGGAGCATCGCGGGCCGATCACCGGGCGCACCATCGCCTGGACTGGCGACGCCAACAACGTGCTCGCCTCGCTGATGCACGCCGCCGAGCGTTTCGATTTCGAATTGCGTGTCGCTTGTCCGGCGGAACTGAAGCCGAAGAAATGGCTGATGGACTGGGTCAAGACCTCAGGCGCCAAGATCAAGGTCGGCGACGATCCGGAAGCCGCAGTCGAAGGCGCCGATTGCGTGTTCACCGACACCTGGGTGTCGATGGGCGATCGCGAGGCGCAGCACCGGCACAATGTGCTCAAGCCCTATCAGGTCAACGCCGCTCTGATGGCCAAGGCCAAGCCGGATGCGCTGTTCATGCACTGCCTGCCGGCGCATCGCGGCGAGGAAGTTACCGACGAGGTGATGGACGGGCCGCAGTCGGTGGTGTTCGACGAGGCCGAGAACCGCCTGCATGCCCAGAAGGGTCTGCTCGCCTGGTGCCTGCACGCCGAAGACGCGTGAGGTCTTGTAAGCGCAGGCGCTGCCGCAGCCTGAGTGCTCCCTCTCCCCTTGGGGGAGAGGGTTGGGGTGAGGGGGAAAGTGAGCCTGATGGTTTGTAACCCCTCACCCGGATTGCTTCGCAATCCGACCTCTCCCTATGGGGGAGGTGAAGCCGGCCTCGCAATTTCGCGTCCGATCGCTACATAACCCGCATGACCGATCCGATGACCCATTCGTCCGATATCTCCGTCCCCACCCGTGCACCGTCGGCCGCCTCGGTCGATGACGCGGTGACGCCGTTCGAGGTGGCGAGCCTCGATTTGCGCGGCCGTCTGGTCCGTCTTGGCCCGATGGTCGACGAGATCCTGTCGAAGCACGCTTATCCGGCGCCGGTCGCCAAGCTGCTGGGCGAGGCGATCGTGCTGACCGTCATGCTCGGCTCATCGCTCAAGATGGACGGCCGGTTCATCCTGCAGACCCAGACCGACGGGCCGGTCGGCTTGCTGGTCGTCGATTACACCACGCCCGGTCAGGTGCGGGCCTGCGCCCGGTTTGGCGTCCCCGGCGTCGAAGCGCTGGTCGCGGCGGGCGAGGCGACCTCCGCCAATCTGCTCGGCAAGGGCCATCTCGCCATGACCATCGATCAGGGCGAAAACACGCAGCGCTATCAGGGTCTGGTCGCGCTCGACGGCGCCTCGCTCGAAGACGCCGCGCACGAATACTTCCTGCGCTCCGAACAGATCCCGACCCGCGTGCGGCTCGCGGTCGCCGAAGAGTTGACGCCGGGCTCCGGCGCCGACAGTCATCGCTGGCGCGCCGGCGGCGTCATGCTGCAGTTCCTGCCGAAGTCGCAGGAGCGCGCGCAGACCGATCTGCATCCCGGAGACGTGCCCGACGGTCATGAAGTCGCGCCGGTCATCGAGGACGATGCCTGGGTGCAGGGCCGGGCGCTGCTCGAGACCGTCGAGGACATCGAACTGATCGATCCCGAACTGTCGAGCGAACGGCTCGCCTACCGGCTGTTCCACGAGCCGGGCGTGCGCGTCTTCAACGCGGTGGAGGTCAAGGCGCAGTGCTCGTGCTCGCGCGATGCCGTTGAAGCGATGCTGAAGAGCTTCTCGCAGGACGACCGCGACCACATGGTCGAGGACGGCCGCATCTCGGTGACCTGCGAATTCTGCAATTCGAATTACGTGTTCCAGCCGGAAGACGTCGGCGCCAACGTGAATTAACGCTGCGCGCGCATTAACCTTGCGCGCCACCGCGTAACACGGCCCGACTCTCTGCCATGAATGTCGGGACCAACATGGCGATCCGGATTGCGTTGCTCGCGATGGCGTTGATGGCGGCGCCGTCTCTCGCCTTCGCGCAATCCTGTCCGGCGCCGCTCGCGCAAGCGCGCCACCTTGTGCTGGTCACGCCCGACACCATGACGAGCCGCACCGCGACCTTACGGCGTTACACGCGCGCGTCGCCGGCCGCGCCCTGGCAGGCCGACGGCGGACCGGTCAGCGCGCTCATCGGACGCAGTGGCACGGCGTGGTCGCACGCCTTTCGCGCTTTCGCGGCGGCCGGCGAACCGATCAAAGTCGATGGCGACAGGCGCACGCCGGCGGGATTCTACGCGATCGGCCGCAGCTTCGGTTTCGCAGCCGTGAAGCGCGCGCATTATCTTCACATCGAAGAAGGCACGACCTGCGTCGACGACGCGGCGTCGGCGGCCTACAACACCATCTCGACGCGGGCGCGCGTCGGCTGGCAGGTGCATGGCGAGAACATGTGGCGCGTGCCGGAATATCGCCGCGGCCTGCTGGTCGAATATCCGACCGACCGCGCGGCGAAGGGCGGCTCCTGCATCTTCATTCACATCCGCAATCCGAGCGCGACCGGCACCGCCGGCTGCGTGGCGCTGGCCGAGCCCGAGGTTGCGCGTTTACAGAATTTTTCCGCGGCCGGCGCGGTGCTGGCCATCGTGCCGCGGCCGGCGCTCGGGCGTTTTGCCGGCTGCCTGCCGAAGTAACCGAGGCGTCAATTCAGGACGCGGCCCTTGCCCGGCAGGTCGAGCGAAAACAGCGGGATCTCGATATCGAAGCCGCGGCCGTCCGCGGTGATCATGCCGTAGGTGCCTTCCATAAAGCCGGACGGTGTCGGCAGCGGCACGCCGCTGGTGTATTCGAACGATTCCCCCGGCTTCAGTATCGGTTCCTCACCGACCACGCCCGCGCCCTTGACTTCCTGCAGTCGCCCCATCGCATCGGTGATGCGCCAGTGCCGGGTTTTGAGCTGGACGGTCTCTTCGCCGCGATTGACGATGTCGATCGTATACGCCCAGAAGTAATAACCGCTGGCCGGCGACGAACGCTCGGAAAGATACCGGGGCTTCACCGTGACTTCGATCTTGCGGGTAACGGCACGGTACATCTATATGCCTTAATCCTATGCGACGCGACCGCGGCCGGCCCGAATTGGTATCCAATTATGGCCGAAGCGGTGCAGGAAAGAAAAGCCGTCCATGGTGCCGATCTCGACTGAACGCGACTTGCGCCTGGATCTTTTCCGCGGCCTCGCGCTCTGGCTGATCTTCCTCGACCATATCCCGTCCAACGCGGTGAGCTGGGTCACCATCCGCAATTACGGCTTCTCCGACGCCACCGAAATCTTTGTCTTCATTTCCGGCTACACGGTCGCCTTCGTGTACGGCCGGTCAATGTATCACAACGGCTTTCTCATCGCCGCGGCAAGGGTGCTCAAACGCGCTTGGCAGATTTACGTCGCCCACATCTTCCTGTTCGCGATCTATCTCGCCGAGATTTCCTACATCGCTCATTCCTTCGAGAACCCGCTCTATTCCGAAGAAATGGGCGTGCTGAATTTTCTCAACAATCCGGACGTCACGATCATCCAGGCGATGCTCCTGAAATTCAAGCCGGTGAACATGGACGTGCTGCCGCTTTACATCATTCTTCTGCTCGGTTTTGCGCCGTTCCTGTGGTTGCTGATGCGGTCGTCGACAACTGCGCTCCTGGCGTCCGGCGCGATCTATTCGCTGTCCTGGCTGTTCGGCTGGAACCTGCCGGCCTGGCCGAAAGGCGTTTGGGTGTTCAACCCCTTCGCCTGGCAGTTCCTGTTCATCTTCGGCGCGTGGTGCGCGCTCGGCGGCGCGGCGCGGCTGTCGCGGGCGATCAATTCGCCGATCACATTGGTGCTTGCCGCGCTCTATTTGCTGTTCGCCTTCGCCATCGCGATGACCTGGCACATTCCGGGGCTCGGCGCCTACGTGCCGAAATTCGTCGGCGACCTCATTTATCCGATCGACAAGACCAATCTCGACGTGTTGCGTATCCTGCACTTCCTGGCGCTCGCGGTGATCACGGTGCGGCTGGTGCCGCGCGATTGGCCGGCGCTGAAATCGCCCTGGTTCAAGCCGGCGATCCTGTGTGGCGCGCATTCGCTCGGCATCTTCTGTCTCGGCGTGTTCCTGTCCTTTGCCGGCCATTTCGTCTTCACCGAGATATCGGACCGGATGCCGGTTCAGGTTCTTGTCAGCATCGCCGGAATTGCGATCATGGCCGGCACGGCCTGGCTGATTTCGTGGTACAAGATCATCGAGCGTCAGGGGTCCGGATCGGGGTCCGGTTCCAGGGCGCAGGCTGCCAAGCCCAGCTTGGCCGGGGGCGATACATGACGTGGCGGGGGCCATTCGGGCGGGGCATGCCGGTATCCGCATGCCTAGCAGCGCTGTTTCTCGGTTTGGCTGCTCCCGCCAGCGCGGGCGATGCGGCCGAATGCAGCGTCGACGGCGGCCCCTTCTCCATCGCCTTTCCGCTTGAACACGTCAAAAAAGCAATAGCCGACAAGTCGTTGTCGATCCTCGTGGTCGGCGCGGGCTCGTCGCAATTGCCGGGGCAGAACGGCGCCGCGGAATCCTATCCGGCCCGGTTGCAGCAGGCGCTGACCCGCAGACTGCCCGGCGTGCAGGTGTCCGTGGCGACCGACGTGAAGTCGCGCCGCACCGCGGCCGACATGGTCAAAACCTTGCCGGCGCAGCTCGCTGCGACGCGTCCCGCCTTGATGCTCTGGCAGACGGCGACGGTTGACGCCATGCAGGCCGTCGACCCCGACCAGTTCAGTCAGGCCCTCGACAGCGGCATCCGCAAGGCACGCGCAGCGGGTGCTGACGTGATGTTTATAAACCCGCAGTATAGTCCGCGCACCGAGTCGATGATCGCCCTGGGCATCTATGTCGAGAACATGCGCTGGGTTGCAGTGCAGCAGGAGGTTCCGGTTTTCGATCGGTTTAGCCTGATGAAAGCATGGTCCGACCAGGGAACGTTTGACTTCTATTCGGCGACGAGGAAACTTGATATGGCTATGCGGGTGCACGACTGTATCGGAAGGATGTTGGCCGACCTCGTGCTTGAGGCGGCCAAGGCGGCTCCAGCGCCCGCCGACCACAAATAACAGGCCAGAAGCGACTGTCTTGGGGATGAATTCGTGACGCTCTTCGATCTAGCCGGCCGGGCGACGACATCGCTCGCCGCGGCAGTTGTTTTATTGGCCATTCCAGCCGTCGCGCTCGCCGACACGGGCAGGGTCCAGCCGCCCTGCAATACGCCGCGCGACCTGTTGCGTCTTGGCGGCACGCTCACGCATGTGGCGCAGAAGCTGGAGCGGCACGAGCCCATTACCATCGTCGCCATCGGCTCGTCGTCAACCGCTGGCGCTGGCGCCTCGTCGGCCGCCGCCAATTATCCAAACCGTCTGGCCGTGGAGCTTCGCCAGCAATTTCCGGCGCAGCCGTTCAACGTCATCAATCAAGGCGTCAACGGCGAAGAAGTGCCGGACATGCTGCGCCGCTTCGACACCGCGGTGATCGCGCAGAAGCCGGACCTCGTGCTGTGGCAGCTCGGCACCAATTCATTGATCCGCGATCATCAGGTCAAGGATCGCGGCGCCTCGATCCGCACCGGCCTGAACCGCATCCGCGCCGCCGGCGCCGACGTCATCCTGATCGATCCGCAATACGCGCCGAAGGTGATCGCCAAGCCGCTGGCGCCGCAGATGGTCGATTTCATCGCCGAGTTGTCGAAGCAGGAAGATGTCGGGCTGTTCCGCCGTTTCGAAGCGATGAAGCGCTGGAACCATGAAGACGGCTTGCCGTTCTCGGCCTTCACCATCGCCGATGGTCTGCACATGAACGACTGGGGCTATGCCTGCATGGCGCACAACCTCGGCATCGCCATTGCCGAAGCGGTGAAGTCGCCGGTTGTCGCGGCCCGCGCCGCCGCCCGATAGAGCCTGCGATAAAGTCAGCTGCAGTTGGTGACGGCCGGACATCGATCCGGCCGTCCACGTTTTTGGGCTCACACCTTGTCGAGCGCGCCGAGCATATCCTCGATGATGTCGTCCTGATGCTCGAGGCCGCAGGATAGCCGCACCAGCCCGTCGCCGATGCCGAGTTCGGCGCGCTGCTCCGGCGTCAGTCGCTGATGCGTCGTCGTCATCGGATGCGTGATCAGCGTCTTGGCGTCGCCGAGATTGTTGGTGATCTGCGTCAGCTTCAAGCCGTTGAGGAAGCGGAACGCGCCTTCCTTGCCGCCCTTGATCTCGAAGGCGACCAAGGTCGAGCCGGCCTTCATCTGCCTCTTGACGATGTCGGCCTGCGGATGGTCGGCGCGGCCGGGATAGATCAGCCGCGTCAGCTTGTCGTGGCCGGCGAGCTTGTCGGCGACCGCGCCTGCCGTCTTGGTCTGGCGTTCGACGCGGACGCCGAGCGTCTCCAGACCCTTGAGCAGCACCCAGGCGTTGAACGGCGGCAAAGTCGGGCCGGTCTGGCGCAACAGGTTGTGATAGTGATCGGCGATGATCTTCTCGCTGGCGAGGATCACGCCGCCGAGCACGCGGCCCTGGCCGTCGATATGCTTGGTCGCCGAATAGACGACGACGTCGGCGCCGAGTTGCAGCGGGCTCTGGTAGAGCGGCGTCGCGAACACGTTGTCGATGACCAGCTTGGCGCCGGCGCCATGCGCGATCTCGGCGACCGCGGCGATGTCGTAGACCTCGAGCGTCGGATTGGTCGGTGTCTCCATGAAGAAGACCTTGGTCTCCTTGCGCACCGCCTTTTTCCAGGCGTCGAGATCCTTGCCGTCGACCAGCGTGAACGTCACGCCGAAGCGCGCCAGCCATTCCTCGATGACCCAGCGGCACGAACCGAACAGCGCCTTGGCGGCGACGATGTGATCGCCGGCCTTGACCAGACCCATCAGCGCATTGGTGACGGCGGCCATGCCGGTGACGGTCGAGCGCGCGGCCTCGGCACCTTCGAGTGCGGCCATGCGCTTCTCGAACATGTCCATGGTCGGGTTCGAGTAGCGCGAATAGACGTAGCCCGGGATCTTGCCGGCGAAGCGCGCTTCGCAGTCCTCGGCGCTTTCGTAGCGATAGCCCTGCGTCAGATACAAGGCCTCCGACATCTCGTTGAACTGCGAGCGCAGCGTGCCGGCATGGACCAGCCGGGTTTCGGGGCGATAATTCTGCGTGTCGTCGGCCATCGTTCAGCTCCTTCGGCCGGCGGCGCCGGCAAAGGCGCGTTCAGCCCATAAAAAAACCGGCCGGAGGAAGATCCTCGGCCGGGTACACATGTCCTTCACGGGCTCGCGCCCTGGGCATTATGTCCTCGGCCTTTTAGCGATTTGTTTTACGTGGCTGCAAGCCGGCCGGCTCAAATGACCACGGGATAAAAGGCTTTTACCGGGAAGGTCCGCTTTCCGTCAAGCCGCCGGTTGGGTTAGATCGGCCCTCGAACCTCGTCCTGAGGAGCGCCTGAAAGGCGCGTCTCAAAGGATGAGGCCGCGGCCGGGCCTCGTCCACCGATCTCGGGCTTGCCCGAGATCGAAATGAGGTGCGCAAGTCGGCAAAAGCCGACTTGCGGTGACGGCCGCATTCGCGGCCTCCTCAGGAAGAGGGTCTTGGTGCCACTGAATTTCGCGAAAGATGACAGGGGAATTCTGCCCGACAGCATGATCGAGCGGCTCGCCGCCGACGGCGCGATCCGGCACGACAAGCCGTTTGCGCCTGACCAGATCCAGCCGGCGAGCCTCGATCTCCGCCTCGGATCGGTGGCTTATCGCGTGCGCGCCTCGTTCCTGCCGGGCACGGCCAAGGTCGCCCACCGCATCGCGGAACTGACCTTGCACCAGTTCCCGCTGACCGACGGCGCGGTGCTGGAAACCGGCTGCGTCTATATCGTGCCGCTCTTGGAAAGCCTGGCGCTGCCGCCCGACATCGCGGCCGCCGCCAATCCGAAGAGTTCGACCGGCCGCCTCGACCTGTTCACCCGCGTCATCGCCGACGAGATGCGCGGCTTCGATCGCATCGAGGCCGGCTACAAAGGCCCGCTCTACGCCGAGATTTCGCCGCGCACCTTCCCGGTGCTGGTGCGCGAAGGTTCGCGGTTGTCGCAGATCCGTTTCCGTCACGGCCATGCCCAGCTTGGCGCCGAAGCGTTGCAAGCCCTGCACACCAAGGAGCGTCTGGTCGACGCCGACGGCGCCGATCTGTCCGACGGCATCGCCGTCAGCGTCGATCTGTCCGGCACTATTGCCGGCGCCGGACGGCCGGGCATCGTCGGCTATCGCGCCAAGCGCCACACCGCGGTGATCGATGTGGAGCGCCGCGGCGGCTACGACGTCGCCGACTTCTGGGAACCGATCGACGCGCGGCCCGACCAGCGCCTGATTCTCGATCCCGACGAGTTCTATATCCTCGCTTCAAAGGAAGCGGTGCAGGTGCCGCCGGCCTATGCCGCCGAGATGGTGCCGTTCGATCCCTTGGTCGGTGAATTCCGCGTGCACTACGCCGGCTTCTTCGATCCCGGCTTCGGCTATGCCGGTGCCGGCGGCACAGGCTCTCGTGCCGTGCTCGAAGTGCGCTCGCGCGAGGTGCCGTTCATCCTCGAGCACGGTCAGATCGTCGGCCGCCTCGTCTACGAGAAGATGCTCGGACTGCCGAAGACCTTGTACGGGCAGGGCATCGGCTCGAACTATCAGGCGCAGAGCCTGAAGCTCTCCAAGCATTTCAAGGCGTGAGGCGGCCCTTGCCGCCATGCCCCGGCATTGGCTAAGGTCCGGCCCGACGCGGGCGTAGTTCAATGGTAGAACGGCAGCTTCCCAAGCTGCATACGAGGGTTCGATTCCCTTCGCCCGCTCCAGCCAAACACCCCGTTTGACGCGAGAACGTCTTTCTGTCGAGGCCGCTGAAGTTTGTCCAATCCGTTGTAATGGCTCCAGCGTGCGACGACGTAGTGCAACGGTGATGGACTCGAAATCCTCAAATGCCTCGGCTCTTCCTGCCTTGCTCGTGACCTTTCAGCCTGACGCCAGCGCGCCGAGCCAATACGCCGGGCGACGTGCCGGTGACACCGAGCCATGCCCTCAACAACGCGACATTGCCCTTCGGTCTGGCATTGGCCGGCGGCGGCTTGAAAGCCGTGCTTGCCGATGCGCATCTGCGCAACGGTCTCAACGTGCATAAGGGCAAGATCACCTATCAGGCAGTCGCCGACAGCCTGCATCTGCCCTACGTTTCGGCCGAAGACGCCATCGCGGCGTAGCGGCTCACACCGTGTCCCTTCCCGGTGAACTAGCCGCCTCCCTCGGGAGGCGGCCTTTGTCGTTTGGTCGTCCAGTGCGGCGTGCACCTGACGCACTCGGTCAAAACGTCGGCGGCGAGCAGGCGCTTACGACTTCGCAGGGCCTGTTGCCCCCACAGCGGAAACGGTGCGGCCGGCTGCTGTCGAAGTAATAGGCATCGCCCGGTCCGAGATTGCGTCGATCTTCGCCGACCGTCACTTCGAGACGGCCGCTGACGATGACGCCGCCTTCCTCGCCGAGGTGAACCAGCAAGCGGAAATGCGCTAGGTCACCTTGCGTCCGGCATTAGCTTGAAATCGTATTCAACGGTGTAATACGGCTCGGTCATGGCCTTGCCATCTGGCGCCTTGCCGCCATCGTGGTGAATGAAATTGGCGATCAAGGAATCCTTGACGCCGAAGACGGCGTCGCTATCGAGATATTGATCGCCATTGACGAAGACGTGGGTCGCCAGCTTTTCGTAGCCCGGCGCCTCGATCATGAAATGCACGTGTGCCGGCCGCCAGGGGTGGCGCTTCTGCGCGACCAGCATTTCGCCGACCGGGCCGTCATAGGGAATCGGGTAGGCGGCCGGCTTGATGCTCCAGAATGAATAGCGGCCTTCGGCGTCGGTGCGGAAGCGGGCGCGGCCGGACAGGCCGCCGACATCCTCGATGCGCTGGACATCGTAGTAGCCGTCGTCGTCCGAGTGCCACACATCGACGATGGCATTGGCCAGCGGCTTGCCGACGGAGTCGGTGACGCGGCCCGACGCATAGAGCGGCTCACCCTTCATGCCGCCGCGAATGTCGGCGCCGAGCGGGTATTCCGGCGGACCCTGGACATAAAAGGGGCCGAGCACGGTGGTCTCGGTGCTGCCGCCACCACCGTGATTAATGGCGTCGACCAGCATCGAAATACCCAAGGTGTCGGACAGCAGGATGAACTCCTGCCGGTTGCCATCACATTTCTGGCCGGTGCGCGTGAGGAAATCGATGGCGAACGCCCACTCGGCATCGGTCAGGCGTACGTCGCGCACGAAGTCGTGCAAATGCCGAACCAGGGAGCTGCAAACCTGTTTGAGACGCGGATCGGGCGTATTGTCGATCCGTTCAAGCACGGCATCGGTGATGGTGGTCTCGTTGAAATTTCGCACGAACGTTTCCTTCCCCTGATTGTTCTAGTTTGTTTGTGGCGGATCGCCGGCCCAGGCCCGGGCGATCAGATCGCGAATTAGGTCGCGTTGAAGCGGCCGCGGGTTCCAGTAGGGGTTTCTCACGGCGAGGTCGGCCGCCTTGTCGATGCCCGCTTCCGGCATGCCCAGTTCGCGCAGGGCACGCGGCGCCGCGATCGACCGGTTGAGATCGAACAGCGCCGTGGCGCCGTCGCCACTGACGTTCAGCGCTCGGGCAACGATACGCGCCGCCTCCGGCGCCGCCGCGGCATTGTAGGCCAAGGCGTGCGGTAAGACGATGGTGTGGGCTTCCGCGTGCGGCAAATCGAAGGTGCCGCCGAGCACATGGCAAAGCTTGTGATGCAGCGCCATGCCGACCGAGCCGAGGCACATGCCGGCGAGCCACGCGCCCTGAAGCGCATTGGCGCGGGCGTCCTTGTCGAGCGGGGTCTTGACGATGACCGGCAGCGCGCGGCCGAGCATGGCGATCGCCTGCTCCGCCATCAACGACATCACCGGGTTGCGGTCTTCGGCATAGAGCGCCTCCACCGCATGGGCGATGGCGTTGACGCCGGAGGTGGCCGATAGCTGCGGCGGCAGAGTCAAAGTGAGATCGACATCGTAGATCGTCACTTCCGGCTGTATACGCGGACCACGCTGCGTCGTCTTCACGCCGTTCTCGGTCTCGCCGAGAATTGGCGTCATTTCAGATCCGGCGTAAGTCGTGGGTAACACGAATTGCATGGCGTCGGTACGCAGCGCCAACGCCTTGCCGAGGCCAGTGGACGAACCGCCGCCGAGGGCGACGGTGCAATCGGCGCCACTGTCCCTGAAATAGATCAGCGCCTCTTCGGTGACCTGCACCGGCGTATGCATCGCGGCGCCGGCAAAAACTCCGGCAGCGAGCGACCCCAATTCCTCGGCAAGGTCCGTGATGGTTTTTAACTGCGCCGCGGTCCCGAGCACCAGCGCACGCTTGCACCCGGCGCGCTCGATTTCGGCCTTCAGCCGCCGCGAGGTTCCGCTGCCGAACAGGACGCGGGTGGCGAGGCCGTTATAGATAAAGGTTTCCATCTCAATCCCGTCGCCGGCGACCTTATCGGTTTCGCCTCATGCGCCAAAATATTTGCAAATGAAAATAAAATAGGATAGCCCTGAGCGCAAGCCCCGGCTGCGGCATTCGTGGGGCGTGTTGGGCATAGGGAGGCTCCGGTGAACGGCAAGATCGGACTCGAAGAGCACTTCGCGATTGAAGAAACATTGCTGGATTCAGCAGGGTTCGTTCCGGAAAGCTACTGGAAGGAGCTGTCGCACCGGTTGCTCGATATTCACGACACGCGTCTGAGACTCATGGACCAACACGGCATGGAGATGATGCTGCTGTCGCTTAACGCGCCGACCGTGCAGGCAATGCCGGACACGCGTCAGGCCGCGGCGGTGGCACGGCGAGCTAATGACTATCTCGCCGAACAGGTCGCCAAGCGTCCGGATCGATTCCGGGGCCTCGCTGCACTGCCGATGCAGGATCCCGACCTGGCAGCTCTGGAATTGCAGCGTTGCGTTAACGAACTCGGCTTCCGCGGTGCCCTGGTCAACGGCTTTTCGCAGGCCGAAACAACCGATGCGCTCTATTACGACCTCAAGCAATATTGGCCATTCTGGGCGGAAGTCGAGAAGCTCGACGTACCGTTCTATCTGCATCCCCGCAATCCGCTGCCGCACATGGCCCCGATTTATGACGGTCATCCCTGGCTGCTGGGTCCGACCTGGGCCTTTGCCCAGGAAACTGCCGTGCATGCCTTACGGCTCATGGCGTCGGGTCTCTTTGATCAGTATCCGCGGCTGGCCATCATCCTCGGCCATTTGGGTGAGGGCTTGCCCTACAATATGTGGCGCATCGATCATCGCAATGCCTGGGTCAAAGCCCCGCCGCGTTATCCGGCGAAGCGGAAATTCTGCGAATATTTCCAGGAGAATTTCTACCTGACGACGTCCGGAAATTTCCGCACCCAGACGCTCATCGATGCCATGCTCGAAATTGGCGCCGACCACATTCTGTTTTCGACCGATTGGCCCTTCGAGAACATCGACCATGCCGCCGATTGGTTCGACGCAGCCAGCATCAGCGAGGCCGATCGCGTGAAAATAGGCCGCACCAACGCGCTTAAGCTTTTCAGGCTTGATCCGACCGCTCGGGGCTAGCGGAACCGGACAGGCGTGATTTTCGTGCGCGCCGCTTCGGTGCCATTTTGGTCGAAACCTTGGGCTCGGACTTTGCAGTCGATTGAGAACGTGCAGCGGCCTCGAGATTCGCAAATACCTTGGCCAATAGCTGCTTGAGCTGGGCGACTTCGCTTTTGCTCATGCCCTCCATCGCCAAATCTTCATAATAGAGCGCGAATGGGGCGGCTTTTTCGACCAGCTTCAGCCCTTTCTCAGTCAATGCGAGGCTCAGCGCGCGCCGGTCCAGGCCGGAGCGGCGGCGCACGACAAGCTTGCTGCGCTGCATCGTCACCAGCAGCCGAGATAAGGTCGACAGGTCGATGCTGGTGCGATCCGCCAATTCGCCAAGCCGGTGATCGCCCTTATGCCAGAGCTCGATAAGGACGCGCCACATCGGCAACGTGATGCCGAACGGCTCGACGTCGCGCGAAAACATGATGCCGATTTTCATGCCCGCGCGATTGAGCAGATAGGGCAGGAAGTCTTGCAATACCAGACGGCGAGACATGCGGAACCCCGGAAAGACAAACCTGCATTAAAGCAGGCCGCGCTGCCGCGCAAGCAATGCGCGGTATGGCGCACCGGTCAGCGACTCAGGGGTTCACAGCGGCCGTACTCGCCATTCTGGAAAATCAGCGGGTCCACGCTGTCTCGGACATTGGCATCGAGGACGGTTCCGACAAAAACGGTGTGGGAGCCGAACTCGAAGCGCGAGGCAATCCGACAAAGGATAGCCGCCTGGGCGTCTATCAGATGACAGCAGCCGTCCAATTCGGACCAGCCATAGCGATCGAAGTCGTCGACCTCGGCAGGCTTGGCGAAAGCCCGCGAAGTATCGGCCTGGTCGGCGTGGAGAATATTGACACAGAACAGGTCGCTATTTTGTAGCACTTCGTGAAAACGCGATTGTCGATAGATGCAAGTCAACAAGGACGGCGGCGCCATGCTCAAGGAAGTGACCGCAGTCGCCGTCATTGCATGCCGCCTGCCATTTTTTGTCGTGGAAATGACCGAGACGGTGGCGGCAAACCGGCGCATCGCCAGTCGGAAAAGAGCCGAAACGTCATTGGAAGCGGAGGCCATGGGTGAAATCCTTATTACTTGCAAATGATAGTAATATTTAAAGCCGAAAAAGGCAATGTGCGAATATCGTTATGGAGAGAGGGCGCTCAATTGCTGCGCCGCAGCGATGACGGAATATTATTTGCAAATGCAAATTATTTGTTGCTGGCGACAGTCGCTACCGGTATGATCGCCGGACATTGATCAAGATCGACGTTGCGCGAGGTGGCCTATGGCATTGGCGGCGGTTTCGGAAAATCCAGTCAAGCCTGACATTGGGGTGCTGTTGGCGCGTGCCCAGCAGATCGCCCGGGTCGCGCGCGAGCGCGCGCTGGAAACGGAGGCGGCCCGCCGGGTCTCGTCCGAAATGGTCGATATGATGCGCGATGCCGAGTTGTTCAAACTCATGCAGCCAGCCGCCTTCGGCGGCTATGAGCTTGGCTACGACGTATTCGTCGAAGCAGTAGCCACGATTGCCGCTGGCGATGGCTCGACCGGCTGGGTCTACAGCCTGGGCGCGGTGCACCAGTGGCTGATCGCCTGCTATCCTCTTGAAGCCCAGCACGACGTCTGGGGAAGCAGACCCGACGCCATCGCTGCCGTCTCCTACGCACCGACCGGAAAAGCCGATCAGGTGGATGGCGGCTTTCGGCTGAGCGGGCGGTGGAGCTTCGCCAGCGGTTGCGACAATGCGCAGTGGGGCATCCTCGGCGGCATGATACCGTTCGATGGCGGCGTAAAACCTGGCTTCTTTCTGGTACCTTGCGAGGATTACGCAATCGACGATGACTGGTACACGATGGGCCTTGCCGGCACCGGCAGCAAGACCATCGTGCTCGACAATGTGTTCGTGCCCCGACATCGCATTGCGACTTTTGCCGACCTGCTGACTGGCAATGGCGCCGGCTCTAAAGCCAATCCAAACCCGCTTTACCGGCAGCCCATGCTGGCGGTTGTGCCGCAATGTCTGGTGGGGCCGGCGCTTGGCATGGCCCGCGGTGCCGTGACGGCCTTTCTTGATCAGGTTGGTAACCGGAGCACGCGCGGAGCAGTGGCGGGCGGCAACAACCGTATGGCGGAATTCGCCACGGTGCAGATGCGCGTAGCCGAAGCGACAGCGTCGATCGACGCGGCACAGCTCATGATTCACCGCGATCTTCGTGAGACGGCCGATGCCGTCGGGCGCGGTGAGACGATCGGCGTCGACATGCGCCTGCGCAATCGGTTGACGCACGCTTTCGCGGCACGGCTTTTGACGCAGGCCGTCGATGCTGTGTTCTTGGCGGCCGGTGGCAGCGCGCTTGGGCTAAAACATCCGGTTCAAAGATTTTGGCGCGATATTCATGCTGCCAGTTCCCACATCAGCCTGAATTGGGATGCGGTCAGTTCGATGTACGGCCAACATGCCTTTGGTCTCGAACCCAAAGGCCAATATTAGCGGCCAGGCTCAGCCTGTTCGCTCACGTGCCGCAGAGTCAAAAACAATATGAGCCTTAAAAGGCTCGTTCTGCGATAGCTCAAAAAGGGAGGACCCACATGTATCCGACGCTGCGACTGCTTGTTGCGACCGCCTTGGCTGCTGCCCTTGCTACCAACGCAATGGCGCAACAATTCACAATGAAGATATCGTCGCCGACGATCAATGATGTAACGCAGCAGTGGGCGAAGGAGTTCGCCGCAAGCCTCAAGGCGCGAGTTGGCGACCAGATCAAGGTCGAATTCTATCCGGCAAGCCAACTAGGTCAGATCCCCGCCACTGTGCAGGGCACCGCGATGGGTACCATCGAAGCGGTGGCGCCAGCCAGTGGTTTCCTTGTCGGGCTAGACCCCCGGTTCCAGGTGTTCGACGCGCCTGGTCTGTTCGCCAGCCTCGAAGAAGCGCAGAGGACTTTTGCCGATCCGGCAGTGCGAAAGCGGCTGGCCTCGTTTGCTGCCGGCAAGGGCATGGAGATGATCGCCGTGTATCCGCACGGCCCGGTGATGCTGGTGTCACATAAGGCGATCCACAAGGTCGCCGACTTCAAAGACCAGAAGATCCGTGTCCCGGGTGCCGTGCCCTTGCAGGTCGAACCGTTCCGCAAGCTCGGCGCGCTGCCCGTCTCGATGCCGCTGGGTGAAGTGCTGTCCGCCATGCAGAACCATACGATCGACGGCGTCGCGGCCGCGGCTGCCGTATTTACAGCCTTCAAATATTACGATCTGGCAAAGGGCATGACCCGGCTGCCAGGCTCGTACCTGGTCGTCCCGGTGATGGCCAATAAGGGCTTCATGGACTCCCTGGGGCCGAAGCTTGCTGGTGCCGTGCGTGACGCGGCGTTCGATGCACAGAAGAAGGTCGAGGTGTTCGACCGCGCGGACATCGAAAAGACCTTCGGTGTCTGGAAGCAGCATGGCGGTGAAGTCATCGAGCTTTCTACTGAACAACAGGCGAACTATCTCGCGCAGGTGCAGTCCGTTTTGCCCGCTCTGATGAAGGCGTCGCCGAGCTTGAAGGACGATTATGATTTCCTTCGTGCTGCTGCGGCAAGGCACCATGACTGATACGATCCCATTGCAATTGGGACGAAGAGGCTCGATGGCTCTGAAGATCATCATCGAACGAACCGCCAGTGGCATCGTATATGCGGTTGAGCGCCTTCTAGCGCTTGGCCTCATCGTCGCGATTGTGTTCAATTTTCTTAACATCGTGGGCCGATATACCGGCAGTTTCACGTTGCTGGGCGTCGATGAAATCGAAATTGACCTGCTGGTCTGGATCGCCTTTTTCGGCGCGATTGCGGTAACTTGGCGCAGCCGGCAATTGCGCATGGACGTCCTCTATCAGGGTAGCCCGCCGGTCTTGCGCAAAGCGATAGCGGCAGGCGAATTTGCGGTCACGCTCGTCATAACCGGATTCGTTGCCTTCGAATCGTTCGCCTACACGAAAAAGCTACACAGCCTCGCTGTTGTCAGCGATATCGCGCGGATACCCGTGTGGATTCCGAACATGGCAATCGGCATCTGCTTCGGCGCGATGGCGATGGTCGCGGCTTTCCGCTTCTATCAATGCGTCGTTGGCGCCGATCAGGAGGCTCCATGACATTCAGCCTCGGCATTCTTCCGGTCGCGCTATTGCTGCTCGGATTTCCGATCTTTCTTGTGTTGTTGACGTCGGCAACGGTGACGCTCGTCTTCTTCATGCATGTGCCATTGGCGGCGCTGCATCAAAATCTGTACGGCTCGGTTGAGGCCTATGCGCTGCTCGCTATTCCATATTTTATCTTTGCCGGTGAGTTGATGGGACGAGGCACCGTCGCGCGCCGTCTCGTCGACTTCGTGCAAGCCGGTGTCGGCTCGATGCCCGGAAGTCTAGGCATCACTGCGGTTGGTACGGCGACGATCTTCGGCGCCATTTCAGGCATCAGCGCGGCGGCGGTCGCGACCATTGGCAAGGTGATGTATCCGTCGATGGTGTCGGCCGGCTATCCGGCGTCGTTTTCCGCCGGTCTTATCACCGCAATGGGTGCAATCGATATCATCATTCCACCCAGCATCCCGATGATCGTCTACGCGGCCGCCGCCCAGGAGTCGGTGCCGCGGCTATATGCTGCCGGCGTTCTTCCAGGCTTGCTCATCGCAGGGCTGATCGGCTGTTATGTGGTGGTGCGTGCTTGGCGTGACGGCTTTGGCAAAGGCACGCCGTTTAACCGACATGAATTTCTGCGCGCCACGATCCGCGGGCTCTGGGCGCTCGGTGCGCCGCTCATCATCCTCGGCGGCATTTATGGCGGCGTATTTTCGCCCACCGAGGCGGCGGCCGTCGCATGCGTTTATGCCGCATTCGTCACCCGCTTCGTTTTCCGCGAATTGAGTTGGCGCGATATCCTGGAAGCGGCCGTGGCCACGGTTCGTTTCACGGCCCAGATCCTGATCATCGTTTCCTGTGCCGGCGTCTTTGCGTGGTTGCTGACGGTCAATCAGGTGCCGGCCCACCTCGTTGCCGGCGTTAAGTATTTTGACGTTTCCGCCTGGCAATTCCTGCTCTTCGTTAACGTGCTGCTCCTGGTGGTCGGTTGTTTTCTGGATCCCCTATCGTCGATCCTGTTGCTGACGCCGTTGCTTATTCCGGTGGCCAAGTCTCTCGGCATCGACACCGTTCATTTCGGCATCGTCTTTATGGTCAATCTGGCGATTGGTCTGTTTCACCCGCCTTTTGGCATCAACATCTTCGTGGCCCAATCGGTGCTCGGGATCGAACTTAAGCAAATCTACAAGGGCATTATCCCGTTCGCGCTCGTGTATTTGGTCGCACTCGCGCTGATAACCTACGTCCCGCAGATCTCGCTGGCGGGCGTTTGGCTTTTTCTGCGGCTGGGCTAGCGAGGTCGAAGGGGTATCCGCCTTCAGCATCTCGTCGCGAACGCCTTCGAGGTCGTGGATGTCGAGCGCTTTGACAAGGACGTTTTCGATCCTTCCGAACTCCGGCAAACGCAGGTAGTGCTCGTATTCCGGCCGATATCCCGTTTTCAGCTTGGGTAGCTTGTATTCGAGAAACCGGTTGTTGAGAGATTTCGCCAGGTCGAGGTCGGCTGGTGTTCTCCGCGGATCCACCTTCTTTCCATCCGGGCATCCTTGTGCGCGATGGCGTCGGCGAATTCGCGATCGTTGCGGAACCGCAAGTCCGGCGCTTGGCGGGCCTGGATCGCGGCAAGCACCGTCTCAAGCATAGCGGCAAGTATCGATGGCCCACCTGTCCAACGAGAACGGGCGTCAACATGGCGATTCGGCGCGGCGGGACTCGCAAGCTGCAGCCGATAACAGTGTTCGGCAGGCCATTGCCGCCAGTGCGATTGAGCTTCTGCGTTCGTTGGCGCCGGAGACGTTGATTCCCAAGATCCTGAAACGGTTCGGCCAGACTTGCAGTGCCAGCCGAGTTCAGCTCTACGAGTACAAGCGGCTGCCGGGTGGGGCCCTCATACCGGCCTTGCGTGACACGTGGCAGGCACCTAGCGTGACGCCGGCTCCGCCGATGCCGAGCGCCGAGACGCCGGCCGGCTGCGACTTTTCGCAGGCAGTGCCGCTTCTCGAAAGCGAGGACATCGTTACGGTGCTGACGAGGGATGCTGAGGAACCGCTTCGGGGGTTCCTCAACAGCGTGGGCGCCAAGTCAGTGTTGCTGACGCCGGTGTTCATCGGCAAGGAACGCTGGGGCGGGATTATCTTCGAGGATTGCGCGCGGGAACGTACCTGGTCCAGCGTCGAAGTCGATACGCTGAAGCTGCTCGCCGAGATGATCGGCTCCGCCATCGGCCGCGCGCGCGACCTTCAGGAATCGCTGGACGCCAGTTGGGTCGTCGAGCACAGCCCAGTCGTACTTTACCGGATCGGCGGCAAGCCGCCATTTCCGCTGATCTACATTTCACGCACAGTCAGCCGATACGGCTACGATGCGCGCGACCTGCTGGCGTCGCCGGGCCTCTACCTCGAGGTGTTCCATCCGGACGATCTGCCAGGGGTGATGAGCGACATCAACGGACTAGCGGCCGGCCGCATCCGCGAGGCGCGGCGCGAGCGGCGCGTCCGTGTAGCAGACGGCAGCTACGTCTGGTTTGAAGACCGCACTCATGGGCATTACGGTCCCGGCGGCGAACTCCTGGAGATCGAAGGGGTTCTCGTCGACATCACCGAACGCAAGAACGCGGAAGCCAAGCTCGAGCACGTCTCATTGTCAGACCCCGTGACCGGCCTTCCCAACCGCCGCGCCTTCATGATCGAACTCGATCATGCCTTTGCGGCCGCGCATCGCGGCGGGCCGGCATTCGCAATCCATTATATCGATCTCGACCGTTTCAAGGACATCAACGATGTATTCGGCCATTCGAAAGGCGACGAATTACTCAAGGCCGTGGCCGACCGGCTGAGACGGTTGCGCCGCCGGAGCGCCGACGTGATTGCCCGGTTCGGCGGCGATGAGTTCGTCATCCTGCAATCCGAGATCTCCGATCCATCGGACGCCGGAGCCCTGGCCGCGCGTCTGCTCAAGGCGATCGCCGAGCCGTTCACTATCGGCAATGAAATTCACACCACCGCCAGCATCGGCATCGCCGTCTACGGCCCCGACGTGTCGGGGCCCGAGGAACTGGTCAAGCAGGTCGATCTCGCGCTTTATCGCGCCAAGGATCTTGGGCGCAATCAATTCCACTTTCATTCCGAGGCGCTCGACGCGGCGACCATCGAGCGTGTCATGCTGGGGGGCGATCTGCAGCGGGCGCTCGATGGCGATGAGCTGCTGCTCAATTTCCAGCCGCAGGTAGAGATCGCGACCGGCCGGATCATCGGATTCGAAGCGCTGGCGCGCTGGAACCATCCGAAATATGGGTCGATTGGTCCGACGCGGTTCATTGCCATCGCCGAGAGCAACGGCACCATTCACAGGCTCGGATGCTGGGTGATCGACGCCGTCTGCCACCAAATCGTCGAGTGGCGCGCGGCGGGACTGAAACCGCCACCGATCGCATTCAACGTCTCGGCCGGGCAATTGAAGGGCACGGCAGAATTCGATCGCGAATTGGCAGATCGGCTGCGGCACTGGTCCATCGAGCCGAAGGCCGTCGAAATCGAGTTGACCGAGACCGTCCTGATGGAAACGACCCGGCGGCATCGGGATATCATCAACCGCCTGTATGATCTGGGCGTGCCGATCGCGATCGACGATTTCGGCACCGGATATTCCTCGCTCAGCTATCTGCGCAATTATCGTGTGAACCACATCAAGGTCGCGCAGGAGTTCATCAAGGATATCAAGCCGGACTCCGGCGACATTGCCATCGTCCGCGCCGCGATCGGGCTCGGCCGCGAGCTCGGCATTGCGGTGATCGCGGAGGGCGTCGAAACCAAATATCAGCTCGAGCTCGTTCGGGGAGCGGGATGCGAGTTCGTTCAGGGCTATTATTTCAGTCCGCCGGTGTCGGCGGCGGATGTTGCCGATCTGCTGAGGCGGGGCGGAGTGTTATCGCCCGGCACGGTAGCGAACCGCGAGTCCGAAGCCCGGCTTCCATGACCGCCTTTCCGGCTAGGGCCCGAACGCAGGTATGATACCGGTCCGGTTCGACCGGCCGGTCGCAGACCAAGCCATCGCGACGGCGGCGCCATCCCTGCCATGCTGCGCGCGGGACTCTACAGCGGCCATCGCCTCCGATAAGCTTTCCGCCATGAACCGGCCCGAAGCCGGACGCGACCAAGCCCGGGGGAAAGGCCTTTGCAGGACGAAAGCTCGTTCGACTACATCGTCGTTGGTGCCGGCAGTGCCGGTTGTGTGCTGGCGGATCGGCTCTCGGCCTCGGGCCGGCACCGCGTCCTGCTGATCGAGGCCGGCGGCCGCGACCGCAACATCTGGATTCACATCCCGCTCGGCTACGGCAAGCTGTTCACCGACGCCAGCGTCAACTGGCTGTACCAGACCGAGCCGGAGCCGGAGCTGAAGGGCCGCCGCGTTATCCAGCCGCGCGGCAAGGTGCTCGGCGGTTCCAGTTCGATCAACGGGCTGCTTTATGTCCGTGGCCAGCACGAGGATTTCGACCACTGGCGCCAGCTCGGCAATGCGGGATGGAGCTTCGACGATGTGCTGCCGTATTTCCGTCAAGCCGAGGATCAGGAGCGCGGCGCCGACGAATTGCACGGCGTCGGCGGACCGCTCTGCGTGTCCGACGTTGAGCCGCATCCCCTGTGCGAAGCCTTCATCGCCGCAGCGGAGCAGGCGGGCTTCCCGCGCAACGACGATTTCAACGGCCCGACCCAGGAAGGTGCTGGCTATTACCAACTCACTGCGCGTAACGGCCGCCGTTGCTCGACGGCCAAGGGGTATCTCAAGCCGGCCCTAAAGCGGTCCAATCTGGCCGTCGCCTCCGAGGCCCTGGCGACCCGCATCCTGTTCGAGGGCAAACGCGCCGTCGGCGTCGAATATCGCCAGCACGGGCAACTGGTCCAGGCCCGCGCGTCGGGCGAGGTGGTGCTGTCCGGCGGCGCGTTCAATTCACCGCAGCTTTTGCAGCTCTCCGGCGTCGGGCCGGGCGATCTGCTCCGGTCGCACGGCATCGAGGTGCGGCACGAAATGCCGGGCGTTGGCGCCGATCTGCAGGACCACTTCCAGGCGCGCTTTCAATATCGCTGCACCGAACGTATCACCATCAATGACACCATGGCGAGCTTCACCCGGCAGGTCGGCGCCGCGCTCAATTATGCGATCAACCGCAAGGGACCGCTGACCATCGGCGCCGGTTACGCCGGCGGCTTCTTCAAGACCGATCCGTCGCTGGCCTCGCCCGACGTGCAAATTCACTTCATTCTATTTAGTGCCGATGCCGTTGGGCAGAAGCTGCATCCGTTCCCCGGGTTCCTGGCCTCGGTCTGCCAGCTTCGGCCGCACAGCCGCGGCACGGTCCACATCAAGTCGGCCGATCCGGAAGAGGCGCCGGCCATCCAGGCGAACTATCTCAGCGCCGCGTTCGATCGCGACGTCATGGTGGCCGGCATGAAGTTGACGCGCAAGATCATGAGCCAGCAGGCGATCACCCGTTACGTCGCTGAAGAGATCAACCCCGGCACGGGGTACCAGACCGATGAGCAATTACTGGATTTCGCCCGCGACAAGGGCACGACCGTGTTCCACCCGGTCAGCACCTGCCGCATGGGGCCGGACGCCAAGGCGGTGGTCGACGAGCGGCTGCGCGTGCGCGGCCTCGACGGCCTGCGCGTTGCCGACGGGTCGATCATGCCGACATTGGTGTCGGGCAATACCAACGCCGCAATCGTGATGATCGCGGAGAAGGCGGCGGCGATGATGCAGCAGGACGCGGTGCGTCCCGCCGCGGCGGCGTGAGGTTCAGACGCCCAGATAACGTTGCAGAACGCCCGGATCTGCCTTGATCTCGGTGGCTGGGCCTTCGTGTACGATATGGCCGTTGTTGATGATGTAGACGCGGTTCGACAGCGCCAACGTCGCCGCGAGGTTCTGCTCCACCAGGACAATGGTCTGTCCGGCGGCGGCGAGATCGCGGCAAGCCTTCATCAGGTCGCGCACGATCACCGGAGCCAACCCCTCAAATGGCTCGTCGAGCAGAATGATCTTGGGGTCGCGTACCAGGGCGCGCGCAATCGCCAGCATCTGCTGCTCGCCGCCGGACAGATCGGTGCCGCGGCTCAACCGCCGCTCCTTCAGGCGCGGGAACATCTCGTAGACGCGCTCGAGCGGCCATTTTTTGTCGGCCGTCAGGCTCGCCAGGATGATGTTCTCCTCGACATTGAGGCTGCCGAAGATGCGGCGGTCTTCCGGCACCAGTTGCATGCCGGCCTGGGCGATGCTGTGCGCCTTCTTGCCGGCGAGATCCTGACCGTCGAGAATGACGCGGCCGTTGCGCGGCGTCACCACGCCCATCAGGCTCTTCAGGGTCGTCGACTTGCCGGCGCCGTTGCGGCCGATCAGGGCAACGACCTCGTTCTTCTCGACGCGCAAATCCAGGTCGAACAGGATGTGCGAGTCGCCGTAATAGCTGTTCAGTCCCTTGACCTCGAGCAAGCTCATCAGTGGACCTCCTCGTGCATGCCGCCGAGATAGGCCTCCTGCACCGCTTCGTTGTTCTTGATTTCTTCGGGTGTGCCTTCGACCAGCACCGAGCCTTCACGCAGCACAGTGATCTTCTCCGCCAGTTCGAAGATCGCGTCCATGTCGTGGTCGATCACGATCATGGTACGCCCGCGGGCGATCGACTTGAGCAGCTTGACGGTTTCGACGCGCTCGCGCGGGCTCATGCCGGCGAGTGGCTCGTCAAGAAGCAACAGCGACGGCGAGGTGGCCAGCGCCAGCCCAATCTCGAGACGACGTTTTTCGCCGTAAGCGAGATCCGACACCAGCCGGTCGGCGCGTTTGGTCAAATGGACCAGCGCCAACGTCTCATCGACGCGCTTGTCGAGGCCTTCGACTTTCGACATGTCCGTCAGCAGGTCGAGCTTGAAAGGCCCGCGCTTCTGCGCCAGCGCCGCGATGACGACGTTGTCGCGGACGGTGAGGCGGTTGAACAGCTGGTTGACCTGGTAGCTCTTGGTCAGACCGAGCTGACAGACCTCGGTGACGCTGTAGCCGGTGATGTCCTGACCCTCGAATTCGATCTTGCCTGACGTCGGATGGATTTCGCAGGTCAGCATCTTGAAGAAGGTCGACTTGCCGGCGCCGTTTGGACCGATGACGCCGCGCAATTCGCCGCGTTTCACGGTGAAATCGATGTTGTCGTTGGCGACGAGACCGCCATAGCGCTTGGAGATGCCGGTCGTCTGCAGGATCACGTCGGAGCCCTGCGCCACCGCCGAGCCGACCGAGGCCGGTGCGGCGGAGGAGCCGATCTCGCTGTCGTCGTCATTGTCGGGAATGGCCTCGGGGGCTTCATGCTTGTTCCGGCCGTAACGCGTCAGCCGGTAAAGGTCGATCAGTCCGCCGACGATGCCCCGGCGCAGGAAGCAGACCAGCAGGACGAAGATGACACCGAGTACCAGTTTCCAGGTGGCGCCGAGATGCAGCGTGGTCTGGAAGAAGTCAGAGAGATAGAGCCACACCGTGGCGCCGACCAGCGGCCCGAACAGGGTGCCGGCGCCGCCGATGGCGGTTTGCATGACGAGCTGGCCGGAAGTCTCGAACATGAAGGCATCCGGTGGCATGAACGCCTGCATGACGCCCAGCAGGCCGCCGGCGAAGCCCGCATAGGCCGCTGCGATGACGAAGGCGGTGAGTTTGTAGCTGTGGATGTTGTGGCCGACCGCCGCGGCGCGCAGTGGATTGTCGCGGATCGCCGACAGCACGGCTCCGACCGGCGAGCGCACGATGCGCAATGCCAGCACCATGCCGATAAAGTACCAGAAGGCGAGATACCAGTAGAGCGACCAGCCGGTGCCGAAGGAATAGCTGAAGAAGCCGAGATCGATACTCGGGGTCGGCACGCCCGGGAGACCGTTTTCGCCGCCCGTATACGCCGACAACGGGTTGAACTCGACGAAGAAGAAGACTTCGGAGATCGCCACGGTGATCATGGCGAAGTAGATGCCGGTGCGCTGCAGCGCGATCAGGCCGATCAGCCAGCCGACGACCGCGGCCACGACCATGCCGATGAGCAAGGCGCCGGTGACGTGCGGAAAGCCCATCTGCGTCAGCAGGTAGGCGGCGAAGAAACCGCCGGTGCCGAAGAAAGCCGACTGGCCGAACGACAACAGCCCGGTGATACCGAACAAGATGTCGAAGCCGAGGCCGAACAGACCCCAGACCAGAATGCGGTTCACCGTGTCGGGCGAGAAGTCGAGATACGGCAGCACGAATGGCGCAGCCAGCAGGCCGACCGCGGTGAGGATTTCGAGAATGTAGGTGCGTTGCTTGAACATCAATCCACGCCCTCAATCTCGACCGGCGGTGCCGAGCAGGCCATAAGGCCGCAGCACCAGCACAAGCGTCATCGCCACGAACAGCATGACATAGGAATAGCCGGGATTGATCATCGATGTGATCGAGATGATCTCGCCGGCGATCAGGCCGCCGAGCACAGCGCCAGGGAACGAACCGACGCCGCCGATGACGACGACGACGAAGGTCTGCACCAGATAGGCCTCGCCGACGTCGGGGGTGATCGAGACCACCGGCGCGTTGACGATGCCGGCAAATCCGGCAGCCATGGCGCCGATGCCGAACACCAGCATGAAGACCTTGTAGACGTCGATGCCGAGCGCATCGACCATCACGGAGTCTTCGATGCCGGCGCGCACGATCATTCCGATGCGCGTGCGATAGAGCACGATATAGAGCGCGACCAGTGCGACGACGACGATGCCCAGCAGCGCCACGCGGTAGGCCGGATAGAACATGAAGCCCAAATTGAGGATGCCCCCGAGGCCCGCCGGCGCCGGCACGATCTTGGACAGGCTGCCGAAGAAGAAGCGCGCGCCCTCGACGAACACGATGCCGAGGCCAAACGTGACGAGAAGCTGGTCCTCATGCGGGCGGTCGTAGAAATAGCGAATGATGACGCGCTCGACGATAAAGCCGACGACCATCACGAACAGAGAACCGGCGATTACGGCGAGGATAAATGAACCGGTGTATGTGTAAGCCATCCAGCCGGCGAACCCGCCAAGCATGAACAACGCACCATGCGCCAGGTTCAGCACGCCCAAAGTGCCGTAAATGATCGTCAGGCCGGAGGAGATCAGCGCCAAAAGTGCGCCGAGCACCAGCCCGTTGAAAAGTTGCGATACGAAATTGCCCCAGTTGATCACGTCGCCACCCACCCGCTCAACAGTGAATATGATGCAACGACCGGGCCTCGAGGCTCGAAGACGTGCTTCGAGGCCTTCCGCCCGGCCATCGCGAATTGAGTGCGCTCTCTTCGTCGCGCATACGACGAAGAGAGCGCTTTTGACGTCAGGTGTAGTCGCCGAGATGACAGCCGAACGCATCCGGCTTCTGCATCAGCGGTTCGCCCGGAACGACTTCCATGACTTCCCAGAAGTCTTCCTTGTTCTTCATGTCCTTGGGCGCCTTGCCTTTGACGATGACGACCGGACGGACGAGCTGATGGTCCTGCGGGCGGAAGTGAACTTCGCCGACCATCGAGTCGAATTTCTCGCCCTTCTCGTACTGTTTGATGACGTCCGGCGGGTAGAAGGTGCCGGCTTCAGAGACCATGCGGGCCCAGATCGCGAACTGCATGTACGCGTTCTCGGCGCCCCATTCCGGCTTGTAGCCGTACTTCTTGTCGAACGCTTCGACGAACATCTTGGCCAGCGGATACTTGTCTTCCAGCGTCCACCAGAAGTCGGTGGCGGCGAACACACCTTCGGTGAGCTCGGCGCCCACTTCCTTGGCGAGGAAGGGGATTTGATACGGGATCACCATCTTCATCTTCGGCGTCAGGCCGAACTGCTTGGCCTGCTGCACCGACAGCACCGCGTCACGGCCCCAGTTGACGTTGACGATCACGTCGGCGCCGGAGTTTGCGATGTTGGTCAGGTACTGCGAGAAGTCCGACGTGCCGAGCGGCGATACCTGGTTCGTCACCATGGTCCAGCCGCCGTTCTTGGCCAGATAGTCGTTCACCGACTTGGTGACGGTGTGGCCGTAGGTGTAGTCCGGCGTCATGAACGCCGCCTTCTTGTTCTTGCCGAAGTTCTTTACCAGCACTGGGCCGATCGCGTTGGCCGCGGTTTCACCGTAGAAGCACTGGCGGAACGAGTAGCGGGCACAATCCTTGCCGGTGGTGTCGTTCGAGCCGGAGATGGCGACGAGGTAGAGGATCTTTTCGCGTTCGGCGAACTTGTTGAGCGCCACCGCGACGGCCGACGAGGTCGAGCCGGTCATGGCGACGATCTTGTTCTCGTTGATGAAGCGTTGCTGCGCCTGCACCGCGTTGTTCGGCTTGGCGCCGGAGTCGGCGACCACCAGATCGACCTTCTTGCCGAGCACGCCCTTGCTGACCTTGGGCGCGATCTTCTTGATGAGCGGGTGGCCTTCGTTGATATGCTCGATGGCCAACTGCATGCCCTTGAGCTCGTCTTCGCCCTGGGCCGCGTAGGCGCCGGTGCGCGGAACCGCCGCACCGATGGTCACGGTCGATCCCTTCGAGCCGTCCGGCCAAGTGCCCATCGGCGGCTGGTCGGCGGCGAGAACCTGTCCGGAAAAACCGGGCAATGCGAAGCTGCCGGCGAGGCCGGCGCCGACAGTGAGAAGTGTACGGCGCGAAACGCCATTCTTGTCATGCGAAGACATTGTTGTTTCCTCCACGATTTAGGTTTGCAAATCCGAGTCGCCCCCGGTTATTGCGCTGAAATATTTATCTCGTTGCTGACGGCCGATGTCGGACGACAGATGAAAAATGGTTTCCTGGGGCGCACTCGTCGTTTGAAAAACGCGACGCCAGGAGCCATCGCGCTTATGGCGAACTGAAATGCCATCAGCGTCAATGCCACTTTGGTCGGAACGCGGTCTGTGCAGTGCACCGACGATGTCGATGTTTGTTCGTGGACTCAGCGTTAAATCGCGCTGTGCAATGCACACGTCGCGGATAAATTTCTTTTGTCGTAATATGCGATGGCTGATGCAGAGTTCCGCTTCGCGTTACTCGTGACGATGTCGGCTGTAGCAAGAAATGGCCATAGACTTTCGTCTAAATCACTTTTTGATATAACTGAAAACAAACGTAATTCGCCGTCGGTCAAACTTGTTCGGCGTTCAGATAGGCGAGCCGCGCGCCACAGAACGCGCAGACGACACCGAGGCCGAGTGCGGTCAGGCCGGCGACGACGTCGATGGTGCCGCCGAGATTGCCGCTCTTGCTCATCACGCCGCCGGCAGTCGCCGCGGCGAAAACCACGGCGATGAGAAAGCGCTGCGCCAGGCGGAAGACGAATTCACGTTCGCGGGCGGCGGCGATCAGATAGGCGCCCGTGCCCCAGCCGCCGATGAAGCCGGCGGCGCCGATCGCCCACCAGGCCATCGCCGAGGCCAGCTGGCTCGCCGAGCCGCGGCTGGCTTCGCGCAGCACGGTGTCGAGGCCGACGCCGAACACCGTGAGCACGATGTGCACCACCAACGCGGCGAAAACGCCGCAGCCGATCGCGGCGGCATAATGCAGTCTTCGGAGAACGTCGGAATCCATGGGAGGCTCTCGGTCGGCGGCGAGGGCCGCCGCGGCGCCAGTTTAGCCGATCGGATCGGCTTGCGCGACTTCCGCGACAAATCGCGTGAACGCTGCTCCGATCAAGGCGTTAAAGTGGCAGGGGCGGGCGGCAGCAAAGAGAGGCGAGGGTGGCGATTAGTCAAGCCGGCGCGGACCGCCGCAACGCCGACGTCGTCGAGACCGACATTCCAGCGCGGCTCGACCGGTTGCCCTGGGGCCGGTTTCACACCTTGGTGGTCGTTGCCCTCGGCATCACCTGGGTGCTCGACGGTCTCGAAGTCACACTCGCGGGGAGCCTCGCCGGTGCCCTCAAGCAGAGCCCGGTGCTGCGTTTCACCAATACCGATGTCGGCATCGCCGCCAGCGCCTATCTTGCCGGCGCTGTGCTGGGCGCCTTGTTCTTCGGCTGGCTGACCGACCGCCTCGGCCGCAAGAAGCTGTTCTTCGTCACGCTCGCCGTCTATCTCACGGCCACCGCAGCGACCGCGCTGTCGTGGAATATCGCAAGCTTCGCCCTGTTCCGCTTCATCACCGGTGCCGGCATCGGCGGCGAATACGCCGCCATCAACTCGACGATCCAGGAGCTCATTCCGGCGCGCATGCGCGGCTGGACCGACCTCGTCATCAACGGCAGTTTCTGGATCGGCGCGGCGGTCGGTGCGCTGGGATCGCTGGTGCTGCTCGATCCTGCGATCATCGATCCGGATTTCGGCTGGCGGCTCGCTTTCCTGATCGGCGCTGCGCTCGCGCTCGTCATCTTCTTCATGCGCATGTGGTTGCCGGAAAGCCCGCGCTGGTTGATGACGCACGGCCATGCCGATGAAGCGCATCGCGTCGTTACCGGGATCGAGGCGCGCTTTGCCGATTTGCCGCCTGGCCACGGTCTGCCACGTGTCCGCTTACGCACGCGCCGCCGCACCCCGCTTCTTGAAGTTGCGCGCACTTTGATCGGACAATACCGGCAACGCGCCTGGGTCGGGCTGGCGCTGATGGCGGCGCAGGCGTTCTTCTATAATGCCATTTTCTTCACTTACGCCCTGATCCTTACCGATTTCTACGACGTGCCGGCCGATCATGTCGGTTGGTATCTGCTGCCCTTCGCCGCCGGCAATTTCCTCGGGCCGGTGCTGATCGGCCGGCTGTTCGATACGCTCGGCCGCCGCGTCATGATCACTTTCACTTACACGATCTCGGGCGTCCTGCTCGCGGCCACGGGATATCTGTTCATGCGCGATCTGATCGGCGCAGAGACGCAGACCATCTGCTGGATGGTCATTTTCTTCTTCGCATCCGCCGCCGCGAGCTCGGCCTATCTCACCGTCAGTGAAATCTTTCCGCTGGAAATGCGGGCGCTGGCGATCGCCTTGTTCTATGCCTTCGGCACCGGCGTCGGCGGCATTGTCGGACCGTGGCTGTTCGGCGCGCTGATCGACACGGGCTCGCGGGTCAGCGTATTCGGCGGCTATCTGCTCGGCGCCGTGCTGATGATTCTCGGTGGCCTCGTTGCCTGGCGCTGGGGCATCGCCGCCGAGCGCAAGCCGTTGGAGACCGTGGCGCGGCCGCTGACCTTCATCGATTGACTGCGAAGGCTTACGACCCGGAAAACAGCTTTCGCTCGATCCAGCCAAACGCGAACAGAATGATGAGTGTCAGCGCCAACCCGGCGATGACGAGATGCCACGCTGCGAGTGCGCAAGCGACGCCCAGCGCCGCCGTCACCCAAACCGAGGCTGCCGTCGTCAGGCCATGGATGGTCGCGGTCTTCGGGTCGCGTAAAACGACGCCGGCACCGATGAAGCCGATGCCGGTGAGTACGCCTTGCAGCACGCCCTGGACGACTCGGCTCAAGGCGTCGGGATGGTCGCCGATGCCGCGGAAGTCGATGGCCGTCATCGCGGCAATGGCCGACCCCAGCCCGACCAGAGCCAATGTACGCATGCCGAGCGGCTTGTCATGCAGCTCGCGATTGATGCCGATGACGGTGCCGGCGCCGGTGGCGACCAGCAGGCGCAGGATTTCATCGAGGGCATTGCCGTCCATGCAGGGAAACCGGTGAGGGGGGCCACGGGTTCCCTCGCGCCGGTGCGGCTGCGCGCTAACGCCGCTTGCGCGCCATTTGCGCGCTCATTTTGAGCGCTTCGCGAAAATCGGCGGTTCGGCCGTACTTCTTCAGCAGATCGCGGAACGCCTCTTCGGTGATCTCCGGCAGATCCTTCATCTGCTCGCGCGCCATCAGTGCGATCGCGTCCCAGGTGGCACGGTCGATCTGGATGCGCTTGCCGACCAGGTCGTCCGCATCGGAGGTTGTCGACCTCCCGCTCCGGGCTGCTGTGGGTTGCCGCTTCTTCTTTGCCATTGAACTATCGTAACTCATCTCCCGGGGATTGGCTCCCTCCGCCGCCCGCGCCGGTTGGCGGCGCGCGCAGCGACGGTTATGAATTGTTGCCCACACACCGGAACCCGCCGCATGAGCCTCCTTGCCGCCCGTACCAGTCAATTGCGTGCCCGCGGCCACCATGAGAGCAACCGCGTCACGTTCGTCGAACTATTCTTCGACCTCGTGTTTGTTTTCGCGGTCACGCAGCTGTCGCACGGTCTGCTGGCTCACCTGAGCCTGATCGGCCTCGCCCAGATGTCGGTGCTGCTGATTGCGGTTTGGTGGTCGTGGATCAACGCGGCCTGGGTCACCAATTGGCTGGATCCGGCGCGTCCCGCCGTGCGGATGATGCTGTTTGCTCTGATGCTGGCGGGTCTCGTATTTGCCGCGGCGATTCCGCGTGCCTTCGAGGATCGCGCCGGTGCTTTGGCGCTGGCCTATGTCTCGATGCACGTCGTGCGCGACGTCATGATGCTGTGGTCGCTCAACCGTCACGACGCGATCAATTTCCGCAACTTCGTGCGCATCTCGATCTGGCACCTGGCCGTGGCGCCGATCTGGCTGATTGGCGGTCACGCCGATCCGGCGCTGCGACTCGAGTTGTGGGTGCTGGCCGCGGCCGTCGAAACGGTTGCTCCGATCCTTGGTTACTGGCTGCCATGGCTCGGCCGTTCCACGACCGCCGAATGGGCGGTTGCCGGCAGTCACATGGCGGAACGCTGCGGCCTCTTCATCATCATTGCGCTCGGCGAGTCGATCCTGATCACCGGCGCGACTTTCGCTACGCTCACCTGGACCGGCGAGCACATCGTGGCATTTCTGACGGCTTTCGTCGGCAGCGTCGCGCTATGGGCGGTGTATTTCAACATTGGCGCCGAACGCGCCAGCCGGCAGATCGAGACCTCCAGCGACCCCGGCCGCCTGGCGCGTTCGGGATACACCTTCATGCATTTGCCGATCGTTGCCGGCATCATTGTCGTCGCCGTCGGCGACGAACTGGTGCTGCATCATCCGGGCGGCCACGTCGAGCTGGCGGCGCTTGCCGCGCTGGTCGGCGGGCCGGCGCTCTATCTCGTCGGCAACGCTCTATTCAAGCGGCTGTCGGCGCCGAACCTGCCGCTCTCGCATTTGATTGGACTGGGCCTTCTCGTCCTGGCAATCCCGGTGTCACTTTTTCTGACGCCGCTGACGCTGTCGGCGACGACGACGACCATCCTGATCGTCGTCGCCGTATGGGAATGGATGTCGCTACGCCAGCGCGTGGAGAGCTGAGCGAGGATCGCTCAGCCCTCGCCGATCTCCTTGAGAATTTCCGCGGTGTGTTCGCCGAGCCTCGGCGACGGGCGGTCGCTCGCGGCACGCCAGCCGTCGATCACGATCGGCGTGCGCACGCCGGGAATCTTGCCGGACTTGGCGTCGGCGCTTGGATATTCGAGCTTCATGCCGCGATGGATGACCTGCGGGTCGTTGAACACCTGCTCGACATTGTTGATCGGGCCGGCCGGCACGCCCTGCGTCTCGAGCTGGGCCAACAGATCGTCACGCTTCATCTTTGACGTCAGCGCGGACAGCTTGCCGATCAGTTCCTCGCGATGCGTCAGGCGGCCGGTGTTGTCGGCGTAGGCCGGGTTCTGCGCCAACTCGGGTACGCCGAGAATGTTGCACAGCTTGATGTACTGGCCGGTGTTGCCGGTCGCGATGATGACGTGGCCATCGGCCACCGGGAAAACCTGGTACGGCACGATGTTGGCGTGCGCGTTGCCGATGCGTTTCGGGATATTGCCGGACACCATGAAGTTGAGCGCCTGGTTCGACAGCACGCCGACGGTGGAGTCGACCAGCGCGGTATCGACGTAGCAGCCCTTGCCGGTGGTCTGACGCTGATGCAGCGCAGCAAGAATGCCGATCACCGAATAGACGCCCGTGAAGATGTCCGACATCGGAATGCCGATGCGGGTCGGCTCGCCGTCGGGCATGCCGGTCAGGTCCATCACGCCGCCCATGCCCTGCGCCATCAAGTCATAGCCGGCGCGCTTGGCGTAGGGGCCATCCTGGCCGAAGCCGGTCACCGAGCAATAGATCAGGTGCGGGAACTCGTCCTTCATGCTCGCATAGTCGAGCTTGAACTTGGCGAGACCGCCGACTTTGAAGTTCTCGATCAGCACGTCCGATTTCGCCGCCAGCTTGCGCACGATGCGCTGGCCTTCGGGGTCTTCGAAGTCGAGTTCGATCGAGCGCTTTCCGCGATTGGCGGCGTGAAAGTAGGCGGCGCCAAGGTGGTCGCCTTCTTTCGCTTCAACGAAGGGTGGGCCCCACTGACGGGTGTCGTCGCCGGCGCCCTTGCGCTCGACCTTGATGACGTCGGCACCGAGATCGGCCAGCGTCTGCCCAGCCCAGGGACCGGCCAGAATGCGGGCGAGTTCAAGGACGCGAACGCCTTGCAGGGGCTTGGACATGACGGGGGTCTCCGGCAGAAGGGAAGATAAATCCAGGGTCGGCGCGCCTTATAGTGATATCGTTCCGCTCTGGCCAGACCGGGGAATCTCCTGTCCGGAAAAGGCACTTGCGCAGCAAAATGGCGCCGGGCTATGGCACTGGGCGGCGGTGGCGGCTACAGTGACACGGGGCCAGTCAACCATAACGCAATGCTTGAGATGTCTGAGGCCTCGGCGCCGCGGACAGATCGGGCGCTGAAAAGAAATTCAATGGAGGAGGACGTGATGAGGAAGATTGCGACCATTCTGACCGGTGCATTGGCAGTCATTGCGCTGACGGCGTCGGCGCAGGCTCAGGTGACGCTGAAGGCGTCCCATCAGTTTCCGGGCGGCAAGGGCGACGTGCGCGACGATATGGTGCAGATGATCGCCAAGGAGGTTGGTGCTGCCAATGTCGGCGTGACGATCCAGGTTTATCCGGGCGCGTCCTTGTTCAAGCCGAATGACCAGTGGAACGCCATGGTCAACGGTCAGCTCGACATGACGCTGTTCCCGCTCGATTACGCCAGCGGCAAGGTTCCGGCCTTCTCGGCGACTTTGATGCCCGGTCTGATCCGCAGCCAGGAACGCGCCAAGCGCATCAATAACTCGCAATTCATGAAGGACATTCGCGCTGAGATCGAGAAGCACGGCGTTATCGTGTTGTCGGACGCCTGGTTCGCCGGCGGCATGGCCTCGAAGGGTGGCTGCATCGTCAAGCCGGACGACCTGAAGGGCAAGAAGTTCCGCGCTGCCGGTCCGACCTTCGCCGGCATGTGGGAAATGGCTGGCGCCTCGATCGTCTCGCCGCCGTCGAACGAAATCTACAACGCCTTCCAGAGCGGCGTTGTGAGCGCCACCGATACCAGCCTCGGTTCGTTCCAGTCGATGCGGCTTTATGAAGTGACGGACTGCCTCACCGCGCCGGGCGACAACGCCTTGTGGTTCATGTACGAGCCGGTGCTGATGTCGAAGAAGAGCTTCGCCAAGCTCAACAAGCAGCAGCAGGATGCGGTCATCGCCGCGGGCAAGAAGGCTCAGGCCTACTATGAGGGCAAAGCCGACGCGGTCAACGAGGCCGCCGTCAAGGCCTTCAAGGATCACAACGTCAAGGTCGTGACGCTGAGCGACGCCGACTATGACCTCTGGATTCAGGAAGCCAAGAAGAGCTCCTATGCCAAGTTCGCAAAGGACGTGCCGATCGGCCAGAAGCTGATCGACGAGGCGCTCGCGGTTAAGTAATCCGATTCAAAACCGACCGGCCGGCGATCTTCGCCGGCCGGTTTTCACGTCCGGTCTTCGCTATCGCGGGCCGACCCTGCAGTGGGAAACATCGACCGATGGATGCGTTCATCCGTGCTGTGACCTTCCTGTCGCGGCTATCCGGCGTCTTGGCGTCTTTGATGATCGCTGCCGCCGTCCTCATCATCTGCGACATGGTCATCGAACGTTACGTTCTGAATCTGACCACGATCTGGCAGATCGATGCGGTGACCTATCTCGTGGTGTCGGCGACCTTCATCGGCAGCGCCTATGTGCTCATGACCAAGGGGCACGTTAATGTCGAGATTTTGCCGCTGCATATCAGCGCACGCGCTCGTTATTGGCTGGCGCTCGGCACCGCGGTGTTCGCCATGGGCTTCGTCATCGTGCTGTGGTGGCTGTGCACCCAGTTTTTCTGGCAGGCATGGACCGAGGGGTGGCGGTCCAACACGGTGTGGCGTGCGCGGTTGTGGATCCCGTATTCGGCGATGCCGATTGGTATCGGCCTGTTGGCGCTGCAATACGTCGTCGATTTTGTTTGCGTATTGACGGGGCGAACATCGCCGTTTGGCATCAAGGTCGATGAGGACGCCGAGGAGTTCGCCAAAGAACAGGCCAAAGAGTTGCTCGGAGACGCGCCATGAATCCCTCGATGCAAGGCGCGATCGTTCTGGTGACGACGCTCTTCATGCTGCTCTCCGGCATTCCGGTCGCTTTCGGCCTGGGCGCCATCGCGATCATCTTCCTGCTGCTGTTCCAGGGCGCCGACAGCCTGCACATCGTCGCCGAGACGTTCTATTCGGGTCTCGATGACTTCACGCTCGTCGCCATCCCGATGTTCGTCATGATGGGCGCAGCGATCGGCTCGTCGCCGGCCGGCAAGGATTTGTACGAGGCGCTGGACCGCTGGCTCTATCGCGTACCCGGCGGTCTCGTCGTCTCGAATCTTGGCGCCTGTGCCATCTTTGCCGCGCTTACCGGATCGTCGCCGGCCTGCTGCGCGGCCATCGGCAAGATGGGCATTCCGGAAATGCGGCGGCGCGGCTATCCGGACGAAGTCGCCACCGGTTCGATCTGCGCCGGGGGCACGCTCGGCATCCTCATTCCGCCGTCCGTGACCTTCATCCTCTACGGCATCGCCACCGAAACCTCGATCGGGCGGCTGTTTATTGCCGGCGTGGTTCCGGGCCTGATGCTGACGGCCATGTTCATGGCGTGGACCGTGTTCGCCATCTGGCGCAGCGGCTTCAGATCGCACGCGCCCGGCTTCCGCTATAGCTGGAAGGAAAAGTTCGAGTCGGTGCCGAAGGTGGCGCCGTTCCTCGCCATTGTGCTCGGCGTGATGTACGTGCTCTACGGCGGCGTAGCGACGCCATCGGAGGCGGCCGGCGTCGGTGCGGCCTTCTGTCTGGTGCTGGCGATCGTCATCTATCGCTTGTGGCGGCCGGGCCAGATTTGGCACATCCTGCGCGACACCATGCGCGAGTCGGTGATGATCCTGACTATCATCGCCGCCGCCGTTCTGTTCGGCTACATGCTGACGTCGCTCTATCTGACCCAGACCTTGGCGCAAGCGATCGCCGACGCGCACTTCAATCGCTGGGTGCTGATGGGGATGATCAACCTGTTCCTGCTGGTCTGCGGATTCTTCATCCCGCCGGCGGCGATCATCCTGATGACGTCGCCGATCCTGCTGCCGATTATCACGGCTGCGGGGTTCGATCCGGTCTGGTTCGGCGTCATCCTGACCATCAACATGGAGATTGGCCTGATCCATCCGCCGGTTGGGCTCAACATCTACATTGTGAATGCCATCGCCCCCGACGTCCCGGTCACAAAAGTGATGTGGGGGACGCTGCCCTACGTCATTTGTATGATGTTGGCGATCGTCATTTTGTGCATATTTCCGGAGATAGCGACGTGGCTGCCGGATCACCTGATGGGGCCGCTTGTCCACAAGTGAGGTAGTCTGCGTGCAACCGGTTCGGTCGGGGTGGCGTTAAGGCAGGCCGTCCCCATAACCGCGCAAAGGCTGGCGATGAACACCTCGTTTTTCGGCGAACTCCTGCAGACGATTTCGGACCGTGGCCGGGCCCTGCTCGATCGCGGCCGCGACCGGCGCGGCGACACCGCGGCGCGCTCGGAGAGCCTGGTCGAACTCTGCGAGCATCTGCTGTCCGGGCGAGGTGAGGCCTCCGGCGTCGCCCGGGCCCGCGATATTCTGACCAGCTACGCCGAATTGACCACGGGGCCGCGCATCGCGTTTTTCGAGGCGCTGGCCCAGCGTTTCGGCGCCGACGCCGAGCGGATGAAGGCCGCCTTCGCCGCCTGGGAGCGCGAACCGGGCGACAAGACCGCGGCGGCGCTGCACGCCGCTTCCGAGCCGCGCCGCCAGGAATTGTTCCGCCGGCTCAATCTGGCGCCGGACGGCACCGCGGCGCTGGTGCGCATGCGCGAACAGCTCATGGACGTGCTGCCGAACCGGCCCGAACTGCAGGCGGTCGACGACGACTTCGTCCATCTGTTCACGTCCTGGTTCAATCGCGGTTTCCTGGTGCTGCGTCACATCGACTGGTCGACGCCGGCGAACATCCTGGAAAAGATCATCCGCTACGAAGCCGTGCATGAGATCCACGATTGGGACGACCTGCGCCGCCGTATCGATCCGGAGGATCGGCGCTGTTACGCCTTCTTCCATCCGGCGCTGATCGACGAGCCATTGATCTTCGTCGAGGTCGCCTTGACACGCGACATCCCCGAGGCGATCGCGCCGATCCTGGCCAAGAGCCGCGACGTCATTGAGCCGGAGAAGGCTCGCACGGCGGTGTTCTATTCGATTTCCAACTGCCAGCGCGGTCTCGCCGGCGTGTCGTTCGGCAACTTCCTGATCAAACAGGTGGTCGAGGAGATCTGCCGCGAGCTGCCGAAGCTCACGAATCTCGTCACGTTGTCGCCGGCGCCGACGTTTGCCAAGTGGCTCAAGCGTGAGCGTGCCGCCGATGCGTCGGCTGTCTTCAACGACGCTGACAAGGCGCTGCTGGCGACACTCGACGAGCCGGGCTGGTGGAACGACGCCGATAAAGTCGAGGCGCTGCTCGACACCATGAAGCGCGCCGCCGCCTATTATTATCTGCGCGCCAAGACGCCGCGCGGCATGCCGCTTGATCCGGTGGCGCGTTTCCATCTCGGCAACGGTGCGCGGCTCGAGCGCATCGATTGGCTCGCCGACGCGTCCGACAAGGGCATCGCCCAGTCTTACGGGCTGATGGTGAATTACCTTTACGATCTCGAGCACATCGAGAAGAACCACGAAGCCTTCGCCGAGCAGCGCACCGTGGTCGCCTCGGGCGCCGTGCAGCGCTTGCTGCGCCCGTCTTTGGAACTGGTCCCGATCGCGGGCTAGGACTTTCCATAGACCGGCACGACGCCGCCGCGCGCCACGGCGTTATCGGGCGAGGCGAGGTGGAGAATCGTCGCCGCGACTTCTTCGACCTTCGGCCATTGGGCGAAATCGGCTTTGGGCATCGCCTTGCGGTTGGCGGCGGTGTCCATGATGGACGGCGCCACCGCATTCACGAGGATGCCGTCTTTGGCGACCTCCTCGGCCAGCGCCATCGTCAGCGCGGCGACGCTCGATTTGGCGATGGTGTAGGCCGCCATGCCGGCGCCCGAGCGCGGCTCGAGCGCGGGGCGCGCGGCGACATTGACAATGCGGCCGCCGCCGCCGGCGGCCTTGATTGCCTTGACCGCGGCGCGGCAGCACAGGAAGCAGGAAACGAGGTTGCCGTCGAGCTGCGTCATCAGCGCGGCTTTGTCAGTATTCTCGATCGCCCCCATGGCGAAGCCGCCGGCGATATGGATCGACGCCCAGAGCTTCAGTCCGTCGTAGATCTTGTCGACGACGGCTTCGTCGGCGAGATCGCCGGCCGCGATCATGGTGACGTTCGTGCTGTCACGATGCGCGAAGCGCTGCGCTTCGGTCTCTTGTCGATATGGCACGATGCAGCGGGCGCCGTGATCGAGCAGCGCGGCGACGACGGCGCTGCCAAGCGCCCCGGTGCCGCCGGTGACCACGATTGTTTTGTTTGTGAAGGGCATTACACGCTCCGTCATGGGGGCTCGTCCCGGCCATCCACGTCTTTGTCAGGGCTACAGCCTAACGACGTGGATGCCCGGCACAAGGCCGGGCATCACGACGGAGGAACTAACCCCGTCCGCGCTTCACCCGCATCGGCAGCACCTGGTATTCGACCCAGTTCGCCACCTCGCTGACGCGCAGTTTCTTGTCGAGCACATTCTGGCTGATGCCGTGGCGCCACGACAGCCGCTTGCAAGCGGGATCGCGATCGAGCGTCTCGAGGTCGCGGGCGAATTCCTTCATGTCGGCCTCATCCGCGAAGAACCCCTCACCGATGAGCCGCGTGCCAATTCGGCGCACGATTACCGCCAGTTCGCGCAATGGATATTCCGGATGATACTGCACGCCCCAAGCCGTCGAGCCCGGCGTGCGGAACTCCACGGCCTGGACCTGCGACACCGCGTTGCTGGAGAGCACGGTTGCGCCTGCCGGCAGCGTTTCGACTTCGTCGAGATGAACGGTCGGCGCGTTGAAAACATCGAGCTTGCCGACATACATCGGATGCTTGCGACCGGCCTCGGTCAACCGGATGCCGCGGCCGAAGCCGATTTCACGGCCTTTGGGATTCCGGCGCACGACGCCGCCGGCCGCGGTTGTGATGATCTGCAGTCCCCAGCACGAGCCGAACACCGGCGTGCCGGTACCAAGCGCGGTGCGCACCAGATCGATCTGCCGGGCCACTTCGGGGCCGCCGCTATAAACATGCAGCCCGGAGCCGGTGATGGCGATGCCGTCATAGCCTTCCAGAGCCTCGCCGGTCGGCAACTGCGCCGTGACGTCGGCCGGCTGGCAGATGTCGACCTGTGCGACCGGCAGGAGTTCGCGCAGCAGGGCCGCGTAGCCTTTGCTGGCTTCGGTGCCGCCGAACGAGACGTGTTCGGCCATGGTGGCGGGGGTGTTGCCTTCGATGACGAGCAGACGGGGGGTAGGCATGGTGTCCTGGGAAAGCGGAGCGTCAAACTGACGCGGCATGAATAGCAGAGATACGTCGAAGCCAAGGCATTTGGCAATCTGGCGGGGAAATTTTGGGCTTTAATGCGCGTTAACAGGGGGCAGCATAGATTATGCCGCGCCGGCCCGTCTTCGCCGCCGGCAGGGCGAATCATGCGAACCGGGATGCCCCATGGCCGAAACTGACAGGGCCCGCAGCGGCCAAAGCCGGGCGGAGGCGGCTGATTTCGACCTTGCCATCATCGGCGGCGGCATCAACGGCGTCGGGCTGGCGCGCGACGCCGCCGGACGCGGACTCAAGGTTCTGCTGGTCGAAATGAACGACCTCGCCGCCGGCACCTCGTCGGCATCGTCCAAGTTGGTTCACGGCGGGTTACGCTACCTTGAGCACGGTGCTTTCCGCCTGGTACGCGAAGCGCTCCGCGAACGCGAGGTGCTGCTCGACATCGCACCGCACGTGGTCCGGCCGATGCGCTTTGTACTGCCGCCGGCGCCGGGACTGCGCGCGCCGCTCAAGCTGCGTTTTGGCCTCTGGCTTTACGACGTGCTCGGCGCGCGCAAGCTGCTGCCAAAGTCACGCACCATCGACCTGACGCACAACGTGGTCGGCCAGCCGCTCAAACGCTCGTTTCGCTACGGCTTCGAATATTCCGACTGCTGGGTCGACGACAGCCGCCTCGTTGTGCTCAACGCGCGCGATGCCGCCGAGCGTGGCGCGCAGGTCCGCACGCGCACCCGCTGCGTGCGCGCCGAGCGCAAGGAGCATTGGGAGCTGGTGCTGCACGATCATGGCCGCCGCGATGTGGCGACCGCGCGGGTCCTGGTCAACGCCGCCGGGCCGTGGATTGGCGAAGTGGCCGAGAACGTGTTGCGACAGAAGCTTTCCGCCGGCGTCCGCCTGATCAAGGGCAGTCATATCGTCGTCCGCAAGCTGTTCGATCACGACAGCGGTTATATCCTGCAGGCGCCGGACAAGCGGGTCGTCTTTGCCTTGCCCTTCGCCGAAGACTTCACGTTGATCGGTACGACCGATGAGAATTTCGTCGGAGATCTCAATTCGCCGGCGCCCGGCCCGGAAGAGATTCTCTATCTTTGCGAGGTCGCCAACCGCTATTTCCGCCAGACGCTGACGCCGGACGAACTGGTGTGGTCATATGCCGGCGTTCGCCCGCTGTACGACGACGGCAAGGGCAAGCCGGAAGACGTGACGCGCGACTATCACCTCGAACTCGACGCGCGGCGTCACGAGGCGCCCTTGCTCACGATCTATGGCGGCAAGATCACCACCTATCGCCGGCTCGCCGAAGCGGCGATGGAAAAGCTCGCTCACTATTTCTCCGGCCGGCCGGCGTGGACGGCGCATGAGAAGCTGCCGGGCGGCGAATTCGCGTCCGGCAACGTCAAGGAAGTGCTGGCGGAGATGCGGACACGCTGGCCATTCCTCACCGAGCCGATGGCGCGCCGCTTGCTGCGCGCTTACGGCCAGCGCGCCGAGCGCTTCCTTGGCGAGGCGCAGAATCTTGAAGACCTCGGGCCGACCCTGACCGGTGATCTGACGGCGGCGGAAGTACGCTATCTGGTCGAGAACGAGTGGGCGGAGGCTGCCGACGACATTCTCTGGCGCCGCAGCAAATTTGGTCTGACGGCAACGCCGGAGGAGCGAGCCGCCATCGACCGTCTGATCGTCGCGTTACGGCAGCCGGTACCGCGAGGTTAACGAAACGTTGTCGCCATCGCGGCAATTCAGTTTACGAACTTCACGTTGCAGCGACGCGACTGTGTTTTACTACCATCGTGAGACGCACCAGAATGGGGCCGCACATGACATATGACGTGCGCGAACTGGAACGCCGCCTGCAGAAACTGAAGGTTCTCGTCGTCGATGACGAACCCTTCATGCGTAAGGTCGTGCGCACGCTTCTGACCGGGATGGGCGTCCGCACGGTGATGGAGGCGGCCGATGGGTTGGCCGGCCTCGAATCGATCCGCCGCAACCTGCCCGATCTCGTCATCCTCGACTGGAGCATGCCCGGAATGGACGGTCCGGCCTTTGTGCGCATGGTGCGCTCGCCGCAGACCTTTCCAATGCCGGACATCCCGATCATCATGCTGACCGGGCACGGTGAGCGTGCCAAGGTGATCGAGGCGGTGGAAATCGGCGTCAACGAATTCCTGCTCAAGCCGGTTTCGACCAAGTCGTTGCGTGATCGCGTGGCCGCCGTGCTGTTCAATCCGCGGCCGATGATCCGCTCGGGCGACTATTACGGGCCCGTGCCCCGCCGGTTCGCCGATGTCCAGCGCGAGAGCGATGACTCCTCGACGCTGGTGTTTTTGAACTGACAGGCTTCAAATCGCTCCGAATCCGCTTTAGCCTCGGCCCATTCGTGCGCCGGGGACGCTCTTGTCAGACCATATCATTGCCATCGATCAGGGCACGACCTCGACGCGCGCCATCGTCTTCGACGCCGGCCTGAAGCCGTGCGCGCAAGCGCAGCAGGAGCTGCCGCAGATATTTCCGGCGCCGGGCTGGGTCGAACACGATCCGGAGGAAATCTGGCGCGCGGCCGTCGCTGTCGTTTGTGGTGCCATTGCCAAAGCGGGGCTTGCTGCCAAGGACATCGCCGCCATCGGCATCACCAATCAACGCGAAACGACGGTGGTCTGGGACCGCGCCTCCGGCCGGCCAATACACAACGCCATCGTTTGGCAGGATCGCCGCACTGCGGATTTCTGCGACAGCCTGCGGGCCGCCGGCCATGAGGAAAGGATCGCGGCCAAGACCGGGCTGGTGATCGATCCCTATTTCTCGGCCAGCAAGATCGCCTGGCTGCTCGACCACGTCGACGGCGCGCGCACCAAAGCACAGGCCGGAGCGCTCGTCTTCGGCACCATCGACAGCTTTCTGTTGTGGCGGCTGACTGGCGGCAAGGTGCACGCGACCGACGCCAGCAACGCGGCGCGTACCAGCCTGCTCGACATATCGAGCTCGCAATGGGACGACGATTTGTGTCGCCTATTCGGTGTGCCGGCGGCGATGCTGCCGGAAGTCAAGGATTGTGCCGGCCCGTTCGGCGTCACGGCGCCCGATCTGTTCGGCGCCGCCATTCCGATCCTCGGCATCGCCGGCGATCAGCAGGCGGCGACCGTGGGGCAGGGCTGCTTCAGACCCGGGATGATGAAATCGACCTACGGCACCGGCTCGTTCATGCTGCTCAACACCGGGTCCGAGCGTGTCGTCTCGCGCAACCGGCTGCTGTCGACCATCGCCTATCAGCTCGACGGCAAGCGCACTTATGCGCTGGAAGGCGCGATCTTCATCGCCGGCGCGGCGGTGCAATGGCTGCGCGATGGTTTGAAGGTGATCGCAAAATCGTCCGACGCCGGCGCGCTCGCCGGGCAGGCCGACCCGGCGGAGAATGTGTATCTCGTGCCGGCCTTTGTCGGGCTCGGCGCACCGTATTGGGATGCGCAATGTCGCGGCGCGATCTTCGGCCTGACGCGCAATTGCGGCGCGGCCGAGATCGCGCGCGCCGCGCTTGACGCCGTCGGCTATCAGACGCGCGATCTCGTTGAAGCGATGCATGCCGACTGGCCCGCCGCACGGCAGGCCGAGACAGTCCTGCGTGTCGATGGCGGCATGACGGCGAGCGACCAGTGCATGCAGTTCCTCGCGGATATATTGGCGGCGCCGGTCGATCGTCCGGTGGTGATGGAAACGACGGCGCTGGGCGCGGCGTATCTGGCCGGCCGCGCCGCCGGCCTTTGCCCCGATCTCGACGGCTTCGCCGCGCAATGGCAACGCGATCGGCACTTCGAGCCTCGTATGGATGCAGCGACGCGCGAAGCCAAATATGCCGGCTGGAAGGACGCGGTGCGGCGTACGCTGACGAAGCAGTAGGCGCCGTTCGCTGAAGGCTCAGGGCTTCGCCGGGGCGGTGCTGGTCTCGGCGGCGGGCAAGGCGCCGCCGGTCAGCCTTTCGATCGCCGAGCGCACCGTTTCGCGGGCGCTGCGCTCGCGCACTGCATTGAGCAGCGGCGCCGCCGCGCCGGAGCGGCGAATGAGCGCTTCGGCATCGGGCAGCATGGTCGGATCGTCCCAGGAGCCCTGGACGACGAAAGGCAGGCCGAAGGGCTGGGCGCCGGCGCGGGTCGGGGCGACGAGCGCGGCTGTGCCCTTGAGATCGAGCTCGCGGTTCGGGATCGAGGCGGAACCGGCGAGCGCGAGACGCACCGCGGAACCCTCCACCTTCATGTCCTGGACCTCGACGGTGCCTTGCGCCAGACGCAGGCTGACGGCGATCTTGTTGTAGGGCGTGCTGCCGGTACGGAAATCGCCGCCGCCGGACAGCGGACGCCGTTCGAGCCGCTTGAGAAGCTGCTCGACATCGATGCCGGAAATCGCGCCGTCGCTTCCGGTCAGCGATGCGGTGCCGCTCAAGGTCTGCGTCACACCGAGGACGCTGTCGCCGGTGCCGTCGATGGACATCGACATGGTGCCTTTGCCCTCGAGCCGCCTGAGGCCGAACAACTGCCCGAGACAATTTTCGAGGTCGACGTCGGCGAACTGCACCTGCGATTTGAAGTCCACGCCGGAATCGAAATTGGTGAGCGCCACCGATCCCTTGATGACGCCGCCGAACGCCTGGGCCTCGCCGATCGAGATCATGAGCTTGCCGTTGTGCAGATTGGCGCCGATCGCCGTGCGGCCGATCTTGGCGTTGCCCATCACTACATTGGCCGCCGAGACCCGCAGGTCGAAATCCATGCCGCTGAGGCCCTCGGGCGTCAGCCGTGTGTCGTTCCAGGCGCGCTGGTTGGTGGCAAGCAGACGCACCGTGGAAATGTAGGGCGTCAGGTTGAGCGTGTCGGCGGCCAGCGTGCCTTGCAGCGTCTGTCGTCCTTCATTGGCGAAGGACAGCACGCCCTCAGCGCTGTTGCCGTCGAGTTCGACATTGACGCCCGCCAGGCTGATGGTGTCGCCCACGATGTTGGTCTGCGCCTTGATCGAGAAACGGCCGAAGCCGCCGCCGGGCAATGGTTCGTGCCCGGCCCAGGTCAGCGCGCGGCGCAGCGAGACCGCATCGGCCGCCAGTGTGCCCTCGACCTTGAGCGTCGGCTTGAAACTGAAAGCGCCTTCGAAGGCGGCATTCATCGGCGCTCCGTTCAAACGCAATTTCACGCCGCTGCGATTGCCGGCGAGCGCCGCGGCGAAATCGGCGAGCGTCACGCTCGCATTGACCTTCTCGCCATGCCAGATGAAATGGCCGGTGGCGCCGAGGCTCTTGGAGATGAACGGCCAGGCCAGAGAAAAGTCGACGCCGTGCAGCGTCTCGACGGTCCGGTCTTTATCGTCGCGCAGCAGTAGGGTGCCGTCGTCGATGCGCATCTCGGAGAAGGCGGCCACGGTGCGGCTGGCATGCGGCTTCTGGCCGCGCGCCAGCGCGGCAATCAATACCGACCAGTTCGATCCGCCGTCACGATCGAAGTCGATGGCGATGGTCGGCTTCTCCAGCGAGATGTCGGCAATCTCTACGCGGCCGACCAGCAGCGGGAAGAACCGCAAGCGTGCCGTCAGGCGCTCGGCGGTCAGCGCCGGGCGTTCCGGATCGCCGAGCACGACGTCGGCGAAGCTGACGCTGCCCTTGGGAAACAGGGTGACGCTTGCCTTGCCACCGAGAATGGGATCGAGGCCTGTGGCCGAACGGATGCCGTTCAAGACCTCGCTGCGCACGGTATCCGGCGAGATCAGGTAGCCGGCGGTTGTGAGGATGCCGACCGCCACCGCGGCGACGGCGAGCAGCACAAATCCCAAGCGTCGAATGCCAGCAAAAGCCGTCAAAATAGCAATATCCGATGAGTCAGCATGATAGCCCGGACTTGGCCGATGACTATACCATCGGGCCGGCCAACGCCAACATGAGCGGGTTCTGTGACCCTTTTAGGGCCGGCCCGGGGTTGGCGGGCGATTGCGGTTAATTTCGAGCGGCGTTTTGCGGTCGCGGCGGTCGGTCAGCCGCAACAGAAAGATGATCGGCGGTATTCCTGCCGCGACGATCGGCAGCGCCGCGGGGGCGCCCGTCCTCGAAGCTGCCGCGGCCGGCGTGCTGATAATTCGACGTCGCCAGGGTCTCGACGTTGAGCGGGCGCAGCAGCAGCGTGATCGGCAGTTCCTTGAGACAGTCGACGAAAACCAGGAGCGCCGCCGCCGCCGGGGCGGGTGCCTATCATGGGCAGATGGATGCGGCGGAGGATTGGCCCGACGCCGGCATCATCGAGACGGGCGCTATCGTCGAACTCGCGCGGTATTTGTGCGAGTGCCGATTGAACGAGGCCGACGGCGATCGAAGCGAACCGAGCGCTGTCAGCGACGATCAGCGCCGCCGCCGATCCGGCGAGAACCAGCCCGGCGTGGACCCCTGTCGTCCTCTCGAGCAACCCACTGATGGCGTTGTCCGTCGCGACGAGCGGCGACAGCAGGCCGAAACTTCAGCGGAATGCGCGGCCGTCGCCTGCATCGGCAATCTCCGCGATCATCTTCTTCAGGATCGCATCGCCGAAGGACTCGAAGTTCTGCGCTTCCATGACGAAGCTGCCCGGGCCGCCGGTCACGTTGTCGCGGTAGTATTTGGCAAGCCCGCCGGGCGGATTTGTGTGCTCGGGATTCCACGGCATCGGTGTATCGCTAAGGATGACCAGGCCGTTGATGACGATGCCCCTGTTGAGCGCTTCATCGCGCACGGCCACCACGTCGCGCCCGGAATTGTTGGTGCCGTCGCCGGACACGTCGATGGTTTGCCGCTCCGACTCGTAGGGTGCCTTGTCGAGTTGCGCCATTGCCGCCTCGATGCCGCCGCTGATCGAGGTGCGGTCTCCAAAAGCGCGCGGTTCCTCGAGCAGCCGGGTGCCAAAGGCATGGGCCGACTGTTGGCCATCGATCATCGTCCAGTCGATGACGACCTTCTGGCTGCTCATGCCTGACCATTCGAGAAACATCACGGCGATACGGCCGTTGCGCCCGCCTTTGATGGCGTCGAGCACGCGCGGATTGGCGATTGCCGCGGCATAGCCGTCGCGCTGCAGTTTGAATTTTTCAGGTGTGACGCTGCGCGACACATCGGACGCCAGCACCAGCAGCAGATCGACCTTGTCGGCGGCGCGCGCCGCGCCGGACAATATCGACGCGGACAGGGCAAGGCCCAGCAGCGCCGTTTGAACCAGATGCCGCATGACGTCTTGGTCTCCGTCATCCCGCCGCCGGATAGGATAACGCGTCGCCGCGAAAGTCGTGCGTAAATTTATTCGGCCAGCACGCGGGTCGCCGGGAAGGCAACCTCGACCAGGGTTCCGTCGTCGGGCCGGCTGGTGATGCGGAAGCGGGCGTGGTTGGCCTCCGCCAATGCCTTGGTGATAGGCAGACCGAGCCCGGTACCGCTGGCGCCCCAGCGCGAGGCGGTCGCAAGCTGCCGGAACGGCTCCAGCGCGGTCTGCAGTTCGAGTTCGCTCATCCCGGCGCCGGTATCCCGCACCCTGAGGCTCGCCTCGTTGTCGTCGTTGACCGCGGTCGAGACGATCACCTGGCCGCCGGCCCCAGTGAACTTGATCGAGTTCGACAGGATGTTGAGCGCGATCTGGCGCACCGAACGCGCGTCGGCGATGATCGGCGGCAGGTTCGGCGACAGCGCGGTGCGGATGATGACGCGCTCGCGATTGGCCTGCTGCTGCATCATCGCCACGCAATCCTGAACGATGTCGTTCAGGTTGACGCTGGCGAAAGTCAGATCGAGCTTGCCGGCCTCGATCTTCGACAGATCGAGGAGATCGTTGAGCAGCGAGATCAGGTGTCCGCCGGAGGCGTGGATGTCCTTGAGGTATTCCTTGTAGCGCTCGTTGCCGATGGCGCCGAAGCGCTCGTCCATCATCACTTCCGAGAAGCCGATGATGGCGTTGAGCGGCGTGCGGATCTCGTGGCTAATCTTGGCGAGGAATTCCGATTTGGCCGTCGACACGCGCTCGGCCTCGCGCCGCGCGTTGATCAGCTCTTCCTCGGTGCGCTTCCAGGCGGTGAGGTCGCGCAATACGGCGCAGAACTTATCGCCGTGCTCTAGGCGTCCCATGGTCACGTAGAGCGGCACCAGCCCGCCGCGCTTGAAGCGGCCGATGGCTTCGCGGCCGGCATCCGGCAGGCTGCCGCGATCGCCGGAGACGCGATCGAGATAGTCGAGCATGCTGCGCCGGCTCTCCGGTGCAAACAACTCGCCGAGGCCCAGATCGGTGAAATCGGCGGCGTCGTAGCCGAACAGCGCCTGCGCCGAGCGGTTGGCGGAAAGCACGCGGCCGGCACGGTCGAGCACCAGCACGCCGTCGGTGGCGGTGTCGAGAATGGCGCGCAGCTCGCTGGTTTCGGTTTCCAGCCGGTGCAGCGTGGCTTCGTTGGTCTGGGGCTGCGCTTCGGCGATGCCGCTGGTCTGGATCATCAGCACCAGCGCATTCTCGCCGCCCCATGGCACGCTGAACAACTTGCCCTGCACCGGCTTGCACTCGCCATTGACGGTGTTGATGGTCAGCGACTTGGCGTGGTTTCCGTTGGCGCCGTTGCCTTGGGAGGCGGAGGCGCCGTTTTGGTCGCGCGAAGGTTCGATGAACAGGCTGTCGAGCCCGCCAGCTTCGGTCAGCGCCGCCAGGCTGTCGTAGCCGGTCCAGTCGAGAAACGCGCGATTGGCGTAGAGCAGATTGTTGAGCCGGTAGACCAAAATTCCGGTTGGCAAACGATCGAGGATGATGCGGCTGTCGTCGGGCGCGCTACGGGGCGCCGTCGCCGGCGTCAGCGGCATGGTCAGCGGTTCGGCGGCGAAGTCGGGGGTGTCGTCCTGCGCCGGCGTGTGCCGCGACGACGCGCCCTTGAGCCGCGCATTCAGTTCGCGCGCCAGCTCTTCGAAATTGCTGGTCTCGCCGGCCGACAGCGACGGTGTCGCTTGCGGGGATGGCGCAGGCTGCGGCGGTTCGGCGACCGGACCGATCGGCGGCGTCGGCAACACCGGTGCTTCCGGCGTGACCGGGCGCAAGGTTAGAACCTTCGCCTCGGTGAGCGGCGGCGTGGGTCGCGGTGGCACGACGGTCAGGTGGCGCAGACCGGCGCGACAGATGCCGAAGCCGCGATAGCCGGTGAACCTGCGCTCGCGGTCAAACATCGGCAGGCCGGACATCTCGATCGCGACGCGATCGTTCGAGCCATCGACCGGCCAGTGCACGACGATGCCGCTCCATGTCTCGCGCGCCGCCAATGCGCGGGCGATCCGCCGTTCAGGATCGAGACCGAGCGTCTGTGCGACATCAGACCAGCCACGCAGCAGCACTGACGCCGTTTCCGGTCCCAACAGTTGCGCGAAATTCTCCATGCCCTGCGTGAAGTGGGTGGCCGCGTCCATCTGCCAGACGAAACGATAAGGCAGCGGGCGGGTCGACGTTTCGAGCGGCGGTCTCGGCGTTACGACCGGCATTGCCGGCTTGTCGGCGACGATATCGTTGGCGGCGGGCGGCGCCGCTTCCGCTTTGACGGGCGCGAACTGCAGCAGCAGCGCGTCGGTGGCGCCGGCGCCGAGCTTGCGCAGGATCACCGGTCCTATGGCGCTGTCGCCTTCGGCGCGGCCGTTATGGCTCGCTTCGCGTGCCAGCTTGACTAGGTCGAGGGCGACGAGGTCGGACCGTGCGTCGAGACGTTGCCGCGCGTCGGCGTTGCTTTCGATCAGTTCGCCATCGGCGCTGAAGATCGCGGCCGGCCGATCGAGTGTGGCGATGAGACGCCGCGCCCGTTCGCGCAAGGTAAATTCCGGGCCGGCACGTTCGGTCGCAGCGACAAGTACGGCTTCGCTGTTGTCGGCAAACTTGAGGCGCGAGCACAGGCAGGTCAGAACGCCGCCGAGCGGCGCGCCGAAGCCGCGCAGTCGCTCCAGCCGCTTGGTGCCGACCGGCGGCAGAGTGCCGGCGAGGCGCTTGATCTGTGCCGCGGCGGGATGGTGCGGATCGAAGTTAAGCTGCGCCAGTTCGGCCGCGGTCGCGGCGTTGAAGATTGCGGCAGCCCCCGCGTTTGCCCACAGGATGCGTCCCGCGTCGGCGGTCCACAGCCAGACCGGCGCGGGAGCGAGCGCGTACTCGGCCAGACGCGCATGGTCGAGCCAGTCCTGGGGTTGAGTCGCTCGGGTCATTGCACGCCGAAAACGCCGCAGTGTTACAGCTAACAAAGCATTAATACGGCGGGCGCCCGGTGAGGTCCATGCGGCCGGACCTGTCGCCCACTTTCATAAGGCGGTAACCTTAATCGGCTTGGGGGCCGCCCGTCACATATCCGCTGGACAGGCGGGGTAGGATTCGTTGACCGTGAGGCAAGACACCACTCAAGGAGTTCCATCATGGCTCAGGATATGAAGTTCGAGATTCCCGCCGAAATGCGCGAATTCGCGGAGAAGAGCATGGATCAGGCCAAGCAGGCCTTCGACGGTTTCGTTGCCGCCACCCGCCACGCGGTCGGCACGGCGGAAACCCAAGCCAAGACACTGCACAGCAATGCGCGGGAAGCTGGCCAACTCGCCATGAATTTCGCCGAGCGCAATCTCACCGCCTCTTTCGATTTCGCCCATCGCCTGCTCAAGGCCAAGGACGCCAAGGAAGTCACCGAACTTCAGGTGGAATACATCAAGAGCCAGATCGCGACTTTGTCCGAGCAGGCCAAGGCGCTGTCGGAACAGGCATCCAAGATGACGGCGAAATAGCAGAGCGCCGGGGTCTGGCGGGGAACCCTCGGACCGTCGCACCGTTGTTCTGCATCGCGATAGGCGCAACCCCTGTCGCCACCCCCACATCGCTTGGCCGGTGTCGGGCTTTTAAAAAAATGAAATGATTCGAGTGGCTTAGTCCGCTGCTCGGGGGCTTTTGCGTTTTATGCTGCAATGCAATATTTCCTGTTGCATTGCACCCAATTCGGTCTATATTGATGCCATACACGCTCCGAAAGCGGAGCGGACACAGCTCGCATTGGCGCACGGATCGTTTCGATCAGAGGACAGCGATCCGTACGCAGCCGGAAATGTCCTCGTTAAAGGATGACCACCATGTCCGACGAAACCGCTATGGAAAATAAGCCGAAGCTGTTCGCCGTGAACACCGACCAGATGTTCCAGATGCCGAAATTCGAGATCCCGAAGTTCGACGTGCCGAACATGGAAGTGCCGCCGGCGTTTCGCGAATTTGCTGAAAAGGGCATCGCGCAGGCCAAGGAAGGCTACGAGAAGATCAAGGCCAACGCCGAGAAGACCACCGAGACGCTGGAAGAGACCTATGCGATCGCTTCCAAGGGCTGCACCGACTACAGCCTCAAGCTGATCGAGACGGCGCGGGCCAACTCAAACGCCGCCTTCGACCTGATGGGCGAACTGATGGGCGCCAAGTCGTATTCGCAGGTGCTCGAGCTCACCTCCGCCTTCATGCGCAACCGTTTTGACGCGTTGACGGCCCAGGCCAAGGAATTGTCGGCGCAGGCCCAGAAGGTTGCGACCGAGTCGGCCGAGCCGATGAAGGAAAGCTTCGCCAAGTTCGGCCAGGCCGCCTAACCGGCCGACTGCCGCGAAGAGAGACGAAATCGCCCGGGCCGCGCTGGCCCGGGTTTTTTTATGGGGCGTCGGACCGCTCCGAGGCGCTTGGCGGTGCGAAATGACCGCTTCCGGCCCGGCCAAAGCGCTTGCCAAAGCCGGACGTGGCTCTTAGGTTCGCGCCGCGTCCGGGGCCCTTAGGGGCCCCGCAGGCCTTGAGGGCTTGGCGAGGCCACGGCGCCTCCGGCGAACTTGATATGCAGGCGTAGCTCAGTTGGTTAGAGCGCCGGTCTGTGGAACCGGAGGTCGGTGGTTCAAGTCCACCCGCCTGTACCACCAGCGAAGCCCACGGCAGACGGTCGATCGCCAAAAGGTAGTCTGCTCCGTGTTTCTCACGCTGCTGTTTCCCTACTTCCTCAGTAATTTCTTCCGGCCCTTCCTGGCCGTGGTCGCCGGCGACCTGTCGCGCGACTTTGGCTTCGACGCCGCCGGTCTCGCCGGTCTTCAGGCCACGTTCCTTCTCGCTTTCGCGCTGACGCAGGTGCCGGTGGCGCTGTCGCTCGATCGGTTCGGCCCGCGCCGCATCCTGATCCTGGGTTTGACCGGTGCCGTTGCCGGCGGCGTGCTGCTCAGCCTCGCCGACCGGTCGTGGCAGGTTACGGCCGCCATGGCGCTTCTTGGCGCCGGTTTCTCCCCGGTGATGATGGCCGGCTTCTATGTCATCGGCCGTGTCTATTCCCCCGCGCGCTTTGCCACCATGTCGTCGCTGCTGTTCGGCCTCGGCACGCTCGGCGATCCGGTCAGCGGCGCGCCGCTGACGCTCGCCGTGGCCGCGTTCGGCTGGCGTCCGACCATTTTCGCCATGGCCGGAGTTACGCTCGTCAGCCTGCTGCTGATCGCCATCGTGCTGCGCGATCCGCCGCGCGTCGAAGCGCCCGGCGGGCGGATCTCCGCACTCGCCGCGACGCAGCAGATCGTCGCCATCCGCGCCCTCTGGCCGATCGCGCCGATGGCCTTGATCTGTTACGCCGTGGTCGCGGCGGTGCGCGGCTTGTGGATCGCGCCTTATCTGGCGCAGGTCCATCACTTCGGCACGCAGGCCGTCGGCCTCAGTGCCACGGCGATGGGCCTGGCGCTCGCGATGGGCGGTGTCCTTTACGCGCCGGCGAACCGTTATCTGCGCGATGCCAAGGTCACGCTCGTGGTCGGCACCACGGTTGCGGTCATCGGCTGGCTGGTGCTTGGCTTGTTCGGCAATCATTCCGGCGCGCTGTCGCTCGCGCTTCTCTTCGCCGTTGCCGGTTTCGGCGCGAGCTTCGCAATTCTGCTGGCGCATGCGCGTGCGTTCTTGCCGGCCCATTTGCTGGGGCAGGGCGTGACGATGATGAACCTGTTGTTCTTCGGCGGCGCTGGCATCGGTCAATGGCTGTCCGGCCACTACGTCAAGGCGGCTGCGATCGCGAACGTTGCCCCCGACCTCATCTACGGTCGGCTATTCACGGCCTTTGGCATCGTGCTCGCCCTGGCGCTCGGTATCTACCTTCTGTCGCCGCGCGAGCGTTCGGCCTGGACGTCGAAGGTCTGAACGCAAAAACGCCGGCGATTGTCTCGCCGGCGTTTTCGCATTCATTGAAGTTGAAGCGCTTAGCGCACCACGATCCGCCCGTCGCGGCCATAGCGCGGGCCGACATTGCGGCTCGGGCGATAGACCGGCTCCGGCTGCGGGCGACCGAAACCGCCGAACAGCGCCTCGAAGAAGTTCGGGCCGCTGCTGTAGCCGCCGTTACCGGCGATCGCGCCCGGCGGCAGACGCACCGGCTTGGACGAGGTATTCGGCGGCCGCTCGATCGGGATATCGGCGACCTTGCGATCGCTGCCCTTGAGGATCGCGATCATGCGCGCGTCGCGGCCGTAGACGTCCTCGCGGAACTGCAGTTTGCCGTCGCCGTCGACGAAGGCGGTCTGATAGGTGAGATGCACCCAGATCGGCTTCGGGAAGTTCAGGTTGATTTCCGAACCGCCGAACATGCTCTCGAGCTTGGCCGCGGTGTAGTGACCCTCGGGCATAGCGAGCGACAGAATCTTTTCGCCATAGACCAGCGGATTCTCGACACGCATGCAGCCGTGGCTGAAGGCGCGCTTCTCCTTCTTGAAGAGATACTTGTCCGGCGTGTCGTGCTGATACACCAGGAACTTGTTCGGGAAGTTGAAGCGGATGCGGCCGAGCGCATTGCCGGCACCCGGCGGCTGATAGATGCGCACGGTACCGTCGGGCGCCTGCTCGACCTTGAGGCCGATACGATCCAGCGCCTGCGGATCTTCCTGCAGCGCCGGCAGGTATTCCTTCTCGATGATCGACGGCGGCACGTTCCAGGTCGGGTTGACCGTGATGAACTTCATCTCCGCCGAAATCATCGGCGTCGCATGGCTGCCCGGGCCGCCGGCGACGATCTTGGTGGTCCAATAGACCTTGCCGTTATCCCACAACGTTAGGCGATAGTCCGGCACGTTGACGATGACGTGCGGATTGCCGAGATCGCGCGGGAACCAGCGCCAGCGCTCCATATTGACGATGACCGTATCGATCGGGTCGTTCGACGGCCGGTCGATGCTGCTCGTCTCCGCTTTGCCACCGTTGAGCACGCGCAAGGTCTGCGGGCCGACATTGCCGTCCACGTCGAGATCGGACTGGGTCTGGAAAGTCTTGACCGCTTCGACGACGGCGTCGTCGTAAATCGGGTTGTTCTTATCACCGGCGACGTCGAGACGCTTGCGCAGTTGGACGACGCGCTCGCCCTTCGTGCCCGGACGCATGATCGGGCCCGAGGCAATCCGGATCGTCGGCGCGGGCTTGGCATCTTCGGCCTTCGGCGCAGCCGCAACCTTACCGGCGCGCAGCTCGGCGAGCTTGGCGCGCAGCGCCTTGAATTCCGGCTGCGGCGGGTTGTAGCCGTCGAGCGCCTTGCCGGCGTCGTCGGCCTTGGCCATCGTCTCCAGCACCTTCTCCGGCTCCGGCGCCTTGAGGTCGAACTGGATATCGGCGGCGACGCGCGAGAAGTGGATGCGGCCGATCTGCGCCTGACGCGCGTAGGTCAGCACGGCATTGGTCAGCTTGAGTTCGTCCTCGGCCAGCGTGTCGGCCGTGGTCGCCGCGGCGAAGTCCGGGGTCGCATAATCGCGGGCATCGAGACCGGCGCTGTCGGCATCCTTCAGTGTCTTCATCGCCGACTGGGCGCGGTCGGTGACCTTGCCATTGTCGAGCCACAGCGGCGCGTAGTCGCGCGCCTTGTAGAAGGCTTCGATGCCGGAGCGCTCGGCCTTGCGGCCGGCGATGCGGTCCAGCGCCTTGCCGGCGATCATCTCGCGCAGCTTCTCGGCGACCATCTTGTTGGCGGTCGGGCTGTCGGTTGGAACGGTGGCGGCGGTATTGGTCGCAGCCGGGGCAGGGGTTGCTGCCGGCGCCGGGGTGGCGGCGGGCTTTTCAGCGGCTTGCGGGGCGGCGAAATCCTTCAGCGTCGGGGGCGTCGCGGTGGCGTCCGACAGCGGCGCGGCGGCCTTGAGCTGGTCTTCCAGAGATTGGGCATGACCGGCTTGGCTGGTCAGCACCAGAACCAGTCCCATGGCGGTCGTCGCCAGCAGACGGTCAAAGCTTACGAATTTCACCGCGAATTCTCCCAAGGGCTGTCGGGGAAAGCCCCAGGACGGGGCGGTCCCATACTACTCGATAGGCTGATTATCGTTACGAAATTTCCAAGACCCGCGCCGCAATCCACCACCCAGTGTGACTATTTTACACTGGTGCGGCGCTACCGCGGGCGGCTTCGAATGGTGTCGACAGGCTCAACCGTCGGCCTGTCTGCATGTTCCCGAATCGTCGTCCTGTCGATGTCATCGCGCGTAAAAACCGCATATTCGTGACGCCCGCTGTGATGGGGGTCACAGGACCGCGCGGAGGGGCCGGGGGCCGGCAAAAAAAACCGGGCCCCATACGGGGCCCGGTTGCAGAATGCCGGCGTGGGGGCCGGCAAACCTCAGAGGGGAACTTGCTGCGTCAGCGGCGACTCTGGGAGGATATACATCCGCCGTCACAGCGTGACGAAACTATGCTCGCTGCATCCGGTGCCAGCAATGCCACCGCGCGTATGCCAGCCATGCGCGAGCGGCTGCGAAAAAACCGCGCAGGTGTGCGTCGTGTTTCGGATGGCGAGACCCGCGAACGCCCGGTGTTGGGCATGCCCACTCAATGCTGATGCGTGTGATGCATGTCGGGAACATGCGGATGGTGATGGCGCAGCCGCGCATGACGATGCACGTGGGTGTGCGGCTCGCCCGGTGGATCATGCGGCCCGTGCTCGTGGCGGTGATGTTCGTCATGAACGTGCGGGTGACTGTGCGTCATCGGCTCGTGCACGTGTTCGTGCTCGTGACGTTCGGTGAGATGCAGATAAACACCGGCGGCCATGAGCGCGCCGGCTGCGACAAGCTGCCCCGTCACGGGTTCGTGCAGGAAGGCGAGCGCGGCGACGGCGCCGAGGAACGGCGCCGTCGAAAAGTATGCGCCAGTGCGCGCGGTGCCCAGGTGGCGGAGCGCCAGTACATAAAGCGCGAGACTGGCCCCATAACCGATGAAGCCGACGACCGCCGCGACCAGCGTGATGCCGAAGCTCGGCAACGCGCTTCCGGCCGCGAGCGCCAGAGCGAGATTGACGGGCCCCGCGACCAGTCCCTTGATCTCGACGATCTGCAACGGATCGGCCAGCGACACCTTGCGGGTCAGGTTGTTGTCGAAGCCCCAGGCCACGCAGGCGCCGACGATCGCGGCCATGCCGGTGAAGTTTGAGAGCGTCGCCGTGTTCGACCATGACAACAGGATCGCGCCGGCGATGAGGCTCAGCATGCCGAGCGCGATGCGCCGGTCGAAATTCTCCTGAAATACGAACCAGGCCAGCAGCGCCGTGGCGGCGCCTTCGAGCGTCAGCAGCAGCGAGGCCGTCGAAGCTTCGGTGCGAGTAAGGCCGAACATCAAGAGTAATGGCCCGATCACGCCGCCGCAGACGATGGCACCGGCGAGCCATGGCACGTCGGTGCGCGTCAGCGCGGTTTCCCGTGCGCCTGTATCCGGTCCGAGGGAACGTAGAGTGCGACGCAGGATGCCGATGCCGAGACCGGCGCCGCAGTAGAACAATCCGGCGAGTAACGCCGGATCGACGCTGCCGAGCAACGCCTTGGCGGCCGGCGTCGAGATGCCGAACAGGGCAGCCGACAAAAGCGCAAATCCGACGGCGTTGCGATTCATGACGGCTCGCCCTTAACAGCGGGCTTGATCGGACGTGTCGCCCCGCGCCACCGCGGGGCGCTAGAAATTCCAGCGCTGCGCGTTGGCGACGAGGAAGTCGCGGAACACCTGGATACGCGCAACTGATTTCAGTTCTTCCGGGTAGACGAAATAGGCGTCGAGTGCGAGCGTGTCCTGCTCGCCGAACAACTGCACCAGACCGCCATTTTCTTCCACCAGATAGTCCGGCAGCATAGCGACGCCGAGGCCGCGCTGGCAGGCGCGCAACAGGCCGAGCACGTTGTTGATGGTCAGTTGCGGCACCCGCGAATTCTTGGCCTCGCGGCCGACTTCGACCAGCCAGCGGCGGTTGGCGAAATGCGCCGGCACGTTGCCGCCGAGCAGCAGGATGCGGTGGTTGTCGAGTTCCTCGTGGGTGCGCGGCGTGCCGAAGCGCTTGAGGTAGTCCGGCGACGCGTAAGCGTGGAAATGCACCGAGAACAGTTTGCGCTGGATCAGGTCCGGCTGGGTCGGCTGGCGCAGGCGCAGCGCGACGTCGGCCTCGCGCATGGCGAGATCGAGTTCCTCGTCAGTGGTGATCAGCGTGATCTGGATGTCGGGATAGAGGTCGAGGAACTCGCCGAGCCGCGGCGTCAGCCAGTGCACGCCGATGCCGGCGGTGGTCGAGACCTTCAGTTCGCCGTTCGGGCGCTCGCGCGAGTCGGTCAGCTTGGTGCGCGCCGCCTCGAGCTTCATGAACACTTCGTGCGCCGTGCGGTACAGCATGTCGCCCTGTTCCGTGAGGATCAGTCCACGGGCGTGGCGATGAAACAGCGAGACGTTGAGATCGGTCTCCAGCGCCGACACCTGGCGCGACACCGCCGATTGCGACAGGCCGAGACGTTCGCCGGCATGGGTGAAGGATCCGGCTTCCGCTGCGGCGTGAAACACCTTCAGCTTGTCCCAGTCCATCGTGTTGTTGGAGTGAGTCATCGTCATTCTGCCGCCGCCCTCTCATCTTCTTGCGCCGCCAGGAAGCGTTCGGTTTCGAGCGCCGCCATGCAGCCCTGACCGGCGGCGGTCACCGCCTGCCTGTAGATGTCGTCGGTGACGTCGCCGGCCGCGAACACGCCGGGCACCGACGTCGCGGTCGAGTGACCGGCGGTGACGATGTAGCCCGACGGCTTCATCTCGAGCTGGCCGACGAACAGTTCGGAGGCCGGCTGGTGGCCGATGGCGATGAAGACGCCGTCGGCGGCGTGTTCGCTGACCATACCGGTCTTGATGTTCTTGAGCGCGATGCGGCGCACCTTGAGCGGGTTCTCGTCGCCCATCACGTCATGCAGCACGGTGTCCCAGACGACCTCGATCTTCGGGTGCTTGAACAGCCGGTCCTGCAGGATGCGTTCGGCGCGGAAGTGGTCGCGCCGGTGCACGATCGTGACCTTGGATGCGAAGTTGGTGAGGAACAAAGCTTCTTCGACCGCGGTATTGCCACCGCCGATGACGAAGACTTCCTTGTTCTTGTAGAAGAAGCCGTCGCAGGTGGCGCAGGCTGAAACGCCGTAGCCCTTGAACTTCTGCTCCGACGGCAGATCGAGCCAGCGCGCTTGGGCGCCGGTCGCCACGATCAATGCCTCGGCGAGATAGGTGTCGCCAGAGTCGCAGGTCAGCTTGAACGGGCGGCTCGACAGGTCAACCTTGCTGACGTGGTCGTAGACGATATTGGTGCCGACGTGGGTGGCTTGGGCCTGCATCTGCTCCATCAGCCAAGGGCCTTGGATGACGTCGGCAAAACCCGGGTAATTCTCGACATCGGTGGTAATGGTGAGCTGGCCGCCGGGCTGGATGCCCTGGATCAGGGTCGGCTGCAGCATCGCGCGTGAGGCATAGATCGCGGCCGTATAGCCGGCAGGACCCGAGCCGATGATCACGACCTTGGCGTGGATAGTCTTGGACATGTGTAATCGCCCCCATGGCTGAATAGGGAAAGGCAGAAAAGGGGGCCCCGGCGCCGGTCACCGACCCCTCAGGGACGGCTCCAAAGCTCGACTTAATCTATGGCTTTCTAGTAGCCATGCAAGATACGCAACCCCGCGGACCCACAAGCTTCGCCCGGGCTGTGCGCAAGATTGCGCAATAATCTTTCGCGAAAGAATATTTCACGGTATGGATGTTTTGCCGGATAGCGAATTCCGCGTAGGGAGAACAACGTGCCAGCCAGCCTTGATGCCATCGACCGCAAAATCCTGAAGGAGCTTCAGGACGACGGCCGGATGACCAATGTGGAACTCGCGCGCCGGGTCGGCATATCGGCGCCGCCGTGCCTGCGCCGCGTGCGGGCGCTCGAGGAAGCCGGTTACATCAAGGGATACCGGGCGCTGCTCGACGAGAAACTGCTCGGCTATGAGGTCGTGGTCTTCGCCTTCGTGCATCTGTCGAGCCAGGCCGAAGCCGACCTCAACGCTTTCGAAGCCTTCGTCCGCGCCCAGCCGCTGGTGCGCGAATGCTGGATGCTGTCGGGCGAGATCGACTTCGTCCTTAAATGCGTGGCGCCCGACCTGAAGACGTTCCAGACCTTCGTCGAGAAGCTCACCTCGGGACCGAACGTGAAGAACGTCAAGACCTCGCTGACATTGCGTCAGTCCAAGGACGCGGCCATGGTGCCGATGTGAGCGCGCGCGTGCGCCTGGGAATGCTGACGCCGTCCTCGAACACGGCGCTCGAACCGATCACCCAGGCCATGGTCGCCGACCTGCCGGAAGTATCGGCGCATTTCTCGCGCTTTAAGGTGACCGAGATCGCGCTGTCGGATAGCGCGCTGGCGCAATTCGACGACAGCGAGATCCTGCGCGCCGCAGAATTGCTGGCGCATGCCAAGGTCGACGTCATCGGCTGGAACGGCACCTCGTCGGGATGGCTCGGCTTCGAGCGTGACGTCCGGCTGTGCGAACGCATTACCGCCGCGACCGGCGTGAAAGCCACGACCTCGATGCTGGCGCTCAACGAAATCCTGGAGAAGACCGGCGTCACGCGGCTCGGCTACGTCACGCCCTATCGTGACGACGTGCAGGAGATGATCCTGAAGAACTACGCCGGCATTGGCGTCGCCTGCGCCGGCGAACGCCATCTCCGGCTGCAGGATAACTTTTCATTCGCCGAGGTGTCGCCGCGACAGATCGAGGAAATGACGTCGGCGGTGGCGAAGGATAAGCCGCAGGCGATCGCCATCATCTGCACCAATCTGCGTGCCGCGCCGCTGGTCGACGAACTCGAGCGCGCCACCGGACTGCCCGTCTACGACACCATCGCCACGGTGGTATGGAAGAGCCTGATCGTCGCCGGCGCCGATCCCAAGCGCGTCACCGGCTGGGGCTCGTTGTTTCAGAAGGTAGGCTAGGAACGGTTACATCACCTCGAGCCGGCCGCCGTTCGAATAGGACAGCTTCACCGTGACGGTGCCCTCATTGAGCAGCCACGGCCGCACCGTATAGCTGCGCGCGCCAGCCTTGTGCATCGGGTCGGAGTCGGCAATCGCCCTTGCGTCGGCGAGCGAAGCGGCGCGGATGATGACCATGCCTTCGCCTTCCCAGGCATCCTCGGCGTCGTTCCACATCGGTCCAGCGCCGAACATCACGCCGCGCTCTTCCAGCTCGACCTGAAAGGCAAGATGCCGGTCGAGCACCGCCATTACCGGATCGAGACCGTTCGTCGGCTTGGTGAAGATGACATAGAGCTGCTTGCGCAGCATGGGCTCGCAGGCTTTCAGGACGTCGGCTTTCGGCAGCGATTGCAGGCTCATCGTTTCCTCTCCGCATTATCGTTATAAAAAATGGCCGGGGCGAGCCCGGCCATTGTCGACAATTCGCGGTGGAAGGGCGAGCGCCTTATTTCCACTCGACCTT
>JAFECJ010000024.1 GCA_018242205.1 Pseudomonadota bacterium
ACAACAGCTGGTGGTCGGGCATCGTCCGCGCCCAGCGCAACTTCTATCCCTGATCGGATAGTCTGAATGAAGAGCCCCCGGCGAGCGATCGCCGGGGGTTTTTTGCAAAGCGGACCGACAGGCCTGCTGTTCGAATTTCAAGTTCGTGCGTTTGCGAGTGTGTCATGTCGACTCAGAACGCGCCCGCTGATCTACTCGACCTCGCCCATCTGATGCGGATGGAGCGCTTGGCCTTTGCCGCGAAAGTGCGTCTGGCACGGGCGGTGGCCGGTCTGAGCCAGAGCGCCCTCGCTGCGCGCGTTGGCATGACGCAACGATCCATTCACAAGCTCGAGCAGGGCGGCACTGAGCCGCGTCGAGCGACCGTCGTCGCGATTGAGATGCTGTGGCGAGAATACGGCATCGAGTTTGAAGATCTCGACGATGGCGGTTTTCGCGCGGTGGTGCGCGCGCCGGCTCTGATGCGGCCGACGACGGTGCCGGATGCCAAGCGCCGGCGCGGTCGCCCGGCGATCCGCCGCCCTTACAGCCATGCGGCGGGCTACCGCGCCTGAGGCGTGGTCCGCGCCAAATCTTCACCGGCGATTTGTCGGTTCGCGACCCGATTGGCTCAGAAAACCGCGCGAGCGCGCGTTGCCAGGGGCGCCGCGACCGCTTATACGGACCTTCGTGCTCGATCCGGTTCACCGAATCGGCCGGGCCGCGCTTCGAGACGCTGACCGGAACGCCCTAGCCATGACCGCGCGCATTTACCGCCCCTCGAAAACCGCCATGCAGTCGGGTGTCGCCAATACCCGGAAATGGGTCGTCGAGCACGATCTTGCCGAGCCGCGCACGGTCGAGCCGTTGATGGGCTGGACCTCGTCCGGCGACACGCGACAACAGGTGAAGCTGCGTTTCGACACGGAAGCCGAGGCGATCGGTTACTGCGAGCGCAACGGCATTGCGTACCAGGTCTTCGAAGCCAAGACCTCGCCACGGCGCGTTATTTCCTACTCCGACAATTTCGCCTTTAAGCGCCGCGACGCCTGGACGCATTGATCTGCGTGCTCCCCTAAAGGGTTAGGCGGTCTTCGGCAGAGCGAGCGGCAGCCCGTGCGCGTTGGCGACCCCGCCTGGATTCGAACCAGGGACCCTCAGCTTAGAAGGCTGATGCTCTATCCAACTGAGCTACGGGGCCGTTGCCGTGCCGGGTTTACCCGTCCGCTGTCGCTTTTGAAAGGCAGCGGCCGGAACAAACGAATAGTCGAGCAAAATCATATCATTCCGGTAAATTCCTAAAGCTCCTCAAGCGTTTTCTCAAGGATGTCGCGCGTCCTCCGACTCGCCCTGAAGGGCCGCGTGCGGCACGCGATGACGGTAACCGCCGGCCACCGCGCAGAGCCAGGGTCCAAATGCGGCAATGCCATCTGCTCGACACCTTCCACGGCTGCAATAAGGTTGCACGGCCTGAATCGGGGAGGTTTTCGCCATGTCACAGTCATTGCGCGCTGGTTTTGCCGGCGTCATGGCTTTCGCAGTCGTTGCGCTGGGCCTCCTTCCATTCGCCGCCCAGGCCGCCGACAAGGCCTACCAGAACGCCGATCTCGATCAGGCCGCAATCACGTTGGAAGCGCAGATCAAGAGCGACGCCGGCACGGTGACCAAGACGCCGCAGGTCCTCAAGCGCGAGGCCGACGCCGCAATCCTCAAGAAGGACGCGCGCAGCGCCATGCTGCTGCTTGGCCAGTTGGTCGCCGTGGCGCCTGACGACTCCGACAACTGGCTGCGGCTGGCGCGCGGCGTGCTGCTGATCAAGGGGCGCGATCAGCGCGAGCAGGCGACGCTCTATGAGCGCGCCACCACGGCGGCCTATGTCGCCTATGTGCGCGCCAAGCAGCCAACGGCCGAGGCCGAGGGCCTGAAGACCCTGGGCGAAGCCTTCGCCGCGCGCAAGCAATGGCGGTCGGCGCTCGACACAATGCGGCTGTCGCTGGCGCTGCGCGAGACCGCCGATCTGCGCGGTCAATATGAACGGCTGCGGCTCGAGCACGGTTTCCGCATGCTCGATTACACCGTCGATTCCGATGCCGTGTCACCACGCGCTTGCTTCCAGTTCTCGGAAACGCTGCCGGAAAAGCGCACCGATTTCTCGCCCTTCGTCGCCGTCGCCGGTCAGGACAAGCCGGCGATTTCGGTCAGCGACAAGCAATTATGTGTCGACGGCCTCAAGCACGGCGAGCGCTACGCCATCACCTTGCGCGCCGGCCTTCCGTCGACCGTGCATGAGACTTTGGCCAAGACCGCGGAATTCACGATCTTCGTGCGCGACCGCAAGCCGTTCGTGCGCTTCTCCGGCAAAGCCTATGTGCTTCCCAAGACCGGTCAGCGCGGCATTCCGGTGCTCAGCGTCAACACCTCCGCGGTCAAGCTCAACGTCTACCGCGTCGGCGATCGCAACCTCATCGACACCGTGCTGGGCTACGACTTCCAGCGCAATATGAGCGTCTACCAGGGCGACCAGATCGCGGCCGAGCGCGGCAGCAAGGTCTGGAGCGGTGAGCTCAGTGTCGAGCAGAAGCTGAACACCGAAGTCGTCACGGCGTTTCCGGTCGATCAGGCGCTGCCGGATCTGGCGCCTGGCGTCTATGCGATGACGGCGACGCCGAAGGACGCGCTCACCGCCAACGATTACGACCAGGTGGCGACGCAGTGGTTTATCGTGTCCGATTACGGCCTGACGGCCTATTCCGGTCAGGACGGCATCGACGTCTTCGTGCATTCGCTGGCCAGCGCGCAGCCGCTCAATGGCATCGAAGTGCGCCTGATGGCGCGCAACAACGAAGTGCTGGCGGTCAAGTCGACCGACTTCCACGGTCATATCCATTTCGACGCCGGCTTGACGCGCGGTGAGGGCGGCCAGTCGCCGGCCGCGGTGATCGCCAGCGGTAAGAATGACTATGCGTTCCTCAGCCTGAAATCGTCGGCCTTCGATCTGTCGGACCGTGGCGTGGCCGGTCGCGCGACTCCGGCCGGGCTCGACGCCTTCGTCTACACCGAGCGCGGCGTCTATCGCACCGGCGAGACGGTGGCGATCACTGCGCTGTTGCGCGACGCCCGCGGCATTGCCGCGCCGAACGTGCCGCTGACATTGGTCGTCGAGCGCCCCGATGGCATCGACTACAAGCGCGTCGTCGTGCCGGATCAGGGCCTGGGCGGCCGCAGCCTCGAAGTGCCGATCGTCTCAACGGCCGCGACAGGCACTTGGCGCGTACGCGCTTATACTGATCCGAAGCGCCCCGCGGTCGGCGAGACCACCTTTATGGTCGAGGACTACGTGCCCGACCGCATCGAATTCGATCTGACCACGCAGGCCAAGGCGATCCCGTGGGCCGGTTCGGTAGACCTGTCGGTCGACGGTCGTTTCCTCTATGGCGCGCCGGCCTCGAACCTGGAACTGAGCGGCTCGGTGTCGATCGACGCGGCCAAGGAGCGCGCCGGTTTCCCGGGCTATCGTTTCGGCCTCTACGATGACGAAGTCACCGCGACGCGGCAGGAGTTCTCCGACCTGCCGACCACGGACGAGACGGGCAAGGCAACGTTCCCGGTCGCGCTCGATGACGTGCCGCAGACGACGCGGCCGCTGGAAGCCAACATCGCCATCAGCATGGTGGAGTCGGGCGGGCGCGCCGTCGAGCGCAAGCTGACGTTGCCGATTGCGGCGGATGGGCCGATGATCGGCGTCAAGCCGGCATTTAACGGCACTTCGTTGGCCGACGGCGCCAATGCCGATTTCGATGTGATCATGGCGGCGCCCGACGGCACGCTCATCGACCGCAAGGGCCTCAAATACGAATTGCTGCGCGTCGAGACATCGTATCAGTGGTATCGCGAGAACGGGCAGTGGAATTTCGAGCCGATCCGCCGCACGCAGCGCGTCGCCAACGGCACCGTCGATGTTGCGGCCGGCAAGACGGCGCGGTTATCGCTGCCGGTGAAATGGGGCCGTTACCGCCTCGAAGTCTCGGAAGCCGACCCGAACGGCGCGGTGACGTCGCTGACTTTCGACGCCGGCTTCTACGCGGAGTCGAGCGCGGATACACCCGATCTTCTCGAGATCGCGCTCGACAAGCCCGGCTACGCCTCCGGCGACACCATGAATATCGCGGTGACGGCGCGCAGCGCTGGCCGGCTCACGCTCAATGTCTTCACCGACCGGCTGGTGCAAAGCCAGGCGCAGGATGTCACCGCCGCGGGCACGGTGAAAGTGGAGATGCCGGTCGGCAAGGATTGGGGCACCGGAGCTTATCTGGTCGCCACTTTGCGCCGTCCGCTCGATCAGCCGGCGCAGCGCATGCCAGGCCGCGCCATCGGCGTGCAATGGTTCTCCATCGACCGGACGCAGCGCACGCTCAACGTGGCGCTGAACCTGCCGGCGACGATGCGACCGGACAACGCGCTGAACGTGCCGATCAAGATCGGCGGGCTCAATGCCGGCGAACAGGCGCGCGTCGTCGTCGCCGCGGTCGATGTCGGCATTCTCAACCTCACCAATTACAAGCCGCCGGCGCCGGACGATTATTATCTCGGCCAGCGCCGGCTGACCGCTGAAGTGCGCGACCTTTACGGCCAGCTCATCGACGGCATGCAGGGCGCGCGCGGCCAGATCCGGTCCGGCGGCGATATGGGCGCAGCCGAACTGTCCGGCTCGCCACCGACGCAAGCGCCTCTGGCCTTGTATTCAGGCATTGTCACGGTCGGTGCCGACGGCACCGCCAATGTCTCGTTCGACATTCCGGCCTTCGCCGGCACAGTGCGCGTGATGGCGGTCGCCTGGAGTAACGACAAGGTCGGCAAGGCCTCCGGCGACGTCATCGTGCGCGATCCGGTGGTCCTGACGGCGACGCTGCCGCGCTTCCTGCGCAACGGCGACCGCGGCTCAATCCAGGTCGAGCTCGACAATGTCGAGGGTGCGGCTGGCGCCTATAAGATCGCGGTCGATACCGCGGGCTCGATCAAGCGCGACGGCGCCGAACCCGCGCCGCTGACTCTGGCGGCCAAGGCGCGCGGCCGGCTCTCGGTGCCGGTCTCGGCCTCGGGCTCCGGCGCCAGCACGGTGGTGATCAATGTCGAAGGGCCGAATGGCTTCAAGCTGGCGCGCAGCTTCCCGCTCGACGTCCGGCCGGCGACGCAGATCCTGACGCGGCGCTCGGTGCGGCAATTGGCCAAGGGCGAAACGCTGACGTTGTCTAACGATGTCTTCGCCGACTTCGTGCCTGGCACCGGCCGCGCCGGGTTGTCGGTCGCGATCTCGACGTCGCTCGACGCCGCGACCTTGCTGAACGCGCTCGACCGCTATCCATTTGGCTGCTCGGAGCAGATCACCAGCCGCGCGGTGGCGATGCTTTACATCAACGACCTCGCCGCGCAGGCGCGACTGGTGCCGGACGGCGAGATCGACACCCGCATCAAGGATGCGATCGCGCGGCTGACCGCGCGGCAGGGTGCCAACGGTTCGTTCGGCCTGTGGTCGGTCGGCGGGGAGGACCCGTGGCTCGACGCCTATGTCACCGACTTCCTGACGCGGGCGCGGGAAAAGAAGTTTGACGTCCCGCAGACGGCGATGACCTTGGCGCTCGATCGCCTGCGCAACTTTGTCGCCACCGCGCCGGAGGTGGACAAGAACGGTGGGCGCGACCTCGCTTATGCCTTGTACGTGCTGGCCCGCAACGGCGCGGCGCCGATCGGCGATCTGCGCTACATCGCCGACGTGAAGCTCAATGCTCTGGCGACGCCGATCGCCAAGGCGCAGGTCGCCGCGGCTTTAGCGATGCTCGGCGACAAGACGCGGGCCGATCGCGTCTACCGTGCCGCGCTCGACGCGCTGCCGGTGCAGCCGAAGCTCGAGATCGGCCGCGAGGATTATGGCTCGGTGCTGCGCGATGCCGCCGCGCTGGTTACATTGGCCTCCGAAGGGCATGCGCCGCAGGCGACGATCACGCAAGCGGTCGCGCGGATCGACAGCGCGCGGGGCCTCGCAACCTACACATCGACGCAGGAAGACGCCTGGCTGGTGATGGCTGCGAGAGCACTCGCCGGCGAGATGAATGCCATCCGGCTCGACGTCAATGGCGACAAGCGCCAGGGCGCTTACTATCGCAGCTTCAAGCCGGAGCAACTCGCGTCGCCGGTGCGCGTCAGCAACAGCGGTGACGGCACGGTGCAGGCGGTGGTGTCGGTGTCGGGCGCGCCGCTGACGCCGGAACCGGCGGCGTCGAACGGCTTCAAGATCGAGCGCAATTATTTCACGCTCGAGGGCGAGCCGGCCGATGCGTCCAAGGCGAAGCAGAACGACCGCTTTGTCGTGGTCTTGAAGATGACCGAGCCGCAACCGCAGTTCGGCCGCGTCATCGTCGCCGATTATCTGCCGGCCGGCTTCGAGATCGACAACCCGCGGCTGGTCTCGTCGGGCGACACCGGCACGCTCGGCTGGATCACCGATGCGGCGACGCCGGACAACAGCGAATTCCGCGACGATCGTTTCACGGCGGCGTTCAACCGCCGCGCGGATTCGCCGCCGGTGTTCACCGTGGCCTATGTGGTGCGCGCGGTGTCGCCCGGCCATTACGTGTTGCCGCAGGCCAAGGTCGAAGACATGTACCGGCCGGATCGCTTCGCCCGTACCGCGACCGGCACGGTCGATGTGACGGCCGCTAAATGACGCGGACGAAGCTCATCCTGGCATCGTTGGCGGGCGCCGTCATTCTGGCGGCGGCCGCCTGCGCCGGATGGGCTTATTCGCTCGGCCCTACGCCGCTCGGCAAGAACATCGAGCTGTCGCATGTCGTGCTCGATCGCAATGGTCGCCTGCTGCGCGCTTATGCGACCAAGGACGGCTACTGGCGCCTGCCGGCGACCGTCGAGGATGTCGATCCGCGCTTTCTCAAAGTGCTGTTCGCTTATGAGGACAAGCGCTTCTACGCGCATCACGGCGTCGACCCGGTCGCCATGGCGCGGGCAGCCTGGCAACTCGTCTCGACCGGCCACATCGTCTCCGGCGGTTCGACCTTGACCATGCAGGTCGCGCGCCTGTTGGAGCCGCGCCAGCACCGCACCTTCGCCGCCAAATTTAGGCAGATGACGCGCGCGCTCGAACTGGAACATGCGCTGACCAAGGACCAGATCCTGGCGCTCTATCTGACGCTGGCGCCCTATGGCGGCAATCTCGAGGGCATTCGCGCCGCTTCGCTGGCTTATTTCGGCAAGGAGCCGCGGCGGCTGTCGCTGAGCGAAGCCGCGTTGCTGGTGGCGTTGCCGCAATCGCCGGAGACGCGACGGCCCGATCGTCACCCGGCGGTTGCCCGCGCGGCGCGCGATCGCGTGCTCGACCGCGCCGAACTTGCTCACGTCGTGCCGCGTGACGAGGTCGCGCGTGCCAAGACGCAACCAGTGCCGACCGCGCGCCGGGAGATGCCGGTGTTCGCGCCGCATTCGGCCGATCACATCGTCGCAATCGAACCTGAGCAGCGCATCCATCGCCTCACTATCGATCAGCCGTTGCAGGAGCGGCTGCAGGTTCTCGCGAAAGAGCGCGCGGCGGCGATCGGCCCCAACATCTCGGTGGCGATCCTTGTCGTCGACAATGAAACCAACGAGGTGAGGGCGCGTGTCGCCTCCGCTGATTATTTCGACACGCGCCGCGCCGGCCAGGTCGACATGACAACGGCGCTGCGCTCGCCCGGCTCGACGTTGAAGCCGTTCATCTATGGCCTCGGTTTCGAAGATGGCCTCATCCATCCGGAGACGCTGATCGACGATCGGCCGCAACGTTACGGCGGCTATCAGCCGGAGAATTTCGACTTGACCTTTCAGGGTACGGTGACTGTGCGGCGCGCACTGCAACTCTCGCTGAACGTACCGGCCATCGCCATCCTCAACAAGGTCGGCGTCAATCGCCTGAGTGCGCGGTTGACGCAGGCCGGCGCCGCGCTGGTGCTGCCGAAAGAGGAAGCGCCCGGTCTCGCCATGGGCCTGGGCGGCGTCGGTATCACGCTCAGCGATCTGACCATGCTCTATGCCGGGCTCGCCCGCGGCGGCGAGGCCGAACCGCTGAACGAGCGACTCGGCGCGCCGGCAGCGCAGCCACACCGGCTGCTCGATCCGGTCGCGGCCTGGTATGTCGGCAATGTCCTGATCGGCGCGCCGCCGCCGGAGAACGCGCCGCATGGCCGCATCGCTTTCAAGACCGGGACGTCCTACGGCTATCGCGACGCCTGGGCGGTCGGCTTCGACGGCCGGATGACCATCGGCGTTTGGGTTGGGCGGCCGGATGGTGCCCCGGTTCCCGGGATTGTCGGCCGTGCCACCGCCGCGCCGATCCTGTTCGATGCCTTCGCCCGGTCCGGCGAGACGCCGATGGCGCTGCCGCCGGCGCCGAAGGGCGCGATATTCGCCACCACGGCGAAACTGCCACCGCCGCTGCAGCGCTTCGACGCCACGCGCTTCGGCGCCGCGGCACCGCCGCCGCGGATCATGTTCCCGCCCAATGGCGTCCGGCTGGAGCTGTCTGGCGGCAAAACGCCCGATCCGCTGGCCCTGAAAGTCGCCGGCGGGGTGCTGCCGCTCTCCGTCATGGTCAACGGCGTGCCGATCCCGAGCGCCGGCAGCCGGCGGACGGTGTTCTTCCAGCCCGACGGCCCCGGTTTCGTCCGTCTGACCGTGATGGACGCCCGGGGCGCGGCCGATAGCGTAGTGATCAGAATGCAATAGCCCGCGGCAAAGTGGTCCGGATCCCGACCTGGAGCTTCCGTGGACCGGCCGGAATCTCTATTGTCCCGGCACAATCGGGCGGGCAAACCTTGGCCCGGGCCCGAGGCGGCGGTCGCCGGCAACGGTGCGCCCGGGATCGACCGGAGAACAGCCTTTTGAAAAAGATCGTCAAGTATGGCGCCATGCTCGGCGCTGGCGCGGGGATGCTCTACTTCCTGCCGAAGCTGACGCTGTTCTATGCTGCTTGCGGCGTCTACGACGTCGGCCGCAACCGCCCCGTCAACGGCTTTCTGCTCAAGCAATATTTCGTCGGCAACGGCGTGCTGACCTGGCTTCTATCGCCGATCAACATCCTGCTCGACCTCCTGACTCTGCCCTACATCAACAAGGGCATCTACAAGCTCGAAGACCTGCCCGGGCCATGGCGGGACGAAGTGACGCGGCTCATCGACATTGCCAGGCGCGAGAAACTGGTCGAGCAACTCGAGCAGCGCGCCTCGGACGGCCGGACGATGATTTTCTTTAAATGGTACGGCGAAAACCGCGACACCTTCATCAAGGTCCCGGCGTTTCACCAACGCTGGAATTACATCCAGACCATCGGCGTGTCGATCTTCAACAAGAAGGTTTCGACCTCGAAGCATTTCGGCCCGCTGCGGCCGACCTTGCGCGTTCTGTACAATCTCAACGATATCGCGGACCGTTCCGCCTACATCACCGTTGGCGGTCATGCCCATTACTGGCAGGACGAGAAGCTGTTCATCTTCGACGACACGCTGATGCATCAATCGATCAACGAGACGGACAAGGTGCGTTACTGTCTGTTCGTCGACATGGTGCGGCCGTCGCTGTTCACCGGCCTGCTGAGGCCGGCGATCGCGATGGTCAATCAGATTTTTCGCAGGGCCAACCACATTTTTTATAACAAATGGAAAGTCATTCAGTAGAGACCGACGCGCCACAGCGCAACGCCGGCCGCGGGCTTGGCGCGATACTCGATTTTGCCACGCAGTCGCATGGGCGCGCATCTGTGCTGCTCGTCGTGTTCTGTCTCATCGCGTTTCTGCCGGGATTCTTCCAGATTCCGCCGGTCGATCGCGACGAGTCGCGTTTTGCGCAAGCATCCAAACAGATGGTGGAGAGCGGCGAGTACGTCGACATCCGCTTTCAGGACGAAGTCCGCTACAAGAAGCCGGTTGGCATCTACTGGCTGCAGTCGGCCGCCGCGAAGGCGGGCGCCGCCCTCGGCGTTCCTGACGCTCACCGCACCATCTGGCTCTATCGCGTGCCGTCGCTTCTGGCGGCGATCGGATCGGTGCTTCTGACCTATTGGGCGGCGCTGGCTTTCGTCGGCCGGCGAACGGCGTTGCTGGCAGCACTGATGATGGCGAGTTCGATCCTGCTTGGCGTCGAGGCGCGGATGGCGACCACCGACGCGACGCTGCTGTTCACGAGCGTCGCTGCCATGGGCGCACTGGCGCGCATCTATCTCGGCTCACGTAACGCCCCCGACCGACCTGTGGGCTGGGCGATGCCGGCCGTGATGTGGACCGCGATTGCCGGTGGCACGCTCATCAAGGGACCGCTGGTCCTGATGTTTGTCGTGTTGACGATGCTGGCGCTGGGCATTGCCGACCGTTCGCTGCGCTGGATGCGCCAGGTGCGGCCGGTTGCAGGCTTTTTATGGATGCTGTTGCTGGTGGCGCCGTGGTTCATCGCCATTGTCGCCAAGTCTGGCGACAGCTTTTTCATGAAGTCGGTCGGTGACGACATGCTCGCCAAGGTGACGAGCGGGCAGGAGGCGCACGGCGCGCCGCCAGGTTACTATTTGCTGTTGTTCTGGATCACGTTCTGGCCTGGTTCGGTCCTGGCCGGATTGGCCGCGCCGACGATCTGGAAGGCGCGGGCCGAGCCCGGCGCGCGCTTCCTGCTGGCGTGGCTATTGCCGTCGTGGATCGTGTTCGAAGTGGTGATGACCAAGTTGCCGCATTACGTGCTGCCGCTTTATCCGGCCATTGCCATTCTGATCGCGGGCATCGTCGAGAAAAACGGCCTATGGCGCAACCGCTGGATCGAGTACGGCACCGTCGGTTGGTTCCTGCTGCCCGGCGCCATCGCGGTGGCGGTGCCGATCATCTTCTTCGTTATGAGCCGCGACCTCGGTCTGGTTGCCTGGCCGTTTGCCGCGGCGGCGGCGATTTTCGGCCTGTTCGCCTGGTGGCTGTTTGATGTCGACGGGCCGGAGCGTGCGCTGCTGCGCGGCATGGTGTCGTCGGTCTTCATCGCCGTCACCGTTTATGCGATCACCTTCCCGATGCTGCCGTCGCTGTTTCCGAGTGAGCTGGTGGCGCGCGAGGTGCGCGCCAAGGGCTGCGAGGACCCACATTTGGCGTCGACCTACACTTACCAGGAGCCGAGCCTCGTCTTCCTGCTCGGCACCAAGACCCGCTTCACGGACGGTCCGGGCGCCGCCGAGTTTCTCAATGGCGGTTTGTGCCGTTTTGCGCTGGTCGACCCACGCAGCGAGCGGGCTTTCGTGCAGCGCGCCAATGCGCTCGGCGTCCGCTTTACGCTCGGCAATCGCATCGAAGGGTTCAACGTCAGTAATGGCAAACACTTCGCGATGGCTCTGTTCTATTCGGCGGCGCCATGAGCTCTGACGGGAGCATCCTTTCGCCGGCGGCGCGGCGCCTTCATGCCAACGTCATCGCATCGCTCAAACGATTGACGCGGCCGATCGACTGGGAGACTGCGTTCCCCTGGATTCGCGAGCCACGCCACGTACTGATCGGGGCGGCGGTTGTCGTTGCTGCGATGCTGCTCTGCATGACGCTGATCGATTCGGGAGCGACGCGCCTGGCCCAGACCTTGCCGCGCTGGATCGTCGATTTCTTCAACTTCCTCACTGATTTCGGCAAGGGCGCCTGGGTGCTGTGGCCGTTGGGCCTAACCTTTGTCGCGCTGGCGGCGCTGCCGCGCGCGATCACGCCGATCGCGCAGGCGGTGCAGGCGGCGATCATGGTGCGGGTCGGCTTCCTGTTCGTGGCGATCGGACTGCCGGGACTGTTCTCGTCGATCGTCAAGAACATGATCGGCCGGGCGCGACCGGGCGTTCCTGGACGCATCGATCCCTTCGTGTTCGATCCATTCCACTGGGCACCCGCCTATGCGAGCATGCCGTCGGGTCACGCGACGACGGCTTTCGCCGTGCTGGCCGCGTTCGCCACACTGTGGCCGCGATGGCGCACCGTCGCGCTGATCTATGCCGTGGTGATCATCGTCAGCCGGGTCGTGCTGCAGGCGCATTTCGTCAGCGACACGCTACTGGGGGCGGTCGTGGGCACCGTCGGCGTGATCCTGATCCGGCGCTGGTTCGCGGCCCAGCACCTGGGCTTTTCCATTACCGCAGACGGCCGGGTCCGCCAGTTTCCCGGGCCTTCGGTACGTCGGATCAAAGCTGTTGCCCGCGAGCTATTGGCTTAATAAAGAGCAGCCCGGGCCGCGCGTGAATGGGCCCCGGAGGCGGCCGTCATCCTGGCGCCGGGTTCCGATTTCGGCAAGAGAATCATGCGCTTATGAGCAGACTTGACCCGGCAGTAGCCGTCGTGGTGCCGGTCCGTAACGAGACCGGTAACATTGCGCCGCTGGTCGGCGAAATCGCCGCCGCGCTTGAGGGCCAGTGGCCGTTCGAAATCGTCTACGTCAATGACGGCTCGACCGACGGCACCGAGGCCGAACTCAAGCGACTGATGGCGCTCCATCCGTTTCTGCGCCGCGTCAGCCATAAGCAGTCCTGCGGCCAGTCGGCGGCCGTGCGCAGTGGCGTCATTGCGGCGCGAGCACCGGTCATCGTCACCATCGACGGCGATGGCCAGAACGATCCGGCCTTCATTCCGGCGATGCTGCACGCACTTGAAGCGGGCGCGCCAAACGTCGGCCTGATTGCCGGCCAGCGGCTTCGCCGCAAGGGTGGCTTCAAGCGGTTGCAATCCCGCATCGCCAATGCCGTGCGCAGCGCGGTGCTGCGCGACGGCACGCGCGATACCGGCTGCGGCCTCAAGGCGTTTCGCCGCGACGTCTATCTGCGTCTGCCTTATTTCGACGCGCTGCATCGCTTCATGCCGGCCTTGATCAAGCGCGAGGGCCTCGCCGTCGGCTATGTCGACGTGGTGGATCGGGCGCGCGGTTCGGGCGTGTCGAATTATGGTCTGTGGGACAGGCTTTGGGTCGGCATACTCGATCTGGCCGGCGTCTGGTGGCTGATCCGTCGCCGCAAGCGCGTGCCGGAGATCATCGACAATTGACGGCACGTGCGGCCGCGCGAACGGCCGACGGCGGCGCTTCTTGCAACGAAGGAAATAAGACATGCTGATCGATATCGCCCAATCCGTCGGTGGTTATCTCCACGACGTTTTCATCGGCGGTGCCGACTGGGGCATCCTGATCGGTTATCTGGCGCAGTTTCTGTTCGCGATGCGCTTCGTCGTGCAATGGATCGCATCCGAACGTGCCGGCCGCAGCGTGGTGCCAACGACGTTCTGGGTGTTCTCGATCGGCGGCGGCATCATGCTGCTGGGCTACGCGCTTTACCGCAAGGATCCGGTGTTCATTCTCGGGCAGGCATTCGGCGTCTTCGTCTATATTCGTAATCTGCAATTCGTCTTGCGTGGTCGCGGCGAGGGCGCTGCAGCCTAGCTCGCGGCACAGAAATTGCGTTTCCGTCACATGTCGGTCTGTATGATTGTCACATGTGAAAGGGGGCACTGCGACGTTTGCGATAATTTCGAGCAAATCCCTGCATCCATTGAGGCAGGGCGGGTTCGCTTTGTGCATCGCGAGCACGTTTAAGCCCTTGACCTTACGCCGGGATCGTTCTGAGATACCGAATTAGGAGCAAGGCTCAGGGAATGGCGAAGGCAGCCGTGGCTCAATTTTGCGCCACGCTGTCTTTGGAGGGGAACCAGTACCTTCGAGGGGAAGGTACGCCAGCTCCGAGGGGCCTAAACTAAATCAACAAGCATGGGATGAGGCTGCACAATGAAACGAGTTGTCGGTATTCTTGCTTTGGCGGCGGCGGTATTCGTTGCCCAAGGCGCGTCGGCGCAGACGCTGAAACAGGTCAAGGACCGCGGTGTCCTCAATTGCGGTGCGAACGGTCAGCTCGCCGGCTTCGGTCTGCCGGACGCGCAGGGTAACTGGTCGGGCCTCGATGTCGACGTCTGCCGCGCCGTGGCTGCGGCGGTGCTCGGCGACGCCAAGAAGGTCAAGTTCGTGCCGCTCACGGCGAAGGACCGCTTCACCGCGCTGCAGTCCGGCGACGTCGATCTTCTGGCCCGCAACACCACCTGGACCGAATCCCGCGACACCACGCTCGGCCTGAATTTCACCGGCGTGAACTACTATGACGGTCAGGGCTTCATGGTTCGCAAGTCGCTCAAGGTGAACTCGGCGCTTGAACTCAACGGCGCGTCGGTTTGCGTGCAGCAGGGCACCACCACCGAGCTCAATCTCGCGGACTATTTCCGCGCCAACAAGATGACGCTCAAGTCGGTGACCTTCGCCGACGCCGACCAGACCGTGAAGGCCTATGATGCCGGCCGCTGCGATGCCTTCACCACCGATGCGTCGGGCCTGTACTCCGAGCGTCTGCGTCTCGCCAAGCCGGACGATCACATCGTGCTGCCCGAGATCATCTCGAAGGAGCCGCTGGGGCCGTCCGTGCGCCACGGCGACGATCAGTGGTTCGACGTTGTGAAGTGGGTGCTGTTCGCGATGATCGATGCCGAAGACCTCGGCGTGGATTCGAAGAACGTCGACGAAATGATGAAGTCGACCAATCCGGAAATTCGCCGCCTGCTCGGTGTCGAAGGCAATTTCGGCGAGCAGCTCGGCCTGTCGAAGGATTGCTTCTACAAGATCATCAAGCAGGTTGGTAACTACGGCGAGTCGTTCGACCGTAACGTCGGCGCCGGTTCGCCGCTCAAGATCGACCGCGGCCTCAACAAACTGTGGACCAAGGGCGGCATCATGTACGCCCCGCCGATCCACTGACCGCTTGAGTAAGATGGCCGCGGACCCCAGGGTCCGCGGCCAAATGTTTCGGCGATGCGCCCAGGCGTTATAACAAGGGCGCTCCTGATGAGGGGATCATGGCGGTCGAGAGCGTGGGAGCGCAGCAGCCGGCGCGGGTTGCTTTCTATAACGATCCGAAATTTCGCAGCATCGCCTATCAGGTCGTGCTGTGCGTCCTGGTCGTTCTGGTCGTCTATGCCGCGACCACCAATGCTCTCGACAATTTGCAGCGCGCGCATGTCGCTTCGGGCTTCGGCTTCTGGAATCAAGCCGCCGGCTTCGACATATCGCAGACGCTGATCGAGTACAGCGCGTCGGTCTCGACCTACGGCACGGCGTTCTGGGTTGGCCTGCTCAATACGCTTCTGGTCGCCGTTCTCGGCATTGTCCTGGCGACTATTCTGGGCTTCACCATCGGCATCAGCCGCTTGTCGAAGAACTGGCTGTTGGCCAAGACGGCGACCGGTTACGTCGAGACCGTCCGTAACATTCCGGTGCTGCTGCAACTACTGTTCTGGTACAATGCCGTGCTCAAGGCGTTGCCGGACATCCGCGACAGCCACAAGTTCTTCGGCTCTTTTCTCAATAATCGCGGCCTGTTCGTGCCGGAGCCGCTCGCCCAGAGGGGCTTCGGCTGGGTTGAAATCGTATTCTTGCTCGGCATCGCCGGCGCGATTGCTTTTCACCTCTGGGCGCGCAAGCGCCAGATGGCGACCGGCCAGCAGGCGCCGGTTGCGACCGTGTCACTCGCTCTGGTGATCGGCCTGCCGCTCGTTGTGTTCTTCGCCTTTGGCATGCCGCTGCATTTCGATATGCCGCAAGTCGGCCGTTTCAATATTACCGGCGGGCTGGCGCTGCAGCCGGAGTTCGTCGCCTTGCTGCTCGGGCTGAGCGTCTATACTGCCGCGTTCATTGCTGAAGTGGTGCGCGCCGGCATCCTCGCCGTGTCGCATGGCCAGACCGAAGCGGCATATTCGCTCGGCATGAAACCCGGCCCGACGCTGCGCCTGATCATCATCCCGCAGGCCATGCGCGTGATCGTGCCGCCGCTGACCAGCCAATATCTGAACCTGACCAAGAACTCGTCGCTTGCGGTCGCGATCGGTTATCCCGACCTGGTTCAGGTATTCACGGGTACCGTGCTCAACCAGACCGGCCAGGCGCTCGAGGTCGTGGCCATCACCATGCTGGTCTATCTGAGCATCAGCCTGTTCACGTCGCTGGTGATGAATATCTACAACAGCCGCGTCAAGTTGGTGGAACGGTGAGGGCGGCGCCATGACAATGTCCGAAGGCGAACTCGCCGTTGCCGAACTTCACTTCGTTCGCAAGCAGACGTTGGAGCAGCAGCCGCCGCCGACGTCGATGAGCGGTCCAGTCGCCTGGGTGCGCGAGAATCTGTTTTCGTCGCCGTTCAATATCGTGCTGACGCTCCTGATCGCGCTTCTGGCACTCTGGGTCATTCCGGATCTGCTGAGATTCGTCTTCTTCGATGCGGTGTGGACCGGTACGGACCGCAACGCCTGTCTCGAAAGCGTGCAGCACCGCCCGATCGGCGCCTGTTGGCCGTTCGTCTGGGAGCGCTTGCCGTATTTCATCTACGGTTCCTATCCGATCCCCGAGCGCTGGCGCGTCGACGTGTTTTTCGCGCTGCTCGCTATCGGTGTCACCTGGCTTCTGTGGCTGAACGCGCCGCGGCGCGATCTTGGCGTCGTCTATAGCTTCGTCGCGCTGCCGATCCTGTCTTACATCCTGCTGCACGGCTTCGCGATGATCGGCCTGCCGGTGGTCGACACCGTCTACTGGGGCGGCGTGCTGGTCACCATCGTGGTCGCCTCCGTCGGCATCGCCTGTTCGCTGCCGATCGGAATTCTGCTGGCGCTCGGCCGGCGCTCGGACATGCCGACGGTCAAGTTGTTCTCCGTCGTTTTCATTGAATTCGTGCGCGGCGTCCCGCTCATTACCGTGCTGTTCATGGCCAGCGTCATGCTGCCGTTGTTCGTTCCCGAGGAGTTGTCGCCGAATAAGCTGCTGCGCGCGCTGATAGGCATCGCCTTGTTCGCCTCGGCCTATATGGCCGAAGTCGTGCGCGCCGGTCTGGCCGCGATTCCGAAAGGGCAGTTCGAGGGCGCGATGGCGGTCGGTCTCGGTTACTGGCAGATGATGCGCCTGATCATCCTGCCGCAGGCGCTCAAGATCACGATTCCGAACATCGTCAACACCTTCATCGGCATGTTCAAGGACACGTCGTTGGTGTTCATCGTCGGCATCTTCGACCTGCTGCGCACCATCGAAGTGTCGCGCATCGATCCGAAATGGGCGACGCCGGTAACGTCGACGACCGGCTATCTGGTCGCCGCGCTGTTCTATCTCGTGTTCTGCTATGGCATGTCGCGCTACGCGCGCATGACCGAGGCGCGCCTCAGCAAGGCCGACAGGCGATAAAAATCAAGGCGCGGCGGAGAGGGGCTGCCGCGCCGAGTTGGACTGGAGCGAAGAGAGGGTTCGCAATGGCCGAAACCGCGCTGAAGATCAAGCCGACGCAACTGAACAATGAAGTTGCTGTCGAAATCACCAAGATGAACAAATGGTACGGCGATTTCCACGTGCTGCGCGACATCAACCTGCGCGTCACCGGCGGCGAGCGCATCGTCATTTGCGGGCCGTCCGGCTCCGGCAAGTCGACGATGATCCGCTGCATCAACCGTCTCGAGCAGTTCCAGAAGGGGCGCATCGTCGTCGATGGCGTCGAGCTGACCGACGATCTGAAGAAGATCGACGAGGTGCGCCGCGAGGTCGGTATGGTGTTCCAGCACTTCAACCTGTTCCCGCACCTCTCGGTGCTGGACAACTGCACGCTCGCGCCGATCTGGGTGCGGAAAATGCCGAAGAAGGACGCCGAGGAAATCGCGATGCACTTCCTTAAGCGCGTCAAGATTCCCGACCAGGCCTTGAAATATCCGGGGCAGCTGTCCGGCGGCCAGCAACAGCGCGTTGCCATCGCGCGAGCGCTGTGCATGAGCCCGAAGATCATGCTGTTCGATGAGCCGACCTCGGCGCTCGATCCGGAAATGGTCAAGGAAGTGCTCGACACGATGGTGGGCCTGGCCGAGGAAGGAATGACCATGCTGTGCGTGACCCACGAAATGGGCTTCGCCCGTCAGGTCGCCAACCGCGTGATCTTCATGGACGCGGGCCAGATCGTCGAAATGAATACGCCCGACGAGTTCTTCAGCCACCCGCAACACGAGCGGACCAAGCTGTTCCTCAGCCAGATCTTGCACTGATCAGGCGATCGGCGCCGCTTCGCCCTCGAACAACCGCAGAACGTGGGCCCGGACGTCTTCGGGCCAGCCGGCCATGTGCATTTCCATGTCGGCGATCTTGCCGGCAAACAAGGCGCGCGAGGCTTCCTCGAAGCCGGGCAGGTTGCCGGCCATCGCCGACATGAAGCGGTAAGCGCGTTCCTGCAACTGGCGCAGCACGGCGCGGTCGTCGCCGCCGCGTGAGGCGCTCTCCACCAGTCGCCGCAACGTTGCCGAGGCGCCGCCTTGCTGAGCCGCCAGCCACTCCCAGTGCCGTGGCAGGAGCGTGACCTCGCGGCTGACCACACCGAGCTTCGGCCGTCCGGCAGCGCGTGCCGGTTCGGTGGTAGCGGCGAATTGCTTCGCAATCCGCTCGGCAATGTCGCGGCCCGAGCCGCGCAGGTCGAAATCGATCTCGCGCCCTGAGCGGTCGTCGAAGATGAGAACGGCGGCGTCCGGATGGCTGAGGACGCGCTCCTTCACGGTAACGGCGACCTCGGCATAGGGGCCGGAGGCCAGCCGACGGGAGCCGTCGAAGGCGGTGCAATTGAGATTGGCCGTGGATGCGGGATGGTTGCTCGACATCCCGCCTAATTACCCGGGTAAAAAACTCCCGTCAATATACCCGGGTAAAAATATTCAGTCCTTGACGACCGGTAGGTCTGGGCGCGCGCCCCATTCGGACCAGGAGCCGTCGTAGATCGGGGGCAACGGCTTGCCGATGGCATCCAGTCCCAGCGCCAGGATCACCGCCGACACGCCGGAGCCGCAACTCGTGATGATCGGCTTGTCGAGGTCGACGCCGGCCTTGTCGAACGCGGCCTTGATCTTCTCCGGGCTGGCCAGCCGGCCATTCTCGATGAGTTCGGTGGACGGCACGTTGAAGGCGCCGGGCATGTGGCCGGCGCGAAGGCCGGGACGTGGCTCGGGATCGCGACCGGCAAAGCGGCCGGCGGGTCGGGCATCGACCACCTGCGTATCGGTGCCGTTCAGGGCCATCGAAATGTCATCGGTGATCGCGACCGCGTTGGTCGCCATCTCGGCCTTGAAGGTCTTCGCCGCCGGCTTGACCTCGCCGGCTTCGGTAGGCCGGTTCTCCGCCTTCCAGGCTGGCATGCCGCCATCGAGGATGTAGACGGTGCTGGCGCCCATGATGCGGAAATTCCACCACACGCGCGGTGCGCCGCCGAGGCCCGAGCCGTCATAGACGACGATGGTGTCGGTTTCGCCGATGCCGAGCTTGCCGACCGCTTCGGCGAAGTCTTTCGGGCCCGACAGCATGTGCGGCAGGTCGGTGGAATGATCGGAGATGGCGTCGATGTCGAAGAACACCGCGCCCGGTATATGCGCGGCCACGTATTCAGCCTTCGCGTCGCGCTTCAGCGTCGGCAGATAGAAAGAACCGTCGACGATGGCAAGGTTGGGCTTGCCGAGCTGGCCGGCGAGCCATTCCGTCGAACGGAGCCATTTGCTGTGAAGAATGTCGGCCATAGGGTTCCTTTATATGCACGAGGCGTCAATGCCGCGGCCGCGATAAACGTTCCGTGCTTCAAGCCAGCGCGATGCGCACGCGGCGGTTCTGTTTGCCCTTTTTCTCGATGCCGGTCACCGTCACGGTGCCGATTTCGCCGACCGTGCGCACATGGGTGCCGCCGCAAGGCTGCAGATCGAGGTTTGCGATCTCGATCAATCGGATCTGACCGGTGCCCATTGGCGGCTTCACCGACATGGTCTTGACCAGACCGGGATTGGCTTCGAGTTCGGCATCGCTGATCCAGCGGCTCGAGACCGCGGCATCGGTTGCGATCATTTCGGCGAGCTTCGCCGCGATGGCGTCCTTGTCGAGCCCGGCATCGGGGATATCGAAATCGAGACGGCCGTCGGTGTCGCCGACCGAGCCGCCGGTGACCGGATAGGGCAATACGGCGGACAACAAATGCAGCGCCGTATGCATGCGCATGCGGCCGTAGCGCTTGTCCCAATCGATGGCGACGGTGACCGTGTCGCCGACATTCGGCCTCGTCGCGCCCGGAGCCAAAATGTGTGCGATCTCGGTCTTCGATTTATCGGTGTAGATCGTATCGACGATGTTGACCTTATTGTCGTCGAGCAATCTCAGCGTGCCGGTATCGCCGGGCTGGCCGCCGGAATTGGCGTAGAAGACGGTGCGGTCGAGCACGATGCCGCCTTGGTCGGTGAGCGCCACGACCCGCGCGTCGCACGTCTGGAGATAGGAATCGTCGCGGAACAGGCACTCGGTCGGCATTTCGAAATCCTACGACGGTCCTAGACGAAAGGCGGCTTGATGTCGGTCTTGCGCGTCAGCCACTCCGGCACCGGCAGTTTTTTCGACCGCAGGAACTCCGGGTTGAACAGTTTCGACTGATAACGCGCGCCGCCGTCGCACAACATGGTCACGATGGTGTGGCCGGGGCCGAGATCCTTGGCAAGACGGATCGCGCCGGCGATGTTGACGCCGCTCGAACCGCCGAGGCACAGACCTTCGTGCTCGGTGAGTTCGAAGACGATCGGCACCGCTTCCTCGTCCGGAATCAGATAGGCCTTGTCGACCTTCATCTGCTCGACGATGGCGGTGACGCGGCCAAGCCCGATGCCTTCGGTGATCGAACCGCCTTCGGTCGATTTCACTTCGCCATGATCGAAGTAGTTGTACATGGCCGCGCCGCGCGGATCGGCGACGCCGATGGTGATGCCCGGCTTCTTCTCCTTGAGATACATCGACACGCCGGCCAGCGTGCCGCCGGAGCCGACCGAGCAGATAAAGCCATCAATTTTGCCGTCGGTGTCGGCCCAGATCTCCGGGCCGGTCGAGACGTAATGCGCCTTGCTGTTGTCGAGGTTGTTCCACTGGTCGGCGAAGATGACGCCGTTCTTTTCCGTTTTCTTCAGTTCGTCGGCGAGGCGACGGCCGACATGCTGATAATTGTTCGGGTTGCCATAGGGCAGGGCGGGCACTTCGACCAGTTCGGCACCGGCGAGCCGCAACGTATCTTTCTTTTCCTGGCTCTGCGTTTCCGGAATGACGATCAGCGTGCGATAACCGCGGGCGGCCGCGACCACGGCCAGCCCGATGCCGGTGTTGCCTGCGGTCGATTCCACCACTAGGCCGCCAGGGCGGAGTTCGCCGCGCGCCTCAGCCTCCAGGATCATCTGGCGGCCGGCCCGATCCTTCACCGAGCCGCCGGGATTCATGAATTCGGCTTTGCCGTAAATTTCGCACCCGGTCGTCTCCGAGGCGCGTTTGAGCCGGATCAGGGGGGTGTTGCCAATGGCTTCGATGATGTCTTTGCGCGGGTGCATTCTCATTCCAGACGGGATTCTCAGTGCGAACGGGAGCCTAGAGGAGCCCTCCGGCAGCGACAAGGCCGCGGTCGCGCCGGAAAATCCTTCTCTTTTCAGGGCCCTGAGAGGCTCGGATGGCCGTCATTGACGCTTTGCGTGCAAATGCCTTTCAAGCCGGAAACCGGTTCGAAACCATGTTTACCGTCCGTCGCGGAATCTAGCACCCATTCACCAGTTGTTTTATTGGCCGATTGTATTGATCGAGGGTGGGCGTGACGGCTCGAGACTGGCCGTGCGTCTGTGCGGGTCTCAGCAGTTATGAATCTCGACGTCCATACGCTTTTCCAGGTGACGGTTTATGTCGAGGCCATTCTCGGCCTGTTGCTGCTGTTCGCCTGGGCGCAGAACATGGCCGTCCGTGCCGTCGCCTGGTGGGGCTTTGCCCATCTGATCCGGGCGTCTTCGATCGTCTTGTTCGGCCTTTATGGTTCGGCGCCGGATGTGCTGACCATCGACGTCGCCAATGCGCTGCTCTTTACCGCCTTTGCCGTGACCTGGACGGGGGCCCGCGTTTTCGACGGACGTCCGGTTGAGCCGGTCTACCTGGTCACTGGCGCAGTTCTCTGGCTTTTGGTCTGCCGCCTCCCGGTGCTCACCAACGCCGTTGATGCGCGTGCCCTGATCGCTTCCGCCATCATCACCGCCTACACGTGGCTGACCGCCTGGGAATTCTGGCGCGGTCGCAAGGAACAATTGGTTTCGCGCTGGCCCGCGATTTTTATGCTGTTCGCGCACGGCGCGCTGTTCTTGTTGCGCACGCCCTTAGTCGCGCTGCTGCCTTTCGCGATGACCAAGGAAAAGATGTTCAGCAGCGTCTGGATGACCGTCCTTAGCTTCGAGGCGCTGCTGTTCACGATTTCCATCGCATTCATCCTGCTGGCGATGGCCAAGGAGCGGACCGAGCTGCGTCACCGCACCGCCGCGATGATCGATTCCTTGACCGGCATCGCCAACCGCCGTGCCTTCCTCCAGGAAGCGGCGGATTTGGCCAGGCGCCACGACTCCGACCCCCGGCCCGTCGCGGTAATGCTGATCGATCTCGATCACTTCAAGTCGATCAACGACCGCTTCGGGCATGCCGTCGGCGATCGCGTGCTCGAAGTCTTTACCGCCGCGGCGAACGAGTCGATGCGCGCGTCCGATCTCTTCGGCCGGATCGGCGGCGAGGAGTTCGCCGCCATCCTGTCCGACACCGGTGCCGATGAGGCCTTCGAGGTCGCGCAGCGTATCCGGGAAACCTTTGCACAGGCCGCCCACGAGGTTGACGGCCGTCCGGTCGCGGCAACGGTCAGCATCGGCATGGTTCATTGCGATGGGCCGGTGCTGGACATCGCCGAACTGTTGTCGCAGGCCGATCAGGCGTTGTACTTCGCCAAGGAAAACGGCCGCAATCGCGTCGAGGTTGCGACGCTCGACATGGTGTTGAGGGATATCGGCAACACGGCGCCGGCCCACTCCGATCCGGCGGCGGTGGCGCGGAGCGCCGCCTGAGCACCGGTTCCTCTTGATTGATTGCGAACTGCGGTTGGGCCGGCGCCCGCCGTTGCATTTCGTTGCGTGACGCCGCATAGCTCTGCTGCAACGACAAGGAGCAGGGCAGGACTTCCCATGAAGCGCAGCAGCGATCGCATTCTCACGACCCACGTCGGCAGCCTGATCCGGCCGCCGGAGTTGCAGGAATTTCTGCGCGCAGTCCAAAGCGGCAAGCCCTATGACGAGGCTGCTTATCAGCGCTGCCTGACCGACAGCGTCGCGGCGGTCGTCAAGCAGCAGGCCGCGACCGGCATCGACGTGCCGAGCGACGGTGAATTCGGTAAGTCGATCTCCTGGGCGCAATATGCGCTGACGCGGCTGTCGGGCTTCGAGCGCCGGCCGATCAAGGAAGACAAGGCCAACCCGTTCAAGCGCGGCGCAGACCGCACGCGCTTTGCCGACTTCTACGCCGAACTCGACGCCAAGGAAGCCGTGTCGACGACGAGCGAGGCGATCTGCGTCGGACCGATCAGCTATTCGGGACTGGCCGAGTTGCAGCGCGATATCGCCAACTTCAAGGCCGCGCTCGCGAAGGTGAATGTGGTGGACGCCTTCTTGCCGGTCGCGGCGCCGGCCAGCGTCATTCCCGACCGCAAGAACGAATTCTACAAGACCGACGAGGAATTGCAGACGGCGATTGCCGGCGCGATGCGCACCGAATACAAGGCGATCATCGACGCCGGCCTGGTGGTGCAACTCGACGACGCACGCTCGGCCGTGACTTACGATCGCATGGTGCCGCCGGCGAGCTTCGCCGATTACAAGAGCTGGCTCGACAAGCAGATCGAGATCATGAACGAGGCGATCAAGGGATTGCCGGCGGAGCAAATCCGCTACCACGTGTGCTGGGGGTCGTGGCCGGGTCCGCATGTCTCCGACGTGCCGCTCAAGGACATCGTCGATATCATCCTCAAGGCCAGGGTCGGCGCTTTCGTCATCGAGGGCGCCAATCCGCGCCACGAGCACGAATGGAAGGTTTGGAAGAATGCCAAGCTCGACGGTCGCGTGCTCATTCCGGGCGTGATTAGCCACGCGACCAATGTGGTCGAGCATCCGGAACTGGTGGCGGAGCGCATCGTGCGGCTCGCCGGCGTCGTCGGCCGCGAGAATGTCATCGGCGGCACCGACTGCGGCTTCGCTCAGGGTCCGTTCTATCGCCGCGTCCATCCGAGCGTGATGTGGGCGAAGCTGGAAGCGTTGGTCGCAGGCGCGCGTCTGGCGAGCGCGGAACTCTGGGGCCGCGCCGCGGCGTGACGGCCGCTCTGTTGTGGTAGGTGTGCAGCGAGCGGGGTGGCCAAGGCGCCCCCCGCGGCGCTAGGCTTTCGGGCAACCGGCACAAAAAATGCCGAAGCCCGGGAGTACGCCCATGAACGTCACCGCGCCAAGCGCGTCTGGTCTCGCCATTCCCTTCGACCACCACCGCCTCGACCGGCTGATGGATCAGGTCGGCATCGACATCGTCGTGGTGACGTCGAAGCACAACGCGCAATATTTCACCGGCGGCCATCGTGCCAATTTCTTCGACTACATGGATGCGTCGGGCCTGAGCCGCTATCTGCCGGTCTTCGTCTATCCGAAGGGAGCACCGGAGAAGGCTGCCTATATCGGCCATCGGCTTGAAGGCTTCCAGGTTCGCGCCAAACCGTTGTGGGTCGCGGAAACGCAGACCAATTCCGGCACGTCGGTCGACGCGGTCGGGAAGGCCGCCGCCTACATCGCCAAAGCCGGTCTTAAGCCGAAGCGCATCGCCGTCGAATTCGCCTTCCTGCCTTACGACGCCGCCAAGGTGTTGCGCGAGGCCTATCCGGATGCCGACTGGGTCGATGCCGTGCATATCTTGGAGCGCCAGCGGCTGAAGAAGTCGTCGGCCGAACTGGCGCTGCTGAAGGAAGCCTCGGAGCGCGTGCTGGCGTCGATGCAGGCGGTGATCGAGACGACCGCTGCCGGCGCCACCAAAGCCGAAGTTGTTGAAGCGCTGCGCCGCGAAGAGGTCAATCGCGGTCTGACCTTCGAATATTGCCTGATCACCGCCGGCAGCAATCTCAACCGCGCGCCGACGGAGCAGCGCTGGGAGCAGGGCGAGATCATGTCGCTCGATTCCGGCGGCAACTATCACGGCTATATCGGCGACATCTGCCGTATGGCGATCCAGGGCGAGCCGGACGCCGAACTTCAGGATATGCTCGCCGAAATCGAAACGATTCAGCGCGCCGCGATGAAGCCGATCAGGGCCGGCGCGCCGGGCCGTGTCATCTACGAGGCGGCTGAGCCGCTGCGCGCGTCATCGAAATATCAACCGCTTGATTTTCTCGCCCACGGCATGGGGCTGGTGAGCCACGAGGCGCCGCATCTGACCGCGAGCGGGCCGATCCCCTATCCGGCAACCGATGCCGATCTGCCGCTCGAAGCCGGCACGGTGATCTCGGTCGAGACCACGCTCAACCATCCCAAGCGCGGCTTCATCAAACTCGAGGACACGGTGGTTGTGACCGACACGGGCTTTGAGATTTACGGCGAGGGCCTGCGCGGCTGGAACAGGGCAGGGACGAGAGCCTAATCAGGCCTTGGTCTTCACGTCCGCTTCCTTCGCCAGAGCGATCAGGCTATCGGCGACCTTTACCGGATAGTCCGTGCCGGGCTGCAACTGGCGCAGCGGTTCCGGCAGACGCGCTAGATCGCGCGCGGCGCGCTCGCGGATATGCGCCAAAGTCGGCGCCGGCGCGAGCCGCTTGCCGCCGCGCATGACCTGCACGATCAGCGGTTCGCCGTCGTGCTTGTCGCTTTCGAGAGCCAGCACGTCACCGCTCATGCGGCCATCGGCGCCGTATGAGCGCCAGACCTGCTTCCGTCCCGGCCAGGTTTGCTTGCCTTCCGACAATTTGCGCTTCGGCCGGCCTTTGTATTCCTGCAGCTTGTAGGCGCAGTCCAGCGACGGCGCGTCGATCGAGGCGTCGAGATTGACGCCGATGCCGAAGCCGTCGATCGGCGCGCCTTGCTTCATCATGCCCTGCAGCACGTCTTCATTGATGCCGCCGCTGACCAGGATGACGGTGTCCTTGAGCCCGCCCTGATCGAGAATGACGCGCACCTTGCGCGCCATGGCGATGAGATCGCCGGAATCGATGCGCACGCCGCGCACGGCGATGCCATCGGCCTTGAGCCGCGGCGCCAGCTCAACGACTTTGCGGGCACCGAATTCGGTGTCGTAGGTGTCGATCAGCAGGATGACATCCTGCGGCCGTGCCCGTGCGAAGGTCTCGAAGGCGAGCGCTTCGTCGTCATGCACCTGGATGAAGGAATGCGCCATGGTGCCGACGACGGGAATGCCGTAGCGCTCGCCGGCCAGTACATTGGCGGCGCCGGCGAAACCGGCGATGTAGCTGGCGCGCGCCGAGTAGAGCCCGGCCTCGGCGCCATGGGCGGTGCGCAAGCCGAAATCGGACAGCATCTTTCCCGGCGCGGCGAGCACCATGCGCGCGGCCTTCGACGCGATCAGCGTCTGGAAGTGCAGGATGTTGATGAGCCGCGATTCGACGATTTGCGCTTGCGGCAGTGGCGCGGTGATGCGGACGAGTGGCTCGTACGGGTAACACACCGTGCCTTCGGGAATGGCGTGGACGTCGCCGGTGAAGCGGAAGTCCTTCAGGTAATCGAGGAAGTTGTCGCGGAAGCGCGCCGTGCTTTTCAGCCAATCGATTTCGGTTGGGGAAAAGCGCAAGGTTTCGAGGTAATCGAGCACATCCTCGAGCCCAGCAGCGACCAGGAAGCCGCGCCGCGTCGGTAGCCGCCGCACGAAAAACTCGAACACGGCTTCACCGAACTCACCGTTGTCCAGATAGGCCTGGACCATGTTGAGTTCGTAGAGGTCGGTCAGCAGGGGGCTGACAACGGGAGAAGGTTGCGTGGTCATGTCGTCGGGGCCGTATAGTGAATCCCGGACGGACATACCATGGATTAACGATGACACACCCGCGGTCGGCGCAGCGCCAAAGAGCGTCGCGGCACGATCATGCCGCTCTTCTATAAGGCTTTGAACTTAAAGATAAATTTGGCTCCCGAGGCAGGGATCGAACCTGCGACCATTCGATTAACAGTCGAATGCTCTACCGCTGAGCTACTCGGGAACAAGGCGGTGTGCCTGCCGGGGTGGGCTATAACAAAGCCGCCCCGATTTGCAAGCTTCAAGGCCGCAGGAAAGGTTCCGGCTGTGGAGCCGTCGACCCGCCCAGGGACGCCCTGAATGGAGATGGAGGCCTCGCCCGGAATCGAACCGGGGTGCAAGGATTTGCAGTCCTCTGCGTAACCACTCCGCCACGAGGCCATTTGACGGGAGGCCAAACCTCCCGAGCGGCCCCAGCCTATATAGGACGAATGCGCGGTCGACAACGCCCGTATACCGAACCGCTCGGCTTGCCTTTTGCTGATCCTTGCCGCAAAAAGCCTGCGCATTTTGCCAATGCATCGAGGAGCGCGATGACCGACTTTGCCACTCTCCGCCGCCACATGGTGGACGGTCAGGTCCGCCCCGCCGATGTTACCGACATCCGCATTCTGACGGCGATGCTGGAGATTCCGCGCGAACGCTTCGTGCCGGAGAAAGCGCAGGCGCTGGCCTATCTCGATCAGGACCTCGGTCTCGGCGCCGCCGGAGCGGCGACGCGCCGCCTGATGAAGCCGATGGTTCTGTCGAAGCTCATCCAGGCGCTGGCCCTGGAAACGACCGATCGCTTGCTCATCGTCGGCGCCGCAACGGGCTATTCAGCGGCGATCACCGCGCGCATGGCCGCCGAAGTAGTGGCGCTGGAACAGGACGCCGAACTCGCGCAGATCGCCAAAACGGCGCTGGCCGGCCAAAGCAACGTTCAGATCGTAAGCGGCCCGCTGACGCAGGGCTGTGCGGCCGCGGCTCCCTACGACGCAATTTTGGTGGAAGGCGCGGTCGAGGAACTCCCTGACGCGTTCTGCGCACAGCTCAAGGAAGGCGGCCGTCTGGCCTGTATTCGGGGCACCGCGCCGGCCAGCAGCGCCATGCTCTATTGCCGTAGCGGTGATGAGCTTGGGGGCCGTCGTCTTTTCGATGCCGCTGCCTCGCTGCTGCCCGGTTTCGCAAAACCCCGGGTTTTCGCGTTTTAGAGGCGCTTCGGCGTCGACCGTGGCGAAAATGCCCCATCCCCGCGCATTCTTCTGGGGACGGTAGCGGAAGGGGTTTTAACCGGCTGCTGCAGTGCCTATTGTTCCGGTCGCGTCCCGGTAAAGCACTGGGACGAAACGATTCGTGCCGTTGGAGAGCGGCGCTCGTCGGGGGGTAAGGTTAGGGTCGAGAATGCTGCGTTATCGAGTGGGGCGGTGGAGTGTCGGTGTTGCGGGCGTGGTGGCCGCTTTGGCTGTGCCGGCCGCGTGGGCCGATACCTTGGAATCGGCTCTGATCCAGACCTATGTGAACAATCCGACGCTGAACTCGCAGCGCGCTTCGGTACGCGCGACCGACGAAAACGTGCCGCAGGCCTTGTCGGGCTATCGCCCCAAGATCTCGATCACGGCGACGGGCGGTGAGCAGTCGGTCAGTTCGGTGACCAAGGTCACGACGACGACCCCGTCGACCTATTCGACGTTGAGCGGCTACAACTCGCCGGTCAGCGTCGGCACCACGATTTCGCAGACCTTGTTCAATGGCTTCCAGACGGCGAACAAAACGCGCCAAGCCGAAGCGCAGGTGCTGGCCGCGCGCGAGACCTTGCGGTCGACCGAGCAGACGGTGCTGCTGAACGCGGCTACCGCCTACATGAACTTGCTGCGCGACACCGCGATCCTCGATCTGCAACGGCGCAACGTCGAAGTGCTGCAAGAGCAGTTGCGGCAGACGCGCGACCGCTTCAACGTCGGCGAAGTGACGCGCACCGACGTGGCGCAGTCGGAAGCTTCGCTGGCGTCGGGCCGCTCGTCGGTGCTGACGGCGGAGTCGAACTACAAGACCTCGGCCGCGGTGTATCGGCAGGTGATCGGCGTCGAGCCCGGCAAGCTGGCGGCGGCGTCTCCGGTCGACCGGTTTTCGCCGAACAGCCTGGCCGCCGCCGTCTCGACCGGCAGTTCCATTCATCCGTCGATCACCAGCGCGCAGTTCAATATCGACGCCGCGCAGCAGGCGGTGAAGGTCGCCGAGGGCGCGCTTTATCCGACGGTTTCGGTGCAGGGCAACTTCACCAAGAACTATCTCGCCGCCGGCAGTCTCTCGACCATGGAGAGCTACAACGCCTCGGTTCTCGGCACGCTCAGCGTTCCGATCTATCAAGGCGGTTCGGAATATTCGCTGATCCGCCAGAGCAAGGAAACGCTCGGCCAGCGCCGCATCGATATGGACACCGCGCGTGATCAGGTGCGCCAGGGCATTGTCCAGGCGTGGGGCCAATTGGAAGCCGCCAAGGGCAATATCGAGGCGACGCAGGCTCAGGTTCAATCGTCGGAAATCGCCCTTAACGGCGTGCGTGAGGAAGCTCGCGTCGGTCAGCGCACCACGCTCGATGTGTTGAACGCGCAGCAGGCACTGGTGAATGCCCGCGTGTCGCTGGTATCGGCGCAGCGCGATCGCGTCGTGGCGTCCTACAGCCTGTTGGCGGCGGTCGGTCGGCTGTCGCCGCAGGTGCTCGGCCTGCACGTGCCGGTCTACAAGGCCGAAGTGCACTACCAGCAGGTTCGCGATAGCTGGGCGGGCGTCCGGACCCCAGACGGCAAGTAACCGCGTTTGACGCTATGGCGCGGCAGGCCGGCGGCGCTGCCCGGCGCGGGCAGCGGTTGCCGCCGGTCGGCCGAGTTTTCGCGCGTTGCCGCAATCTCTTGTGTCCACAGTTGATTGTCCTGTCGGGCTTTTCCCGCTGCCTCGCATCGGTGCGGTGTCGTATAAACGATAGATACTGACGATTCGCCGCCGCATCGCGGCTGCGCGGTGACGTGTCAGCATCTGTCGTCTGTGAGGACGATGTTCGGGGTCACGTAATGAACCAACCGGCCAAGGCTCAAGAGCCTTCGATGGAGGAAATTCTCGCCTCCATCCGGCGTATCATTGCGGATGAGGACACCGGCAAGGCTGCCAAGCCTGCCGCTGCGCCGCCGCCACCCGCGCCGCCGAAGCCGGCACCTGCGCCGCCGCCGGCCGCGGCCAAACCTGCGCCCCCACCGCCGCCACCGCCGAAGCCCAGCAATAATCAGGCCGATATCGATGCCATGCTGGCCAGCATGGACGCGGCGCCGAAGGCGCCTGAAGCGGTAGCGCCGCCGCCACCGCCGCCACCTGCACCGCCACCGCCCGCAGCATCGGATGTGCTCGACCTGACCGAAGCGATGGCGACGCCGCCGCCACCCGCGCAAAGTTTTCGCCGCATCGACGCGGCATCCGACGTGGTCTTTGCGGAGGGCGATGCGGAACCGGCTGCACCGCTGCCGCCGCCGTCACCGGCGCTCGATCGTGGCCTGCTGTCGAATGCAACGCGTTCGGCGGTCGATAGCGCATTCCATTCGCTGGCCAACACCGTGCTGGGCAACAACGCCCGCACGCTCGAAGACCTGGTGAAGGAAATGTTGCGGCCGATGCTGAAGAGCTGGCTCGACGACAATCTGCCGGGGCTGGTCGAACGCATCGTCCGCGCCGAGATCGAGCGCGTGTCGCGCGGCGGCCGCTAGCACGGCTTTTTATTGGCGCATGATCTTATCCGAAAACCGCTTTCCGCTTTTCGGGATCGTGCGCTAAACGCCCAGCGCCGCACGGCGCTTGAGATGCGCCGATATCCATAATCCCAGCCACAGCAGCGACGCCGCCGCGATGACGAAGGTCGGCACGGCGGTGAAGCGGTCATAGACGATCGCGAAGATCGCGACGCCGGCGGTCTGACCGAGATAGAGCGCCGAGGAGAAGATCGCAACCGCGGTGCCGCGCGCCTGCGGCGACATCTGTGTCGCGTTCACCTGCAGCGTATTGTGCAGCATGTAGAAGCCGAGCCCGATCCCGGCGGTGGCGAGCGGCGCCAGTGTCTCATGCGGCGTCACGGCGAGCAGCAGGAACGAGGCGCACAGCACGATGCCGCCGGTGCGCGACAGGCCGATCTGGCCGAGCCTTCGCACCAGCGTGCGCACCGACAGGCTGTAGACGAGGCCCCCGATGGCGAAAGCACCGACGAACAGGCCGACCAGCGTGAACGAGACGTCGAAGCGGCTGTGCAGATAGGCGCCGACATAGGTCAGCGCGCCGAACATCGCCGCGCTTTCCACGAAGGCGGCGAGAACGACCCGCCGCGCCCAAGCCGAACTGAGGACGATCTTGTAGCCTTCGACCAGGCCGGGCCCGCCTTTGCCGGACGAGTGGTGTGAACGGGTGATCGGATTGCGGATCAGTTCGAAGACCAGGCACGCCGTGGCGGCGGCGAGCAGCGCGGCGAGAATGAAGAACACGTTGCGCCAGCCGAAATAGTCGCCGAGCACGCCGCTGGCGGCCTGGCCGAACATCTGGCCGAGGATCTGGCCGGACAGGAATCTGCCGAGTACCTGCTGGCGGCGCTCGAGCGGAATGACGTCGCCGATAAAGGCCAGCGCCAGCGGGATGATCCAGCCGGTGGCGAGGCCACAGGCGATGCGCGCCGCGACCAGCGCCGGCAGGCTCGTGGCCAGCCCGCAGGCCACCACCATGATCGCCGCGAAGCCGGCGGCACAGGTTACGCAAAGGTATTTGCCGTAGCGGTCGCCGACCGTACCGACCACGAGCTGCACCGAGCCGTGCGCCAGCAAATAGAGCGTCACGATGATCGAGGTGGCGCCGACCGTGGCGTTGAGGTCGGCGGCGATCTGCGGCAACAGCGAGTCGGTCGAGCGCACCATGGCCTGCGCCGCGAAGGAGGCGGTAGCGAGCAGGGCGATGGCTCTGGTGGCGCTGCCGGGGCCTTGCGGCGCGGCTGACGAGGCAGTTTCGGTCAAAGTTGACACCCGGTGGTGTGGCAGGCTTTCTACCCGCCCAATCGCCTCGCACGAAACGAAATCCGACCCCCAAAATCGCATGATCGACAAGACTTATCAGCCATCCGACGTCGAAGGCCGCATTTCGCAGGCTTGGGAAGAGGCGGGCGCCTTCAGGGCCGGCCGGCCCGAGCGCGCGAGCGCCGAGACCTACGCCATCGTCATTCCGCCGCCGAACGTCACCGGCTCGCTGCATATGGGCCACGCGCTCAACAATACGCTGCAGGACGTGCTGTGCCGGTTCGAGCGCATGCGCGGCAAGGATGTCCTGTGGCAGCCGGGCACCGACCATGCCGGCATCGCGACGCAGATGGTGGTCGAGCGCCAGATGATGGAACGGCAGGAGCCGTCGCGCCGCGACATCGGCCGCGACAAGTTTCTGGAAAAGGTCTGGGCGTGGAAGGCCGAGAGCGGCGGCACCATCGTCAATCAGCTCAAGCGTCTCGGCGCCTCGTGCGACTGGTCGCGCGAGCGCTTCACCATGGACGAGGGCCTGTCCAAGGCCGTTCTTAAAGTTTTCGTCGAGCTTTATCGCGAAGGCCTGATCTATAAAGACAAGCGCCTGGTCAATTGGGATCCCAAGCTTTTGACCGCGATCTCGGACCTTGAGGTCGTGCCGGTCGAGACCAAGGGCTCGCTCTGGCATTTGCGCTATCCGCTCGAAGGCAGAACCTTCAGTCCAGAAGACAAGTCCACTTACATCGTCGTCGCCACGACGCGGCCGGAGACGATGCTGGGTGACTCGGGTGTGGCCGTTCATCCCGACGACGAGCGCTACAAGGCGCTGGTCGGCAAACACGTCATCCTGCCGCTGGTTGGCCGCAAGATTCCGATTGTCGCCGACGAATATTCCGATCCGGAGAAGGGCTCGGGCGCGGTGAAGATCACGCCGGCGCACGACTTCAACGACTTCGAAGTCGGCAAGCGGCACAATTTGGCGCAGATCAATGTGCTCACAATCGAAGCCAAGATCACGCTGAGCGATGCGGCCTTCAACGAGGTGCGCGCCAATCCGGAGTTTGCGGCAACCGCCGCGCTGGAGGGCGTCGACCGTTTCGTCGCGCGCAAGCAGATTGTCGCTCGCCTCGAGGAGATGGGCCTGGTCGAGAAGATCGAACCGCATGGCCTGAGCGTGCCGCATGGCGATCGCTCCAACGTCGTCATCGAGCCGTTCCTGACCGACCAGTGGTATGTCAACGCCCACGAGCTGGCAAAGCCCGCGATCGCCGCCGTGCGCGACGGCCGCTCGACCTTTGTGCCGAAGAACTGGGAAGCGACCTATTTCAACTGGATGGAAAACATCCAGCCCTGGTGCATCTCGCGTCAGCTCTGGTGGGGCCATCAAATTCCGGCCTGGTATGGGCCGGACGGCAAGGTGTTCGTCGCGCTCGACGAGAGCGAAGCGCAGGCGCAGGCCGACAAGCATTACGGCAAAACGACCGCGCTGAAGCGCGACGAGGACGTCCTCGACACCTGGTTCTCCTCGGCTTTGTGGCCGTTCTCGACGCTCGGCTGGCCGGACAAGACCAAGGAGCTGGCGCGCTTCTATCCGACCAACACGCTGGTCACCGGCTTCGACATCATCTTCTTCTGGGTCGCCCGCATGATGATGATGGGCCTGCACTTCATGAAGGATGACAAGGGCCAGCCGCAGATCCCGTTCAAGGACATCTACATCCACCGTCTGGTGCGCGATGCCTCCGGCGCCAAGATGTCGAAGTCCAAGGGCAATGTCGTCGATCCGCTCGGCATCATCGAGGAGTTCGGCGCCGACGCGCTGCGCTTCACCTTGATGCGCAACGTTGCGCCGTCGCACGACATCCGCCTCGGTCCGCAGGACGTCGAGAACAACCGCAACTTCGCGACCAAGCTGTGGAACGCGGCGCGCTTCGTCGAGTTCAACGGCGCGGCACGCGTCGAAGGCTTCGATCCGAAGAGCGCGAAGGAAGTCCTCAACCGCTGGATCGCGCACGAGACGCAGAAGGCGCTTGCCGAAGTCACCGCCGCGCTCGGCGAATTCAAGTTCGCCGAAGCCGCGGGCGCGGCCTATCGCTTCGTCTGGAACGTTTATTGCGACTGGTATGTCGAACTGTCGAAGCCGTTGTTGACCGGGCCGGATGGCGCGGCCAAGGACGAGACGCGGGCCATGGCCGCCTGGGCGCTCGACGAAATCATCAAGATGCTGCACCCGTTCATGCCCTTCATCACCGAAGAGCTGTGGCGGGTGACGGCCGAGCAGGGCCCGAAGCGCGAGACGCTCCTGGCGCTGGCGCCGTGGTCGAAACTCGAGAGCCTGACCGACGATGCCGCGGAAGCCGAAATCGGCTGGGTCATCGACCTCATCACCGCGATCCGCTCGATCCGCGCCGAGATGAACATCAACGTCAACATCCCGCTGGTGCTGGCGGGCGTGTCGGCCGAGACCAGCGCCCGTGCCGACCGCTGGGCCGAGTTCATCAAGCGTCTGGCGCGTGTCGCGGACATGTCGTCGGCGGCATCGCCGCCGCAGGGCTCGGCGCAGCTCGTGGTGCGCGGCGATCTGGTGGCGCTGCCGCTGATCGGCGTCATCGACATCGCTGCCGAACGCGCCCGCTTGGCCAAGGAAATGAAGAAGGCCGAGGACGACATCGACCGCGTCGAGAAGAAGCTCGGCAATCCGAAATTCGTCGAGCGTGCCGAACCCGAGGTGGTCGAGGAAGAGCGCGCCAAGCGCGAGGAAGCGCTGGCGCGCAAGGCCAAGATCGCCGAGGCGATCGAGCGGCTCAAGGGCGCGGCGTAGCGCTCTGTCATGCCCCGCGTAGGCGGGGCATCCAGCGCTGATTGAAGCGCTGGATCATCCGCTTTCGCGGATGATGACGGTGGATGGCGGTCAGGGGAACGGCTTGCTGAGGAACTTCGAGCCCTTCAGCCCGTAGCGCCAGGGCAGTTCGACTGCCTTGGTGATGCCGATGCGCGGTCCGGTGACGATCTCCGGTTCGGCCGCCGGCGCCCGCAGTTCGAAGGGCGGCCGGTCGAGGGGTAGGCCGTTGTGCTGGATGGTGACGCCGAGCGCCTCGCACAGTTTGCCGGGGCCCGAGCACAGCGCCCGCTCGTCCGGGATGCCGCGCCGCCGCCGCATTGCCGCCAGCCCTGCGGTGGGCTCCAGCGCCCGGAGCAGGACGGCGCTGGCCGAGCCTTGCGCCTCGCAGACGAAATTCAGGCACCAGTGGATGCCGTAGGACCGGTATACGTAGGCAAAACCCGGCGGGCCGAACATCACAGCGTTGCGCGGGGTCGGCCCGCGATAGCTGTGCGCGGCCGGGTCGGTGTGGTGATAGGCCTCGACCTCGACGATGACCCCGCCGGTGTTGCCGACCATCAGGGTGGCGCCGATCAAATTCGGCGCGACGTCGTGGACCGAGCGGTCGAAGAATTTCCGGGTCAGGCGAGGGGGCATTTTTCTCTCATGGCCGCCCGGGGCGTCCGTTTCTGTGTCCGGCGTGCAACACTTAAGGAACAATCAAGCTCTGCCGGCCAATGATGGCTCGCCACGCCGCGATTTGGCCATACCCTTCGCCGACATCGAAGGCCTCCAAGTTGCGGTGCAAGCCGTTGCGGGAGTTCTGGATTTCGTTTCGGCCGGCTGTCTCTTTTTGGGGCGTCGGTAGTGGACTTGGGAGGCCTTCGCGTCTTGTCGATAAAGCCGGCCGGATCGCAACCGGCGGCGCTGAAAACGGGGCGGGGGCCCGAAGAATATCATGGATGCCAAGACCAATCTGAAATCGCGTCTTCCCAGCCGGCACGTGACCGAAGGTCCGGCCCGGGCGCCGCATCGTTCGTATTACTATGCGATGGGGCTGACCAAGGAGCAGATCCACCAGCCGTTCGTCGGCGTGGCCTCCTGTTGGAACGAAGCCGCACCCTGCAACATTTCGCTGATGCGCCAGGCCCAGGCCGCCAAGAAGGGCGTCGCCTCCGCCGGCGGCACGCCACGCGAATTCTGCACCATCACCGTCACCGACGGCATCGCCATGGGGCATGCCGGCATGTACGCGTCACTTCCTTCGCGTGATTTGATCGCCGACTCGGTCGAACTCACCATGCGCGGCCACGGCTATGACGCGCTGATCGGGCTCGCCGGCTGCGATAAGTCGCTGCCCGGCATGATGATGGCGATGGTGCGCATGAACGTGCCGTCGATCTTCATCTACGGCGGCTCGATCCTGCCGGGTTCCTGGAAGGGCCAGCCGATCACCGTGCAGGACATGTTCGAAGCCGTCGGCAAGAACTCGGTCGGCGCGCTGTCGGACGAAGACCTCGACGCCATGGAACAGATCGCCTGTCCGTCGGCCGGCGCCTGCGGCGCCCAGTTCACCGCCAACACCATGGCGACGGTGTCGGAAGCCATCGGTCTCGCGCTGCCTTATTCGGCCGGCGCGCCGGCGCCCTACGAGATCCGCGACAAGTTCTGCGCGCTCGCCGGCGAAAAGATCATGGAACTGCTGCAGCTGAACTTGCGCCCGCGCGACATCGTCACGCGCAAGGCGCTGGAAAACGCGGCCGCGGTCGTCGCGGCGAGCGGCGGTTCGACCAATGCTGCGCTGCATCTGCCGGCGATCGCGCACGAAGCCGGCATCGAGTTCACCTTGTTCGACGTCGCCGAAATCTTCAAAAAGACTCCTTATGTCGCAGATTTGAAGCCGGGTGGCCGTTATGTCGCCAAAGACATGTTTGAGGTTGGCGGCATCCCGTTGCTGATGAAGACGCTTCTCGACAACGGTTATCTCCACGGCGACTGCATGACTGTGACCGGGCGTACCATTGCCGAGAACCTGAAGTCGGTGAAGTGGAATCCGAACCAGGACGTCGTGCGTCCGGCGGACAAGCCGATCACGGTCACTGGCGGCGTCGTTGGCCTCAAAGGCAATCTGGCTCCCGAAGGCGCGATCGTGAAGGTCGCCGGCATGACCGAGCTCAAGTTCACCGGCCCGGCGCGCTGCTTCGACGGCGAGGAAGCCTGCTTCGAAGCGGTCAAGAACAAGACCTACAAGGAAGGCGAGGTTCTCGTCATTCGCTACGAGGGGCCGCGCGGCGGTCCGGGCATGCGCGAAATGCTGTCGACCACGGCGGCGCTGTACGGCCAGGGCATGGGCGGCAAGGTCGCGCTGATCACCGACGGCCGTTTCTCCGGCGCGACGCGCGGTTTCTGCATCGGCCATGTCGGCCCGGAAGCGGCGGTCGGCGGTCCGATCGCGCTGATCAAGGACGGCGACATCATCACCATCGACGCCGTCAACGGCACCATCGACGTCAAGCTGGCGGACGAAGAACTGGTTGCGCGCAAAAAGGACTGGAAGCCGCGCGAGATCCATTTCGGTTCGGGTTATCTGTGGAAGTACGCGCAGCAGGTCGGGCCTGCCGTGAACGGTGCGATCACGCATCCGGGCGGCGCGGCCGAGAAGGAGTGCTATGCGGACAGCTGACGCATATTTGCGTTTGGCAACGCTCAGCGTCGGCCTGACCCTCGCGGTCGTGGCGGCGCCAGCGCTCGCATTCGACGGCACGAAGTCCGACGACGACGTCGTGGCGGCGGCGCCGCCGGCGTTGAAGTCGATGGACGAGGCGTTCCGCTCGGGCGCGCACTGGCTCAAGACCGGCGACAAGGTCAAGGCGCTGCACTCGCTCGAATATGCTGCCGAGCGCGGCCATGCCGTGGCGCAGTGGAAGCTCGGCCGCATGTATCAGGCCGGCGACGGCGTGGCGCAGGACGATCTGAAAGCCTTCGAATATTTCCGCAGCATCGCCGCCAATCACGCCGACGACAATCCGGACGGTCCGCAGGCGCGCTTCGTCGCCTCGGCTTTCGTCGCGCTCGGCCACTATTATCTCGAGGGTATTCCGAACACCAAGATCAAGGCCGAGCCGGAACGGGCGCGGCAGATGTTCGATTATGCCGCGTCGTATTTCCGCGACGCCGACGCGCAGTATTATCTCGCCCGACTCTATCTCAACGGCAATGGCGCCCCGCACGATCCGCGCACCGCGGCGCGCTGGTTCGGCCTGTCGGCGCAGAAGGGCCAGTGCAAGGCGCAGGCCATGTTAGGGGCCATGCTGTTCGCCGGCGATCACGTGCCGCGGCAGGCGGCGCGCGGCTTGATGTGGCTGACGCTGGCCAAGGATGCCTCGCGCGCGAGCCCGGACGAAACCTGGGTCGCCAAGCTCTATGACAGCGCCTATGCGCAGTCGACCGAGGACGAACGCGCGCTGGCGCTCGTCTACCTCAAGCGCTGGATGGAAAGCCGGCGCGAATAGCGCCGCTGCCGTTTCTCAGCGTCCGTCAATATCCAGATCGACGTAGACCGGCACGTGGTCCGAGGGCTTGTCCCAGGAGCGCACGTGCTTGTCGATGCCGGCGTCGGTGAGCCGATCGGCCGCCTGCGGCGATAGCAGCAGATGGTCGATGCGAATGCCGTCGTTCTTCTGCCAGGCGCCGGCCTGATAATCCCAGAAGCTGTAGACGCCGCCGTCGTCGCTCACGGCGCGGATCGCATCGGTGAAGCCGAGATTGACCAGCGTACGGAATTTCTCGCGCGTCTGCGGCAGAAACAGCGCGTCGGTCACCCAGGCTTCCGGGCGCTTGGCGTCGAGGGGGGTCGGGATGACGTTGTAGTCGCCGGCCAGAACCAGCGGCTCTTCGAGCTTGAGGCGCTCGCGTGAAAAGGCGATCAGCCGGTCCATCCAGCGCAGCTTGTAGTCGTATTTGTCCCCTGGAGCGGGATTGCCATTGGGCAAATAAAGACTGACCACCCGCACGACGCCGGTTTTGGTGGAAACCAGGGCTTCGAGGAATCGCGCCTGGACGTCGCTCTCGTCGCCGATCAGGCCAGGCGCCACTTCGTCGAACGGCAACTTCGACAACAGCGCCACGCCGTTGAAGGTCTTCTGGCCGTGGACTGCGACGTTATAACCCAGGGCCTCGAAGGTCTCCCGCGGGAAGGCATCGTCCTGACACTTGATCTCCTGCAGGCAGACGATGTCCGGGGCCCGCTCCTTCAGCCAGGCCTGGAGGCTGTCGAGGCGCTGGCGAATCGAGTTGACGTTCCAGGTGGCTATGCGCATGGCAGGCGTTTCCGGTGGCTTTCAATGGAGATTCACCGTGTAAAGAGCACATAAACGCCGGTGAAATAAATAGCTCGTGCTCTTTACCAGAACGCCGCAGGGAACTGCCATAACGGGCGTTAATATGGTACACAGGCGTCCGGCACGGCGCGAAAATCCACCTATTGGCCGGGATGGCGCCGAGCACAGGGAACGTCCGGGGATGGGGCACTGAAACCCGGGTCGGCAGAAGAACGAGAATGACAAAACGCAGATGGCTTTTTGGCGTGACCGCGCTCGCCTTGATCGGTGTCGCGGTGCTCGCCAGAGGATTGTGGACCTCTGACAAGGGCGATGCCCGGGCGCAGGGGGCGCGCGCGCAGAGTGGCCGCGTTATCCCCGTCGAGGTCGGCAAGGCCGAGCGCAAGCAGGTTCCAATTCGCCTCGATGCCCTTGGAACCGTGACCCCGATCGCCAGCGTCGCGCTCAAGGCGCGCGTCGACACCACCATCACCGGCGTTCATTTCGCGGATGGTGCCCACGTCAACAAAGGCGACAAGCTATTCACGCTCGACTGCCGCGTGACTGAAGCGCTGATCACCGTCACCGAGGGCAATCTGGCGCGTGACCGTGCGCAGCTCGCCGGCGCGCAGCGCGACGTCAATCGCTACACCGATCTGGTCGGCAAGGGAGCGACGCCGATCACGAATCTCGATAACGCCAAGACCCAGGCCGACATTTTCACCGCCGCCATCAAGGCCGATCAGGGCACGCTCGACAATCTCAAGGTTCAGCGCAGCTTCTGCGACGTCAACGCGCCGATCTCCGGCCTCATCAGCGCCGCCAATTTCAAGGTCGGCAATTTCGTGCGCCAGGCCGACACGCAGCCGATGGCGACCATCATCCAGATGGCGCCGGTCTATGTGTCGTTCACCGTGCCGCAAAAGAACCTGCCGGCGATCCGCGACGCGATCACGGCCGGCACGGCGACCGTCCAAGTGGCGATCCCCGGACAGACCAAGCGCGCCCAGGGCAAGGTGTCGATGATCGAAAACACCGTCGATCCGACGAGCGGCATGGCGACCTTGCGCGCGACGATGCCGAACGCCGACGAACTCCTGTGGCCGGGCACCCTGGTGACGGCGGAGATGACCTTGCGCAGCGAGGAGGCGGTGGTGGTGCCGTCGACCGCGGTGCAGGTCAGCCAGACCGGCAGTTTCGTATTCGTCGTCGACGGCGATCAGGCCAAGGTGCAGCCGGTCAAGGTCGAGCGGCAGGTTGGCGATCAATCGGTCATCACCTCGGGCCTCAAGGGCGGCGAGACCGTCGTCACCGACGGCCAACTGCAATTGTCGAATGGCAGCAAGGTCAGTCCGCGAACCGGCGGCAAGCCGGTGGCGGACAAGAACAAGGCGGAAGCGAGCTGACACGAAACGGCGGATCGTAACGAAACGCGTCGCGGATTGGGCAGAGCGGGCTGGCTGAGACAAGCATGAACATTTCCGAAATCTGTATTCGCCGACCGGTGCTGACCACGTTGATGATCGCTTCGGTCGTCGTGCTCGGCGTTTTCGGATATCGCTTGCTGGCCGTGGCGGCGCTGCCCGCGGTCGATTTCCCGACCATCCAGATCACGGCAACGCTGCCGGGTGCATCGCCCGAGACCATGGCGGCTTCGGTCGCATCGCCGATCGAGCGCCAGCTCTCGACCATTGCCGGCATCTCGTCGATGTCGTCGTCATCGTCGTCGGGTAACACCCGCATCACCATTCAGTTCGATCTCGGCCGCAATATCGACGGCGCCGCGCTCGATGTGCAGACCGCGCTGACCACGGCGCAGCGCAAGCTGCCGGTCGAAATGACGACGCCGCCGTTCTTCCGCAAGGTCAATCCGGGCGACTTCCCGGTGCTCTACGTCTCGATGCGGTCCGACACGATGCCGCTCTCGGTCATCGACGATTACGCCGAGACCGTACTGGCGCCGCAGCTGTCGCAGTTGAGCGGCGTCGCCCAGGTCTCCGTCTACGGCGCGCAGAAATTCGCCGTCCGCGTCCAGGTCGATCCGGCGGCGGCGGCGGCGCGCAATATCTCGCTCGACGATATCCGCACCGTGGTCGCCAAGGCCAACTCGGCCGCGCCGGTCGGTACGCTCGACGGACCGAAGCAATCGCTGACGCTGCTCGCCACCAGTTCCATGCGCCGCGCCGCCGACTATCGCGAAGTCGTCGTCAAGTACGTCAACGGCGCGCCGATCAAGCTCAGCGAGGTGGCGCGCGTCGTCGACAGCGTCGAGAACGACAAGATCGCGACCTGGTTCAACGATTCCCGCGCCATCGTGCTCGCGGTGCAGCGCCAGCCGGACGCCAATACGGTCGAAGTCGTCGACTTGGTCCGCAACGCGCTGGTGGCGGCGCGCGCGCAGATTCCGCCTTCGATCAGCATGACGCCGCTGTTCGACCGGTCGATATCGATTCGCGACGCCGTTCACGACGTGCAGGAGACGCTCGCCATCGCCATCGCGCTGGTGATCATGGTGATCTTCCTGTTCCTGCGCAAAGTTTCGGCCACCATCATCCCGGCACTCGCCGTGCCGATCTCGCTGGTCGGCACCTGCGCCGCGATGTATCTGTTCGGCTTCTCGATCAACAATATGACGCTGCTGGCGCTGACCTTGTCGGTCGGCTTCGTGGTCGACGACGCCATCGTCATGCTGGAAAACATCGTCCGCCACATCGAAGGCGGGATGCGGCCGTTCGAGGCGGCGCTCAAGGGCGCGCGCGAGATCGGCTTCACCATCGTGTCGATTACGTTCTCGCTGATCGCCGTGTTCATTCCGGTGCTGCTGATGGGCGGCATGGTCGGCCGCGTGTTCCGTGAATTCGCGGTGACGGTATCGGTCGCCATCGTCGTGTCGGGCTTCGTTTCGCTGACGCTGACGCCGATGCTGTGCGCCCGCGTTCTGCGGGGCCATCGTCCGGGCGAAGAAGAGAAGCTCAACATCGTTCTGCGCTCGTTCGAATACGCGTTCGACCGTGTGCTGCGCTTCTACGAGTGGTCGCTCGACCGCGTGCTGGCCCACAAGCCGATCATGCTCGGGGTGACCCTGCTGACGATCGTGGCCACCGTCTGGCTCTACATTATCGTGCCCAAGGGCTTCTTCCCGACCGAGGACACCGGCTATCTCAGCGGCATCACCGAGGCACGCAGCGATATTTCCTTCGCGGCGATGGTCGAGCATCAGCGCAAGGTGGCGGACATCATCCGCAAGGATCCGGCGGTCGATTACGTCAATTCGACGGTCGGCAACGGCGGGCCGAATTCGCTGGTCAACAGCGGCCGCATGCTGGTCGCGCTGAAGCCGCGCAATGAGCGCGACAACGTACAGACGATCATCGCGCGGCTGCGCCGCAATGCCGGACAGGTCGTCGGCATGCAACTCTTCCTGCAGCCGATCCAGAACATCAATCTCGGCGGCCGCCCGTCCAAGAGCCAGTATCAGTACACGATGCAGTCGAACGATACCGACACGCTGTACAAGCTGGCGCCGGAAATGCGCGACAAGATCGCCAAGATCCCGGGGCTGCTCGACGTCACCACCGATCTCTACGTCAAGAACCCGCAGGTCACCGTCGAGGTCGATCGCGAGAAGGCCGGTGTTTACGGCTTCACCATCGACCAGATCCGCCAGGAGCTCTACAACGCTTTCGGCACGCGTCAGGTCGCCACGATCTATACGCCGGCCAACGACTACCAGGTCATCCTGGAAAGTCTGCCGGAGTACCAGACCGGCGCCAACGATCTTGACCGCATCTTCCTGAAGACGTCGAGCGGCACGTCGGTGCCGCTGTCGGCGGTGACGCGTTTCGTCCCGACCGTCGGTCCCTTGCAGGTCAACCATCAGGGCCAGCAGCCGGCGGTGACGATCTCGTTCAACCTGTCGCCGGGCACCTCGCTCGGTCAGGCGGTCGATGCCATCCAGAAACTGGAGCGTGAGGAGCGTCTGCCGGCCTCGATCAATACCGGCTTCCAGGGCACGGCGCAGGTGTTCCAGGATTCGCTGCGTGGGCAGGGCGTCCTGATCCTGGCGGCGATCTTCGCCGCCTATGTCGTGCTCGGCATCCTCTATGAGAGCTTCATCCACCCGATCACGATCATCTCCGGCCTGCCGTCGGCCGGCATCGGCGCCATCCTGACGCTGATGCTGTTCAAGATGGATCTGTCGGTGATCGCCATGATCGGCATCGTCATGCTGGTCGGCATCGTCAAGAAGAACGCGATCATGATGATCGACTTCGCCATCGACCGCCGCCGCGTCGGCCTCTCCGCCGAGGCGGCGATCCGCGAAGCCGCGTCGTTGCGCTTCCGTCCGATCATGATGACGACCTTCGCCGCGATCTTCGGCACCTTGCCGATCGCGCTCGGCACCGGCGCCGGCGCCGAATTGCGCCAGCCGCTCGGCGTCGCCGTGGTCGGCGGCCTGTGCGTGTCGCAGTTGCTGACGCTGTACATCACGCCGGTGATCTATCTCTACCTCGACCGCATCGATCGTTTGCTCAAGCGCCGCCTCGAGCCGCAGCTCGAGGAGGTGGCCGAGGCGCCGGCCCAGGTGGCGGCGGAATAAGTGGCGGCGGAATAAGGAGCGCGCCGGCGGTCTGGCGCCCGACATTCCGTCATCCGGCATCATTCATTCGTTAACGGTAGCAACCGCGGCGGGCGGCGGCCCGCCGGTCGTACGGTGGCCGTCGCAAATTGATGCTATGATCCCCGGGGTGAGGGCTTGGTCCCCCGGGAGGTATCATGGAATCCCTTGTTTTCCTCGTTGCGTTGGTGGTGCTCACGCTTGCCGTCGTCGCCGCAGGCGTCAAAACCGTGCCACAAGGCTATCAATGGACGGTCGAGCGCTTTGGCCGCTACCGGACGACCTTGATGCCGGGCCTCAACCTGATCGTTCCGTTCATCGATTCCATCGGCCACAAGATCAACGTCCAGGAGGCGGTGCTGGAAATCCCGAGCCAGGACGTCATCACCAAGGACAACGCCTCGGTGACGGTGGACGGCATCGTGTTCTTCCAGGTGCTACAGGCGGCGCGTGCGGCCTACGAGGTGCAGGACCTGCGCACCGCCGTCATCAACATGGCGATGACCAATATCCGCACCGCGATTGGCGCTCTCGACCTCGATGAGACCTTGTCGAAGCGCGACGAGATCAACGACAGGCTGCTGCACGTGCTCGACAATGCGACGCAGCCCTGGGGCACCAAGATCACCCGCGTGGAACTGAAGGACATCAGCCCGCCGGACAGCGTGGTGAAATCGATGGCGCTGCAGCTTACCGCCGAGCGCGAGCGGCGCGCTGCGATCCTCGCCGCCGAAGGCGTCAAGCAGGCGGCGATCCTTAAGGCCGAGGGCGAAAAGCAGTCGCAGATCCTCGCCGCCGAAGGCCGCCTGTCTGCGGCCAACCGCGACGCCGAGGCGCGCGAACGCCTGGCGGGGGCCGAAGCCGAGGCGACGCGCGTGGTGTCCAAAGCGGTGGAAGAGGGCAGCGTGCAGGCGCTGAACTATTTCGTCGCGCAGAAATACGTCGATGCGCTCAACCAGATCGGCCACTCGCCGAATGTGCGCCTGATGCTGATGCCGATGGAAATGTCGAGCGTGGTCGGCGCGGTCGCCGGCATCGCCGAACTCACCAAGAACGCCAAAGTGGGTGAGCCGAAATGATCTGGTCGGCAACCGCGGCGCCATGGGCCTGGGCGGTCGCGGCGGTGGTTATCGCCTTTCTCGAGCTGCCGGTGCCCGGCAGTTACCTGATCTGGATCGCCTGCGCCGCCGCGTTGACGGCGCTCGCCGGTTTTCTCGTCGATCTCACGCTGTCGGCGCAACTGACGGTTTTCGTCATCTGTAATATCGGCACCTGCGCCGCCGGCTACTTCGTCTATCGCCACTTCGATCGCCGCGGCCGAGGTGACGACACGGTCAACCGCCGCGACCTCGATCTGGTCGGCGCGCCGGCGACTGTCACCGAAGCTTTTGCCAACGGGCAGGGGCGGGTGCGGCTGGGCGATTCGATCTGGCTCGCAGAATGTGCGGACGACCTTGCCGCCGGTACGGCCGTCGTCGTCTCCGCGGTGCATGGCACCACCCTGGTCGTGGCTGCGAAGACCCGCGGCGTCTGAGAAATCGCAGCGCCACGGGCTCGACTGTGGCATGGTCCTTGCTGCATAAGAAGTCTCGTCCTTTTCAATCGGAGAATATCATGCGTCTCGGTCGTGCCCTGCTGTCCGCTCTGGTGCTGATCGCCCTACCGACCGTTTTGTCCGGCGCGCAGGCGGCCGATTGGCCGACCAAGCCGGTCCGCGTCGTCATCCCGTTCGGCGCCGGCAGCGCCACCGACATCATCCCGCGCATCGTGTTCGATGAGGTCGGCAAGGAACTCGGCCAGCAATTCATCATCGAAAACCGTGGCGGCGCCGGCGGCACCATCGGCGAAGCGATGGTCGCCAAGGCCGACCCGGACGGCTACACCTTCCTGGCGGCGTCGTCGGCGCACGCCATCGCGCCGGCTCTGTATTCGAAGCTGACCTATTCGCCGAAGGACGATTTCACCGGCGTCGGCATCCTCGGCAACGTGCCGAGCGTCATGATCATCTCGCCGTCGAAGGGCATCAAGACGCTGAAGGACTTCGTCGCCCAGGCCAAGGCCCATCCGAATAAGTTCACCTTCGCCACGCTCGGCGTCGGCTCGGCGGTTTATCTGGCGGCGGAACGCTTCCGGCTCAGCGCCGGCTACGAGGCCCTGAACGTGCCGTTCAAGGGCGGCGCCGAAGCCCTGACTGAAATCATCGCCGGCCGCGTCGATTACTATTTCTGCCCGATCGCTACCGCGCTGCCTTACATCAAGGAAGGCAAGCTGCTGGCGCTGGCGGTGTCGAGCCCAACGCGCGCGCCGTTGCTGCCCGACGTGCCGACCACGGAAGAACTCGGCTTCCATGACAGCGCCAGCGCCTTCTGGATCGGCGCGTTTGCGCTTGCCAAAACCGACAAGGCGATCGTCGAGAAGCTCAATGCCGCGATCGCCAAGGCGGTGACCAATCCGGACGTGAAGGCCAAGCTCGCCAAGATCGGCGCCGACACGCCGCCGATGTCGGCCGCCGCTTTCGAAAAGCAGGTGCAGACCGACTTTGCCACCTATGCCGAGTTTGCCAAGAAGACCGGCATGAAGCTGAACTAGGTTGGCAGGCTCCGTCGGCTCTGCGCCATATCCCTCCGTCATGCCCCGCGAAGGCGGGGCATCCAGTATTCACGTCAAAAAACGCGGATACTGGATCGCCCGCCATAGGCGTTCTGAAAGAACGCCGTTCTGCGAACGGCTATGCGCGGGCGATGACGGCAAGCGGAATGATCAGAGCGAGAAGCTGGTGCCGCAGCCGCACGATGCGGTGGCGTTCGGGTTCTTGACCTTGAACGAGGCGCCGATCAGGTCGTCGACGAAGTCGATCTCCGACCCGGCCATGTACCCCACCGACATCGGGTCGATCAGCACGGTGGCGCCGTCGCGGCTGATGACGATGTCGTCGCTCGCCCTTTCGCGGTCCATGTCGAACTTGTACTGAAAGCCGGAACAGCCGCCGCCTTCCACGCTGACGCGCAGCATGGTTCCGGCCGGCTCGTTCTTCAAAATCTCGCCGATCCGGCGGGCGGCCCGTTCGCTGACGGTGACGCTGGAAGTCGCTGCGTCCATTGGCAAAACCTCTGCGGCGTTGCGTTACGCCTGACCGAATAGTTAAGTGCGCCGGGCTGCAACGTCAATGCGGCCCGATTCGCCGGAAAACGTGCCCATGGCCATCGATAGCGGCCGTCCCCGCGCCCCATACGCCGCCGATCCGGCCCTAAGCCGCGGCCGGCTGGTGGCCGAGCCGGCGAGCCCGACCCGCAACGACTTCCGCCGCGACTGCGACCGCATCATCCATTCGGCGGCGTTCCGGCGGCTGGCCTACAAGACCCAGGTCTTCATCTATCACGAGGGCGACCACTACCGGACCCGGCTGACCCATACGCTGGAAGTGGCGCAGATCGCACGGTCTCTGGCCCGCGCGCTCGGCTGCGACGAGGACCTCGCCGAGGTGGTGGCGCTGAGCCACGACCTCGGTCACACGCCGTTCGGCCATGCCGGCGAGCGGGCGCTCGACCGTGCGCTCAAGGACGCCGGCGGCTTCGACCACAACGCCCAGGCCTTGCGCATCGTCACCGACCTGGAGCGCCGTTACGCCGACTTCGATGGCCTCAACCTGACCTGGGAGACGCTCGAAGGTCTGGTCAAGCACAACGGCCCGCTGATGAGCCGCGACGGCGCGCCGACGAAGCGTTACGCCGCTCACGGCGTGCCGCGGCCGATCCTCGCCTTCAACCGCCGTTTCGATCTGGAACTGTGGTCACAGGCTTCCGCCGAAGCGCAGATCGCCGCGGTCGCCGACGATATCGCCTATGACGCCCACGACATCGACGACGGCTTGCGCGCCGATCTGTTCACGCTGGGCGAGATCGCCGCGTTGCCTTTCCTCGGCGGCATCGCCCGCGAGATCGAGGAGCGCCATCGCAGCCTCGAGCCGGCGCGCCGCGTCCACGAGGTGACGCGCCGCGTCATCACCCGCATGATCGAGGATGTCATCGCCGAGAGCGAGCGCCGCCTCGCGGCGCTTCAGCCGCAAAGCGTCGCCGACATCCGCCGGGCTGACCATGCCGTCGTCGGCTTCTCCGACGAGATGACCGCGGTCGACGCTGCGATCAAAGGCTTCCTTTATCCGCGCATGTACCGGCACAGCCGCGTGATGCGCGTGATGCATGATGCCGAAGAGATCGTGACCGACCTGTTCGGCTATTTTCTCAAGACGCCCGGCGATCTGCCGGAGGAATGGCGCGACCGCTTTGCCGCGCTCGATGCAGGCGGCAAGGCGCGCCGCGTCGCCGATTACATCGCCGGCATGACCGACCGCTATGCGCTGGCCGAGCACGCGCGTTTCTTCAAGGCGACGCCGGAATTGCGGTAGCGCCGTTCAGGTCTTGAAGGCGCTGCGCATCCGGCCGGCAACGAAGAAGGCGATCGGGATCGCGATGATGAAGCCGGCGATGGCGGCATAGGGGATGTACTGGCGATCGTGCAATGCGAGCGATGGCACGCTGAGCACAATCATGACGGCGATGCCGGCCAACGTGGTGCCGACGATGCCCCATACCGGAGCGACGATCTTGAGCATGATGACCTCCTGAATCGCGCAAGAATTCAGGGTTGCATTCAGGATCACGCATGCGTTGAGAGCCTTGATCTGTCTCAAGGCTACCGGGACTTACCGCCGTGTCTCGGTATCGCTACACCTTGAAGCCGATGCGGAAGCCGCCCCAGTGCCGGCCGTTGACCGTGATCGGCGCCGACACGTCCTTCATCAGCACGAATTCGCCGCCGCCCATGTCGCGCCGGTATGTCTGCAGCAGGAAGGCGCGCTCGCTGCGCCCGGCACCGAGGCCGGTGCGGTCGTTGAAGATACGGCGGTTGCGGCAATTGGCGGCGTTCCAGGCCGGATCGCTACCCTGCGGCTGCGAGTATTTGACATTATGCGTCGGCAGGAAGCCGTTGCGATCGATCGCGGCGCAGAACACGATGCGCGGATCGGCCTCGAGCAGCGGCTCCTGGATGTCCGGCAGCACGCGGTCGGTAAAGCCGACAAACTTCGTCATCATCTGCTGCGGATCGGTTTTCGGGATCGGCACGTAGCGTTCGTCGAACAGGTCGGCGGCGCTGATCGTGCCTTTGGCGACGGCGCGTTCGAACAGCGCGCCGATCGTGGCGGCCGTCTTCTGACAGAGCGCCACCAGCGGCGTATCCGGCGTCTTGATACCGGAGTCGGCGATGAAGATGAGGAAGTCTTCGCTGATGGTCAGGATCGAATCCGTGCGCGCCTTGGCCTGCATCAGCTTGTCGCCGCCGCCCTCGACCGCGCCGACGAGACCGGTCAATTCGGTGTTGAGCGTGTCGAAGCTTTCGCTGTTGCGCTCGACCTGTTCGGCCATGGTGCCGATCTCGCGGGTCACGCCCTGCACGGTATCGACGAGCGCGTGCAGGGCCGAGATCGATTCCTGCGCGCCGGCCGAATCCGCCTTGGCTGCGATGGCGATCTTGGTGTTGCCGTCGGCTTGCCCCACCAGTTCGGACAGGGTCTGAGCCAGATTCTGCAATTGCGCCTGCGCGTCCTTGCTCGAGCGCCGCGACTGCTCGGCCAGATTCTTGACCGCGGCCGCGATCACGGCAAAACCGGCGCCGGCGGAACCGGCGCGCACGGCCTCGATCGAAGCGTTGAGCGCCAGGAGTTCGGTTTCGTCGGCGATGCGTTGCACCGCGGCGCTGGTTTGCTGGACGTCCTTGATGGTGGCCGCGACCTTCTCGATCGTTGCCTTGAGCGCGATGGCGCCGTCGCCGAGGGCTTCGATCTTTTCAACCGAGCGGGTGAGTGACGTCGAAACGTGATCGGCGCTGTCGCGCAAGGTCGCCTCGGTCGTGTCGGCGGAGACGCGCGCGGCTTCCATCGCCGCGGCGAGCAGGGCGTTGGTTTCGGCCATCTGCTGCGCTGCGCTCATGGCGCCTTGGGCGTTTTTCGATTGGGTCTGGCCGAGGGCCGTCAGATCGCCGATCAGGCCGGCGGCGTCGGCGATTTCGACGCTGAGACGGCCGGCGCGATCGCCGATATCGGACAGCGACGATGAGCGGCTATCCCTCCGCAGGGGCATTCGCAAGATTCGAGCGGCCATGCGCTTCGCCCCGATTTCTTAAGTCTTATCGGGTCGGACGCTACTAAAATACGGTTAATACATGTTTATCGGGTTCCGAGGCCGGCGGTGCGCCGCCGCGCCGGCGCGCGGCAGCGCTTGAGGCACCGTCAGTCCGGCAGCGCGTAGGCAACCACCTGGTCGCCGGCCTGCGGTTTGAGGATCGCGTTGCCGCCGGCGACGAACACCACGTACTGCTTGCCCTTGTAGGTATAGGTCGCGGGATTGGCGACCGCCGGCGCATCGACCAGCGCGCGCCACAGCACCTTGCCGGTCTTGAGGTCGACGGCGCGCACGCGCGCATCCATCGAGCCGCCGATGAAGATCAGGCCTGTTTTGGTGATCAGCGGCCCGCCGATCGTCACCGAGCCCCAGGACTGCGGCATGTAGAAGCCCCACTTCTGCGACACGCCGAACGGCTCGCGCCACAACAGCTTGCCGGATTTGAGGTCGTAGGCCGACAGGGTACCGTAAGGCGGCTTCCAGCACGGCATGCCAAGGAAGTTGACGAAGTTCGTCAGGTAGAAGCCGTAGGGTGAACCGGTTTGCGGGTAGTAGCCGTTGGCGCTCGGCTTCTTGCCCTTGTCGGCGGCGTCGTAATCCTGCCGCGCCATCAGTTTATAAATCTGCGCCACCGCCGACGAATTCACGACGTAGATGCCGTTCGTCGGATCGACCGCGCCGCCGCCCCATTCGATGCCGCCGGCGGTCGACGGATAGGCGAGGCTGCCTTGGAGGCTCGGCGGCGTGTAGCGGCCATCGTAGCGCAGTTTGTCGAATGTGCGCGAGCACTCGCCGAAACTGGCGACGTCGGCGATGGTCGATATGCCCGGGAATTTGTCCGCCACCGTGGGCGCGAGCCCGGTCGGGTAAGGCTGCGTCGGCGAGGCCTGCTCGCCCTTGATGTCGGAGGCCGGCACCTTGCGCTCCTCGATCGGATAGATCGGCTCGCCGGTCAGCCGGTTGAGTACGAAGATGAAGCCCATCTTGCTGGTCTGCACCAGCGCCGGGATCGTCTTGCCGTCCTTCTTGATGTCGACCAGGGTTGGCGGCGCGTCGGTGTCGTAATCCCAGATGTCGTGATGCACGATCTGCCGGCTCCACAGCACCTCGCCGGTATCGGCGTTGAGCGCCGTGACCGAGGTCGCGGCCGGGATCTTCTCGGTGCGGTTGCCGCCGTAGAAATTCGGGCTCGGCGAACTCACCGGCAGATAGAGAATGCCGTGTTCCGGATCGACCGCCATGCTGGCCCAGACATTGGCCGTGCCGGTCTTCTTGCGGATGTCCTCGGGCAGCGCGTTGAAGGTCCACTTCAGCGCCCCGGTGCGCGCGTCGACGGCGAAGATGGTGCCGGGCGGCGCTTCGGCATCGGCCCAGTCCTTGCCCGCCCAGCCGATGAACAGCGTGTCTTTATAAACAGTCGGCGGCTGCAGGATCGACAGCGGCCACTTTTTGTTGAGCGTGTTCCACTGGTTGAGATCGAGCACGCCCTTGTTGGCGAAGTTGTCGCACGGCTTGCCGCTGTCGGCATCGACCGCATAGAGCTTGGCCTCCATGGTGCCGATGTAGACGATCTTGTCGCAGGCCTTGCCGCTTTGTGGCTTGGCCGCCTGCCAATAGGCGACGCCGCGGGTCTTGAGGTCCGGCTGCGTCACCGCCTTGAGGACCGCGTGGGTGTCGTACGTCCACTTCACCCTGCCGGTATCGGGCGCGATCGCGAAGATGCGATAGAACGGGGTCGAAACGTAGACCGTGTCGTTGACGAAGAGCGGCGTCGCCGACCAGTCGCTTTTCGACGCCTTGCCGCTGCCGTCCGACATGTCGCCGGTGTGCACCTCCCAAGCCTTGGTGAGTTTCGATACGTTGGCGGGCGTGATCTGGTCGGCGGTCGAATATTTCTGATTTTCGAGATCGCCGTTGAAAGTGTACCAGCCGTCGTACTGCGTGGCGCCGATCACTGGCGCTCCCGGCGGCTGCTGCGGCGCCTGGTTTTGCGCGCGCGCCGTCGGGCCGTGGGCGACGAAGGCGCCGACCGCGACCGCGACGAGGCCGGCCGTGGCCATCGCCGGGGCCCGTTGCGGCTTGATCAAACTGGCGACGAAGCCGATGGCGGCGACGATCATCGCCGCGACGACGATGTAGGCCTCCAGCATATAGGCGGCAAAGCCGGTGCCGAATATGTCGAGCGCGATGAGAACGATGAGAAGGCCGCGAAGCCATTTCGCCATTGGCAGAGCCGCGACGGCGACGATGGCGCCGAGCATCAGCGCCGTCGATATGATGACAAGCAGCGCGCCGGCCGTGCCGTGAATGCCGTTACCGCGCCAGAAATAATTGAAGAGTGAGAGCGCAAACGCGACGGCCGCGCCGGCGCCGATCAGCCATGTGCCGAAACTGGCGCGTCGGCGGCTCGTCGATATGTCGCGCCCGGTGACTGGACGGTTTGCACGGTCGGTCATGGGGTCCCTCGTTCATAGCCACGCCGCCGCCCCTGTGGGGGAACCGGCAAGCATGCACAAAGTTCCCGGGACGATGCGTGCAACGAGGATAGAGGCCGATCGCGGCGATCGGCCTCAGGACCGTCGGACCATGTCGGCGATGATGCGCCCAACTTCGGCATGGCCGGCATCGAGGGCGTCGGCGGCCGCTGTCGCGCCGGTGATATAGACCGCGGCGAACATTGGCGGCCGCCCCGGCGGGCGCATCAGAGCGATGGTGTTGGCGGTCGCGTTGGCGCCGGAGCCGGTCTTGTCGGCGACGGTCCAGTTGGACGGCACGCCGGCGCGCAGCCGTTTCAGCCCGGTCTTGGACGACGTCATCCAGCCTTCGAGCATTTGCAGCGAGGGCGGCGACAGCGCATCGCCGGCGAGAATACGGCGCATATCCTCGGCGATCGAACGTGGCGTCGTGGTGTCGCGCGGGTCACCGGGAATGGCGGAATTCAACTCAGGCTCCATGCGGTCGAGCTGGGTGTCGTTGTCCCCGATCGAACGGGCGTAAGCGGTCACCGCCGCCGGTCCGCCGATCGCTCGCATGACGAGGTTGGCGGCGGTGTTGTCGCTGAGCGTCACCGCGGCCGCGCACAGGTCGTGCAGCGACATGCCGCCTTTGCCGACATTGGCCTTGGTGACCGGCGCGTAGCTGAGCAGATCGGCCTGGGTGTAGGGCAGCACCTGGTCGAGCGTGACCGAACCCTGTTCGGCGCGCTTGAGGGCGGCGGCCGCGAGCAGGAACTTGAATGTGCTGCACATCGGGAAGTGCTCGGTGTCGCGGTGCGCGATCAGCACGCGCCCGGTCGCGTCGCTGACATAGACGCCGAGCCGGCCGCCAAGCTTGGCCTCGAGGTCGGCGACCTGCTTGGCCGGCGGCTCGATCGCCCGGGCCGGTCCCAGGGTTGCGAGGAACGTCAGCGAACCAAGGCCGGCGAGCGCGCGACGGCGGGTAAAGGCGTCCGATCGGGAGGGCATCATGGGCATTCCAATGGTGGTATTAGCGGGGGCGGGGCGGCGATAAAGCCTTTCAATCGTGGCGATCACGCGGCATATACCACGCTCGGCTTTGACTCGCCCTCCGAAACCCTGACCCGCGGCATCCATGATGGCAAAAGCGAAGAAACAAGCGGCGAAAGCCACGGCCAAATCCAAAAAGAAGACGTCCAAGAAAAAGGCCGGTTCGAAGCGTCGCCAGGTTCGCGCCAAGGGGAAGGCCAAGACCGGCAGCAAGACCGCCAGCAAGACCGGCAGCAAGACCGCCAGCAAGACTGCCAAGAAGCGCAAGGCGGCCCAAAAGCGCAAGTCCGCGGCGGCGAAAGTCGCCAGGAAAGTCACCAAGACGGTGACGAAGAAGGTAACAAAGAAACTAAAGAAAAAGCCCGCGAAGAAGGCATTGCCGCCACGCCGCACCGCGAAAAAAGACGCCGCGACCAGCAGCAAGACTATTTCCAAGACCGCTGTAAAGACAAACACCAGGCCCGCCGTGGTCGCGAAGGCGCTGAAGCCGGCCCCGGTCGCCAAGGCCGTCGCGGCACCGGCGTCGCCATCATTGCTGAGCAGCGTGGTCGAAACGGCCCGCGCCGCCGCGACGACCGTGATCGAGGCGGTGACGCCGTCGGCAGGGCCGCAAACGCATCTGTTCGCCGACATGCTGGCGCGCGTGCGTGACGCGGCCGCGTCGGTGCTGGGCGAGGGGACCGATCTGTCGCGCATCGTCGTCGAGCCGCCGCGCGATGCTTCGCACGGCGACATGGCGACCAATGCCGCCATGGTGCTGGCCAAGGAGGCGGGCAGAAATCCGCGCGACCTCGCGACCGCCATTGCCGAGAAACTGCGCACCGACACCCAGATCGACAAGGTCGATATTGCCGGTCCCGGCTTCATCAATCTGACCCTGAAGCCCGAGGTCTGGCCGGAGGCGTTGCGCGCCGTGCTGGCGCAAGGCAAGGCCTACGGCAAGGGTACCGTTGGCGCCGGGCACAAGGTCAATGTCGAATACGTCTCGGCCAACCCGACCGGGCCGCTGCATGTCGGTCATGGCCGTGGCGCCGTGTTCGGCGATGCGCTGGCGAGCCTGCTCGCCGCCGCCGGCTACGACGTGACGCGCGAATATTACATCAACGACGCCGGCGCCCAGGTCGATGTGCTCGCGCGCTCGGCCTTCCTGCGTTATCGCGAAGCGCTCGGCGAGGATATCGGCGAAATTCCGGAAGGGCTTTATCCGGGCGACTATCTCAAAGAGTGCGGCCACGAACTCGTCAACGACTACGAAGACAGTCTGAAACAGATGCCGGAATCGGAGTGGATGCCGATCGTGCGGCGCCGCGCCACCGATATGATGATGGCCGAGATCCGCAACGACCTGGCGCGGCTGCGCATCGTGCCGGACGTGTTCTTCTCCGAGCGCTCGCTGATCGAGGGCGAGGAGCCCGATCCGTTCGCGGCCGAGCCGCCGCCGGCGCGGGCCGCCGACATCGTGGTCGAGACCATCGATAGTTTGCGTGCGCAGGGGCACGTTTACGAAGGCCGCTTGCCGCCGCCGAAAAGCGGCAATCTTGAGGACTGGGAAGACCGCGAGCAGACGCTGTTCCGCTCGACCGATTTCGGCGACGACGTCGATCGGCCGTTGCTGAAGTCCGACGGCAGCTACACTTACTTCGCCACCGATATCGCCTATCACAAATCGAAGGTCGATCGCGGCTTTGCCGACATGATCGACGTCTGGGGCGCCGATCACGGCGGCTACGTCAAGCGCATGCAGGCGGCCGTGAAGGCCGTCAGCGGCGGCAAGGCCGTGCTCGATGTCAAGCTGGTGCAACTGGTGCGGCTGTTGCGCAACGGCGAGCCGGTGAAGATGTCGAAGCGCGCCGGCGACTACATCACCTTGCGCGAGGTGGTCGACGAAGTCGGCAAGGATGCCGTGCGCTTCGACATGCTGTATCGCAAGAACGACGCCGTGCTCGACTTCGACCTCGCCAAGGTCATCGAGCAGAGCCGTGAGAACCCGGTGTTCTACGTGCAGTACGGTCACGCCCGTGGCCGCTCGATCTTCCGCACGGTGGCGGCCGACATGCCGCAGCTCGACACCGGCGCGGCGGCGCTCAAGGCCGCCGACCTGACGCGGCTGACCGACGCCGGCGAACTCTCGATCATCCGCAAGCTGGCGCTCTATCCGCGCATGATCGAAGCGGCGGCGCAGGCCCATGAGCCGCACCGCGTTGCCTTCTATCTCTATGAACTGGCAAGCGAATTCCACGCCCAATGGACCCGGGGAGGCAAGGAATCGCCGCATTTACGCTTCATTATCCAGGATGATCCACAAACGACCCTGGCTCGGCTCGCTCTGGTGCAGGGCATCGTGACCGTGCTGGCGTCCGGCCTCGATCTGCTCGGGGTCGAAGCGCCCGACGAAATGCGGTAGTCTTTTAAACTACCGGAACGCGTATCTCGCGACCCCATGCCTGGCAGGGGGACCGCGTGGGGAACGATGCGCGGTTTGTAATCCGTACCGGGGACGCTATGGCGGACGACCATAATCAGCAGGCCTATCGCGCGGGCGAGACGGCCTCACGCGGCCAAGGTGGCGGCTCGGGCAATGACCCGCTCGCCGAGCTCGCGCGCCTGATCGGCCAGAGCGACCCGTTCGGCGAATACGGGCGCAACAACGGCAATCGCACGGCCGCCGCCGCGGCCGATCAAGCGGCCGGCTGGCCGGCCGAACCTGCCGCCCATCCGGAGGAACAGCCGACGCTGCCCAACCACAGCGCCTATCAGGAACAGCCTTATGGCGCTCCGAGCTACGGTCGCCAGGCCTTCGGTAGCGCGCCGCTGTCCACCGATACGACCGAGTATTACCCGGTCGATGCTCACGCCCCGGGCTACCGCTCGCCGGGTCACGATGCGGATGAATACCGGCAGGCCGGAGCAGTGCCGGGCTACGAGGATGCCTTTCCGCCGTCGCAGGAGCCGCACTACGACGTGCACCAGCAATTCGGACCGGCGGCTTCCGACGAATACTATGACGACGTCGCGCCGAACCGGCGCCGCATCGGTATTACCGCCATCGCCGGCATCTTCGCGCTGGCCGTGATCGGCACGGCCGGCGCGCTCGGCTATCGCGCGCTGTTCGGCCCGTCCGCCGCGCCGAAGAATCCGCCCATCATCAAAGCTGACAACGCGCCCAGCAAGATCGTGCCGGCGACACCGAACCAGGATGCCGGCAAGACCATCACCGACCGCGTCGGTAGCAGCGGCAACGGCCAGATCGAACGGCTCCTGTCGCGCGAGGAACAGCCGGTGCCGGTGAAGACCGTCACGCCGAATGCTGCCGGGAATTCCAACACCGCGTTCCCGCCGAACCAGGCCGGCACCGCGCCGGCGATGGGCAGCGGCGTCGTCGGCGACCCGAAGAAGATCAAGACCATCGCCATCCGTCCCGATCAGGCCAATGACGGCGCCAGCGCGGCCGCCGAAACCGCGCCGACGCCGGCGGCCACCAGCGTGGCCGAGCCGCCGCCGCGGCCGATTTCGGTGACGCCGCGGCCGATCGCGACGACATCCGAGCCGGCGCGTCCGGTGCAACAGCCCCCGCGTCAGGTGGCGGCTGAGCCCGCCCCGGCGCCGCGCCACAGTAACGCGCCGTTGTCGCTCAATCCGAACGCGGTGCAGGCCCAGGCCCCGGTTCAGGCGCGTCCCGAGCGCGTCGCCTCGACAACCCCGGCGGCGCCGGCAGCCGCGTCGACCGGCGGCTATGCCGTGCAGGTCTCCGCGCAGCGCAGCGAGGCCGATGCCCAGGCGGCGTTCCGTGCGCTGCAGGGTAAATTCCCGGACCAGCTCGGCAACCGGGCGCCCTTGATCAAGCGCGTCGATCTCGGCGCCAAGGGCATCTACTTCCGCGCCATGGTCGGCCCGTTCGCGTCGTCCGGGGAGGCGAGCCAGTTCTGCTCCGGGCTCAAGGCCGCCGGCGGCCAGTGCCTGATCCAGCGCAATTAGGCGCCTGAGCGTCGCCCCCAGCCATCAACAGGCTTGCTCCCGGTTTGCTTGCCCGCGTCCATGACGCGGGCTAAGCCGCCCTCATGGCGTCCCGCGCGTTTATTACCGGCCTGTCGGGCCTGACCCTTGCTCCGCTGGAACGCGCGTTTTTGCGCGAGGCCGCGCCCTGGGGCCTGATCATCTTCAAGAGGAACATCAATAATCCGCAGCAAGTTGCTGATCTAATTCGTGATTTCCGCGATGTTGTCGGCTGGGAAGCGCCCGTTTTGGTCGATCAGGAAGGCGGCCGCGTACAGCGCCTCGGCCCGCCGCAGTGGCCAGCCTATCCGCCGGGCGCGGTCTATGGCGGCATCTACGACCGCGACAAGGCCTCCGGCCTCGCGGCGGCGCGGCTCGGGGCCCATCTGATCGCGTCGGATCTCAGGGCGCTCGGCATCGACGTCGATTGCCTGCCTTTGGCCGATGTTCCGATTTCCGGCGCCGACAATGTGATCGGCGATCGCGCCTATGGCACGACCCCGGACAAGGTCGCCGCTATCGCCGGCGCGGTGGCGGAGGGGCTTTTGGCCGGCGGCGTCCTGCCGGTGCTCAAGCACCTGCCGGGCCACGGCCGCGCCCGCGCCGACAGCCACAAGGAACTGCCGGTGGTCGACACCGACCGTGCCACGCTGGAACAGACCGATTTCGCCGCGTTCCGGCCGCTCAAACATCTGCCGCTCGGCATGACCGCGCATGTTGTGTTCAGCGCCATTGATCGCCTCGCGCCCGCCACCACTTCCGTCACAATGGTGCGCGAAGTGATTCGCGGATCGATTGGATTCGACGGGCTGCTGATGAGCGACGACGTGTCGATGGGCGCTTTGTCGGGGACAATTGCGACGCGCAGCCAGCAAGCGCTCGCCGCCGGTTGCGATGTCGTGCTTCATTGCAACGGCGATCTTGCGGAAATGCGCGAGGTCGCCGGCGTCGCGCCCGAACTTGCCGGCGCGGCCGCCGAGCGCGCCAATGCCGCGCTCGCCTTGCGGTCGCAGCGCGAAGAGTTCGACGTCGCGGCGGCCCGCGAGATTTTCAACGCGATGGTGGCTTGAACAGGCCCGCATCGAACGCGTGAAGGATGACAGGCTGATGACGCCTGAGGAATTCGACAGCAACCTGGCGACCGCATTGGCGGACGATCGCGGCTCGACCGAGCCGGCAATGATCGTCGACGTCGAGGGCTTCGAAGGTCCGCTCGATCTGTTGCTGACGCTGGCGCGCCAGCAGAAGGTCGACCTGCACAAGATCTCGATCCTGGCGCTGGCCGATCAGTATCTGATGTTCATCGAGCAGGCGCGCAAAGTCCGGCTCGAACTGGCCGCCGATTATCTCGTGATGGCGGCGTGGCTGGCTTACCTCAAGTCGCGGCTGCTGCTGCCGGAAGCGGCGCCGGGCGAGGGGCCGTCGGCCGAGGACATGGCGATGGCGCTGGCCAACCGCCTGCGCCGGCTCGAGGCGATCCGCGAATTCGCGACGAAGATGATGGAGCGCCCGCAGCTCGGCCGCGACGTGTTCGAGCGCGGCCTGCCCGAACCGATCGCCGAGATCAAGAAGCCGGAATGGACGGCGACGCTGTACGATCTGTTGTCGGCCTATGCGACGCAGCGCCAGCGCACGTCGTTGTCGCGCGTGCAGTTCAAGAAGCGCACCGTGTGGTCGCTCGCCGATGCGCGGCAGACCTTGGAGCGGCTGATCGGGCAGTCGAGCGACTGGTCGCGCATCGACAGTTTCCTCATCCAGTACGTGGTCGAGCCGGCGCTCGCCGCCACCGTGTTCGCCTCGTCCTTTGCCTCGGCGCTCGAGCTGGTGCGCGAGGGTCAGGCCGAGATCCATCAGAAGAATACTTTCGCGCCGATCTACATGCGCAAGCGTGTCAGCGCGAACGGCATTGCATCGTCGCATGACGCACAAGAAAACGCATAAGGAGCCGGACCCCATGTCCTCAGCGGCCAAAAAGCTCGTGGTGGTTTCGAATGACGAGCCGGTACCCGCTTCCGTCGAGATCGACGAAACCGTGATCGTCGAGGTCGACGCGGTGGAGCCGGTGCAGCGTCCGGAGGAACTGCGTCTGCTCGAGGCGCTGCTGTTTGCCGCGTCCGAGCCGCTCGACGAGCCGACCTTGGTGCGCGCGCTGCCCGACGGCGTCGACGTCAAGGCGGCGCTGGCCGCGCTGCAGGCCGAATATGCGACGCGCGGCGTCAACCTGGTCCGCATCGGCAAGAAGTGGACCTTCCGCACCGCGTCCGATCTGTCGTGGTTGCTCACCAAGGAAACCGTCGAGCAGCGCAAATTGTCGCGCGCCGCGATCGAGACGCTCGCCATCATCGCCTATCATCAGCCGGTGACGCGCGCCGAGATCGAGGAAATCCGCGGCGTCGCCACCGCCGCCGGCACGCTCGACGTGCTGCTCAAGACCGGCTGGATTCGTCCGCGCGGCCGCCGCAAGGTGCCGGGCCGTCCGATCACCTACGGCACCAACGAGGCCTTCCTGTCGCATTTCGGCCTGGAAGAGGTCAGCGACCTGCCGGGCCTCGACGAGCTGAAGGGCTCCGGTCTGCTCGAGGGCAATATGCCGGCCGGTTTCTCGGTACCGATGCCGTCGGACGACACCACGTTGCGCGACGACGAGGACCCGCTCGAGCCGGGCGACCTCGATCTGGGGCTGGCGCCGGCGCCGGAGGCTTCCGCGGACGAGGGCGGGGAGAAATAACTCCGTTCGTCCGCGCGAAAGCGGGGACCCTGTGCCAAAAACTCCGCCACTTCTGGGCCCCCGCATTCACGGGGGTGAGCGGACGTAAATGCGCCATTTGGCCCTTAACCAAACCCCGTTAACTCCTTGTTTTTGCCGCCTCCGCGGCCTAGTTTCTCAATCAAACATCAGGCGGGACGAGCCCGGGGGCCAAAGCCCGTCGCCGCGGAGGATAGGGTTATGGGTTCCTTTAGTGTCTGGCACTGGCTGATCGTCATCGTCGTGGTGATGTTGATGTTCGGCGGCCGGGGCAAGATTTCCGGCCTGATGGGCGACTTCGCCCAGGGCATCAAGGCCTTCAAGAAGGGCATGGCCGAAGACGACAAGACCGCCGACACCAAGTCGGAGCCGGTCAAGTCGATCGAGGGCGGCGCCCAGAAGACCGAAGCCGAGCGGCGCGCCGAAGGCGCACACTCCTAGGCGGACCGCGCGGGGAGGCTTGGCCTAAGGTCGTTGCCTTGGCCGGGCCCCGAGGGGTCGTGGCTGCCAGGTCGAATTCGGGATCGGAGCAATGTTCAATTTCGGTTGGGGCGAGATCGTCCTCATCGGCATCGTCGCGTTGATCGCGATCGGGCCGAAGGAGCTGCCGACCGTTTTGCGCAGCGTCGGTCAGATGGTGGCCAAGCTTCGGCGCATGGCCGGTGAATTCCAGGGCCAGTTCCAGGAGGCGTTGCGCGAAGCCGACCTCGCCGATCTGAAGAAACAGGCCGAAGACCTGCACGCGACGGTCAAGGGCCACGTCACCGACTTCACCTCGATCGATCCGCTCGCGGATACGCGCAAGGACATCGAAAAGGCCTTCGAGGAGCCGGCCGGTTCGCCGACCTCGACGGCCAGCGATTACGCGCCGGAAACGGCGCCGGTCTCGGCCGTCGAAACCAGCGACGCGCTGCCGCCGCCGGCCGAGCAAGACGCCTTGCCGGCTCCCGCCGAGCAGCATGCCGATCTCGCCAATGTCGATCTCGGAAAGATCGACGTGCCGGTGCCCGAGCCGGTGCCGCCGCCGACATCCGAAGATTTTGCGCCGAAGACGGCCGAGCCTGCCGCGGCCGAGAAGAAGGCCGGAGGCGCGGCGTGACCCACGACGACATCGAAGCCTCGAAGGCACCGCTGCTCGATCATCTGATCGAGCTGCGCTCGCGCCTGATCAAGGCGATGATCGCCTTCGGCATCACCTTCGCGCTGTGTTTCGTATTCGCCAAGGACATCTACAATGTCCTGGTCTGGCCCTTCGTCTGGGTGGCGGGGCCGGAAAATTCGAAATTCATCTACACCGCACTGCTCGAATATTTCATCACGCAGCTCAAGCTCGCGATGTTCGGCGCCGCCTTCCTGTCGTTTCCGGTGGTGGCCGGGCAGATCTACATGTTCGTGGCGCCGGGGCTTTATCGCCACGAGCGCAAGGCCTTCCTGCCTTACCTGATCGCCACGCCGTTCTTCTTCGCGCTCGGCTCGCTGGTCGTCTATTTCCTCGTGCTGCCGATGCTGGTGCGCTTCTCGTTGCACATGCAGCAGCCCGGCACCGCGACCGAGGCCTCGATCGCGCTGATGCCCAAGGTCGGCGAATATCTGTCGCTGATGATGACCTTGGTGCTCGCCTTCGGCGCCGCGTTCCAGTTGCCGGTGATCCTGACGCTGCTCGGCCGCATCGGCATCGTCACCTCGCAGATGCTCAAGGAGAAGCGGCGCTATTTCATCGTCGGCGCCTTCGTGCTCGCGGCGGTGCTGACGCCGCCGGACGTCATCAGCCAGCTCTCGCTCGCCATCCCGCTGCTGCTGCTCTACGAGGGCTCGATCTGGTCGGTGCGCATGGTCGAGAAGAAGGCCGCGGCCGAGCAGGCGGCCAAGGACGAGGCCGACGCGGCCGCTGCCGCCAATGTCGGCGCCGGCCCGGATTGAGCTTCTGCGTTTGCCGCATCCAGAAAATAGTCCTTGACTGTAATTCCTACGATAGGATAAACATCAATTGTCCGATCCTGCCGGGGGCGTCATCTAGAGGCGTCTAGGTCGATGGGCTCGGATGCGGTGCCCGCGGGCTCAAGGAAACGCACCTTGAGCGCTCGGGCGGCGCCGG
>JAFECJ010000025.1 GCA_018242205.1 Pseudomonadota bacterium
CCCCGCTTGCGGGGAGAGGGTGGCGAGGACCTTCAGGTCCGAGCCGGGTGAGGGGCCGACTCGGAGCCTTGAAGATGTCGCCCCTCATCCGCCTCGCTTCGCTCGGCACCCTCTCCCCGCTTCGCGGGGCGAGGGAATAAGCAGAGCGGTCGCCGTATGTCCTTCACCCTCCTCATCGTCCAGATCCTCAACGGCCTGCAGTTCGGCGTGCTGTTGTTCCTGATCGCCGCCGGGCTGACGCTCGTGTTCGGCGTCATGGACTTCATCAACCTCGCCCACGGCGTCCAGTATATGCTCGGCGCCTATCTGGCGGTGATGTTCTACACGCTGACCGGCTCGTTCGTGCTGGCGCTGATCCTGGCGCTTGTCGCCGCGCTGGCCTTCGGCCTGCTCCTCGAATTCACCGTGTTTCGCCAGCTCTACGATCGCGATCACCTCGAACAGGTCATCGCTACCTTCGGCATCATCATCTTCCTGAACCAGGGCGTGAAGGTGGTGTGGGGCGCGGCGCCCTTGAACCTGCCGATCCCCGAGAGCCTCGCCGGCGTGGTGACTTTGATGCCCGGCCTGATCTATCCGGTATGGCGGCTCGTCATCATCGCCGCCGGGCTCGTCGTCGCGCTGCTGCTCTACATCCTCGTCAGCAGAACGCGCGTCGGCATGCTGGTGCGCGCCGGCGCGACCCATGCCCGCATCGTCTCGGCGCTCGGCGTCGACATCCGCCGCCTGTTCATGATCGTGTTCGGCTTCGGCACCATGCTGGCCGCCTTCGCCGGCGCCATGATCGCGCCGATCCTGTCGGTCGAACCCGGCATGGGCGACTCGGTGCTGATCCTCGCTTTCGTCGTCATCGTCATCGGCGGCATCGGCTCGATGCGCGGCGCCTTCATCGCGGCGCTGCTGGTCGGCCTGGTCGATACGCTCGGCCGCTCCTTCATGATCGACATCCTGCGCCTCGTGATGCCACCTTCGCCGGCGCGCACCGTCGGCCCGGCCATCGCCTCGATGCTGATCTATGTGCTGATGGCGCTGGTCCTGTATTTCCGCCCGGCCGGGCTGTTCCCGGCCAAGGGGCGCACATGATGACCAGCCTCGTGGCCGACAAGCCGGCGCCGCGCGCCGCGCGTTTCAACGTCGCCGTCGTGCTGATGTTCGCGGTGCTGGCGCTGGCGCCGATCGCCGCCGCCTTCGGCCCGGAAAGCTATGTGCTCGGCCTGATCACCCGCGTCATGGTGTTCGCCATCGCCGCTCTGGCGGTCGATCTGCTGTGCGGCTTCGGCGGCCTCGTCACCTTCGGTCACGCCGCCTTCATCGGCATCGGCGCCTATACCGTGGCGATCGCCGGCGCCCACGGTGTCACCGACATGGCGATCACGCTGCCGCTGACGCTGATCGTCAGCGCGCTGTTCGCCTACGTCACCGGCACGATCTGCCTGCGCACCAGCGGCGTCTATTTCATCATGATCACCCTGGCGTTCGGGCAGATGGCCTATTTCATCGCCGGCTCGCTGGCGCCCTATGGCGGCGACGACGGCATTACGCTGCCGGCGCGCTCGACCTTGTTCGGCTTCGAAGTGTTCGCCAGCGACCGTGCGCTGTACTACGCCACGCTCGGCTTCCTGATCGCCTCGTATCTCCTCTGCCGCGCCGTGGTCTATTCGCGCTTCGGCCGCGTGTTCCGCGGCGCCCGCGAGAACCCGACGCGCATGGCGACCATCGGCTTCGACGTGTTCCGCTTCCAGCGCGTCGGCTATGTCATCGCCGGCTCTATCGGCGGCCTCGCCGGCTTCCTGCTCGCCAACACCACCGAATTCGTCAGCCCGGCCTACATGTCGTGGCAGCGCTCCGGCGAACTGATCATCATGGTGCTGTTCGGTGGCCTCGGCACCTTGCACGGCGCCATCGTCGGCGCGGCCTCTTATCTCCTGCTCGAGGAAGGCCTCGCCGGCCTGACCGAGAACTGGAAGCTGGTCTTCGGCCCGCTGCTGGTGCTGGTCGTGCTATTCGCACGCGGCGGCCTGGTCGGTCTCGTCACCTCGATCAAGGCGAGGTTCAGCCGTGACTGACGCCGTGCTGCTGATCGAGAACCTGCGCAAGTCGTTCGGCGGCCTCGTCGTCACCGACGGCGTGACGCTCGAGATCGGTCCCGGCGAATTGCACGCCGTGATCGGCCCGAACGGCGCCGGCAAGACGACGCTGATCCATCAGATCTCCGGCACGCTGACGCCCGACGACGGCCGCATCCTGCTTAACGGCACCGACATCATGATGTTACCGCCGAACGAGCGCGCCAAACTGGGGCTGGCCCGTTCGTTCCAGATCACGTCCGTCTTGCCGCGCTTCTCGGCGCTGGAGAACGTGGCGCTCGCCGTACAGGCGCGTGACGGCTCGAGCTATCGTTTCTTCGGCCGCGCCGCGGCGGAGAAGGAATTGAACGACCAGGCGATGGCGGCGCTCGCCGAGGTCGGCCTCGACCATCGCGCCGACATCGTCGCCGCGCATCTGTCGCACGGCGAAAAGCGCGCGCTGGAACTGGCGATCGCACTGGCGCTCGAACCGAAGCTGCTGCTGCTCGACGAACCGATGGCTGGCACCGGCCCGGAGGAATCCGAGCGCATCGTCGCCGTGCTGAAGAAGCTCAAGGGCCGCTTCGCCATGCTGTTGGTCGAGCACGACATGAACGCGGTGTTCGCGCTCGCCGATCGCATTTCGGTGTTGACCTACGGCCGGGTGCTGGCGAGCGGCGCGCCGAACGAGGTGCGCAACGATCCGGCGGTGATGCAGGCCTATCTCGGCGAGGAGCTCGAATAATGCTTCACGTCGAGAAACTTGCCGCCGCCTACGGCCCCGCCCAGGTGCTGTTCGATATTACCTTCACCGTGAACGACGGCGAAGTGGTGACCTTGATCGGCCGCAACGGCATGGGCAAGACGACGACGATCTTCGCGATCATGGGCCTGGTGCCGCCTTTGTCCGGCCACGCGCGCTTCAACGGAACGTCGCTGATCGGACTGCCGCCATATTCCATCGCGCAGGCCGGCATCGGCCTGGTGCCGGAGGGCCGCCAGATCTTCCCGACGCTCACCGTCGAGGAAAACCTGATCGCCACCGGCGCCGCGCGCTTCGGCAAGGCGCAGTGGACCTTGGAGCGCGTCTACCAGTTCTTCCCGTCGCTCGCCGCGCGCAAGAATAACATGGGCAACCAGTTGTCCGGCGGCGAGCAGCAGATGCTGGCGATCGGCCGGGCGCTGATGACCAATCCGAAGCTCTTGATTCTCGACGAGGCGACCGAAGGGTTGGCGCCGAAAATCCGCACCGAAATCTGGAATTGCCTGTCGCTCCTGAAGAAGGAAGGCCAGGCCATCCTGGTCGTCGACAAGCACCTCAACGCGCTGATGAAGATCGCCGACCGCCATGTCGTGGTCGAAAAGGGCCACGTGGTGTGGACCGGCAGCTCGGCCGAGCTCGGCGCCGACGCCAGCGTGCGGCAGCGCTATTTGCAGGTCTAAAGCCCTGCCAATTCCGCCATGCCGGCGGCGAAGTCGACCTTCGGCGACCAGCCGAGTTCGCGCTTCAGCCGCGAGGAATCGGCAGTGATGTGGCGCACGTCGCCGAGCCGATAGCCGCCGGTGACCACCGGCAGCGGACCTTTGAGCGCCTGCGCCAAGGCCAGCGCCATGTCGCCGACCGTGCGCGGCGTGCCGGAGCCGACATTGAAGGCGCGCACGCCGGCCTCGTGCTTCTCGCAGGCATCCACTGTCGCGGCGGCGACATCGCGGACATGGACGAAATCACGGCGCATGCGGCCGTCCTCGAAAACGCTCGGCGCCTCGCCGCGCTTCAAGGCCGAGGTGAAGATGGCGGCGACGCCGGCATAGGGCGTGTCACGCGGCATGCCGGGACCATAGACATTGTGGTAACGCAGCGCCGCGACCGAACCGCCGGTGACGCGCGCCCAGTTCGACGCGTAATACTCCTGCGCCAGCTTGCTGGTGGCATAGGCGTTGCGCGGATCGAACGGCGTGTCCTCGGTCACCAAAGCCGGCTTCAGCGGCTTGCCGCAATGCGGGCATGGCGGTTCGAAATTCTTGTTTCTCAATTCGGCTTCGATGCGCGGTCCGGGTCGCACCTCGCCGTGCTCGTCGCACAGACCGACGCCCTCACCATAGACCACCATCGAGCTCGCCAAGGTCAGCCGCTTGATATTGGCGCGCGCCATGCCGACGAGAATTTCGACGGCGCCGACATCGTTCGACGAAGCGTAATCCGGCAGATCGCTGACCGCGACGCCGAGGCCCACTTTGGCGGCGAGATGCAGCACCGCGTCGATGCCCTTGAGCGCGCCATCGACCGCCGCGGGATCGCGCACGTCGGCGACCACCAGCTCGGCGCCGTCGAGCGGCGCGGTCTGGCCATCGGCATGGACGTCCGGCCGCAATGAATCGAGCACGCGCACCTGATGGCCGCGCGCCAGCAATTCACGGAGCACGTGGCGGCCGATGAAGCCGGCGCCGCCGGTCAGCAGAACATGCATGATCGTCAGACTTTCTTGTCGCGCAGATGCAGGTCCTGGCGAGGCTCGCGGCGCAAGGTCGCCGCCAGGCGCAGGAACGTCGTGACAATCTTCCAAGCCGCCTTCACCCCGGCAACCAGATTGCCGGACACTTTCGAGACGCCGCCCTGGCGGCAGCGATGATCGACCGGCACTTCGAGAAGGCGCCAGCCGGCGGCGGCGGCACGCATCTGCATTTCGAGATTCCAGCCATAGGTCATTTCGTGCATGCCGAGGGCACGCAGCCGCTCGATGCGCAGCGCGCGAAACGGCGACATGTCGGTGAAGTGCGCGCCGTAGGTCAGGCGCAGCAACAGGCCGGCGAGCCAGCCGGCGAGGATCTGCTGCGGCGTCATGCTGCCCGGCTCGCGCCGGCCCTTGAGCCGCGAGCCCATGACGAAATCGGCGCGATGATCGGCGATCGGACCGACGACGTCGGCCATGAAGGCCGGCACGTCGCTGCCGTCGCCGTCGAGAAAGCAGACGATCTCAGTGCGCGCCGACAGCGCGGCGACGCCGGCGGCGCAGGCGCGGCCATAGCCGCGCACCGGCTCGGCGATCACCCGGGCGCCGGCCTCGGCGGCGCGCGCCGCGGTGCGATCAGTCGAGCCGTTGTCGACGACGATCACCTCGTCGACGCCCTGCGCCAGCACTTCGCGCACGACATCGGCGATCGGCTCTTCCTCGTTGAGACAAGGAATGATGACGCTGACGAAAAATTCCCCCGACCCGACCCGCATGACGTCAGGCCCGCAGCAGCGCGGCTTGACGGTCACGCACGAAGCGCGTGGTGGCCGGCGCCGCGGCGCCCATCAAACCCGGCGCGGCAAAGGACGGCGCGATGCCGCGCAGCACTTCGTCTTCCAGCATGGCATAAGAGGTGGCGTCGTCGACATCGTACCAGCCCGGCACGTTGACGACCGGCAGGCCGATCTCGCGGGCGCGTGCCAAGGTCAGCTCGTAGACCTGCGGCGTGCTCCACGGTATGTCGTCGAACAGCCGGGCATGCGGCCGCGACAGGCCGATCAAGGTATAGCCGCCGTCGAAGGCCGGGCTGAGCACGACATTGTCGCCCTGACGGACGGCATCGACCGCCTGGCGCAGGATCGCTTTCGGCAAGGTCGGCGAATCCGAATTGACCAAAATGGCACCGCCGAAACCGGCGTCGATCAGATCGGCCGTGCCCTTCAACAGACGCGCGCCGAGATCGCCGTCGCCCTGCAGCGTCAGACGGAAGCCGTCGGGCAGCAGGCGGCGCAAGGCCGGCTCGGTGCCGAATGGCGTGTAGACGGCGGCGGCGGCGACGTCGCCGTCGTCGGCGAGGTCATGGATCGTCAGCGCCAGATCGCGGATGAAACAGGACGAGATCGCCGCGCATTCTTCCGGCGCGAGCGGCGGCGACAGTCGCGTCTTCGACTTGCCCGGCATTGGCGTCTTGCAAATGATGGCAACGGCAATCGGCTTCATGATGTCATACCGCCATGCTGAGCGCGCGGGTCAAATCGAAATGCAGTTCGTCGACGTCTTCAAGCCCGACCGACAGCCGCAACAGATCGCCCGGACAGGGCGAGCCGTCGCCTTCGATCGAGGCGCGATGTTCGATCAGGCTTTCGACGCCGCCGAGCGAGGTCGCCCGCTTCCACAAGTCGACGCAGGCAGCGACGGCGATGGCCGCTTTCTCGCCCTTGGCGACGCGCAGCGACAGCATACCGCCGAAACCGCCGGACATCTGCCGCATGGCGACGTCGTGGCCGGGGTGCGACGGCAGACCGGGATAGAGCACCTGTGAAAGGGCTGGATGGCTTTGCAGACGCTCGGCGAGAATGGCGGCCGACTTCGCCTGGGCGCGCACGCGCACATCGAGCGTTCGCATGCCGCGGATCAGAAGCCAGGCATCGAACGGGCTCAGCGCCTGGCCGAGCTGGCCGCGATTCTTGGCGATGCGCCGCCACAACGGCGTCTCGCGCGCGCAAGCGAGCGCGCCGGCAACGACGTCGGAATGGCCGTTGAGATATTTGGTCGCGGAATGCATGACGATGTCGGCACCCAGCGCCAGCGGCCGCGTCAGGATCGGCGTCGCGGCGGTGGAATCAACGCACAGGATGGCGTCGGCGGCGTGGGCGATCTCCGCCACCGCGGCGATGTCGGTCACGGTCCACATCGGGTTGCTCGGCGTCTCGATCCACAGCAAGCCCGTGCGGCCCGGCATGACGGCACCGCGCACCGCGTCGAGGTCGGAGGTCTCGACGAAGGTGACGCGATGGCCGTAGCGCTCGATGTCGCGCAGCCACGAGCGGAAGCCCCAATACATCACCTGTGAGGCGACAATGTGTGTCGGCTTGTCGAGGCCGAGAATAACAGAAGTCGCCGCCGCCATGCCGGAACCGAACAGCAAGGCCTGTTCCGCGCCTTCCAGCGCCGCGATCAACTGTTCCGCCTGCTGCACCGACATATTGTCGGTGTGGCCATAGACCTGCCCCGAGCGATAGCCGTTATCCGGATCGCGCAGGTAGGTGTTGGACATGTGGATGGGCGGAACAATGCCCTTGGTGACGGGTTCGTGAATCCCGACGCCCTGAGCGACCAAGGTGCGCGCGCTCAACCTGGCTCTGGTCAGATCGTCCATGAGTGCTACAACCGTGCTGCGCCGCCGCAGTTCCAGTGAATCTTCTTCTAGCGGCGGCCTAGGGCAATAAGAGTCTTTTCGTTGGACGCCACCGGGGCCCCGTCGGCAGGGGTCCAGGTCGGCGCATCGTCGAAATCGTCACGCGTGAATTCGAGCGCGTCGATCTGCTTCGCCAGCAGCGCGACAGTCTTGATCGGCACCGCTACCGGCCGCTTGCCCCAGTCCGTGCGCAGCCAGCCGAACCAGGCGCTGTAGGGTACGATCAGGTCGATCTCGCCATCACCGCGGCGCACCACCTCCTTGACGTAACCGATCGTCGAATCGTTGAAGTCGAGCACCGGCATACCGATGAGATCGCCGACCCGCACCGGCTGCGGAAAGCGCCGCTTGAATTTCTGATCGAGCGTCGGCTCCTCATCGCTGTCCTTGCTCTCGGCGCCGGGCCGCGGCGCCTGCGGGCCACCGGAGGCGAGGCGCACCAGTCCGTCACCGGCCGGCGCGGCGGCCGGCACCGCCAGAAGCGGCAGCGCCGCGAGCGCAATCAGAATCGCTATCCGATTAAACAATCGCACCCTATCGTCCCCAAATAACATGCGCGTGACTTGAGCCGTTACACGAAGTCGTGTGTTGCGCGTCAAAAGCCGTTTCCGTTCTATGCGACCCAATTCGACGCGGACAACCCGACCTCGACAAGGCCGACACTTCATGAGCGACAGCTTCACGGTCAAATCAACTCGCCGTCATCGCCTGCATCCGGCGGGCCTGCGGGCCATGCACTGGATCAACGCGCTGGCCATGATCGCACTGATCATGAGCGGCTGGAAGATCTATAACGACGAGGTGCTGTTCGGCTGGCTGCATTTTCCCGAAGCGGTGACGCTAGGCGTCTGGGCGCAGCACGGCTTGCAGTGGCATTTCTTCGCCATGTGGATCCTCATGGTCAACGGCGCGTTCTATCTCGCCTACGGCCTGTGGACCGGCCGCTTCCGCCGCAAGCTGCTGCCGATCTGGCCGCGCGAGGTCATCGCCACGGTGCGCGAGGCACTGACCTTCAAGCTCGCCCATGACGACATCACGCATTATAACGCCGTTCAGAAGGTGCTCTATGTTGGCGTCATGCTGGTGATCGTACTGCAGGTCGTCACCGGCTGGCTGTTGTGGAAGCCGATCCAGTTCTCCGAAGCGGTCGCGCTGCTCGGCGGCTTCCAGGCGGTCCGGCTCTTTCATTTCATCGGCATGGCCGCGATCGTCGGCTTCCTCGTCGTCCACGTCGCGCTGGCGCTGCTTGTGCCGAAGACGATCGGTGCCATGGTGACCGGCGGTCCGATCGTCGACGACGCCACGCCCGAAGCCGTGCCGGCCGAATAAAGGATCATCGCCATGGCCCGCTCTCCTTCCCCGTCGATCTTCCGTCCCAAGCAGGGCGTCGATCAGAGCCTCATCGAAGACAACAAGAAGCTGGTGCAGGATATCAACCGCCGCGGCCTGTTGCGCGGCACGTTGAGCCTCGGCGCGCTCACCATGCTGACCGGCTGCAATGTCAGCGACACCGACACGATGCAAAGCTTCCTGCGCACGATCTCGGCGTTCAACGACAAGGTTCAGGAAGCGATCTTCCGGCCGAACCATCTGGCGCCGACCTACAGCGTCGACCAGGTGGCGAAGCCACCGCGCTTCAACGCCTATTACGACGTCGAGGACGTCAAGCCGGTCGATGGCGCGAGCTGGAAGCTCGAACTCGCCGGGCTCATCCAGGACAAGCGGCCGTGGACCGCGCAGCAGATCTATCAGTTGCCGGAACAGGAGTTGATCGTCCGCCACATCTGCGTCGAAGGCTGGGACTATATCGGCCAGTGGGAGGGCGTGAACCTCGGCCAGTTCCTCAAGCGCATCGGCGCCGACACCACGGCGAAATACGTATCGTTCAAGTGCGCCGACGACTATACCGAGACGCTCGACATGGCCACCGCGCTGCACCCGCAGACCATTCTCGCCACCAAATACGCCCACGATCCGATCACCGATCCGTTCGGCTTCCCGCTGCGACTGCGCACCGCGACCAAGCTCGGCTTCAAGAACGCCAAATGGATCACGGCAATGGAGGTGACCAACACCTTCATTCCGACCTTCTGGTCGAAGCAAGGCTTCAACTGGTTCGCGGGGATCTAGGGCGCCGCCCGCCGGTAGATGCGCCAGGCCGGCGTGTCCTCGACCATTTGATAGAGTGCGCTGGCGGCGAAGGGATCGCGCATCCAGGCGCCGTCGCTCGGCGCCACCACCGCGGTGTCGCAATGATAACGGTTCGCCAACTGCTCGATGTCGCCCGGCTCGGGCATGCCCTTGAACACGCGCTTGAACAAGGCATCGAGCACGTCGACTCTGGTTTGCGGCAAGGCCGAGAACGGACGCACGAAATCGCGCCCGGCAAAGCAGGAGCGGCGGTCGGCCAGCAGCGCCCATGAGATGTTGATCGGCCACGGCGTCGCCTTGCCCATGTAATCGGGATTGTTGGCGACGCGTTCGCCGGGCGGCGTGACGCGGCGCACCGCGCGCCACAGCGCCTCGGAGTCGGCGAAGCCGGGCGTTGCCGCATTGGTCCTGACGACGACGTTGCCATAGCCGAAGCGCAGGCCGTCGACGAGGCTGACGGCAATCAGCGCCAGCGCCGCGGCGAGCAGCACCGGCCGCATTTCGACGTCGAGCCGCGCCAGCCCGGCGGCAGAAGCGATCATCAGGATCAGCACCGCCGGCAGCACGGCGCGCCAGCCAAGATCGTTGTTCTCGCCCAAGGTGCTGACCAGAAGCCAGGCGCAAACGAGGCTCATCAGCGCGCCGAACGCGAAAGCCAATGTCACGTCGCGATGCGCCAGCGGCAGGGCGCGATCGCGCAGCAGGACAAAGAGAGCGACGGCGCCGGTGACGTAGATCGCCGGGAATTCCAACGGCAGATAGATCAGCCAATAGGCCAGGCCGTTCCAGAAAGCGCCAAACCGGGCGACGACGTCGTCGCCGAGCACCTGGACCGGCGCGATGGTGACTGGCGGGCCGTCGTTGCGCAGCGCCGCCATATGCGACTGGTCGTAGAGGAACGGCGAGATCAACGCCACGGCGATGAGGGCGGCGACAACGAGATGTAGGACGATGTGACCGCGTTCGCTTCGCGACGCCCGCCACAACATCGTCAGCGCCACCGGCGCCGCCATGATGGGAAAGACAATGCCGCCGACCCAGGTCGAACTCTCAAAGCCGGCGACCATCATCAGGCCGAATAAGACGGTCACCGGCCAGCGCGGCCGTTCGATCAGCGCCAGCAGAACGATGAGCGCGAGCACCGTCGTCAGTGCCGCCATCGCGTGCTGCGGCGCCCATGAGGTCTGAAACAGGAAGCCGCCGAGCCCGGACTGAGTGCCGGCGATTTGCTCGACCCGGTCCTGGCCGAGCAGAAACTCGAGCACCGGCCGTGCCGAAGCCGTGAAGGACAACAGCACGATCCACAGCGCCGCCGAAGCGCGTCCGCTCAGCCAGATCGCCAGACCGGCCATCGCCAGCACGGCGGCGAAGCCGGTGAAGGCGCTCATGCCGGCATCGGTCGCCCAGCCCGACAGGCCGGTCAGCAGCGACAATTCGGCAGCGCTGAAGTGCCACAGATAATAATAAGACAGCCGCGCCGGCCCCTCGCCGCCGTAGAATGGATTGCCCGGCGGCACGCCGAGCCGCGCCATCTCGTCGATCATCGCGATCTTGGAATGATCGAAGATCGGCGCCGCCAGCGTCACGCCCTGCGCCGACATTTTTGGCAAATCGACCGCCATGAAGTCGAGCGCGATCAGCGCCACGCCGGCGAGCACGATGATGACGAGCCACCACGGCAGCGCGTGCTCGCTCAAGAGAGCGGGTTGCCGTCGCCACAGCACCACCGCGGCGATGACGGCCGGCACCGCAAAGATCGCGACAGCGGTCGTACGATCAAGCCCGATGACAAAACACAGCGGCAGCGCCAGCGCCGCATGCACCGCCCAGCCCAGCGCCGGGGCGAGCCACGGCACGAGCGGCCGCATGAGGACGCGCTGCGCCAGCGGCAGGCCGATCAGTCCGTAGAAGGCGAGCGCCAGAGCGGCGCAGAGCGAAGCCTGGGTCAGCGAGATCATGAAAGCCCGGAGCCGCGAAAAACTGGCCATGCCTAGCACGGCGACACCGCCGCCAAAACCCGCGACCGATCACGGCTGCGGCATCCCCCCGTGACACTTGCGCCTGTGAGACTTGCGCTCAGCCGCGCCACCCCGCAATCTGCGCCGCAACAAACGTGACCACCGAGGATGACGCAATGAGTGACGGCGAAGTACGGCTGACCCGCAATGGCGAGGTCGCCACCATTCTGTTCGACCGGCCGCAGGCCCGCAATGCCATGACCTGGGGCATGTATGAAGGGCTGGCGAGCGCCTGCGCCGAGCTCGCGCGCGACAAGAGCATCCGCGTCACCGTGCTGCGCGGCGCCGGCGGCAAGGCCTTCATCGCCGGCACCGACATCGCCCAGTTCCTGGAATTCTCGAAGCCGGAGCAAGGCTCCGCCTATGAAGAGAAGATGGAGCGCTATCTCACCGCGCTCGAATCCCTGCCGATGCCGACGCTGGCCGTGGTCGAAGGCTGGGCGATCGGCGGCGGGCTGGCGATCGCGGCGTGCTGCGATCTGCGCATCGCCACGCCGGGCAGCAAATTCGGCGTGCCGATCGCGCGCACATTGGGCAATTGCCTGTCGGTCGCGAATTACGCCCGGCTGGTCGCCGGCCTCGGCGCGGCGCGCACCAAGCGCATGATGCTTTTGGCCGAGAACGTCGCGGCGGAGGACGCGCTGGCCGCCGGCTTTGCCATGGACATCGTCGAGCCCGCCGCGCTCGACGCGCGCATTACGGCGCTCTGTCAGCAGCTCGCCGCCAATGCGCCGATCACCATGCGCGTCACCAAGGAAGCGATCCGCCGCCTACAGAACGCCGGCCTGCCCGACGGCGACGATCTGGTGCGCGCCGCCTATGGCAGCGACGACTTCCGCGAAGGCGTCAAGGCCTTCGTCGAGAAGCGGGCGCCGCAATGGAAAGGAAGCTAGCCCGGCTTGTTTCCTGCGGGATCGCAGAATCCGATCAGCGGCGGCTGCGGCCGGCCGGACTGAAATACGCCAGCAGGTGATGGCGCTCGCCCGGATAGATCAGGCGCACCTGGGTGATCGGCAGATCCTGCAGCCAGGTCTCGCGCTCGACCATCAGGCAAGCGGTACCGCGCGCGATCTTGAGGCTGCGCGCGATCGCGGCATCGGCGTTGATCGCCGAAATGCGGTGACGCGCCCGGCTCCAAGGCATCTTTTCGAGGAGCCAGCTTCCCGGCGGCGTATCGCTGAAATCCATCGCGCGCGCATCCGGCACGCCGGCGAGATTGACCAGCCGATCCTCGGCGGCATAAGGCGCGCCCGCGACGTGATGAATTGAACTCAACGCCAGCACCGCCGTGCCGGCTTTGACCTGTAGGCGCGCGGCATCGGTCGCCGTGGCCTTGCGCACGGCCCGCGCTCTCAATTCGAAGCGGTAAGGCTTGCCGGCGCCCTGCGCTTCGCCGGCGATGTCGTGGATCTCGAGAATCGATTCTTCGGTCGATGGCGTGGCGACGAAACTACCGGCGCGGCGATGGCGCACGATCAGGCCCGAGGCGGCGAGCGCGCTCAAAGCCTTGTTCACCGTCATGCGGGCGCAGCCATACCGCGCGACCAGCGCATGCTCGGAGGGAATCTTGTGGCCCGGGGGCCAGCGGCCGCTCAGGATCGCGCTTTCGAGATCGCGGCGAATGGCGGCGTAACGCGGCAGCTCTTTGGGCGCCGGCGCGGTCATGCCGCCAGCACGCGTTTAACGGTGGCGACGTAGCGGCGCGTGATGTCGTCATGCGCGCTATGGCGGCCGTCGGCCACGACGGAGTCGCCACCCACGAGAACCTCACGCACGGCGGCGCGGCCGGCGATGAAGATCCAGGCATCGAGCCAGTGATCGCCCGCCCCGGCCGCGAGATCGGGATGATCGGCATCGAGCAGCACGATGTCGGCGCGTTTGCCGGCGGCGATGGCGCCAACCGGCCGGGCGCAGGCCTGCGTGCCGCCGGCGAGCGCATTGTCGAACAGGCTGCGGCCGACTGAGGCGCCTTCCTGCCGCGCCATCACATTGCGGGCGCGATCGCGCAGCCGCTGAGAATATTCGAGCTGGCGCAGTTCGGCGGCGGCATCGATTTGAATGTTGGAATCGGTGCCGATGCCGAAGCGACCATCGGCGCCGAGATAACGTGCGCCGTCGAAGATGCCGTCGCCGAGCGAAGCCTCGGTCAGCGGACACAAGCCGGCCACGGCACCGGTGCGTGCCAGCGCTTCGGTCTCGGTCGGCGTCATGTGGGTGGCATGGATCAGGCACCAGCGCGCTTCGACGTCGGCGTTGTGCATCAGCCATTCGACCGGGCGGGCGCCGAGCGCCGCGACGCAATCCTCAACTTCCTTCGTCTGCTCGGCGGCATGGATGTGGATCGGACCGTCCAGACAGTTGGCGACAACGCGCGACAGCGCTTCGGGCGGCACGGCGCGCAGCGAATGCGGCGCGATGCCGACACGGGCCGCGGGCAGCGCGGCGACGATATCGCGCGACCGCGCCACCAGCGTGAGGAAGCGATCGACGTCATTGAGGAAGCGCTTCTGCCCTTCCATCGGCGGCGCGTTAGCAAAACCGCCGGTCATATAGAGCGATGGCAACAGCGTCAGGCCGATGCCGGTGGCGCCGGCCGCGGCGGCGATGCGCGCGGCCATCTCGCCGAGATCGGCATAGGCGCGGCCGGCCGGATCGTGATGAAGATAGTGGAACTCGGTCACCGTGCTGAAGCCCGACTCCAGCATTTCCATATAGGCGAAGGCGGCGATCGCCTCGACGTCGTCGGGCGTGAGCCGGCCGAGAAAGCGGTACATCACCTCGCGCCAGGTCCAGAAGCTGTCGTTGGCCGGCCCGCGCCGCTCGGCGAGCCCGGCCATGGCGCGCTGAAAGGCGTGGCAGTGCAGATTAGGCAGACCCGGCACGGCAATGCCGGCGTGGCGCTCGGCGCCGGCCGCACTCGCCCCTGCCGTCATCGACCGGATCACGCCGTCCTCGACAGCGACGCGCACCTGCCGCGCCCAGCCGTCCGGCAGCAATGCGTTTTCGAAAAACAAGGTGCGGGTCACGCCGCCTCCTCCACAGATGTCACGCTACAATAGACAGACCCCGGTTAATTGTATAGACAATTAAAAGATCATTCCACGAGGCCATTCCGCGAGGCCCCATGCGCTACGACACGATCTGGCTGGATGCGCGCCTGGCAACGCTCGACCCCGCCCGGCCGGGCCTCGGCGTCATCGAACACGGCGCGGTGGCGGTGGCCGACGGTCGCATCGCTTTTGCCGGGCCCATCGCCGACCTGCCCTCCGGCTGGGACGCGCGCGAACGGATCACGCTCGACGGCCGCTGGATCACGCCCGGGCTGATCGACTGCCACACCCACATCGTGCATGGCGGCGACCGCGCCGCCGAATTCGAGATGCGGCTCGCCGGCAAATCCTACGAAGAGATCGCGCGGGCCGGCGGCGGCATTCTCTCCACCGTGCGCGCGACCCGCAACGCTAGCGAGGACCAATTGGTCGCCAGCGCGCTGGCGCGGCTCGACCGGCTGCTGGCCGAAGGCGTCACCACCATCGAAGTGAAATCCGGCTACGGCCTCAACGCCGACAGCGAAACCAAGATGCTGCGCGCGGCGCGGCGGCTGGGCCGCGAGCGCAATGTTGGCGTCGCCACGACCTTCCTCGGCGCCCACGCGCTGCCGCCGGACACCGGGCGCGCGGCCTATATCGACGCCGTCTGCGCCATGATCCCGGCGCTCAAGGCCGAGGGCTTGGCCGACGCGGTCGACGCCTTCGGCGAGACCATCGCCTTCTCGCCCGAGGAAGTCGCCAAGGTGTTCACCGCCGCGCGCGCCGCCGGCCTGCCGGTCAAGCTGCACGCCGATCAACTCTCCAACCAGCACGGCGCCGCATTGGCCGCGCGTTTCGACGCGCTGTCGGCCGATCATCTCGAATACACCGACGACGACGGCGCCGCCGCCATGGCAGGCGCCGGCACGGTGGCGGTGCTGCTGCCCGGCGCTTATTACGTGCTGCGCGAAACCAAACTGCCGCCGATCGACGCCTTACGCCGCCACAAAGTGCCGATCGCGCTCGCCACCGACTGCAATCCCGGCACCGCGCCGGTCACGTCGCTGCTGATGATCATGAACATGGCGGCGACTTTGTTCCGCCTCACCATCGATGAAATCGTCGCCGGCGTTACCCGCGAAGCCGCGCGCGCTCTGCGCCACGCCGATATCGGCACGCTCGAAGCCGGCAAGCAATGCGATCTCGCCATCTGGGACATCGAGCGCCCGGCGGAACTCGTCTATCGCATCGGCTTCAACCCGCTCTATGCGCGGGTGCGCCGTGGCGCGACCGACTGAACAAGGATCACCGCGATGACCAACCGCCTCGACAACAGCCGCAACATCCGCGCGGCGCATGGCACCACGCTGAGCGCCAAGAGCTGGCTCACCGAAGCGCCGTTGCGCATGCTGATGAACAATCTCGACGCCGAAGTCGCCGAGAAGCCGCATGAGCTGGTGGTCTATGGCGGCATCGGCCGCGCCGCGCGCGACTGGGACGCCTATGACCGCATCGTCGCCTCGCTCAAGACGCTGGAGGCCGACGAGACGCTGCTGGTGCAGTCCGGCAAGCCGGTCGGCGTCTTCCGCACCCACGAGAACGCGCCGCGCGTGCTGATAGCCAATTCCAACATCGTGCCGCATTGGGCCACGTGGGAGAAATTCCACGAGCTCGATCGCCAGGGCCTGATGATGTACGGCCAGATGACCGCCGGCTCCTGGATCTATATCGGCTCGCAGGGCATCGTGCAGGGCACCTACGAAACCTTCGTCGAGGTCGGCCGCCGTCATTACAACGGCGATCTCAAGGGTCGCTGGATCCTGACCGCCGGGCTCGGCGGCATGGGCGGCGCGCAGCCGCTCGCCGCCACCATGGCCGGCGCGTCGATGCTCGCGGTCGAATGCCAACCGAGCCGTATCGAGATGCGGCTCAGGACCGGCTATCTCGACAAGCAGGCCAAGGACCTCGACGAGGCGCTGGCCATGATCGACGTCGCCTGCCGCGAGAAGAAAGCGATCTCGGTCGGCGTGCTTGGCAATGCGGCAGACGTGTTTCCGGAACTCGTGCGGCGCGGCATCAAGCCGGATGTCGTCACCGACCAGACCTCCGCGCACGATCCGGTCAACGGCTATCTACCCAAAGGCTGGACGCTGTCGCAGTGGGAAGATAAGCGCGCCAGCGATCCGAATGGCGTTGCGCAAGCCGCGAAGAAATCGATGGTCGGCCATGTGCAGGCCATGCTCGACTTCTACAAGATGGGCATCCCGACGCTCGATTACGGCAACAACATCCGCCAGATGGCGAAGGAAGAAGGCCTCGAACACGCCTTCGACTTTCCCGGATTCGTGCCGGCCTATATTCGCCCGCTGTTCTGCCGCGGCATCGGCCCGTTCCGCTGGGCCGCGCTGTCCGGCGATCCGGAGGACATCTTCAAGACCGACGCCAAGGTCAAGGAGCTGATGCCGCATGACAAGCATCTGCACAACTGGCTCGATATGGCGAAAGCGCGCATCAAGTTCCAGGGGCTGCCGTCGCGCATCTGCTGGGTCGGGCTAGGCGATCGCCATCGCATCGGCATGGCGTTCAACGAGATGGTGGCCAAGCGCGAATTGAAGGCGCCGATCGTGATCGGCCGCGATCACCTCGATTCCGGTTCGGTGGCGAGCCCCAACCGCGAAACCGAGGCGATGAAGGACGGCTCCGACGCGGTGTCCGACTGGCCCATGCTCAATGCACTGTTGAACTGCGCCTCCGGCGCCACCTGGGTGTCGCTGCACCACGGCGGCGGCGTCGGCATCGGCTATTCGCAGCACGCCGGCATGGTGATCGTCGCCGACGGCACGCCTCAGGCGGCGGGCCGGCTCGAGCGTGTGCTGTGGAACGATCCGGCCACCGGCGTCATGCGTCATGCCGATGCCGGTTACGAGGACGCCATCTCCTGCGCACGGCAGTTCGGTCTAAAGCTGCCGAGCCTCAAGGCCTGAGCCGCGCTTAATCAGCTCAGCGTCTTATCGAGCGCCTTCACGGCCTGCAGAATGACGGCGGCGCCGGCGGCGATCTGCTCGCGGTCCGACCATTCCTCCGGCACGTGGCTCTTGCCGCCCTTGCACGGCACGAACACCATGGCCGACTTGCAGATGCGGCTCATGAAGCCGGCGTCGTGACCGGCGCCGCTGGCGAGATCGGTGCTGTTCAATCCAAGATCGCGCGCGCCCTGATGCATGGCCGCACGCACGGTCTCGTCGCAGATCACCGGCTTGCTGTCGGACAATGTCGCGATCGGCACGCGCCTGACTCGCACCGCCGCGGCATGCGCGGCGCTCTCTTGCTCGATGGCTTCGACAAAGCGCGCGCTCAGCACCGGATTGGTGCTGCGCGCATCGATCACCAGCCGGCAGCGGCCGGGCACGATATTGGAAGCGCCCGGCTCGACATTGAAGATGCCGACGGTGGCGACGAAATAGCCCTGCCCCTCGCCGGCCAGTTGTTCGGCGATCGCCCGCACCGAGGCCGCAGTTCTCGCGCCGGCGACCAGCGCATCCTGGCGCAGATGCATCGGCGTGGTGCCGGCATGATCGGCCGCGCCTTCGAACACGATCTCCATGCGGCGGATGCCGACCAGCGACGTGACGATGCCGACATCGAGCCCTTGCGATTCCAGCACGATGCCCTGCTCGATGTGGAGTTCGAGAAACGCCTTGATGTCGGAACGCCTGGCTTCGGCGAGCCGGTCGGGATCGCCGCCGACCCGGCGCAAAGCCGTCCGCAGCGTTTCGCCGCCCGGCTCGGTCATTTCGAGCATGGACGGCTCCAGCACACCGGCCATGCCGCGACTGCCGATGCAGGACAGCCCATACTCGCTCGGCTCCTCGGCGAGGAAATCGACGACCTCGATGGTGTGATCGAGCCGCACGCCCTGATCGCGCAGCGCCCGCACCACCTCGAGCGCGGTGGCCAATCCGGCGATGCCGTCGAAGCGGCCGCCGGCGGGCACGGTGTCGCTGTGCGAACCGACCGCGATCACGCCGAGCGATGGATTGGCGCCTTCAAGCCGGCCGATCATGTTGCCGGCGGCGTCGATGCGCACGGTGAGCCCGGCCTCGGCGAAGCGCTTGGCCACGAGGTCGCGGCCCTGCAAGAACAGCGGCGTAAACGAGCGGCGCGTATAGGGACGATCCGGCTCGGTGAGCGCCGCCAGGTCCATGATGTCGGCCCAGAGCCGGTCGCCATCGAGCGGAAGGTTGGATGCAGCCAAGATACTTTCTCCTGTTGTCGGATCGGCGCGGTCGCGGCGACGCCGGTCAGTCGTGCGCCGGCGTGAAGGTAGCCACCAGTTCGTGCTCTTCGGCGCGATAAGCGAGCTTGACCTGCGTCACCGGCTGCGCGTCGGCCCAGGTCCGGCGCTCGACGATCAGGCAAGGCGCGCCGTGATCCAGTTCGAGCGTGATCGCAATCGCACCTTCGGCGCCTTCGGCGCGGATGCGGTGCTCGGCCGAGGTCCACGGCACTTTCGCCAGCAGCCAGGCGCCGGGCGACAAAGTGTCGAACGACTCGTCCGCTGCGTCGTGCACTTCGGCCAGATTGATCAGCCGATCCTCGAAGCAGAACGGACGGCCGCCGGCATCGTGGCGACATGTGAGCGCCAGCACCGGATCGCCCGGCGCGACCGCAAGGCGCACGCAGTCGGCGCGCGTCGCCGGCCGCTTGCGCCGCGTCAGGATCTCGAAGCTGTAGGCCAGACCGAGCGCCGCCACCTCGGCCGCCTGATCGCGGATTTCCAGCACCGCCGACTGGCTATGCGGATGGCGCACGAAACTGCCGGCCTTGCGGCGACGCTCGATCAGGCCGGAGCGCGCCAGTTGCGTCAGCGCCTTGCTCACGGTCATGCGCGAGCAATCGTATTGCGCGCTCAGTTCGTGTTCGAACGGAATTCGGTGCCCGGGCGGCCAGACGCCGGAAAGAATGCGCGAACTGATGTCCGAGAGGATACGGCTGTGCAGCGACGCGGCGGCCGCGGGCGGTGATGCCGGCGCGCTCATGACCTTGCCTCCACTCCCCGCGCCGCGCGGCTTGCCGGATACCTTGCTGCGCTTGACTTTATTATGTCTATACATTAAAAATCACCTAACGACTGAGACGATGGCCGTGGTGCGGCGTGCGCAACCGGCTCGCTCGAGGATCCGGCGCCCTCGGCCGGCACGACGCCAACTGCTTGCCTGACGAATGAAGGAGCGCGCGATGAGCGTTTGTCTGCACGCCGGCGCCGCCACACTCGCCGACTGGCGGGCCATTCTCGACGGCGCCCCGGTGACGCTCGATCCCGCCTGCGCTGACGCGGTCGCCGCCAGCGCCGCGGCGGTGGAGCGGATCGTGGCGCGCGGCGCGCCGGTCTATGGCGTCAACACCGGCTTCGGCAAGCTGGCGACGGTGCGCATCGCCGACAACGATCTCGCCCGGCTGCAGCGTAACATCGTGCTGTCGCATGCCGCCGGCGTCGGCGAAGCGACATCGGTCGCCACCACGCGGCTGATGATGGCGCTCAAGCTCGGCAGTCTGGCGCAAGGCGCCTCCGGCGTACGACCGCAAACGCTGCAAATGCTCGCCGCGATGCTCGAACGCGGCGTCACACCGATCGTGCCAGCGCAAGGTTCGGTCGGCGCTTCCGGCGATCTCGCACCGCTCGCCCATATGGCGGCGGTGATGATCGGCGTCGGTGAAGCGCGCTATGGCAACGATGTGCTGCCCGCGAATGACGCGCTGGCGCGCGCCGGGCTGACGCCGATCGAGCTCGGCCCGAAGGACGGCTTGGCCCTGCTCAATGGCACGCAATTCTCGACCGCGCACGCGCTCACCGGCTTGTTCGCCGCCGAGCGCCTGTTCCAGTCCGCGCTGGTGACCGGCGCGCTGTCGACCGATGCCGCACGCGGCTCCGACGCGCCGTTCGATCCGCGCATCCATGCGCTGCGCCGCCATCGCGGACAGAGCGAGACCGCGGCGGCGCTGCGCGCGCTGATGGCCGGCAGCGCCATCCGTGCTTCGCATCTGACCGGCGATCCGCGCGTGCAGGATCCCTATTGCCTGCGCTGCCAGCCGCAGGTGATGGGCGCCTGCCTCGACCTGCTGCGGCAGGCCGCGACAACGCTGGCCGACGAAGCCAATGGCGTTTCCGACAATCCGCTGATCTTCGCCGAAGACGACACCGCGCTGTCGGGCGGCAATTTCCACGCCGAACCGGTCGCCTTCGCCGCCGACATGATTGCACTGGCGCTGTGCGAGATCGGCTCGCTCGCCGAGCGGCGCATCGCCATGCTTGTCGATCCGGCGCTGTCCGGCCTGCCGGCTTTTCTGTGCGCCCGTCCCGGCCTCAACTCCGGCTTCATGATTCCGCAGGTCACCGCCGCCGCGCTGGTCTCTGAGAACAAGCAGCGCGCCTATCCGGCCAGCGTCGATTCGATCCCGACCTCGGCCAACCAGGAAGATCATGTCTCGATGGCCGCGCATGGCGCACGGCGTCTCGCGCCAATGGCCACGAACGCCAGCGCGGTGATCGCGATCGAGGCGCTCGCCGCGGCGCAAGGCTGCGACTTCCACGCGCCGCTCGCGTCGAGCCCGGCGCTCGAACAGGTGCGGGCCGCTATCCGCGCTGTCGTGCCGCATCTCGACGAGGACCGTCATATTCACCCCGATATCAGCGCCGCCCATCGCCTGATCGACTCCGGTGCCCTGGTCGCGACGGCGCAGCCGATTGCACTTCCCGGCCTCGACGGCGCCGCCTAGAACGCATTACGGTCGTGATAGGTCTGCAGGAACTGCCGCACGCGCGGCTCGCTGCTTTCGTGGAAGACCTGGCGCGGCGGCCCCTGCTCCAGAATCCTGCCCTGATCGATGAAGGCGATGCGGTCGGCGACATGGGCGGCGAAGCCCATCTCGTGGGTAACGATCAGCATCGTCATGCCCTCTGTCGCCAGCGCCCGCATCACTTCGAGCACCTCGCCGACCAGTTCCGGGTCGAGCGCCGAGGTCGGCTCGTCGAACAACATCAGCCGCGGCTGCATGGCGAGCGCCCGGGCGATCGCCACGCGCTGCTGCTGGCCGCCCGATAGGCGCGACGGATAGGCCTCGGCCTTTTCGGCGAGACCGACGCGCTTGAGCATGTCCATGGCGCGTTCCTCGGCTTCGCCGGCGGCGAGCTTGCGCACCCGCTTCAACGGCTCGGCGACATTGCCGAGCGCGGTCATGTGTGGCCACAGATTGAAGTGCTGGAACACCATGCCGATTTCGCGTCGCATTTCGCGCAGGCGGCGCGCGCCCATCGGCCGGCGCTTGCCGTCGGAGGCTTTCTCGTAGCCGATCAACTCGCCTTCAATGCGTACCTCGCCGTCGTCATAGGCCTCGAGGAAATTGATGCAGCGGAGCAGCGTGCTCTTGCCCGAGCCGCTCGGGCCGATCAGGCACACGACTTCCGAGCGGCCGACGTCGAGATCGACGCCACGCAGCACTTCGTTCGCGCCGAACCTTTTGCCGACGCCGCGCGCTTCGATCATAGCCGTGCTCATGCCGGCCTCGCGAGAAAGAGGGTCACACGCTTCTCCAATCGTCGCCCGAGGCGTGACACCACCTCGACCAGCAGCCAGTAGAACACAGCCATCGCGAAGATGGCGTCGAAGGCGGTGAAAGTTTCGGCGGCCATGGTCTGCACCTGATACATCAGTTCGGGCACGGTGATGATCGACAGCACCACCGTTTCCTTCGACATCACGATCAGGGTGTTGACGATCGGCGGCACGGCGGCAACCAGCGCCGCCGGAAACCGCACGCGCAGCAAGGTCGAAAGCGGCGTCATACCGATGCTCATCGCCGCCTCGATCTGGCCGCGCGGCACCGAGGCGAAGCCGCCGCGGAAGATCTCCGCATAATAGGCCGACGAATAAAGCCCGAGGCCGAGGACACCGGCCGTCGTGGCGGCCAACTTGAGCCCGATAAAGGGGCCGCCATTGTAGAGGATGAAGAGCTGCATCAGGAACGGCGTGCCGCGAAAGATCTCGATGTAGACACGCAACAACCAGCGCAACGGCGCCAGCCTGATCTCCGATGCGAGCGCGATCACGATGCCGAGGGCGAGACCGACGATCGAACCGACAGCCCAGCAGAGAACGGTGACCCCGAAGCCGCTGATCAGCGAAGGCGCGTAGTGCCAGACGAGCGCGAGGTTCATATCGCCCCCGCCTTGCCGAACCGCCGCTCCGCAAGGAGACCGATACCGGAGAGACACAGATTGATCGCCAGATAGAACAGCCCGCCGCCGACATAGGCCTCGAGCGGGCGGTAGGTCATCGTCGCGATGTTCATGCTGACGCGGGTCAATTCCGCGATGCCGACCACCGACACCAGCGACGACGCCTTCAAGAGCAAGATGAATTCGTTGATGAGCGGCGGGATCGAGATACGCAGAGCCTGCGGCAGCAGGATGCGCCGCCAGACATCGACCGGCGCGAAGCCGAGCGCGGAAGCCGCCTCGCTCTGGCCACGCGGCACCGCGTTGAGGGCGCCGCGCAGAATCTCGGCCTGATAGGCGCCGGAGGCCAATGCGAGCCCGCCGACCGCGGCCACCAGCGCCGGCACGTTGAAGCCAAGTTCGGCGAGGAAATAATAGATGAACAGCAGTTGCACCAAGAGCGGCACGCCGCGGAAGATGCTGACATAGGCCGCGCCCAAGGCTGCGGCCCAGCGCCGTCCTGACAAACGAGCAATGCACGCCGCGGCACCGACGAGGAAGCCGAGCACAATGCCGGCCAGCGACAGCGCCAGCGTCACACCCGCTGCCTGGGTCAGGTAGCCAAGGGAATGCAGGATGACTTGCGGATGCATCGGATCGACGAAAGCGGCACGGAGGCGGCACGCGCGCCGCCCCCGTCGCCGTCAGCGTCAGATGCTTGGCGTCGGCACGGTCTTCGGCAGATTCATCGTCTGCCCAAACCACTTCTTCTGCAGCTTCGCCATCTCGCCGCTAGCCTCGACCTTGAGGATCGCGGCGTTGACCGCATCGAGCAGCGCTGCGTCTTCCTTGCGGCCGACCCAGGAGAAATAAGTCGGCTCGCCGAACGGCGGGCTGACGACCGCGAACGTGTCAGCGCGTTGCGCCGCCGCATAAGCGAGGTTCGGCAGCGAATTCACCGAGGCGTCGAGCCGCCCGGCCGCCAGATCGGCGTAGGACTGGTTGTTGTCGACATATTCCTTGACGGTGACCGGCTTCGACAGCTTGGCGGCGAAGGCCTTGAGCTGCGCCAACTGGGCGGTACCCTTTTGGCCACCGACGGTCTTACCGGCGATGTCCTGCGGCTTCATGATCGACTTGTCGTTGGCGCGCTTCATCAGCGAAGCGGTCGCGTCGGCGATCGGCACCGAGAAAGCGTAGCGCGCCAGGCGCTCCTTGGTGATGGTGACCGGCGCGATGCAGAGATCGAATTTCTTGGCTTCCAGGCCCGGCAATACGCTGGTCCACGGCAGATCGAGATAGGACGCCTTGACGCCCATCTCCTTGGCGACGGCGTCGATCAGTTCGCGGTCGAAGCCCTTGTAAACGCCGTTGTCGGAAATATCGAACGGCGGGAACTGCATTTCCGTCGCGGTGCTGAGCACGCCGCGCTTCTTGGTGGCGGCCAGGGTATCCTCGGCGAACGCGGCGGGAATTGCACCCATGACCCCGGCCGACGCCGCAAGCCCCGCAACACTAACGAGCGCGGCGCGCCGCGTCAGACCCAATTTGTTTTCTTCAGCCATTTTCTGCCTCCGGTTTTCGCGCTGGCAATGCCCCGCGCACCAACGACCTGCCCCACTCTGCCATTCCCGGCGGCCAGGCGCGACAGGCCGCACGCCTTAGAATAAGTCTATGCATAACCAAAAACCCGGTCAATCGCACAATCGCGTTCGTCGGCGGCAGGCCGATAGCCATTGCCCCGGTCGTCAAGCCGAGGCGCCGCTACGGATGGCGGCGAGTTCGGCCCGCGCCGAGACGCCGAGGGCATGGGCGCCGCTCCGGACAAGCGTTGTCCCGGCGACCGCGACCTCACCGATGGCCGACTGGCGGTGGCTAGCAAAGACATGCGCCGACAGCATCGCCTCCGGCGATGACAGGCCGGCGAGCAGATGGTGGTTCGCATCAAGCATCACCCAATCGGCCTGTTGCCCGACGGCAAGACCCGCGATCGGCCGCGCGCTCGCCTGCGCACCGCCGGCCACCGCTTCCAATGTCATCGACGTGGCGACAAAGCGTTGCGCCGCTGTCGCCAGCACATTGCGCCGTCGCGTCAGCAGGCGCTGGCTGTATTCCAGCGTCATCAACTCCTCGGCGGCGTTGACGCAGATATGACTATCCGAACCGATGCCCCAGCGCCCTTGCGCCGCGCGCCAGCGCGAGACGTTGAAGATGCCGTCGCCGAGATTGGCTTCGGTAGTCGGACACAGCCCGACCACCGCGCCGGTGGCGGCGGCGCGACGCGCTTCGTCGTCATCCATGTGGGTGGCGTGAATGAGGCACCAACGCGCATCGATCGGAGCGTGATCGAGCAGCCATTGCACCGGACGCTGTCCGCTCCACGCCAGGCAGGCATCGACCTCGCCGGTCTGTTCGGCGACATGAATGTGGATCGGCGCCGCGGCGTCGATGGCGTCGAGCCCGGCCAAGGCCTCGCGCAGACTGACGGGCGGCACTGCGCGCAGCGAATGCGGCGCCAGGCCGAGCCGCGCGCCCTGTGCCGTGCAAACCGGCTTGAGCCGTTCGAGCAGCTTCAGCATCGAGTCGGTGCTGCGGATGAAGCGGCGCTGGCCCTCGGCGGGCGGCTGCGCGCCGAAGCCGCTGGCCTGGTACAGCACCGGCAGCAAAGTGATGCCGATGCCAGTGCGTTCTGCCGCGCGTAGCAAAGCCAGCGCCAGCGTCGCATCGTCGGCATAGGGCCGGCCGTCAGTGTCGTGATGCACGTAGTGGAATTCGCAGACACTGGTGTAACCGGCCTCGAGCATCTCCACGTAAAGCGCGGTGGCGATGGTTTCCAGTTGCTCGGGCGTCAAGGTCGAGGCGGCGCGATACATCAGGTTGCGCCAGCTCCAGAAGCTGTCTTCAGTGTCGCCGCGATATTCGGTCAGCCCGGCGAAAGCGCGTTGAAAGGCATGCGAATGCAGGTTGGGCATGCCTGGCAAGACCGGGCCGCTCGCGCGCCGGGCGCCCGGAGGCGGCTGCGCGCCAATGTGAACCGCGGTGAAGTGCCCGCGCTCGTCCCATTGCAGCAGCACATCCTGCGCCCAGCCATCGGGCAGCAGCGCCTGCGGCGCGAACAGATTGCGCGTCACGGAAATGCTCACGCGCGCCTCGCTTCCTGATCGACGGCGTCGATCAAAACGGCCAGCAATGCCCCCTTTTCATCCGATGGCTGCAGGCTCCAGGTACGCGGCTGCCCCTGCCACCACAGGCCGTGGTCCACCGACAGTTGGAAATTTCGGGTCGCGCCCTCAGCGCGCCAATCGCCATCAATGGCGAGCAGCACACCCTGGCCCGCGGCGGCCAACATCTGCGCGTGGCGAATGACGTCCACCCGGCTGCGCCAGTCGCCGCGCTGGGTCATCACGTTGAAGTCCTGGCACGCACCGTCCAGCAATTCGGCCTCGATGGCGACGTCGCCGGCGAAGGCAAAGGACGACAGCGGCGCATCGAGACGGTGATCGATCAGACCATCGGTCGAGCGCAGCCGCACGCCGGCGCCGCGCAGCAGCACCGTCACCCGATCCACGCCGGGAAAAATGGAGAAGGCGCCGTTGCGCGCGATCGTGGCGATGCTCGCCCGCCAGCCGAAGGCATCGGTGCCAGCGCCCGCCGGCTGACAGACAATCTCTCGGGTCTCGCCACCGCCATTCTTCCAGGGCGACGGCGCAAGGTCGGCAATAGCGAAAGACGTGATCGTCACGGCAAATCAGCCACGGTTGAGCACGGCCTGCAGGAATTCGCGCGTGCGCGGCTGCGTCGGCTCGGTGAAGATCTGCTCCGGCGCGCCGGTCTCGATAATGGTGCCGTGGTCCATCACCACCACCACATCGGCCACTTCGCGAGCAAAGTTCATCTCATGGGTGACGACCATCATCGTCATGCCCTCGCCGGCCAGAACCTTCATGACCTGCAGCACTTCGCCGACCAGTTCGGGATCGAGCGCCGAAGTCGGCTCGTCGAACAGCATCACGCGCGGCTTCATCGCCAGCGCCCGCGCGATGGCGACGCGTTGCTTCTGGCCGCCGGATAGGCTCGCCGGCATCGCGTCCGCCTTTTCCGCGAGACCGACTTTTGCCAACAGCGCGTGCGCTTCGGCGTCCGCTTGTTCGCGTGACAGGCCGCGCAATTTACGCGGCGCCAGCGCCACATTGTGCAGCGCCGACAAATGCGGGAACAGATTGAAGGACTGGAACACCATGCCGACTTCCTCACGCAGGGTGTTCAGTTCGGCATCCGGCAGCAGCCTTCCGTTGTCGACCAGAGTGCGATCGCAAATCTCGACGCGGCCGCCTTCCGGCACCTCCAACCCGTTGCAGCAGCGCAGGAACGTGCTCTTGCCCGAGCCGCTCGGCCCGATGACGACGACGACCTGCGACGGCTCGACGTCGAAGTCGATGCCGCCCAGCACCAAGTGACTGCCGAACGATTTGCGCAAGTCCCGGATGCGGACGATCGGCGCGGCGGCGTTTGGCGCGCTGCTCATTGCACCATGCCTCCGGCGCGCAACCGCACTTCAACCTGCCGCAAGGCGATGGTGGTCAGGCCGGTGAGCACGAAATACACCGCCGCTACCGCCAGATAGACCTCCAGCGAGCGGTAGGACACGCTGATGATGCGCTGTCCTTCATGCATCAAATCGTCGATGGTCAGCAGCGACACCAGCGCCGAATTCTTGATCAGCGCGATGAACTCATTGCCGAGTGGCGGGATCATGCGCACCAAAGCCTGCGGCAGGATCACCGAGCGCATCGCTAGCCCGGACGGCATGCCGAGTGAACGCGCCGCTTCCATCTGGCCGCGATCGATCGACTGGATCGCGCCGCGCACGATCTCGGACACATAGGCGCCCGAATAGATGCCCATGCCGAGCATGCCGCAGACGAAGGCCGGCAGCAGGATGTTGAACTGCGGCAGCCCGAAGAACAGGATGAAGAGCTGCACCAGCAACGGCGTGCCGCGAATGACCGCGACATAGGCGGTGCAGAACCAGTAAATCAGCCACTTGCGCGGATCGAGCCGGCCGATGCCGATCAGCAAGCCAATCACGCAGCCGAGCAGCAGCGATGCCGCCGTCACCTCAACGGTAACGGCGGCACCCTTGAGGAGCTGTGGCCAGCCCGCCCAGACAGGGGAGAAATCCAGCGCCAAGACTCAAAATCCCTATTTGCCGGCGGGGAACCACTTCTTGACGATGGCGGCATAAGTGCCATCGGCCTTGAGCTTGTCGATCGCGCCATTGACCGCCTTGGTCAATTCGGGCGTGTCCTTGCGCAGCGCCATGCCGTACTCCTCGGTGGTCAGTTGCTCCGGCAGCACATGCAGGCCACCGCGGGTGCGCACATACTGGAACGCCGCCGGCTTGCCGGTCACCGCGGCATCGGCGCGGCCGATATCGACCAGGTTGAACATCTCCTGGTTCTTCTCGACCTCGACGCGCTGCACCTTGGGGAAGTTCTTCTCCAGATAGCCGACGGACTTGGTGCCGACCTGCACGGTCACCTTCTTGCCGTCGAGATCGGCGAGCTTGGTGATGGCCTTGTTACCGTCCTTGACCATGACGACCAGACCACCGGCATAGTAAGGATTGGTGAAGTCGACCACTTTCTTGCGCTCGTCGGTGATGTAGATCGCCGACACCGCCATATCGAAACGCTTGGAGATCAGACCCGGGATCAGGCCCTTGAAATCGATGTCGACCCACTCGACCTTCTTGCCGATCACCTTGGCGATGGCGTCGACCAATTCGATATCGAAGCCCTTGCGCACGCCGCTTTCGGTGAATTCCATCGGCGGGAACGTGGCGTCGGTGCCCACGCGCAGAACATTGTCATCGGCGCGCAGCGGCGAGCCGCCCAGTGCAAGAGTAATGGCGGCGGCGGCCGCGATCAGAAGCAGGTTGCGACGGCAAGTCATATCAAAGAGCTCCTCGTCCGATGGGTTTCAGGGATGGTCAAAATATCTCTCAGGGTGGTGTAAGGTGGCGGGACATGCGGGCTGCCGCCGTCTTGGTCATCTTTATCAGGGCAGCTTCGCGCCCCTGCACGCGCGACAGCGGCGCCATCAAGGTAAGGGCCGCGACGGCGTGACCCGGCGCGCCGAAGATGGGCGCACTCACGCCCCACACACCGGCATCGACCTTGCCGGCGGAGACCGCGATTCCGGCCTGCTGAATGGCCTGCAGCTCCTGCTCGGCCGTATTCCACTCCGCGCTGCCATGCCGGTAGTGGCGATCCAATATGGCATGGCGTTGCGCCGCGGGCAGATGCGCCAGCAAGCAATTTGCAGTAGCGCCGGTCTTCAGCGGCACGCTGCGACCTTTTTCAAACGAGCAGCGCAATGACTGCTCGCTTTCCACCATCTCCAGACAAACCGCCTGATCCTTGACCGGGACGATGAGGCCAACACTTTCGCGCGATTGCTTGGCCAGCGCCGTCATGTCGGGACGCGCCACCTGCACCAGATTGGAGGCGAGGTCGAAGCCGAGCGCAAGTTGCAGGCTGAGCGGCCCGGGCGCGTAACCGCCGTCGATCTCGCTGACGAAGCCCCATTGCTTGAGGCGTGACAGTTGCCGGTACAATGTACTGCGAGCCAGGCCGGTCATCCGCATCAAGTCGGCCGCTGTCAATGCGCGGCCCTGTTTGGCGAGCTCCGCCAGCACCTGGAGAACTCGATCGGCCGTCGCCACTGATCGGGATGCGCTCATCAGCATTCCTTGAGGGTAAAAGTAATATCGCCCGGCTGTCAGCAGCCGAGTCCCATATTACGGGAATTGGTGTCTCTTTTTTAGAGCCCTCACGCGGGCCGCCGCAGACCTACCCGCTGGGCACACCATCCGGTCCGGGCTCGCGTCCAGAAGGGAAATATGAGACATCGAGATAGCCGCGCCGAAGCCGGCACTTGTTCGTCCGCAAGCGATGGTTATTTCCCCGCCCGGCGGCCTCAAGGCCCCGATAAAGAAAGACGATCGACCAATCCCGGACCTTGGTGACGATGAGCGCTCATCATACGACGGCCGGGCCGGCTTTCTGTCCGCCGGAGGTGGCAAGTCGCTTGATTTGCGGAAGCGCCAAATGATGCCGAGGCGGGTGTACATTGGCCTGAGGCGCGAGGCCTTGGAGCCCTTCGTTCGTGTAAAATACATTCGATTCGTATGACGTTTCGACCCTGAAAGGGATCTGGCGGTGGCTCTCGACCCGGATATTCTCGCCTCATTGCTCGACACCGTGACACGGTTTGTCGACGAGCGGCTCGTCCCTCTGGAACAGCAGGTGTCGGAAACGGACGAAGTGCCCGCCGTTATCATCGATGCCATGCGGGACTTGGGTTTCTTCGGCCTGTCGATACCGGAGGCCTACGGTGGCCTGGGGTTGTCGATGAGCGAAGAAATCCAGGTCGCCATCTGCCTGGGCCGGACATCCCCCGCGTTCCGCTCGATTTTTGGCACCAACAACGGCATCGGCTCGCAGGGCATCATCATCGACGGCACCGACGAACAGAAGAACAAATATGTGCCGCTGCTCGCCGCCGGGAAACTCATCAGTTCGTTTTGTCTGACTGAACCCGAAGCGGGTTCGGATGCAGGCTCCCTGCGAACCAGCGCAAAGCGCGAGGGTGACGAGTACGTGTTGAATGGCACGAAGCGCTACATCACGAATGCGCCGCATGCCGATCTTTTCACCGTGTTCGCGCGAACGGATTTGAACTCGACGGGCGCCCGCGGCGTCTCCGCCTTCCTCGTTGAGCGCAAGATGCCCGGCGTCTCGCTGGGGAAACGGGACAAGAAAATGGGCCAGCGCGGCGCCCATACATGCGACGTGATCTTCGATAACGTGCGCGTTCCCGCGACGGCCCTGATCGGCGGCGAAGCCAAATTGAACCAGGGCTTCAAGACGGCCATGAAGGTCTTGGATCGCGGCCGCCTGCACATCAGCGCCGTTTGTGTCGGCGCCGCCGAACGGCTGATCGCCGATAGCGTCCGTTACGCAAGGGACCGTAAGCAGTTCGGGTCGCCGATCGGAAACTTCCAGCTCATTCAGGCTATGCTCGCCGACATGCAGGCTGAATGCTATGCGGCGCGTTGTATGGTGGAGGAGACCGGACGGCGCAAAGACGCGGGCCGTGACGTCACGATGGATGCATCCTGCTGCAAACTGTTTGCCAGCGAAATGGTGGGACGCGTCGCCGACAAGGCCGTCCAGATTCATGGCGGCGCCGGCTACATGGCCGAATATGGCGTCGAGCGGTTCTACCGCGATGTCAGGCTATTCCGGATTTACGAAGGCACCTCGCAAATCCAGCAATTGCTGATTGGCCGCGCACTCATCGGCGCCGGTTAAAAGCAGAGTCTGGACTTATCCGACCGGCGCGAGCGACCTGACGCCAGCGCCCGGTCGAATGCGTCTGCGCTTCGGGAGCAAACGTCACCGGCGATCAATGTTGAATTTACTCAGAATGGGAAACTGACGCGGCGCCCGAAAGAATTCGGGCCTCTGACCCCCGGATTCGCGATCTGGGGACGACCGTTGAACTCATTGAGGTTCGTTACGGTAGCCGGCTCAGATGTGTCCTGAAATCTCATGCGCGATGTAAGGCTCTTCGAGTGCCGCAATTTCTTCGGCTGACAGAGTGACGTCAATCGCGGCGATGGCGTCTTCGAGCTGCTGCGGCTTGGTTGCGCCGACGACCGGCGCCGTCACACCCTGTTTGTGAAGAAGCCATGCCAATGCGATGCGGGCGGGTGGCGAGCCACGCTCATCGGCGAAGGCACAAAGTCGTTCCACGACCGTCCGATCAGCGGCCTTCGTTCTCTCGTAAAACTCCTTGCCGATCTCGTCCCCCATCGCGCGAGCGGTTGAGGGCTCATCGCGCCAAGGTCGCGTCAATCGTCCTCGGGCCAGAGGCGACCAGGGGATGACAGCGATGCCTTCGGAAACGCAGAGTGGCAGCATTTCTCGTTCCTCCTCGCGATAGAGAAGGTTGAGGTGGTTCTGCATCGAAACAAACGACGCCCAGCCATTCATGCGTTGAATCCCAAGAGCCTTCATGAACTGCCAGGCAAACATGGATGATGCACCGATGTATCGCGCCTTGCCCGACTTCACCACGTCATGGAGCGCTTCAAGAGTTTCCTCGATCGGCGTCTCGTAATCCCACCGGTGGATCTGGTACAGGTCAACATAATCCGTGCCGAGACGCTTCAGACTCCCGTCGATCTCGTGCAAGATTGCTTTCCGCGAAAGACCCCGGCCGTTGGGATCGGTCCGCATCGGGTTGAATACCTTGGTGGCGATGACCACGGCTTCGCGCGTCGTGAAATCCCTGATCGCTCGCCCAAGCACTTCTTCGCTAGCCCCGTCCGAATAGGCGTTCGCGGTGTCGAAGAAATTGATGCCGGCCTCGAGCGCACGCCGGATAAAGGGACGCCCCTGCTCCTCCGTGAGAACCCAATTGTGCACGCCCTTGCTAGGATCGGCATAGCTCATACAGCCGAGGGCAATCCTCGAGACTTTGAGTCCGGTGCGGCCAAGATTGCGATATTGCACAGTCGCTTACCTCAATTGAACAGAGCGCCGTCCATGACGCGGGGCACCGCCGGGATCAGGGGGCGAAAGCCCATGCAATCCAGCACGTCGGCCTGAACATCCACACCCGGCGCCACTTCCGACAACACGATGCCCTCCCCGGTGAGACGGAAGACCGCGCGTTCCGTGACAAACAAAGCCTCGTTGCCAAGCCGTGTCGCCTGCTTGCCGGAGTAGGTAATCTGCTCAACTTTGGGCACAAGCTTTTTGACCGAGCCGGGCTGAAGAATTTTCAGCCGCCCGGCGGCAATCTCCACTTTGCTGTTCTTGGTATCGAAGGTGCCGCAGAACACAACCTTTTTGGCGTTTTGGGCAATATCCATGAACCCACCCGGGCCAACCGTCAGGCCGCCGAGCTTCGATACGTTGACGTCGCCGAATTGATCCAGTTCGCCAAACCCTAGAAAGGCCGTGTCGAGCCCGCCGCCGGAGTAGAAATCGAATTGCGAGGGACCGTCGATCATCGCCGACGGGCTGCGCGCGAACCCGAACAGGGTTCCGACGAGAAGCGAACCTCCATACGTCCCATGCTCGATGGTTTGATAGTAGCGCCCGACTTCGCCGCGCTCCGCAATCATCTTGGCGACGCCCTCTCCGATCCCGACGCCAAAATTGATAACGTCGCCCTCCCGCAATTCGGCGTGAGCACGCCGCGCGATCAGCGAGCGCACATTGAGCGGCTGCGGCGGGTCGAGAGCGATCGGGCCACGCCGCTCGCCTGACAGAAGCGGATCGTAAGGAAGGTCATAGCTCATCTGTTGCGCCGGATCGACAACGACCGCATCGACAATCGCGCCCGGCACGCGGACCGATCTCGCCGGCAGGGAATTGACGTCGACGGCAGTCCGCACCTGGGCAATAACGATGCCGCCGGAATTATGCGCGGCCAGAGCCGCAGCATAGATGTCGATGTTGGCGGCTTCCTGATCAAGGCTGATATTGCCGTCGGCATCGCCGAACGACCCGCGAATGATGGCGACATTGATGGGGAATGCTTTGTACCACAACAGCTCCTGCCCGCCGATTGTCACAACCTCGACAAGACTGTCCTTGGCGGCGTTGTTCATCCTGCCGCCTTGATGACGCGGATCGACGAACGTGCCCAGACCGACATGCGTGAACAGCCCGGGCCGCTTCGCCGCGATTTCCCGGTAGAGCTGCATGACGCAGCCGCTCGGCAGCACATAAGCCTCGATTTTATCGTCCCGCGCCATTTCCTGCATCTTGGGCGACCAAACCCAATGGCCACCGATGACCCGCCTGACGAGGCCTTCATGGGCAAAGTGATTCATGCCCTCCTTTTTTCGGTCTCCGATACCGAGCGCGTGGACTACCGAAAGATTGCGCGGCGTGCCGGTCGCCAGGAAGCGCTTTGAGACCGCCCTGAAGATATGCGTCGGCTCCACCAAGCCACCGCCGCCGCCGATGAGTGCGACCGTATCGTTGTCCTTGATCAGCTGGACGGCCTCGTCGGCCGTCATGAACTTGTTGCGCGTCATTCCGCGACCTCCGGGGCGATAACGCCGGGACGGCGCGGCACCATCAACTGGTGCTCGCCTTCCTGAACCACCTCATCGCGCTGATTCTTCAACTGCATTTCGATGATCAGGATGCCCATTGACGGCATACTGCGTGAGGCGCGCGTCTCCTTGATGCGGAACTGTACCTGCAGCGTATCGCCGATCCTGATCGGCCGCTTGAATTTCCAAGACCAGCCAAGCGCAATACCGTCGCGAAAAAACGCCGATTGTACTTTCAGACCGTCTGTCAGTGAGAGTCCCATGAGCCCATGAGCGATGCGGCCACCGAACTCGGTCGTTCGCGCGTAAACGTCGTCGAAATGAACCGGCGAAAAGTCACCGGCGACGCCGGCATAAGCCAGGATATGGCCTTCGGTCACCGTCACCCGCGGGGTGAGGCGCACATCGCCCACTTTGATATCGTCGAAGTACTGTCCAGGAAGCATCATTGGTTCCTTGTCGATTCTTTAGAACGCGGCCGGCGACCGGTTGATCCTGATCGCTCGGCCACCTGGTCCACCATCTAATGCAAAATCTGGCCGAGGAAGCTGCGGGTCCGCTCGTTCTGTGGATTGGCGAAGAACGATTGCGGCTCGCCTTGCTCGACGATTTCGCCCTGATCCATGAAGATCACGCGATCGGCGACCTGCCGCGCGAAACCCATCTCATGGGTCACGCACAGCATGGTCATTCCGTCATTGGCGAGGCCGATCATGGTATCCAGAACTTCCTTCACCATTTCCGGATCGAGCGCCGACGTCGGCTCGTCGAACAACATGATCTTGGGTGACATGCAGAGCGCGCGCGCGATCGCAACGCGCTGCTGCTGGCCACCGGAGAGCTGAGCCGGATACTTGTCAGCCTGATCGGGAATGCGTACCCGCGTGAGGTACTTCATGGCGATGTCGCGCGCTTTTCTTTTACTCGTCCGCCGCACCTTCATCGGCGCGAGCATGCAGTTCTCGACGACCGTCAGATGTGGAAAGAGGTTGAATTGCTGGAACACCATGCCGACCTCGGCCCGAACCGCATCGATGTTCTTGGTACCGGCGGACAGATCAATGCCGTCCACCAGGAGTTTGCCGTCCTGATATTCCTCGAGCCGGTTGATGCATCGGATCAGCGTCGATTTGCCGGAGCCAGATGGTCCGCAAATCACAATTCGTTCGCCCGATCCCACAGCCAGGTCGATGTTTTTGAGGGCCTGAAAGCTACCGAACCACTTCTGTAAGCCGACAATCTCGATAATGGGCGCCGCAGACCTGGCTTCTATCTGACCAGACGATTGCGCGGTGTTTGCGGACATGGCGCTACTCCTGAGTTGTGGGACGTCAGGGCGAGCGGTGCAGACACCGCTCGCCCCGCACTCTATTGGACCATCTGAATCGGCAGAGCCGCCTCGCCTTCACCGGTCTCGGGCATCTTCGCCAACGTGCCGCCAATCCACTTCTTGTAGAGCGCGGGCAACTCTCCGCTCGCCAGCTTGCGTTTGACGAAGTCGCTCAGATAGTCGGCCCATTCACGGGAGCCCGGCCGGACGGCAAAAGCGTTGAAGGCACGCGCCACGACAAATTTTTCCTCGAACTTGCCGGGTCCGGCGACCTGAGCGATGTTCGGAATCTGCGTTGCCGCACCTCCGATCATGTCGACTTGGCCGGCGATGAGCGCCTGGACGGTGCCAGCATCGTCATCGAAGCGCTGGATGATGGCGCCTTCCGGTGCGGCCTTGGTGATCGCGATATCCTGCGGCGTGCCGCGCGGGACACCAACGCGTACTCCCTTCAAATCCTTCCAGCCTTTGATATTCGCCGACGTCTTGCCGATGTAAATCGTGTCGTTTGTCGTATAAGGACGAGAAAACAGCACGACTTTCTGTCGATCGGCGAAGATGCCCATGACGGCCGCTAGAACATCGACCTGTCCCGTCAGCAGGGCGGCGACGCGGTTGCTCGAGGTCACCGGCGTGACCACGGCCTTGACGCCGAGATCCTTAGCGAGCATTTCGCCGAGCTCAATGTCAAAGCCGGTAAGCTTGCCCGACGAATCGGTGAAGCCCCACGGAACTTGAGCTACCTGCGAGCCGATCTTGAGCACGCCGCCTTTCTTGATTGAATCGACGGTCTGCGCCGAGGCAGCCGCGATCATCGTGGTCATCGCAGCCAGGACAACGGCCGCCGCCATGCCGAATCTCTTCAATGAGCTCATTCCTGTCTCCTCCTCTTGTGCGGCTTGGTGCCGCGTTGGTGCTCAGCGCGAAACGCTCAGGCGTCTTTCCGCCATCGCACTCAGACGCGACAATGGAAAGCAAAGGATGAAATAGAAGATTGCGACGAGACCGTAAGCGAGCAGTGGCTTATACGTCGTGCTAGCGATGATCTGCGCCGAGCGCGACAACTCGACAAAGCCAATGATAGCCGCCAGCGACGTTCCCTTGATCAGTTGCACGAGAAAGCCAACGGTCGGGGCGATGGACAACCGAAAGGCCTGCGGCAGGATCACGCTGACGAGGCGATCCTTGTAATGCAGGCCCAACGCGCGCGATGCCTCCATCTGCCCCAATGGCACGGCTTGTATGGAGCCGCGCCAGATCTCGCCGAGAAAGGCGCTCGCGTGCAGCGTCAACCCAATGGTTACGGCGACCCACTGATTCACCTGGATGCCGAAAGCAGGCAGACCGTAGAACACGAGAAAGAGTTGCATGAGCAGCGGCGTGCCTTGAAAGAAGTCGATGTACGCCGCCGCTAATCTTCCTGCGATCTTGTTCTCGGCCGTTCGCAACAGCGCGATGAGAAGCCCGAAGATGCCGCCGCCCACAAAAGCGATCAGCGACAGCGCTATCGTGGCCTGGATGCCGGAGAGAATGAACAGCGCTTCGTTGAGGCCGAATTGACGAATCATGATCGTCTCACCTCACCGGGTACGAGAAGTAGGCGCGATCGATTGCCTTGAAGATCGTGGCAAATAGCATCGCCATGGTGAGGTAGAGAAGGGTCGCGACGATATAGATCTCGAAACTGCGAAACGTCAGCGTGTCGATCGACTGCGCGATTGCCGTCAGCTCTTCCGCCGAAATCGACGAGACGATGCTCGTGGTCAATAGCGCCAGAATGAACTGTCCCGACAGGGCGGGATAGATGATCCGGAGCGCCGGTTTGAGCACAATGTACCGGAAGATCTGGAGCGGCTTCAGACCGAGGGCCCTGCCCGCTTCATATTGGCCTCTCGGGATGGCATCGATGCCGCCGCGGATGACTTCCGCGGCGAACGCTCCACAGTTCACGCTGAGCGCCAAGACGGCGGCACTCCACGGACTGAAGCTCAAGCCGAGAGCCGGCAATCCAAAATAGATGAAGAAGACTTGAACCAGAAACGGCGTGTTGCGGATCAGTTCGATATAGCAGACAGCGACGAAATCGAGCGCCTTGATCTGGCTTCGCCTCGCAAGCGCGACGACAATGCCGATCATGAGGCCGACCATGATCGCCAGCGTAGCCAGCAGAATCGTCAGCCAACAGCCGCGCACGAACTGCGTCCAATAGGGCTCCAGTGCAGCGAAGTTGAATTGGTACGCCATACTTCCTCCCGCGGCGCGGCTTTTGTTGCCGCGTCCGCTTTGGTGGTCGCTTACTGAAGTCTGAAAAACGAGCGATATAGCTCGATCTGTTCGGTCAGCATGTGAATGCCCGGATGGGTGGGAAGGCCTCGCCGTTGCGCTTCTTCGAGCAACCTGGTTTCGGCCGGCTTCATGATGATGTCGGCGACGATTGTTCCCTCGGAAAGGTTTGCGATCTCGAACGGCAGCGGATCGTGCGGCCTCAGTCCGAGGGGTGTGGCATTGATGATGAAATCCAGGCCAGGCGTGGCGGCTTGCGGAGCGGCGCTGACCTTCCCGGGCCACCGCGTCGCAAGGCGCGACACGAGGCGATCGAGGCGATCGCACGCGACATCGTTGATCAATAGCCGCCCAACGCCGGCGAGCATCAGGGCGGCGGCGATGGACACTCCCGCGCCTCCGGCTCCGACGAGACACGCCGCGGCGCCTTCCAGGGTGTGACCGGCCTTGCGCAGTCCGGCAACGAATCCAGCGCCGTCGAAATTGTCAGCGGACCATGAACCGTCAGCCTCCCGGCGCAGGGCGTTGGCCGAGCCGGCTATCGTCGCGGTTTCCCCGAGGCGGTCGGCATATCCGCAGACGGCGAATTTGTGCGGCACGGTGACCAGCAGCCCGTCGAAATTGCCGATCGCCTTGAGGCCCTGGATGACGCTGCCGAGCCGGGCCGGCTCGACCTCGATCGGCACCATGACCGCGTCGATCTGCCGGGCAGCGAACAGCGGGTTCATCAAACTCGGCGCCATGACCTGATCGACCGGATGGCCGAGCACGGCGTAAAGACGCGTGCTGCCGGTCGGTGACGGGACGACTGCGGAACCACTCAGGGACACATTTCCTCTCACGCAAAATTTCGCGGCCTCTGCGGGCGCTTGGACGGCACGGCAGTGTTGGAATTTCGTTTAATATGGAATGCATTCCACTTTGTCAACGCAATGACATCCTGTTCACTTTGGAATATAGTTCCATTTGGAGCGAGCTATGGACCGGGCGCTGTCGATCATCGAATTCTTGGCCGGCCGCGCCGGCGGATGTGCCCTGGCCGAAATTTCAGACAATCTCGGAATCCCGCGCAGCGCCACGCATCGCCTGCTCGGCGATCTGCGCGATGAGGGATTTGTGCGACAGGACTTCGACGGCGGCGCCTACCGGCTGACCGCAAAGATCGTCTCGCTTGGCCTCACCTACCTGTCGACGTCCAAAGCGACGGATAAAGTGCTGCCGTTCGTCGAGGAACTCGCCGATGCGACCGGCGAACTCGTTGTCTTGACGGTCATCGATGGCGAAAGGCTTCTGCGGATCGCCAAGGCGCAAGGGGCAAAGCGCGGCCTGCTTTACAACCCCGATGAGGGCTCCGAAGTGTACTTACCAGCCACCTCGAACGGCCACGCCTGGCTATCCTGTCTGAGCGAAGAAGAGACATTGCAACTCGTGGCGCGCCAGGGCTTCAATCGTGAAGGCTACGGGCCGAACGCGCCCAAGACAATCAAAGCGCTCATGGCTCAGGTTCGACAGGCCCGCAAGCTTGGTTACGCCAAGATCGTCGAGACCTATGAAGCCGGAACGTCAGCGGTCGCGGCACCTATTCTGCGGCCCGCGACCAGATCACCGATCGGAACGATCAGCATTGCCGGCCCGTCGTTCCGGATGACAGATCAACAGATGGACCGGCTGGCGCCGCTCCTCGTCAAGACTGCAAGCAAGATCGCGGACGCTGGCCACTCCCTGGTGATTTTTCCGCAGAACAAAGTCGAGGCTTAATCCGTGTCAAGCCGGCTTCGTTCTGTCGCGATCATCGAACTCCTGACGAGGCATCCTGATGGATTGCCCGCGGCCACCATCTCGCAAACGTTGGACGTCCCGCTCGCGGCGACCGAGCGTTTACTTCAAGATCTGGTGCAAACCGACTACGTCGCTCCGAGCGGCGATCATCTGACATATCGATTGAGAGTGAAGATTGCGGCATTGGGGCTGGCCTATCTCGGCGCGAGCGGAGTGACCGATCTGGTGCAGCCGATCCTTGATGACCTCGCCAAGCGAACCGGCGAATTGGTCCGGCTCGCCGTGATCGAGAGCGACCAGTTGACGTGGGTCGCGAAGGCCCAGGGCTCGAAGAGCGGGCTCATGTACAGCCCTGATACGAGTGCCGAGGTCAACCTGCCCAAAACCGCCAACGGGCAGGCGTGGCTCGCCTGCCTGCCGCAGAAAGACATCGAACGTCTGCTGGCGCGGCGGGCCGCGGCGGACGGCAAAACGGACGACCTGAAGCCGGCTGCCATGCAGGAGCTGTTCGCGGAGTTGGAGATCGCCAAACGACGCGGTTACGCCTTCGTTTCCGAACGCTATCAGACCGGCACTTCGGCAATCGCTACGGCTATCCGTCAATTGGGCACGGCCACTCCTCTCGGAACCGTCAGCATCGCGGGCCCCACAATTCGAATGAATAGCGCGCGGGTCGAGGAAATGGCCTCGTGGCTGATCGACACCGCTCAAGAGCTCGCCGCAGCCGCGGCATCCTCACCGTTGTTCGTGGCGCGCTGATTGGTGCCAAACTCGAACCTGCGCGTCGAAAACTACGCGTTGCCCTTCTGCGCGCGAATTAGTTGGCCTTAACGCCCGCCTCTTTGACGACACGGCGCCAGAGGACCGACTGGTCTTTGACGTATTGTACCAATTGCTCCGGCGCGCCACCGATTGCCAGTCGCCCGGAGGTGAGCGGCGACTTCTGGATCCCCCGCCAGGCCGCGCCCCAATCGCGTCGCCCGCTGGCACCGATGACAAGATCGGCGTCATCATCGATCTCGAAACGATTCTCCCCGCCAGGGTGATCGCTGATGCGCAAGGAAATTTTTGCGCGTCCTGTCAGCTGCGCTTATACTTCGTCTATAATCGGGTTGCACAGCACGCCAATGCCTTCGACTTCGATCTCGCAGGTATCACCGGCGCGCATCCAGACTGGCTCAGGCTTCTGCGCTTGGCCCACGCCCGAAGGAGTCCCCGTGAGAATGACATCACCCGGCTCAAGGGTGATGCCCTGCGTCACGTAAACCAGGGTCTCGGCCAAAGGGAACATCAAGTTGTCGGTATTGTCGGACTGCAAGGTCTTCCCGTTGAGCCGGGTCATGATCTTCAGTCCCTTACCACCGCGCGGCAGCTCGTCGGCCGAGACGAAAGAAGGGCCGATGCTGCCGGACTTGTCAAAATTCTTGCCCATCGTCCATTGTGACGTGTGCTTTTGAAAGTCGCGAACGGAGCCGTCGTTGGCGACAGAATAACCCGCTATACAATCTAACGCATTGTCCATGGTCAGATGCCGCGCGGTCTTGCCGACAACCGCGACCATTTCACATTCATAATCGAAATGCGTCGACGCCCTCGGCCGGAGCAGCGCGGCCTCATGGGGCACGAAAGACGCCAGCGTGCGGAAAAATAGTGACGGCCACTTCGGCACATTGTCGGCATAACGCCCTTCCGTGACGTGATCCATATAGTTGAGGCCGAGACACAGGATCTTGCCCGGCCTCGCAACCGGCAGCGTGTGCTTCAACCCGGTCATGGGAAGGCGCGCGGACGCCGGCGCCCCCTTTGCGAGCTCGGCGATGGGCTTCAGGTCGCCCTTGCCGGCGCGAAGCCATTCAGCCAGATCGGCCGGCGCCTTGGCATCGACAGCCTGCAGGTCGATCACCGTATCGCCGTCGATGAGGCCAAGATGCGCAGCGCCATCGCGTTCAAATCCAACAATTCTCATGACGTAACCTTAGTCCATAGGTGAACGACTACCAGCGATCACCATCAGTAACGGTCGACGGTCACTGACAGTGCAATTGGGTTAGTGATGGCCGGCGCCCGACCAGGGCATGACAATCCTCTCGGCCAGCACGACAAGGCCGAACAAAAAGATGCCAAGCGCGCTGAGCCAAACCAGCGCGGCCCACGCAAGCGGGCTGTCGAGCTGTGAGTTCGCCGTCAGCAAGGTGTTGCCAAGTCCTTGTGTTGACCCGATAAACTCACCGATGACGGCGCCGATGACCGCTAGCGTCACCGCCACCTTCGATCCGGCGAAAATGAACGGCAATGCGGCGGGGAACTGCACCTTGGTGAAGACCTGCAACGGGCTCGCCCGCAAGGCTCGCGCCAGCTCAAGGAGGCCCGAGGGCGTCGCTCGCATGCCCGCCGCCGTGTCGACGACAATCGGAAAGAACGCGACCAAGAAGGCGATCACCAGCTTCGATTGCATTCCAAGGCCAAACCAGACCAGGATGATCGGCGCGACCGCGACTTTAGGCACTGACTGTGTAGCGATCAGAATCGGATACAGCGTGAGATTGAGGACGCGGGAGTTGGCGACGCAGACGGCGAAGGGGATGCCAACAAGCACGGCCAAACCGAAGCCAAGGATGCTTTCGAGGAAGGTCGGCCAGCTTTCGCGCAGCAACGTCTCCCAGTTGGCGATCGAGGCCCAGAATATGTCGGTCGGGCTCGGCAGAACGATCCGGTTCAAGCCGAAGTAGTATGTATAGGCCTGCCAGGCGATCATGATGACGGCGATGCCGACCAGCGGATAGACGGTGTTCTCGATTCGCTTGATCATCTGGTAATTCCCAAGGCGCGCCCCGCCCGATGTTCGAGCTCGGTGAATTCCGGGAGGTAGCGCATTTCCGCGGAACGCGGATACGGCAGCTCCACCTTGATGAAATCGGCGATCACCGCCGGACGCTTGCTGAACACCGCGACGATATCCGAAATATAGACGGCCTCGCTGATGCTGTGCGTCACGAACATGACCGTCGCGTTAGTCTTGGCGCGGATATCGAGCAACAAATCCTGCATTTCCATGCGCGTGAGTTCATCCAGCGCGCCGAACGGTTCGTCCATCAACAGCAATTTCGGCCTGTGTATCAGCGCACGGCAAAGCGCAACGCGCTGCTGCATGCCGCCCGAGAGCTGCGAGGGGTAGGCGTTTTCGAAACCCTCGAGGCCAACCGAAGCGAGCAGCTCTCTCGCGCGCGAAACCGCCGTCGCGTCACGCAGCTTGAGGATTTCCATCGGAAACAGAACGTTGTCGATCATCGTCCGCCACGGCATCAGGTTCGCCTGCTGGAAGACGACGCCGAAATCCTCATGCGGCGCCGTCACGTTCCGGCCGTTGATCTGCACGGTACCGCTCGTCGCAGGAATGAGCCCGCCGACGATCTTGAGAAACGTCGTCTTGCCGCATCCGCTCGGGCCCAACAGCGTTACGAGGCTGCCCTGGGTAACATCGAAGGTGATGTTATCAATGGCGACGAGAGGAGAACCGCTGCCACGCCCGAATGACTGACGGACATCCTTGAAGTGCCCGAACGGCGCAAGGGGGGCCGCCGGCCACCCTTGCGTATGGTTTGGCGTGCTCATCAATTGCACCGTCCTCTTTCTTTACGGCTTGATGGCCGGGTTCGGCAGGAAGTCCGTCGAATAGAGTTCGGCCGGCGATGGCGCCTTGCCGTTCAGACCGATGTACTTATCGACGAAATCGATGTTGGCCTTCATCTTGGCGGTGTCGAACCAGCCGTAACCATTGGCTTTCGATTCGGCCGTCGTGGCCAGGTCGGCGACGACCTTGATCTCGTCGACAATAGCTTCCGCCTTCAGCGTCGGCACGTATTTGATCTCGTCTTCCGCCGCCTTTTGGGGGTTGGCGAGCGCGAATTTCCAGCCCTTGAGCGATGCACGGACGAAGCGCTTCACGACATCGGGGTTCTTCCCGAGATAATCTTCGGTCGCGGCAATTCCGTTGCCGTAAAGCTCGAGCCCCTGGTCGGCCAGCAGGAAGGTGCGGAGTTCGGCATTGGCGGCCTTTGCGCCCTTTTCCAACCCCGGCTTGGCCATGACGAAGAACTCGATGGCCGGCACCTGACCGGACAGCAGCGCGGAGGCGCGGGCGGGCGGCGCAACATTCGCAATCTTCAGTTTGTTCGGGTCGAGTCCCTTTTGCGACATGAAGCCTTGGATGACCTTGGGCGTAAAACTGCCGGCGCCGCTGCCGAGGTTGAGGCCTTCGAGCTGCTTGAGGGTGGTGACGTTGCCGCCGGTGCTGAGTGAGAAGATCGCGTAAGGCGCCTTCCCGTAATTGACGGCAACCATTTTCAGCTTCGAGCCGTTGGCGCGCGCGATCACGACGCTCGGCACATCGACGAAGCCGATGTTGGCTGTACCCGCCTCCACCGCCTGGATCACCTGCGCGGTGCCCTGCGCCGGGATGATCGAAACATCGAGACCCTCTTCCTTATAGAACCCTTGCGCCAGGGCGGCGTACCAGGGCGCGTGACGCCCGAGCGGGATGAAGTCGAGCGAGAACACGACCTTGGTCGGCGCCTGCGCGCGCGCATCGGGCGCCGCCGGCAAAATCGATACCAATCCCGCGAAAACGGCTGCCGTTTTTAGCCACCACTTCATCTGACAAACTCCCCTGTGACACGCACCGAGTGCGATGAGCCTGTTCCGATGCTGCCATCGAGAGTTTCGGTGAGTCAACAGATTATCGATAAAATATTTGATTGTCGGTGATTCTTGTTTTAGACCATAATCCGCAGCGACGGTCCCGCACGAGATCAACCGAGGAAATATCTGAGGACATGACGACAATACTTGCTGAGCGCGAGGCGCAGCCGACACTCAATTCCGCCGCACTGGCGCAACTGCGCTCCGACATCCTGACCTGCCGTCTGATGCCCGGAGCAAAGCTTCGCGTCGAAGGCCTGCGCGAGCGGTACGGCATGGGCGCCAGCCCCATTCGCGAGGCGCTTATGCGGCTGGAAGCCGAAGGCTTGGTCGTCCTGGAGCAGAACAAGGGCTTCAAGGTCGCCGATGTGTCGATCGACAACCTCAACGACCTGATGGACACCCGCATCGAAATCGAGGGCGTGGCCCTTCGCTGGTCGATCGAGCGAGGCGGCGTCGATTGGGAAGCGAGCTTGTTGGCCGCGTTTCACCGGCTGTCCAAGCAGGAGAAATTTAACCCCGAGAGCCCCCGCGCGATCAGCAACGATTGGAACAGAGAACACGAAGAATTCCACGCGGCGCTGGTGAGCGCCTGCGGTGCGCCGACGCTGCTGTCGATCCGATCTCGGCTGTTCGAGCAAGCCGAGCGCTATGTCTCGCTCTCGATCATGGCGGATGGTCCCTCTCGCGACGACGTCTCGGAACACCAGCGGCTTATGAAAGTCGCGCTCAGTCGCAATGTCGAGAAGGCGCTCGAAGCCAACCGGCTCCACATCGAGGCAACGCGCGGGAAGGTCGCCGCTTCGCTTGCCAGCAAGAAGAAGCCCGCTGCGCTGAGCGTTGTTAACAGGAAGCCCAAATGACTACGACGCCAATTCAAGCCGGCGAGCTCAGTGGCTTCATTGCGAACCTGTTCGAGGCCACCGGCGTTCCGACCCGTTCGGCGTCCGTGGTCGCGGACGGCTTGGTCGATGCCGATCTCGATGGCCTGGCGTCGCACGGCATCATGCTGACGGAGATGTATGTAGACCGCCTGCGCAAGAATTCGGTGAGCACGAACGAAGCCGCGACCGTCGTGTCGGACCGCAACGGCGCCGTCGTCCTCGACGCCGGGCATGCACTCGGCATCCTCACCGGGGACCAGGCGATGCAGATCGCCATCGCCAAGGCCGGGCAACACGCTGCCGGCGTCGTTTCGGTCCGCCACGGCTTCCATTTCGGAGCGGCAAGCCGCTTTGCGCTGCAGGCCGCCGATGCCGACTGCATCGGCATCGCAATGTGCAACACCCGCCCGCTGATGCCGGCTCCCGGCGGCGCCGAACGCGTCGTCGGCAACAACCCGATCGCCATCGCCATTCCTGCCGACGGCGACATCCCGATCGTGCTCGACATGGCCACCAGCGAAGCGGCCATGGGCAAGATCCGCATGGCGGAAAAATCGGGCCAGCCGATCCCCGCGAGTTGGGCGGTCACGGCCGACGGCTCGCCGACCACCGATGCGGCGCAAGCGATCGCCGGCATGCTGCTGCCCTCCGGCGGCCCAAAGGGCTTCGGCCTTTCGTTCCTGATCGACCTGATGTGCGGCCTGCTGTCGCAAGGCGCTTTCGGCGACAAGGTTCGCCCGCTCTACGGCGATGCCGGCCTGCCCTATGACTGCTCGCACCTGTTCATCGCCATCGACGTCGGGCACTTTTGCGACGTGAGCTGGTTCCGCCGGGCGGCGGCTGCGGCGGCAGAGAAGATCCGCACTGGCCGCCGGGCGCCGGGCGTCGAGAAGCTGTTCTCCCCGGGCGAGCCCGAATGGCGCCGCCGCGAGGCAGCCGGCGGTATCGTCCATGTTCCGCCTGCGGTCGCCGACGCGCTCAAGCGTCTCGCGGCCGAATTGAACGTCACAGCACCCGCATCCCTGACCTGAGTGGAGTTTGACAGACATGCCGAAGACCCAAATCAAGAGCCCCAAGCTGCGCCAGCCGAACGGCGTGTTCTCGCACGCCACCGCGATCGAAGCGAAGGGCCGTTTCGTTTTCATCTCGGGCATGACGTCGCGCCGGCCGGACGGCACCATCGCCGGCATCGGCGATGTCACCGAGCAAACCAAGCAGGTCTGCGAAAACCTCAAGGCCGCGGTGGAAGCCGCCGGCGGCACGCTCGAGGACATCTGCCGCGTCGATGTCTATGTTCGCAACATGGAGCACTTCGACGCCATTCATAAGGTGCGCGCGCAGTATTTCCGCGAACCTCTTCCGGCCTCGACGATGGTCGAGATCAACAAGATGACCTCGCCGGACTATCTGATCGAAATCAACGCCATCGCCGTCATCGCCTAACGGAGCGTCGAGATGGGCGACAAATACGGCCTGAAACTGGCGGCGGAACGCGGCATCAAGCTGCGCGACATCGGCAGCAAACTGCTGCTCGAGAACGAGCTCATCCGCATGTGGGAGATCAAGCTCGAACCTGGCGAAACGCTGGACTTCCACATCCACTATCACCCTTACCTGGTGATTTCCCTCGCCGGCGGCGTCGGCGAGATCGAAACCATCTTCGGTCAGAAGATCGCGACCGACGAGCCGATGGGGCATTTCATTTTCATCAATGAGATGCGGGCGGTTCACCGGCTCACCAACAAATCGAACGTGACCTATCTGTCGCGCCTGACAGAGATGAAGTCGGTCACCTGGACTGCCGATTGAGATAACGGGTACCGCGTCATGAGCGAAGCCGCAGCCTTGGGCGGATGGGACGTCCACACGCACATCATTCCGCCGAAAGTCATCGCCGCGGCGGAGCAAGGCCGTTTCGGCATGACGGCGACACCGGGCACGCTGCATATCTGCGCCCACGGCGTTCCGCTCAATCCCCTGTCGAGAGTCAGCGGCCTCGTCGACCGCATCCGTTGCGATGGCCTCGACGGCGCGGTCGTTTCGGTGCCGCCGCCGCTGTTCCGGCCGGACCTGTCGCCGGCGGATCGCGCCGATTACGCCAAACTGGTCAATGACAGCGTTTGCGATGTCTGCGCCGCGCATAGCCCGGTGCTGCGTCCCTTCGCCTATCTGCCGCTGGAAGAGCCTGAAGCGGCCGCCCGCATCGCTGCCGATCTCGACGGCAGCTGGGCCGGCGTTGTCTGCGGCACCGAACTCAATGCGCTCACCTATGCCTCGGGGCGTTATGACGCCCTGTGGCAGACCTTGAGCGACAAGAGGCTGCCGCTGTTCATTCATCCCGGCTCGACGCCCGATCAAAGACTCGACCCCTTCTACCTGACCAACCTGCTCGGCAATCCGGTGGAAACCACGATCGCCGCGGCGAACCTCGTATTCGCCGGGGTGATGCACCGCTTTCCGGGCCTCAATGTCATTCTCGCGCATGGTGGCGGCTGCGTTGCGGCTTTGTGCGGCCGCTGGCAGATGGGCGCCACGACAAACCGGCCGGGCGTGCCGAAACTCGACCTCAACCCGAACGACGCCGTGCGCCGCTTTTACGTGGACAGTCTTGTGCACTCGCCGGCGTATCTCGCGGCGATCATCGAGATCGTCGGCGACGACCGAATCCTGCTCGGCAGCGATTGGCCGTTTCCCATGGGCGCGCCCTCGGCGGAACATGATCTCGGCCACCTGCCGCATGCGACGAAGCACAAAATTCGCAAAGCCAACGCCGAAGGCCTTTTCGGCTCGCGGCTGCAACCCATCCGGTCAATGTCGAGGTAAATATGACTAAACTTCCCGAAGGCGCTCCCGATCTCCAGGAAATCCTGATCCAGTCGGCCGACATGCCGTGGCGTGAAAAATCGCTGAAGGGCGTCCACGAAAAGATGCTCTGGCGCGACGAGGAAACCGGTGCGTCTGTCGCGCTCATCAAGTTCGACAAGGGTGCCGGCATCCCCTCGCCGCACTATCACGCCTCGAACCAAATGATGTTTTGCCTCAGCGGCAAATATGAATACACCTCGACGGGCGTGACGCTGACGCCCGGCGCGTTCTACTGCAACCCGAAGGGCCTGACCCACGGACCGGCGATTGCGCGCGAGGAAACCGTCGTCGTCGAGATCTATGACGGACCGCACTATCCGCACAAACCCGACTGGTACAGCGACGAACGCGACGCCCGCTAAGCCCCAATACCGCGCCGGCTATTTGCCAAGGAGATGCCGATGCTGACTCGCCTGAGCTGCGTTCTCGCCCTTGTCGTGATGACGGCGACAGCCGGCGCCGAGGACTTTCCGTCGCGCAACGTCACCATCGTGTCGCCGTATCAAGCCGGCGGCACGAGCGACATCATCGCCCGCGTGCTCGCGCAGGGGCTGCAGAAGCGCTGGCGCAACACCGTCGTGGTCGAAAACAAGCCTGGCGCCAATGGAGCTATCGGCGTCTCCACCGTGATCCACGCTCCGCACGATGGCCATACCTTGCTGGCGGTGGCGTCGAGCGCGCTGACGCTCAACCCGATTTTCTACCCGAAGCTCGGCTACGACGTCGGCCGCGATCTCGCGCCGATCACCCGCACCGGCAACGTGGCCAATGTGCTGGTGATCAACAAGGACCTTCCCGTCACCGATGTACAAGGCTTGATCGCGCTCGCCCGCCGGAAGCCGGACGCCCTGGCTTACGCATCGCAAGGGTCGGGCTCCAACGGCCACATCACGGGCGAGATGTTCAAGCAGCGCGCGGACATCGAAATGCTGCATGTGCCCTACAAGGGAAGCGTCCCTGCGGTGCAGGATTTGCTTGGCGGCCGTGTTCAGGTGATGTTCGACAATCTGCCGACAGCCTTGCCGCTCATACGCGGCGGCCAGCTCCGCGCCCTCGCCATGACGACGGCGGAGCGCGCCCCGGCGATGCCCGAGGAACCGACAATCGCGGAATCCGGCCTTGCCGGTTTCGATACCAGCGCCTGGTTTGCGCTGCTGGTGGCAAAGTCGACACCCGAGCCGTTGCGCGCGCAGATCGAACGCGACGTCGTCGAAACTTTGAAGTCGGACGAAGTGCGCGAACGCCTGCTGGCATCCGGCATCGACGTTCTCGCCGATGGATCGGCCGTTCTGGTCAAGCGTATTGCCGACGACAGCGCTAAGTGGCGCGATGTCGTGACCAAGGCAAATATTAAGGTGGAATAGAGTTCAAGGGACAAATAGGCCTCGGAGTCCGCACATCGTTAAGCTCGCACTCGCACGTAAACTTCTGCCTCCTCCTGGCGCACCTCTGGTGCCGTTAGAACACCCAACTCGGTGTCCTCGGACGTGGACACACGAAGGCGCGAAATTGCTGACCGGCCGGTCAATCGAAACTCCTCACTGTAACGTTAAGCGCCTCTTCCGCGAACTTGCGTTAAAGGGCCAGCGCCCATCCAAGTAAACTTGAGCTTACGGTCCTCCTTCCCCATTCGTAATGGGCCGCCACTCTGCCATGCGGCGTGGGCGCGAACGAGCTTAGGCGGAACTTTAAGGGACTGATGTCCTCGAGAAGATTTTTGGATTTGCGCGAGGCTCCGCGGTCCGGGCGCGCGTCTGGAGTGCACGCCCCTCATTCGGCAAGTGGGCCAAGCATGGCATTGCGACAGTTCGACCGAACTTGACGGGCGTCGGTAATAATCCGGTCCAAGAGAGCATGGCGAGCGCGCCAGGCACTTCGCTTCGACGGGGCCACCTCATGGATCGATCGCATGCGCATCTGCGGCGGCAGCTTGAACATGTAAGGCCCATTCGGCGTCGCGCCGAGTTCAATCCAATATCGATCGTAGTCTGCGACCCAGGTTCGTGCCCGACAGGCGCTCCTGCTCGCATGTCCAAGATTTGACGATGCCCGGATTTCCAAGGCGCCGAAGTCTTCCTTGAGGGCGTAAACGACGTGCATCAGAAGGTCCTTCGGCCGCAGCCCGAACAGATCCTTGGTCACGCGAACCGTCAGCGATTTTCCGTAATGCCTGGCGCTCCCTTGCAGCCCGCCAAGCAGGAAGTACGAGGCACCATCTTTATGATCGGCGCCGATCGCGAAGGTGGTGGTCGCGACCGTCACTTGACTGTCCTGAACGAGCAATCGACACGTCAGTTCTCCTTCTCGCGACCATGTGGGACTGCGCTCCAGCCTGAGTTCGTAACCGCCGCCGCTTCGACCCGTAAAGGCGGCAACGGCCAGATGCCGGCCCGTAATGAGGTCGCGGACATGCTGGTCACCCAAGATCTTCAGAAGCGCATCGTAATGGTAAGCGAGAATGCGCGATCGCTGCGCCGGTCGCAGATTGTTGCACAGAAATCTCCGTGCCGGCTTGTTGGCCAGATCGAACGGAATCGTGTCGACCAGTATGCGGCCACAGATCCTGTGAAGATCGATGAACCAGGCGCGCATGCTGAGCGGGGCGCGCAGAAGTCGGAAGACGAGCCGTCGCCGTTCCTTGGCGCTGGCGCAGCCCAATCGAGCCAGCACTGAGCAACAGATCGCAATCTTCGTTCGGAGCGCCGCCGAAATCGGCCATTGTACGGCTTTAGCCGTATCCACACGGCTCGCATGGTAATTCATTCGTCGCCTATAAGACGTCGCGTCAATCGCAGCAGATCAATACGCGCCGGCTTATAGATCGAGGTACCTCAGATTCTGTCGAGGCTCTGTGGAGACTCGATGGAGCCCTGATGAACACACCCCCGCTTTCAGCAACCATATCGGCCCAAAGGAGCGAATGGACCGCTGCATCCTGTCAAAAAATGTCCATCTGGACGATCCACCATGCCAGGACATCACGTTGCGCGGGAGAAAGCTCTTGAAGAATGAAAGGGGAGCGAGCGGCGTCACGCTCGAACCAGCCGGACAAGCGGACTTGACGGACTTCAAACGAGCGCTTCGGGAATCATTTGCTGTCGCCGTTATCGAAGCGTTCGGTTCGGTCACAGAGGGCTCGATACCGTCCGATCAAGACGTCGACGAATCGTTCGGTAAGCCGGGCACGGCCATCTTTCATATCGCCTCGAACGGCCGAAAGGTCGGCGGCGTCGTGCTGAGCATCGATGATGTCACCCATCACAACGCGCTGGAGCTCTTTTTCATATCTCCGGCGGAGCATGGCGGCGGCATTGGTCACAAAGCTTGGCAGGCCATTGAGGCGCGCTATCCCGAGACAGAAGTCTGGGGCACGCACACACCCTACTTCGAGAAGCGCAACATTCACTTCTATGTCAACAAATGCGGTTTCAAGATCGTCGAATTCTTCAACGCGCACCACCGAATGCCAGAAGATTCTCTCCATGACGCCATGCCCGGTGGCGGGGAGTTCTTTCGATTTGAAAAGGTAATGAGATAACGGCTGTGAGACCCAGCGAAGAGACGCGACCGTAAGGCAGACTAGTCGTGGCGCATCAAATGCGGGCCGGTGTTTGCGTCAACAACCTCTGGCTTGGAAGCGTCGACGTAGCCGTCCCATCCCCCGCCGAGCGCCTTGTTGAGCGAAATGTAGCCGGTGGCGATCAGAACCCGACTTTGAAGCAGAGAATCCTCGGCGCCATAGAGCGAACGTTCGGCCGTCAGGACATCGAGAAAGCTCGATGATCCAGCCCGGTAAAGAGATTGCGAAAGATTTGCAGCCTGGCGATAAGCCGTAGCGGCTGCAGTGAGCGCGCGACTACGGGACTGCTCTTTGCCGAACGAGAGCAGCGCATCTTCGACGTCCTTGAGCGCGGTGAGAACCGAGGACTGGTAGGCCACGAAGCGCTGATCGCGGCGCGCCTGCGCCATTTCGACAGCAGCCTGCAGTTTGCCGGCGTTGAAGAGCGGCACGCTCACGGTGGGGCCGAACGACCAATTGATCGACGAGTTCCTGCCAAGATCGCCGAGCTTGGCCCCTGCCGTTGCAATGTTTCCGGTCAAACTGACGTTGGGATAAAGCGCGGCTTCTGCCTGCCCGATCCTGGCGGTAGATTGCGCGTATAGACGTTCCGCGAGGCGGACGTCCGGGCGCGCGAGCAGGATGTCCGCTGGAACGCCGGTCGGGATCGGCAGTTTCGGAGCCGGGATCGGCCTGGCTTTCGCCAGCCGATCGTCGAGGGCCGCTGGCGACCGGCCCGTCAGCACGGAGATGCGGTGCACCGCCTCGGCGTAAGAAATCTCGAGGGTCGGGATCACTGCACGCGTGGTCGCCGCCTGGCCGGACGCGTTTGCGACATCGGCCGCAGTAGCGGTGCCGGCGGCGAGCCGGTTGCGGGTGATCTGGGTCGTTTCGTCCTGGGACGCCGCGGTGCGGCGGGCAAGTGCGATCCGCGCCTGATAGCCGCGTGCCTGAACGTAGTTGGATGTGACGTCGCCGACGAGGGTCAACAACACGCTGCGGAGTTCCTGATCGGCGGCCTCGATGCCGAAGACGGCAGCTTCAACCGACCGCCGGTTCGCGCCGAACAGATCGAGCTCCCAGCTTGCATCGAAGCCCGCTTGATACAGAGTCGACGGCGACGTGTTACCCACGGCCGGCGCGCTGGAGGCTGCCTGCGATTGCGAGCTTGCGCCTTTGGCGTGCCTGACCGAGTCGCTGTTCGTGACGGCCGGGAACAGCGCGCCGACGGCTTGCCGGTAACTGGCGCGTGCCTCCCGGATACGGGCCTTCGCGGCGGCGACGTCGAGATTGCCGGCGACCGCCTCGTCAACGAGCCGATCCAACAGGGGATCGCGAAGTCGTCTCCACCATTGTGCCAGTTGCGGCGGCTGTGACGGATTCGTCGCCTCTGCCCGGCTCCATTGCGCCGGAGTTGCGAATTGCGGCGTTTGGTAGTCCGGACCGACGGCGCATCCGCTCAGCGTCATGGCGATAAGGACCAACAAGGTCGTGGCAAAGCTCGAACCGCCTGTACGCTTGGCAGGGGCGGCCGGCGGCTGCGCGGCCGGTGCCGGCTTTGACGCATCCAACGGAATTTCAATGGCGCATCCCGTCAGCATTGTCCCTGCCAGGCCCAACAATGAGGCGGCGAACGACACCGTGCAGACGCGCCTCCATGGCGCAATCCGGCGCCGAGGGCGCACCGTCGATCTGGGCATTCTCATGAGCCTCTCGCTGTCACGGGTCGCGGATCCTTCGCGCGTCTTCCGTGCTAGCGCCGTCGACGGCCGGCAGCACATCGGGCCGTGGCGCGCCCTTGAACACGCGACGAACGGAGACAAACAGCAGAGGCACGAAGAATACGCCGAGTGCGGTTGCGGCGATCATGCCGCCCATGACGCCGATGCCGATTGAATTCTGGGCGCCCGAACCGGCGCCGCGGGCGACCACCAATGGCGCGACGCCAAGGATGAAGGCGAAGGACGTCATGAGAATCGGACGCAGGCGCTGCTTGGCCGCGAGCAGCGTGGCTTCGATCAATCCCAATCCCGCGTCCTGGCGGGCAATCGCGAATTCGACGATCAGGATCGCGTTCTTGGCGGCGAGCCCGATCGTCGTCAGCAGGCCGACTTTGAAATAGACGTCGTTGCTCTGGCCGAGGAGGAGTGCGGCAGCCAGCGCGCCCAAAACGCCCACCGGGACCGTCAGCATGACGGCGAGAGGAATCGCCCAGCTCTCATAAAGCGCGGCAAGACAGAGAAAGACCACCAGAACGGAGAACGCATAGAGGGATGCCGCCTGGTTGCCGGAAAGCTGCTCCTGCCGGGACAGCGCCGTCCATTCATGGCCGAAGCCGGCCGGCAAAGTACCGACCAGGCGATCGATCTCGGCCATGGCGTCGCCAGAACTGACCCCGGGCGCCGCATCACCCTGGATCTCGACGGCCGGTGAGCCATTGTAGCGCTCGAGGCGCGGCGAGCCGAAGCTCCAGCGGCCGGAGGCAAGGGCCGAAAACGGCACCATCGTGCCGGAGGCGTTTCGGACATACCAGCGGTCGAGATCCTCTGGCTCCATCCGGAAGTCCGGCGCCGACTGCAGATAGACCCGCTTGACGCGGCCACGGTCGATGAAATCGTTTACGTATCGGCCACCCCAGGCCATCGACAGTGTTGCGTTGATATCAGCAAGATTGAGGCCGAGCGCACTCGCCTTCTCCTGATCGATGTCGACCGCGTATTGCGGCGTATCGTCCTGGCCGTTTGGACGGGTGGCTTTCAGACGGCTACTCCGCGCCGCGAGGCCAATTAACTGGTCTCGCGCGGCCATGAGTTTGTCGTGGCCAGCACCGCTGATGTCCTTGAGGTAGAAATCGAACCCATTGCTGGTGCCCAATCCTTCGATGGCCGGTGGTGCCAATGCGAAGACCTTCGCGTCTCTGATGCGAGCAAACACCGCCATCGCCCGCGCCGCGATTTCATTCGCGGACAGATCGCGCCCTTTGCGGTCGACGAAATCCTTCAAGCGCACGAAGGCCATGCCGACGTTCTGGCCAGACCCCGAGAAGGAAAAGCCCGTCACGGTCATGATGCCATCGACGGCCTTGGTCTCGTGATCGAGAAAATAGCGGGTGACCCGATCGAGCACGCGCTGCGTCCGGTCGGCCGTGGCGCCGACCGGCAACTGCGTCACCACCATGAGTATGCCCTGGTCCTCTTCCGGCAAGAACGAGCTCGGCAGCCGGGTGAACATCACGCCGGCGGTGGCAACAATCACCGCAAATGCAATCAATCCGCGCCGCGGCCGCTGCAGGACGGCTGTCGTACCCCTGTGGTAAGCATCCGTGCCGCGTTCGAGCACGCGATTGAACCAGCCGAATATCCCCTTCTTCTCTTCGTGCGGCTTCGACGGCCGCAGAATAGTGGCGCAAAGCGCCGGCGTTAGGATCAGCGCCACGAGCACCGACAGGACCATCGCCGAAACGATCGTGACGGAGAACTGGCGATAGATGACGCCGACGGAACCGCCGAAGAATGCCATCGGCACGAACACAGCCGAAAGGACGGTGGTGATCCCGACCAAGGCGCCCGTGATCTCCGTCATCGACTTGACGGTAGCTTCGCGCGGCGGCAAACCCTCGTCGTGCATGACGCGCTCGACATTCTCGACCACCACAATGGCGTCATCGACCAGAAGCCCGATGGCCAGCACCATGGCGAACATCGTCAGCGTGTTGATCGAATAGCCGAGTAGAGAGAGCACGCCGAATGTGCCCAGGAGCACGACCGGCACCGCCAGCGTCGGGATGATCGTGGCGCGGAAGCTCTGCAGGAACACCAGCATGACGAGGAAGACGAGGGCAATCGCCTCGACGAGTGTCCTCGTCACTTCCTCGATCGAGATCTGGACAAAGGGCGTGGTGTCATACGGATAGACGACCTTCATCCCCCGCGGAAAGGTCGGCGCAAGCCGGCCGATGACGTCTTTGACGGCGGCGGCCGTACGGATGGCATTGGCGCCGGTTGCAAGATTGATGGCGAGGCCGGTCGCCGGCTGGCCGTTGTAAGTCGACGAACTGGTATAGTCTTCGGCGCCGAGCGCAACGGTTGCGACATCGTCGATACGAACGAGCGAACCGTCCGGGGCGCTCTTCAAGATAATATTGCGAAACTGCTCCGGCGTCTGCAGCCGACTCTGCGCGGTGACGGTGGCGTTGAGCTGTTGGCCCTTGCGTGCCGGCAGACCGCCCAGTTGGCCGGCCGAAACCTGCGTATTCTGAGCCTGAATCGCGGCGGCGATATCGGCCGGGGTCAATGCGTATTTCAGAAGCTTGTCCGGATCGAGCCAGATGCGCATCGCGTAACCGGCGCCGAAGAGCTGTGTATTGCCGACCCCGTCGACACGCTTGAGCGTGTCGTTAAGCGAGTTCTTGACGTAGTCGGAGAGGTCGGTCTCGCTCATCCGGCCGTCGGTCGAGACGAAGCCCACGACCATCAAGAATGCACTGGACGACTTGGTGACGGTAAGGCCGCCGGTCTGAACGATAGAGGGCAGGAGCGCCGTAACAAGCTGCAGCTTGTTCTGCACCTGCATCTGCGCGACGTCCGGATTGGCCCTGTTAGTGAAGGTCAGAGTGATGTCGGCCTGTCCGCTCGAGGTCGACGACGCCGTCATGTAGTCGAGGTTATCGAGGCCGGTCATGCCCTGCTCGATGATCTTGGTCACCGAATTCTCGACCGTCTGCGCGTCGGCGCCGGGATAGTTCGCGCTGATCTGAATGGATGGAGGCGCGATCTCCGGATATTGCGAAATCGACAGCGTGCTCACGGCCAAGAGGCCGCTGAGCATGATAACGATGGCGATGACCCAGGCGAAAATCGGCCTATTGATGAAGAACGCGGAAGTCATCGCTCAGCCCGCGGTCGCCCGATCGCGCGGTTCGGCCGCGCGGCGTTCCCTGACGTCGCCGGTAGAGCCGTCGAGAACGACCTCCGTGCCTTTGGCCGGTTGGCCGACCTGCACGAACTGCGCCCCCTCGACGATCAGGCGATCGCCGTCGACGATGCCGGCGCCAACCAGCCAGTTGGTGCCAACGCTGCGGCTGACGGACAACACGCGCTCCTCGACCTTGCCATTCCGGTCGAGAAACAGGGCAGTCGCCTCTCCCTTGGTGTTTCGGGTAACGGCGCGTTGCGGCACGAGGAAGCTGTTCGATGCCACCCCCTCTTCGACAATCGCCCGAACATACATGCCCGGTAGGAGAAGCCGTTGCGGATTGCGGAAGATGGCTCTGACAGTAAATGTGCCGGTAGTCGTGCTGACATTGGCCTCGGAAAATTCAAGCCTGCCAGTCAGCGGATAGACCGAGCCGTTCTCAAGCTTCAGTTTCACAGCGACATTAGCACCGGCGACCCTGACACGCCCCGCATCGACCGATTGCCGCAAATCGAGCAGTTTGGTGCTCGATTGGGTGACATCGACGAAGATCGGGTCGAGCGTGCGGATTGTTGTCAGAACGCCGCTCTGGCCCGCCGTCACGAGAGCGCCCGGCGTCAACGACGATTTATCGGTCCGCCCACCGATCGGCGCTTTGATTGTCGTGTAATCGAGATCAATTTTAGCGGTCTCAACTTTGGCCTTGGCGGTCGCGACGTCCGCCTTGGCTTGCGCCAGCGTTGCAACGGCGTCATCGAAGTCCTGCTTGCTGACGGCGTTCTGCTTGACGAGGCTCTGATAGCGCTCGACTTTGGCCTCTGCACTCGGGACCGACGCTTCGGCCTTCTGCAAGGCCGCGCGCGCGCTGTCGTAAACAGCCCGGTAAGCAGCAGGCTCAATCTGGTAGAGCGGCATTCCCTCGGCGACCTCGCTCCCTTCCGTGAACAGGCGCTTTTGGATGATGCCGGAGACCTGCGGTCTGACCTCTGCCGTCAAGGAAGCAACCACGCGCCCGGGGAGTTCCGCGGCAATCGCCACCGCCTCCGGCCGCAAGGTGACGACACCAACCTCGGGATGGCTCCCTGCTGCGCTTGCAGCGGCATTGTCGTTCGACGCGGGCTTGCAGCCTGCAAGCGCCATGGCGATTGCGAGAGCTGCGATCCTTGCGATCGTTAAACGGGTCTGCACAGGCACTCACTTTCACGAAGTTTCGGACGGCCCCGTCCGACCGGCGCGCCGAGGCGGTAACCGGAGGTTCGCATCACCTATGCGGCGCGCATTGGACGGTTGTGGAGGCTTTGTGCAGGCTCGATGGAGAGCGTCGACTATAGCCAGACGGCGGCAGCGACAACCTCTGGATTTCGTCGTTAGATCAGACGCTTGCGGGAATCTCGGCGGCGCAGTTTCCGGGCCTTGAAGATTCGCTTCGTGAGGAATTCGGCCACTATATTCAGAAACAAGGAGTCGGGTCGCGAACCTCGGCGAAGATGGGAGCTCTGTAGATCCAATGACAAAGATGCTGATGCAGTCTGTTCTCTTTTTGGGAGCACTGTCGATCTTCGGTGGCGGCGCGGGGGCAATGCCAGTGGCGAATGCGTCTCACCGGATTTACGTCACGAAGACCGATTGGCAATGCGGACAACATTGGCACGTCACGCCCTCGGGCACCTGCCGTCCCAATCGACCGGCACGCTACTATGGGTACTATTCATGGCGGTATCTTCCCGACGGATCCACCGGCTACGGCTGGTACCCAGGCTATGGCTGGCGTCACAGCGATGGATGGTCGGATTATGACTATCGCCAATACGATGACGACGACCCGGACGATAATTCCGAAGACTAGGCCCGCTGATCCGGGCTTGCCTAAGGGACAGCATGATGCAAACCGATCCGGTCACTCCGCGCCCGAATAGCTGAACGGTCAAGAATGAACGAACTCATTTTAGTTGCCGAGGACGAGCCGGAGATCGCCAAGATTCTCGACGCGTATCTTGTTCGGGAGGGGTTTCGGACCGTGAGTGCCGCAGATGGTCAAATCGCCCTCGATCAACATTCCATCCTGAGGCCCGACCTCGTTCTTCTGGATATTAAGCTGCCGAGAGTCGACGGCTGGGAGGTGCTAAGCGAGTTGCGGCGTCGTGGCGAGACACCGGTCATCATGATCACAGCACTCGATCAGGATATCGATCGCCTGCAGGGACTTCGTCTGGGCGCCGACGACTATGTGGTCAAGCCATTCAATCCTGCTGAGGTTGTCGCCCGCGCCAAGGCCGTGCTGCGACGATCAAGTCGCGCAGGCAACAGGAGCATCCTCAGGATCGGAAAAGTCGAAGTCGACCTCGATAGCCATCTCGCGAAGGTCCTCATGGAAGATGGATCGATACCGCTGCAGTTGACCCTGACGGAATTCCGGCTGCTCGCGCATATGGCAAAAGCGCCGATGCGGGCATTCGGCCGCAGCGAACTGATCGACGCCTGCCTGCCGGGCGGCGACGCACTGGAGCGCACGGTCGACAGCCACATCAGCAATCTCCGTCGCAAGCTCGATAATGCCGGCGCAACCGGCATGATGTCGGTCGTTCGCGGGATCGGCTACCGATTGGCGTCCGTATGAAACGCCTAAGTCGACAAATAGCGCTGTCGATGACTGCCGTGGCCACTATCGCAGTTCTGATGGTGTTTGTCGGATCGTTCATTTTTTACACCGCTTATCTAATCTGGTTTCCGCCACCGCCGGGTCCGCCTTCGCTTCTCCCGGAGCCATCTGACTTCGCATTGATCGCTGTTTTTCTGCTTGTCGGCCTCGTCATCGCGATAAGCGTCGCGCTCCGTTTGGCTCGGCGTATCCTTGCACCACTCAATTCTCTCGCCGAAAGCGCCCGCAAGATTGCGGCCGGAGATTTGACGGCACGTGCGGCCGCCGGCGACCGTTCCCTCGGTGAAACCGCACAACTGGTGGATGACTTCAACGCGATGGCTCAGAGGCTGCAGGACACTGCGGACTCGATGGCATCGTGGAATGCCGCAATCGCCCACGAATTGCGAACGCCGCTGACGATCCTGCGCGGTCGCCTGCAGGGGCTCACCGAGGGCGTGTTCGAGCCCGGCGACGATTTGTTCAAAACTCTCCTGTCGCAGGTCGAAGGCTTGTCGCGCCTGGTAGACGATCTGCGCATCGTAACGCTCTCGGATAGCCGGCGCCTTGAAGTTCGTCTCGAACCCGCAGACCTTCCAGCGGAGCTCTTCCGGGCGGTCGACGCCATGCGACCGGCGCTGACCGAGGCCGGCTTCGCCGTTGAGGTCACAACGCAACCCATGACACTGGTTTGCGACGCGACGCGAATCCGGCAAGCGCTACTCGCGCTCTTGGAAAATGCCCGGCGCTACGCAACGTCAGGAGCGCTCCGAATCCAGATGCGCACCGAGAAGGCCGACATCGTGCTGTCGGTTGAAGATGAGGGACCAGGCCTGAACGCTGACTTCGCGCCCCATGCCTTCGATGCATTTGCGCGAGCAGAGCCTTCGCGTTCACGTCAGTTCGGCGGCACCGGGCTCGGCTTGTCGGTCGTCCGCGCCATTGCAGAGGCGCATGGCGGACGCGCGCTGTATCGGACATCCCCGGGAGGCGGGTCGATTTTTGAAATCACGCTCCCGAGAGACTCATGCCTCATCATCGATGGGAGCGAATCGAGGAGAGATAGTTAGCGTCCGCATGTATTAGCTATCCAGGCGACCATTTCTAGAGAGACAGTGAACTCTGGTTATGGATACCCCGCGGTCTTGCGCAATGCCCGGAGGGCAGTCCGGGCAGCCTGGCGGACATGATGAACCGACGGCTTGCCTGCGGCCGCTTCGTACCGCGCGCACAGCGCGTCGAAGATATCGGTCAACTCCGCGATCGTCTCCGGCAGTCGATTCGGCTCCGATATCGAGGTTCGCCGCAGCAGAACAATGCGGTTGTGCAGCAGCTTCAATATCGAACTCAGCACTTTGTTGCCGCCACCCGTGAGAATGACGTCATAGAATGTGGTGCTGAAGGACAGAGTGCCGATGGGTGTGGCTTCGGATCTGCCGCGCTTTGCCATAGTCCGCTGGCGCGATGATTTAGGCCACAGCAGAGTGCTGGGTTTCGGCCCTGAACAGCAGGTCGAGAAACAGCGCGAATTCAACAAGTGGACGATATAATTTGTCGCTCCGGAGCGGCGGATTTCATCCAGATCAGAGTGGTAAAGAGGGCGGCGCTGATAGGGATCGCGAGGGCGCTCTGAAGCAAAATCGGCTTTCGGTAACATCCGGTAACGCGGACGGCTCGACCAGACCTAAGTCATTGAAAATAATGGCGCGCCCGAAAGGATTCGAACCTCTGACCCCCAGATTCGTAGTCTGGTG